>NZ_CAXVWL010000045.1:0-36312 GCF_964263785.1 Sphingomonas sp.
GTCACCTTCAGCGATGCACTCGCCGCGGTCCGGCGACAATTATGGACTGACCAGACTTTTGCCATGTCCCAACAGGACCGGCAGCCGCGGAAATCAACCAACGGCACACTTGATCGCCTGATCAAACTCGCATGCTACGCCGCCTGAAATGCGGAAAGTCGAGTTGAGAGTCTGTTCGAAACGCGCCGAGGCGCGTTTCTCGGAACCGGCCCGCTTCCCCGCCCGACCTCCGGGATACTCTGTGGAAGGCCGGGCGGGGCCGACGAAGTGGGTCCCGCGCAGGCGCGGCGCAAAGGCCAGCCCGGTCGCTAGCGGAAGTGGGACGTGGGTTCGTCTGGCGACAATCCGCGCCCACGAAGGGTCGCTCGTGGCCGATAGATATCGTAATCGCGGGCCAGCCTGCTTGCGAGCTGGATGACGGGAGGTTGCTTTGAATCGATCTGTGGCAGCGGATGCGGGTGGCTACGATGGTGTGGCGCGTGGCTTCCATTGGCTGATCGTCGTCCTGGTTGCGGTGCAGTTCGCGATCGCCTGGACGATGCCCGAGATCCATCGCGGTGTGAGGCCGGACGGTCTTGTCGGTTGGCACCTATCCGTCGGCGCCCTCATCCTTGCGGTCATGCTGGCCCGACTGGCATGGCGCCTGACGCACCGCCCGCCGTCGCCGCCGCGCGATCTCTCCGCCCCCCTCCGACTGCTATCCAGGCTTACCCATTACGGCTTGTATGCGTTGCTTCTCGCGCTGCCCTTCCTGGGCTGGGCCAACGCCTCCGCGCGGGGGTGGCCGGTCAGCCTGTTCGGCGTGGTGCCGCTGCCTTCGCTGGTGGCGGTCGCCTCGAGCTTTGGTCATGCGGCCGGCGACGTCCACAAGGCGCTCGCCACGGCGCTCTTGGTCTTGGTCGGGCTCCACGCTTCTGGTGCGGCGTATCACGCGTTGGTCCTGCGGGACGGCGTGGTCCGCCGGATGCTGCCCCGCGCCGCCGCCCGGCCTCGGCATCGTTGATGGAACCCGCGTTCGGACAGTCGGAGGCGAAGATGGTGGAGACGCGATTGCGGACCATGCCGCATCAACCTGCCGAGGCACACTACATGACTCGCATTGGCTGGCTCCGCGCCGCCGTTCTCGGTGCGAACGACGGCCTGCTCTCGACGTCCAGCGTCATGGTCGGGGTGGCGGCGACGGCGCCGGGCGTTCGTCAGATCCTCATGGTCGGCGTCGCCGCCCTGGTCGCGGGCGCGATGTCCATGGCCGCCGGCGAATATGTCTCGGTGAGCTCCCAGTCCGACACGGAAGCGGCGGATCTGGACCGGGAGCGCCAGGAGCTGCTGGCCTACCCCGAGGCAGAGCACCGCGAGCTGGCCGCGATCTACGTCCGACGGGGTCTCGCGCCCGATCTCGCAGCGACCGTAGCGGATCAGTTGATGGCGACGGACGCGCTCGGTGCCCATGCGCGGGATGAGCTGGGCATCACCGACGTGTCCTCGGCCCGCCCGGTGCAGGCCGCGCTCGCGTCGGCGACATCGTTCGCCGCGGGCGGTGTCTGGCCCGTCGCCACTGCAACGCTCGCTCCGGTGGCGTCCATGGTGCCCGCAGTGGCGCTTGTGGCGCTGCTCGTCCTGGCAGCCCTCGGCGCCGTAGGCGCGCGGGCGGGCGGCGCCCCACCGGCGCGGGCCGCGGTCCGGGTAGTCATGTGGGGAGCGCTCGCGATGGCGGTCACCTTCGCCGTCGGTCGGACCTTCGGGGCGACCTTCGGCTAGCGGCAATGGAACTCTGGGCGTAAAGGCGCCTGGTCCACCATAGCTGGTGGCGTTTCCATCGCCTTTTGGACCCCGACGAGGGTTCCGCCCCATGCTGGCCAGCACGCCAGCTCCGACGGCGAGTTTTTCCCGTGCCCGCCGCGAGCCGACGAGCTCAGCCCTACTTGCGGGTGATGGTCTCATCGAGTCGTGCGAGCGGCATCCCGAATTTGGAGACCACCATGACATTCCGCGCTACCGTTCCGCCCGGCTGCAGATCGAGCCACTGCTGCGCGTGGAGACCGCCCTTCATGGCAAATGACAAGTGGAGCCTGTTGCCTTCCACTTGCCCCGTCACGGGTCCCGTGGCGTCGGTCAGGGTGCCGGAATAGCGACCCGCGCCATCGAGGTGCAGGTGCCAGGTCCGTCGCGTCGCCGGCCTGGCGCCGCGACGGACCTCCTGGTCGAGGATCACCGTTCCGTCCGCCGCGACGCGGCCGTGACCTTCCACGAGCGTGAGTTCGGGCCCGCGGAAGGCGACCTTGAGCACGCCCGTTCCCTGCGTCCGCCCCGCGAAAAAGGCGGTGGGGTCGAACGCGGATCCGGCGGCCAGCTCGCGATCGGGATGCCCGCCCGAAACGCACCCGGCGCAGGTGAGCATTGTCGCGAGTGCGGTAGCGGCTCGTCTCATGCGAGCGTCCTCACTTTGGCCTCGCGCGTCCGACATCTCGTCCGCGCGGCCGCGACGGGCCCGGCCGGGTCGACGATGCGGATATCAGGCTTCGCCTTCCGTTCAGCGGCCAGCGGTGGCGCGTCGCGCATTGGTTCGTCTGGCCGCCCTTGCCACGGGTGGAGAGGATCGGATCGGTGTCGGCCATGTCGGATGCTCGCTCGGGAGGTTCGTGAAGCCGGGGGCAGCGCGCAGGTGGTCGCACGAAGACTGGCGCAGGTCACTGCTGGATTGGCGGCGACGGCTTGTTCGCCGCGACGACTGGCTTGCCGTTGTTCAGGTCGGCGTTGGTGTTGGGGTCGGTCGGCGTTGCCTGGAAGTGCGCGCGCATCTGCCACTGGTATTTGTCAATCGCGTGCTGGACCTCCTGCAGGAGGTTGGAGGTCGTAGGATCGCTGTCGTTGGTAGCCTTGATCCCCTCGCCGATCTCGTCGCTGGTCACCTTGTAGTAGTGGGCGAACCATTGGATGACCTGGGCGTCGTCCGTGAACCCGCCCTGGTATTCGGGGATGCGGCTGTTGCGGATGATGGTGTTGGCCCGGCCGTCGGAGGAGACGCCGATCGCCTGAAGCCGCTCCGCCACCTCGTCCGCATACTTGGCGACGCCCTCGTAATGCTCCTGCAGCAGCTCGTGCAGGGGGTAGAACAGCGTGCCCGAGACGTTCCAGTGCGCCTGCTTGGTCTGGAGCTGGAGCTGCTGGAGTTCGGTCAGCGTCTGCTGCAGCGCCCGGATGGAAGGTCGGAGCGCGCCGGCCTGCGGCCCCGAGTGCTCGCGGTCGGTCACGCTGTTCAGCGGGAAGGGTCCCGTCTGGGGCTGCGTCTGGGCGAGCCCGGGCGACGCGGCCAGCAGGGCTGCGGAGGCGAGGAGGGTAAGGCGCATGAAGATCCTTTCAGGGTTGCGGAAACACGGGCGTGGCCGCCGCACGCGCACGGCGCGGCGGGTGTGCCAATCAATGTCGGTCAAACGAGCGTGACCGCGGTAGGTTGTCTAAAATCGATTTCAGGAACGGCCGAGCTGCTTGATCGGGCACACCAGCGCGACGGCGCTGCCCCGGTCGGCAAAGCGCAGCATGAAGCCGTGCAGGTCGGCGATGGCCTTGACCAGGCTGAGGCCGAGCCCGGCCCCGCCGCAGTCGTGGCGCCCGCGGTAGAAGCGCTGCGTTACGAGCGGTCGTTCCGCCGCCGGCACGCCGCCGCCCTGGTCGGCGACGGTGACGACGGCTTCCCGTCCCTCCACGCGGAGGGACAAGGTCACCTCGCCGCCCGGAGGCCCGAACTTCATGGCGTTGTCGACCAGGTTCGACACCGCTTCGATCAGCAGGCTGGCGTCTCCCTCGACCTGCGGCACGGCGTCGATGCGACAGTGGAGCATGATACCCCGGTCCTCGGCGCTAGGCCGGTGGAGTTCGCACGCATCGTCCACCAGCCTGGCGAGGTCCACCGGGCCGAAGCGGCTGCGCCGTGCATGGTCCTCCAGCTCCCGTATGCGGAGCAGGGCAGCGACTATGCCGAGCAGCTTGTCGATTTCCGTCAGCGCGGAGGTCGCGACCGCTTCGAAGCCGCTCCGATCATCGGCCTGGCGCAAACCGCGTTCGATCCGGGCGCGCAGGCGCGTAAGCGGCGTGCGCAGCTGGTGCGCGATGTCGTCGCCGATTCCGCGAACCTCGGCGACGAGCAATTGCAGTCGATCCAGCATGGTGTTGATGTGCGCGCACAGCAGGCCGAAGCTGTCGGGACGGGTGCCGACCGGCAGGCGTCGATCGAGCTCGCCCGCCACGATACTCTCCGCCAGCCGGCGCATCGTGTCCACCTGCCTCGCCGCCCGGCGCCCGGCGACGAGCCCGAAGGCGAGCGCGATCAGGAGCCCGGGCGCGAGCCCGATCAGGAGCGACCGCTCGACGACACGGAGCGCCTCCTCGGCGTCGTCGAGGTCGACGCCGGTGAGCAGTCGCGTGCCGTCGGGCATGGCGCAGAGCGCCAGCCGCGCCACGTCTCGCTGCTTGCCGGGCAGCTCGGTGGGCCGGACCTCGGCGATGAAGGACCCGGTCGTGGCCTGCGCGGGCGGACGCGCCACATTGCCTTCGATCAGCGCGCCGCCTCGGTCGAAGAGCGCGAGGAAGCGGTCGCGGTGGATGTCGCGGTCGAGCATGGCGCGAAGCGCACCGGCGCGCTGGTCGCGCGGCAGGCCCGCCAGGGTCCGGCAGTCCGCGGCGAAGCCGCGCTCGGCGGAGCGCTGGTGGCTGCTGCTGGCGAGCAGCCAGAAGAGCGCCGCCAGCACCAGCGACTGGAGCACCAGCAGCGCCGCGATCGCGCCGCCCCAGCGCCACGTCGCGCGTGTCCGCGGGTCAGTTCGCGACATCGAAGAGGTAGCCTTGCCCGCGCACGTTCCGGATCAGCTGCGGCTCCCCTTCCGCGTCCACCTTGCGGCGCAGGCGACCCATGTGAACGTCGACGACGTTGCTGTTCGGCTCGAATGTGTAGCCCCAGACGTCCTGCAGGAGCATCGACCGCGTCACCACGCGGCCGGGTCGCCGGACCAGGTATTCCAGCAGCTTCAGCTCGCGCGGCAGCAGCTCGAGAGGACGGCCAGCCCGCGTCGCGGTGACGTCGAACAGGTCGAGATCGAGCGGGCCGACGATCAGGCGGGTGTCGCGCGTCTCGTTCGGGCGTCTGAGCAGCGCCTCGACGCGGGCGACGAGCTCGACGAGCGCGAACGGCTTGGACAGGTAGTCATCGCCGCCCGCGCGCAGGCCGCGGACGCGGTCGTCCAGGCTGCCGAGCGCGCTCAGCACCAGCGCCGGCGTGCGCCGCCCCTCGGCGCGCAGTTGGGCGATCAGGTCCAGCCCCTCGCCGTCCGGCAGCTGCCGATCGACGATCAGGAGGTCGGGCGCGCTCTCCCGCGCCACCTCCAGCCCCTCCTCGAACGAGGCGCCGCGGGTCACGCGGTATCCGCTGGCCGAGAGCTCCAGCGCGATCTCGTCGGCGGTGCCAGGGTCGTCCTCGATCAGCAGGATATGGGTCACGCGGGCCAGTTCGCCCTGCTGGCGCGCGCAGGTCAACTGAATAGCGTTTCAGACTGTGAACCGGTGTTTAGTCGACCTTCCGGCAAGGCAGCGGCTAACGCCGGGCGCCAAACCGCTGGAGAAGAACCGACATGCGCACGGTGGCGCTCTTGCTGCTCGGACCGATGGCACTGGCGCCGGGCGTGCCGGCTCGCGCGCAGTCCGAAGGCGGCGCGGCGCTCTCGCTCGACCGGCTCGCGCAGGACGTGGTCGCCAGCAATCCCGAGCGGCGGTTCTACCAGCGGCAGATCGAGACGGCGGGGGTCGAACGGCAGGCGGCCGGGCGCTGGGCGGACCCCGAGGCGGTGGTCGAGTTCGGCGAGCGTCGGCAGAACGACGCCCGCACCGGCGCGCCGCTCGGCGATGGCCAGACCTACGCCGTCTCGATCGTGCAGCCGGTCGAGTTCGGGGGACGCATCGCGCTCCGCCGCGCGATCGCGGAGCGGCAGATCGACCTTGCGCGCATCGGGCTGCAGCAGTTCGACGCGACGCTGGCCGGGCGGGCGCGCGCGCTCGGCTACGGCCTGTTCGCCGCCGACGAGAAGGCCGCCGTCGCCCGGACCGTCGCCAACCGGATGCGGACACTGGCGCGGGTGATCGTCTCGCGCGATCCGGCGGGCCCCGCCCCGCGGCTGGAGGCGGCCTCGCTGCAGGCCGGCGCGATCGGCGCGGAACGCGTCGCCGCCATCGCGGACGCCGAGGCGAACACCATTCTCTATGAACTGAACCAGCTCCGCGCCGCACCCTACACGGCGCGCATCCGCATCGTGCGCCCGGACGCGAGCCTTCCCGACCTGCCCTCGGGCGCGACGCTCGCTGCCGCCGCCAGCGCCAACAACTTCGAGCTGAAGGCGCTGCGCGCGCAGTTCGAGCAGCAGGGCCTGCGTGTCGACCTCGCCCGCAAGGCGCGCCTGCCGGTCCTCGGCATCGGGCCCTATTACGACCGGGCGCGATCCGACACGCGCGAGACCAACTACGGGGTTCGCCTGTCGACCACGATCCCGCTCTGGAACCGGCAGGCGGGCGAGGTCGCCGTCCAGGCGGGTCGCCAGGCGCAGGCCAACGCCACCCTGATCGAGGCCGAGCGCCGCATCGCCCGGGACGTCTTCGACAAGGCCGCGCAATACGAGGCCAAGCGCCGCGCGCTCGCGCAGTGGCGCGGCAGCACGCCCCAGGGCTTCGCGGCTGCGGCACAGGAGGCCGACAGCAACTACCGGCTGGGCGCCATTCCGCTCGCCACCTACATGCAGATGCAGCAGTCCTACGTCGACGCCACCAACGCCGTGCTCGACACGCGGCGCGAGGCGCTCGAGGCGCTCCTCCAGCTACGCGCCCTGAACGGCGGCGGCGCGCTGGCCCGGTGAGGCCGGCCTTGTGATCGGCGCATTGCTCGACCTGGTGACGCGGCACCGGCTCGCGGTTGCGCTCGTCTCGGCGCTGGTCGCCGCGATCGGATTCTGGTCGTTCCTCAGCCTGAAGATCGATGCCATTCCCGACATCACGGGCGTGCAGGTCCAGATCAACACGGCCGTCCCGGCGCTCGCGCCCGAGGATACCGAGAAGCTCGTCACCCTGCCGATCGAGCGCGCGATGGGCGGGCAGCCGGGATTGGACGAGACGCGCTCGCTGACCAAGACGGGTCTGAGCCAGGTGACGCTGCTCTACAAAGACGGCACCGATCAGCTGAAGGCGCGCCAGCTCGTCACCGAGCGGCTGAACGCGGTGCAGGGCCAGCTTCCCGCGGGCAGCTCGCCGCAGCTCGCGCCCATCACCACCGGCCTGGGCGAGATCTACTATTACACGCTCGAATGGCGGCGGCCGCCGCCCGGCATGGACGCGCAGCGTCAGCTCATGGAGCTTTACGAGGCGCAGGAATACACCGTGCGCCCGATGCTGCGCGCCGTGGACGGGGTGGCCGACGTCAACTCGAACGGCGGCATCGAACAGCAGTTCGTGGTCGAGCCCGACCCGAGGCGCCTGACCATGCACGGCGTGACCGCAGCCGAACTCGCCCAGGCAGTGGGCAGGAACGTCGAGAACGCCGGCGGTGGCGTCATCAGTCGCGGCGCCGAGCGCTTCACCGTGCGGACCGACGCCCGCGTGACGAGCGCGGCCGCGATCGGCGCCATCCCCGTCAAGTTCGCGGCCGGCGTGCTCCCCCTTCAGGTACGCGACCTGGCGAACGTGGTGATCGGGTCGGCGCCGCGGCAGGGAGCGGCGACGCAGAACGGGCAGGAGACCGTCCTCGGAACGGTGATGATGCTGGTCGGGCAGAACAGCCGCGAAGTGGCGCTGCGCGTGCACGAGGCGCTGCCCGGCCTCCAGTCGGCCTTGCCCAAGGGCATGGTCGTCCACGAGCAGTACAGCCGCGCCGACCTGGTCGCCCGGACCATCCACACGGTCGAGCGCAACCTTGGCGAAGGCGCGTTGCTGGTCGCGCTGGTGCTCCTCGTCGTCATGGGCAACTGGCGGGCGGCGCTGATCGTGGCGCTGGTGATCCCGCTGGCCTTTCTGGTGACCGTCGGCGGGATGAACGCGATCGGCGTGTCCGGCAATCTGATGAGCCTGGGCGCGCTCGACTTCGGCCTGATCGTCGACGGCGCGATCGTGGTGGTGGAGAACAGCTTGCGCCTGCTGGCCGACCGGCGGCGCGAGAAGGGCGAGGATCTGACCCCGGAGGAACGCCGGGAGACGGTGGCGCATGCGGCGCGGATGGTCGCCCGGCCGACCATCTTCGGCATCGCCATCATCGCACTCGTCTACGTCCCGGTGCTGAGCCTCGGCGGGGTCGAGGGCAAGCTGTTCCAGCCGATGGCGCAGGCGGTGATGCTCGCGATCCTGGCCGGCCTGATCTGGACGTTCACCATCGTGCCGACGCTGTCCGCATGGCTGCTGCGTCCGCCGGCGGGCGGCGAGGACGACGGCCGTCGCAAGGGACTGATGGGCGTTGCGGAGCGCGGCTACGCGCCCGTGCTGGACCGGGCGCTCGCCCATCCGCTGCTGCTCGCGATCTGCGCGCTCGCGTTGCTGGGCGGAGCGTTCATCGTCTTTAAATCCCTGGGATCGCAGTTCACGCCGCAGCTCGACGAGGGTTCGATCACCGCCATGGTCTACAAGCCGGTCGGCCTGTCGCTCGAGAGCAGCCTCGCCATCGAGCAGCGGACCGAGCGCGACATCCGCCGCGCGTTTCCGCAGGTGACGCACACCTTCTCGCGGATCGGCACCAGCCAGGTTGCCACCGACCCGATGCCGCCCAACGAGAACGACCTCTACATCTTCTACTCGCCGGAAAAGGACTGGCCGCAAGGCAACGGCAAACCCAGGACCAAGGAGGAGCTGATCGCCGGCATCGAGAGGGTTGCCCGCAGCGCCTACCGCGGGCAGACCTTCGAATTCGCGCAGCCGATCCAGATGCGGTTCAACGAGATGCTGGCGGGCGTCCGGGCGGACGTGTCGGTGAAGGTGTTCGGCGAAAACTACGACATTCTCGAGCGCGCGGCGAAGCAGGCCAAGGCGGTCCTCGAGAGGCAGCCAGGGACCGCCAGCGTCGAGTTCGAGACCGCGGGCCGGCCCAAGAGCGTGGTGGTGGAACTGGACCATGCGGCGCTGCTGCGCCTCGGGCTCGGTACGCAGGAGGTGAACAGGGCGATCAGCGACGCGGTCGCGGGGGCGGAGGTCGGGTTCATCCCCGAAGGCGAGGCCCGGCACGCGATCGTGGTGCGGATGCCGGAGAATCTGCGCGCCGATCCGGCCGCGATCCTCGCGCTGCCGCTGCGTGTCGGCGACTATGGCATGGTGCCGCTGTCCCGCGTCGCGCGGCTGAAGGAGGCGCCCGCGGTGGAACCGATCCTGCACGACGGGAGCGAGCGTCGCGCCGCCCTGATGGTATCGCTGTCGACCAGCGATCTCGGGGGCTATGTCGCGAAAGCACGCGCCGACGTCGACCGAGAGGTCAAGCTGCCGCCCGGTTACCGGATCGAGTTCGGCGGGCAGTTCCACCAGTTGGAGGCCGCCAACAGGCGCCTGTCGCTGGTCGTTCCGGCGGCATTGCTGCTGATCTTCGCGCTGGTCTACGCTGCGCTGGGCAGCGTGAAGGAGGCCGCGATGGTCTACACCGGCATCCCGTTCGCGGTCACGGGAGGCGTGCTCGCGCTGTGGCTGCGGGGGATGCCATTCTCCATCACGGCCGCGATCGGCTTCATCGCCCTTTCGGGGATC
Source organism: Sphingomonas sp. (assembly GCF_964263785.1). Taxonomy (GTDB): domain Bacteria; phylum Pseudomonadota; class Alphaproteobacteria; order Sphingomonadales; family Sphingomonadaceae; genus Sphingomonas. Next base: position 9,748 of record NZ_CAXVWL010000045.1, read on the forward strand.
GCGATGCTGAACGGGCTCGTGCTCGTCGACCACATCAACTCGCTGCGAGACGGACGTGAGGGCGAGGCAATGCCGGTGGAGGATGCCGTCCGTCGGGGCGCGCACGACCGGCTGCGGCCGGTGCTCTCCACCGCGCTGGTCGCATCGCTCGGGTTCGTGCCGATGGCGATCGCGCATGGCGCGGGCGCGGAGGTGCAGCGTCCGCTCGCCACCGTCGTCATAGGAGGGATCGTCACCTCCACCCTGCTCACCCTGCTTCTGCTGCCCAGCCTCTACCGCTGGATCCTTGGCGGCCGCCGGAACGCGCCGCCCGAATCGGAACCCGCGGACATCGGAGCCGTCGCATGACACCGACGCTCCGCATCGGTTTGGTCGCGCCTGCTCCGCTCGCGGCCGTGCCGGCTAAGGCGGCCCCGAACGGCTGGGCGGCGGCCCGCGACGCGCGCGGACCCACGCCGCCTCGGGTCCGCAGGTCGAGCGGTGCCCCTCGATGCGGCAGCGGCGCACCACGCGGCCATCGGCGGCACGCACCGCCGCCGCCCAGGACCTCGCGCCCGTCCTCTCGAACGTCATGAAGCCGAAGCCGCGCGTCCACGCCTCGAACGCGCGGACGGTCACGCCAGGGATGGGCGACGTGCCCGGCGGCAGGGAGGACGGCAGCGGCACGGCATCCTCCTCGGTGCCCGAGAAGCCGACCACGAACTGGCTGGGCGCGGTGCCGCCGAAGCCAACGTGCTCCCACAGGTGGACATGACCGGCGAGCAGGACGTCGACGCCGGCGGGCACGATCGCAGGGTCGACAGCCCCGAACGTGGAGCGCACGGCCGCGTTGCCGGCGCTCAGTGCGGCGTTCGGCTTCGCGTCGGGGATGGTGACGCCCAATATGGGGTAGTGATCCGTCGCGAAGGTGAACCGCGCCCCGCGCGCAAGCCGTGCCAGCGAGTCGTGCGTGGCAACCAGCTGCGCGTAGCGCGGATCGTCGGGGCGGATGGCCTTCGTGTCCGCGATCGAAAGGTCCATCACGACCACCTGCGCGCCGCCGCCGAGCGGGACGGCATAGGGCGGGCTCCAGTCGCCCGTCGCATCGTCGGCCGGCTGGATGCAGTCGCGGCCCGGCTGGATCGGCCTGGGGTCGAGCAGCCGCCACCAGCCCTGACCGCCGCGGTTGCAGCTCTCGTGGTTGCCGCGGGTCACGACCCAGGGCGCTGCCGCGAGCAGCGCCGCCGCGGGCCCGAAGAAGTCGGCACGCCAGCTGTCCCAGCCATACCCCCAGGGCGAGCCGGCGCAGCCCCCATGCCCCGCGGCGCAGGGGTTCTCCCGGTAGAGGTAGTCGCCGACGTGGATGACCAGGTCCGGCCTCCAGGCGGCCGCCCGCGCCGCAATCCTTGCGAACGGATACGCTTGGGGGTCGTTGCAGGCCTGGTACGCCAGCGTGCTTGCCTTGAGGCGGCAGCCGGTGTCGCCGATGACGACGATGCGGCGGACGACGTGGCGAGGCAGCAGCAGGGTTCGACCGGCCACGGTGGCGCGGCGAGGACCGATGGGTGTCGACGCCTCGCAGACCATCACCGCGAAGTCGGAAGGCTTGCTGTCGCCGACACCCGAAGCGGTGGGTCGCGCAGGCAGGGTCGCGGGCGCGGCGCGCGGGGCCATCCGCCGCGACCGCCCGTCGAGCCTGAGCACCGGGCATGCGGCCGCGGTGGTGACGGCGCGCACGACCGCGCCACGGTCCGCCATCACGACATAGGCCGCCTGGACGGGGTCGGCCGGCCTGGCCACGGCCGTGGCCGATACCACGCTGGCGGCGAGCAACGGTGCGAGCGCGATCGGCACGGACTCTAGAAGGAGACCGTCACGTCGCCGGTGACCGCGCGCGGCGCCTGGTAGAAATACTGGTCGAACTGCGCCGTCTTGCCGGTCGAGATGCTGGTGACGCGCTGCGAGTCGAAGATGTTGTTGACCTCCACTCCCAGCCTGACCGGTCCGACGTCGTAGCGCGCCGACAGGATGGCGGCGTTGTAGCCGCGCGACTGGTAGATGTCGCTGTCGTAGGCAGTGCCCGGCGCGGTCGAGCCGGTCGGGTTGAGGAAGAACTGGCGGCCCACCCACTTGTCGATGAGCGAGAAGCGGATCGGCCCGTGCTTGTAGAGCAGGCCGCCGGCGGCGGTGTATTCGGGTGCCTTGGCGACCTGCTGGCGGATGACGCCGGGGTTGTCGGTCCTGGCCTCGTTGCGCGAGCCGTTGGCGAAAACAGCGAACCCCAATGGCAAGGCGTACGTGGCCTGCGCCTCCACGCCCCGGTAGCGGACCGCACCCTGGTTGATGAACACGACGCCCTCCCCGGGCACGGCCGACGTGAACGAGGAGAACTTGTTGCTGAAGTCGATGCGATACACGTCGGCGTCGAGCGACAGGTTCGCGCCGTGATAGACCGCGCCGGCCTGGTAGTTGGTCGAGCGTTCCGGCGCCACGGTCGATAGCCGCGGGTTGGCGACGTAGAGCACGCTCAAGGGGGGCGCGAGAAAGCCGCGGGCGTATTGACCATAAGCGGCGAGGCGGTCCGTGAGCGCATAGTTCACCGTCAGGAACGGCAGGTCGGCGGTGTAGGTGTCGCTGCTGCTCTGCGCGTAGCGCGTGGTCTGGTTGTAGGCCGCGCGGATCTGGCGGTTGAAGTCGACGTGCTTGAATCCGGGCGTGATCGACAGGCCGGGGAGCGGGCGCAGCTCCAGCTCGACAAACGCCTCGGTATGGTTGGTGTGGCTGTTCTGGTCGAACTTGACGTTCTGCGGCGTCCCCGTGCCGGAAACCGGATCTACGACGGCCTTCTCGATGAAGTTCGCTGCCAGGGTCACCAGGTTCACGTCGCGCTGCTGGCGATAGGTGTTCGACCATTCCAGCCACGCGCCCGTCGTCAGCGCACCGAAGCCGAAGTCGAGGTGCACCCGCGCGATGTCGCCGAACACCCGATATCTGTTGGTCTTGGTGTAGCCCGGCACGCCCGACACGGCCTTGGCGCCGGGCGTCAGCACCACCGTGTTGGCCGCCGCGATCTGGGCCGGTGTCGCGGTCGCGAACAGCGTGACGTCGTTCCCCGACAGCGTCTCGTTGTCGTAGCTGTAGGTGTAGGCCCGATTGTCGAAGGTGGAGCCGTGCCCGAGATCGGCGTCGAAGCGCACGATCTCGAAGTCGGTGCGTTTGTGGGTGTGGTTGTAGCCATAGAAGGTCTGGCTGTTCGGGTCGGCGTTGAGGCTGAACTGCTTGCCGTAGAGCGCGACCTGCGACGTCGTCGCGCCATCGTTGTCCGGCTGGTTGAAGCGATTGACGTTGTATGTGCCGAGCAGGGTCAGCCGCGCCGACGGACCGACCGGGATGACCACCTTGCCGAAGATGTTGAAGGAACGGAACGGGCTGAACGTCCGCGCGCCGTCGGAATGGATCGCCTGGCTGCTGAACACCCCGCGCGCGCCGCCCAACCGGTCGATCTCCCCGGTCTGAAGGAGGCCGCGCACCAGCACCGTGTCGAACGTGCCGTAGCTCGCCTTCGCCTCGAGCCCCGCCTCCTCACGCGCGGCGCGGGAGAACAGGTTTATGTTGCCGCCGAAGGTCGCCTGCCCGAGCTGGCCGGCGTTGCCCGGACCGCGGTCGACGATCAGCGTCTCGATCGTGTTCGACGGGAAGAAGGTGTTGGGATGATGGGTCGGATCGTTGGTGTCGCCGAACGGCACGCCGTCGTAGGTGATATTGTATTCGCCGTCCTGGAAGCCGCGGATCTGCGCCTTCGACTCGGAAAGGCCCGCGCCGTTGGCGCTGCCGGTGTTGGACACCGAGGGCGAGATCAGCGCGATCTGGTTGAAGTCCGACGTCGCGGGAAGCGAGTCCTCGATGAAGGACCGGCTGATCACCGATTGCGGCTGGGTTGTCTGGAGAGACGCGGTGACGGGCGCGATCTCGTTGGGCCTGGTTGCAGTCACGACGATGTCCGATCCCTCGGCGAGGCCGGTCTGCCGGGTCTGATCGTCCGCGGGGACTGTCGGTCCGGTCGAGGTGACGGGGGCGACGTTCGCCTTGGCGGGCTCTGCCGCGCCGGCGAAGCTCGCGCCCGACATGGCGCCCAGCATGGCGGTCGCGCGCAGCAGCTGCCGGCGCGTCGTGTTCTTGCTCGTCACTGCTTGTCTTCCCCTGCCGCTTTCGGCTGCACGGTGCGTAGCTGGGCGCTGTGACAGCGGGGTTGCACGACCGTGACGGAACGGGGACTGGACGTTGGGAATTCCCAACCTTCCAATTCCGAAAGGGGAACAGGTCAGTCCCACAACACCGACACCTATCTGGCGGCACTCGACGCCATGCACGCCGCCGATGCCGCAGGGGTGACGCACCTCACGCTGCAGATGGCTTCGAGCCGGCTTCGGGGTTCCCGCTTGGCGCACCAATTCCGAGCAGGAGCGGGCACCACCGGGGCCACTGGCATTCGCACAAAGGCCTTCAGGAACGACGGTCGCGAATGCCTCCCTTCGCCGGCTCCAGCCTTTCCATGAAAACTGCCAATCGATATGGTCCGCAAGGGCCATGCGGTGCAGGCCTGATGACAATGGCTGCCGCGCCCGGGAGTACGCCAGACCCATGCCGCAACGTATCGCCCGCGTTCGCGTCACCTTGCGCCGATGACCTTTACCGGCCGGCCCTATGCCCAGCTCGGCATCGCCGAACTGGAGCGCCTGGTGCAGGATGCGCCCGATCGGCGCGCGACCAATGAAGCGATCCTTGTCGAGCTGAGCCATCGAACGGTCCCCAAGGCGCGGGCCTTGCAGAAGCGGCTGGAAAAGATGCTCGCGGCGACAGGCACGGCATCGCCCCCGTCGCGACCGGCACCGCCGACATCCCCCGTACCGCCGTTCGTGTCACCCTCTGCCAAGCCGCTGCCCCTACGCGAGACGATCGCCAACGATCCGCAGGACATCCTGCGTGCCTGGACGGTGATGGAGGTGCTGTCCCCGTCGACGTTCACCACGCCGGCCAAGCTTGCGGGCGATCCCCGCCACGTCGCCCGCTTCGATCGCGGCCTGCCCTGGGCGGGCGGAGTCGCAAAGGGACCACCGGGCACCCGGCTCTATTTCCAGGTGGTCCTCGGCTCCGTCGTCATGCAACCGGCGATCGACCGATTGCTCCAGCGCTTCGCGGACGCCCGGCCCGAAAAGCCGCAGGCACGTGGCGAGACGCCTCTGGCGGTCGTGATCGTCGACCGCGAGGGGCGCCCGGTTGCCGATGCCTGCGCCGTCGTGTCCAGCTTCGGATGGGGGCTTCCGCTGGCGCTTGGCGGCGACCCGGCGGCGCTCAGCCGCTGGTCCGAGGAAGAGGAGCGTATCCAGACGGCGCTTCACCAGCGCATGTATCGCGAAGGGCCGGACGGCAAGGCGGTGCCGCTGGACGACGCCGCGATCACGGCGGCCTATCGCTGGCTGGTCGCCGAAGTCGGGCTCGACGCCACGATGGCCAAGCCGCCGTCCTTTGCGGTGCGCAGTACAGTGCCATTCAGGTCCAGTGAGCCGCCCGATGCACTGCTGCTCAACAGCTTCTTCCTCAAGGACCTGGGCAAGGCCGCCGCGCTGTTCGCCAAGGGGGAGGCGCCGGACACGCTCAAGCGATTTCTCGGCGCTATCCCGCCGGGTACGCGGCGCGACCTCCTCGACGACCAGGACGCGATCGAAGCCGTCGTTGCGCCTGCGTGTTTTCCGTCTGCGCGATGGCCGGGACCTGGGCGCCATCCGCTTGTCCTGATGCAGCAGGCTGCGGTGAACCTGGCGACGGCGCAGAAGCCCGGCGAAATCCTGGCGGTCAACGGGCCACCCGGCACCGGCAAGACGACGCTGTTGCGCGATGTCGTCGCCCCGCTCGTGACCGCGCGTGCGGGCGTCATGGCGGACTTCGACGATCCGGAGCAGGCGTTCACGTCATCGGGTGCCAGGCTGAACCTCGGCGGGGCGTGGATCCATCTCTACCGGCTCGACCCGCAGCTGAAGGGATTCGAGATGCTGGTCGCCTCGTCGAACAACAAGGCGGTCGAGAATGTCAGCGCCGAATTGCCCGCGATCGGTGCCGTCGCCGCAGGCGCGCCGGGCCTGCGCTATTTCAAGCCAATGGCCGACGGTCTGCTCGGACAGGAAAGCTGGGGCGCGATCGCTGCGGTGCTCGGCAACGGCAGCAATCGGAGCGCCTTCAAGAATAGTTTCTGGTGGGCCGAAGAGACGGGGCTGTTCGCCTACTTCAAGGCCATCGATGGCCGCAAACCCGAGGTCGCCGGGCCGGACGGGGCCAAGCGGCCGCCGCGCATCGTCGCCGAACTCGACCCGCCGCTCGACCGGCGCGAGGCCTTGCGGCGATGGCAGGCGGCGCGGGCGCATTTTCATGCGCTGGAGAAACAGGTCGCCGCCACCCGCGAGCGGGTCGAGCTGTTTCGCCTGCGCCATCGTCACCTTCCCGCGCTCGAACGGGCGTTCGCAGCGGTACGCGCCCACGGTGCGGAGCGTCCCGGCCTGATCCAGCGCCTCTTTCGGCTCGGCCGCTTCCGCGCCTGGAAGGCGATGCACGATCCCTTGTCATCCGCGCTTGCCAGCGCAGGCGGGCGGGCGGCGGACGCCAAGCTGTTGCCGTCCCGCCTGCCACCGCTCTTGGTGCGATCGCCCTGGTTCGGCCTTGGCGCAGAGGCGCGCGCCGCAGCCATCGTATCGCTGATCGAGCCGGTGCTGGCGGAATGGCGGCGCGAGCGGGAGAGTCGGCGGGCGACCGCGATCGATGACGATTTCTTCAAGGCAACCAGGGACCAAGTACAACCATCCTCGCCGTGGTTCACCGCAGACGAACACCGCGAGCGCGATGCGTTGTTCCAGGCCGCGCTCGATCTGCACCGCGCCTTTATCGACGCCGCCGCCAAGCCGTTGCGGCACAATCTGGGTGCGGCGCTCCAGGTGCTCGACGGCAAGGGGCTGGGCGATCCCGCAAAGGACGCGCTGATCCCGGACCTGTGGTCCAGCCTGTTCCTCGTCGTGCCGACGATGTCGACGACCTTCGCCTCGGTCGGCACGATGCTCGGACGGATGCCGCCTGCCTCGCTCGGCTGGCTGCTCGTGGACGAGGCGGGACAGGCTTCGCCGCAGCAGGCGGTCGGCGCGATCATGCGCGCCGGACGCGCGATCGTCGTCGGCGACCCGATCCAGGTGCCGCCGGTGGTGATGCTGCCCGAACGGCCGACGCATGCGATCTGCCGGACCTTCGGGGTCGATGCCGATCGCTTCGCGGCGCCCGCCGGCTCGGTACAGACGCTTGCCGACGCGGCCACTGCCTGGTTCGCGACGTTTCCGGGCGATCGGACGGTCGGCGTGCCGTTGCTCGTCCATCGCCGCTGCTCGGAGCCGATGTTCGGCAACGTCGCGGTGACGCGGGCCAAGGAGGTCGTGTATGTCGTCGGCAATCGCCGGTTGTGGCGCTCGGCAGGTGTCTTTGCCGAGCTGGACGCCGCGCTAGGGGAGCAGGGTTTGGCGCGAGGATATCGATGACGATTCGCATAGGCATCGGCGGCTGGACCTATGAGCCGTGGCGCGGCACGTTCTTTCCCGAGAAGTGGCCGCACAAGCGCGAGCTGGAATATGCCGCGGGCAAGCTGAGCGCGATCGAGGTCAACGGGACCTATTATTCGGGGTTCAAGCCCGCGACCTTCGCGAGCTGGCGGGCGCAGGTGCCCGCTGGGTTCGTCTTTGCGCTCAAGGCATCGCGCTATTGCACCAATCGCAAGGTGCTGGCCGAGGCGGGCGAGTCGATCGCGCGGTTCTGCGGGCAGGGGATCGTCGAGCTTGGCGACATGCTGGGGCCGATCCTGTGGCAATTCATGGCGACCAAGCGGTTCGATGCCGGCGATTTCGGCGCATTCCTGAAACTGCTGCCCGCCAAGCAGGACGGCGTCGCGTTGCGGCATGCCATCCATGTGCGGCACGAGAGTTTCGCGGACCCGGCCTTCGTGGCGATGTGCCGGGAGGCGGGGGTGGCGATCGTGTTCGCGGATTCGGCGGACTATCCGGCGATCGCGGATGTCACCGGCGACTTCGTCTATGCGCGGCTGGAGGCGGCGGAGGAGCGGTTCGATGCGGGCTATGCGCCGGCCGCGCTCGACGATTGGGCCAGGCATGCGCGGACCTGGGACGCGGGCGGGCGCCCAGAGGGTCTGCCCTATGTCGAGGACGCCGCGCCGCCCAAGCGCCAGCGCGACACGTTCGTGTTCTTCATCAATGGCGCCAAGGTGCGCGCGCCACAGGGTGCGATGGCGCTGATCAAGAAGATCGGGATCGAGAAGATCGGGATCGATCGGGTTCAGGGATAGGTGGTGACGGTCGGCGGCGGTGGTGCGGCGGGTTGCACGGCGGCGCCCTGGATCGCGGCGCTTTCGAGGATGTCGAGCGCGTGGCGGGCGGTGACGTAGCGTTTGGCCGCCGCCATCCAGTTGGTCGCCTGGGTCGCGCCGGGAAGCCGGGCGACTTCCGCGCGCGCCGCCTCGACCTGCCCGCCTTCCAGCAAGCGGCGGGCGCGGGCCAAGCGGTCCTCGGGCAGCGGCGAGGGGGTGCCGTCCTTGCGGATCACCACCAGCGTGCCGAGCTCGCGGCGGACGCCCGCAGCCCAGCCCTCGTGCGCGCCGCTGGCGATGTCGGGGCCGATCTCTGCCAACCCCTCGCGCAGGTCGCCGAGCGTCAGCGGTGCGCGCGACGCCTGGACGATATAGGCGACCGCGCGCGGCTCGCTCGCGCCGAAGCGGGCACGGAGCTGCGCTTCGAGATAGCCGAGGCCCAGCCCGCGATCGAGCGCGCGGCGCGACGCAAAGGCGACGAGCAGCGCCTCCGCGCGGGTCGCCTGGGTTCCGGCATTCTGGGCGTCGGCGGTGATCGTGGCGGTGCGCGCCTCGAGCGCGGCGAGCTGACCGGCCAGCACGGCTTCGCGGGTGGCGAGCGCGGCCGGGTCGGTCTGGACCGCGGGCGCGACCGCCACCACCGTCTGCGGCTTCTGTACCGGCGCGGCGGTGACCGCGGCGGGCTGTGCGAACCAGGCGACGTGGCGGACGGCATAGACCGCGAGCGCGAGGCCCGCGGCAAAGGCGAGCAGGATCAGGACCAGGACGGTGCCCGCGCGGAGCCCGCGTCGCACCGGCGTGTGGATCGGCGGAAAGTCGGTCATCGGCGGACTTATCCGCGGGCCGGCGCCCGCGGTCAATCGGCGAGGCGTGCGGCGAGGGCGACGAGCGTCGCGTCGTCCGGGCGACCGGCGACCGCGCCGGGGCAGTCGGGCCCGGCCGCGCGCACCGCTTCGCTCAAAGCGGCGATGCGCAAGTCGCGGACGGCATCGCGTTGGAGGAGTTCGGCCAGCCGCCGGGCGGCGCGGGCCGAATGGAGGAGGGCGACGCTGCCCGCCAGCATCGCGACCGATGCCACCGGCACTGTTTCGGCAGTGTAGACGGTGATCGCGTCCACGCCGGTATCGACGCGGTCGTGCCCGGCGAGGTGGAGCAGCCGCTTGCCCGCGCTGGCCCGGATCGCCGCCGCGGCATCGCCTTCTCCCACCGTCTCCACCGTCAGCCCGGCGGCGCGCGCTGCCCGGGCGGTCGCTTCGCCGACCGCGACCACCGGCAGGCCGTGTACGGCTTCGAGCCCGGTGCCGGCGTGGCGGACCGCGTTGGCGCTGGTCAGCAGCAACGCATCGTAATGCGCCGGATCGGGGGGTGTCCAGGCGACGGCGCGGATGGCGAACAGCGGCAGGCGGATCGCGGTGAGGCCGAGTGCCTCGATCCGCCGGGCGGTCGCGGTGTTGCCCGGTTCGGGGCGGAGCACCGCGAGGGGGCGGGTCAAGCCGCGAACAGCCGGCGGATCTCGGGGGGCGCGCGGCCGAGGAGGTCGGCGGCGAGCTCGCGGCCGCAGGCTTCGCCGGCGACGCCTTCGATGCTGGCCTCGACCTGCGCGCTGCCGTCTTCGGCGAGCAGTTCGGCGCGCAGCCGCAGGGTCTCGCCTGCGAGTGAAGCCATGGCGGCGACGGGGGTGTGGCAGTCGCCGCCTAGCCGCGCCAGCAGCGCGCGTTCGGCGAGGACGCAGGCGCTCGTCTCGGAATGGTCGATCGCGGCGACGGCCTCTCGGGCGGCTTGGTCGGCGGCGCGGACCTCGATGCCGACCGCGCCTTGCGCGGGGGCGGGGAGCATGAGGTCGGTGGGGAGCGCGACGCCGATGTCGCCGCGGTCGAGGCGGTCGAGCCCGGCGGCGGCGAGCAGCGTGGCGTCGACCTCGCCCGCCGCCAGCTTGGCGAGGCGGGTGCCGACGTTGCCGCGGAACAGGACGATCCTGAGGTCGGGGCGCATGCGGAGCAGCTGGGCGCGGCGGCGCGGGCTGCTGGTGCCGACGACCGCGCCGTGGCGCAGCGCATCGACCGAGTCGGCGCCGATCAGCCGGTCGCGGACGTCGGCGCGCGGCAGCATCGCGACCAGCGCGATGTCGACGGGGCGGATCGTCTCGACGTCCTTCATCGAATGGACCGTGCAATCGACCTCGCCGTCGAGAAGCGCGCGGTCAAGCTCCTTGGTCCACAGCGCCTTGCCGCCGATGTCGGCGAGCGCGACGTTCTGGACGCGGTCCCCGGTGGTGCGGATGGGGATGATGTCGACCTGGTCCGGGCCCCAGCCGTGGGCGGCGCACAAGGCATCGCGAACCATGTTCGCCTGGACAAGGGCGAGGGCCGAGCCGCGGGTGCCTAGTCTGAACTGCATCGCGCGGGTTGTGGCGCGCAGGCGACGTTTCGACAAGCCGGATGCGAGCCGTTACAGCGCGGGCCATGCTGATATTGGGCCTGGAATCCTCGTGCGACGAGACCGCGGCGGCGCTGGTGACCGGCTCCGCGCAAGTGCTGGCGCACCGGCTGGCCGGGCAGGAGGCGGCGCACCGGCCTTACGGCGGGGTGGTGCCCGAGATCGCGGCGCGTGCGCATGTCGAGGTGCTGGTGCCCTTGGTCGAGGCGGCGCTGGCCGATGCGGGGGTGCGGCTGGCCGATGTCGATGCGGTGGCGGCAACCGCGGGGCCGGGGCTGATCGGTGGGGTGATGGTCGGGCTCGTGACGGGCAAGGCGCTGGCGCATGCGGCAGGCAAGCCGCTGATCGCGGTCAACCACCTGGAGGGGCATGCGCTCTCGCCGCGGCTGTCGGACCCGGCGCTGGCATTCCCGTACCTGCTGCTGCTGGTGTCGGGCGGGCATTGCCAGTTGCTGCTGGTCGAGGGGGTGGCGCGTTACCGGCGGCTGGCGACGACGATCGACGATGCGGCGGGGGAGGCGTTCGACAAGACCGCCAAGCTGCTGGGACTGGGCTTTCCGGGCGGGCCCGCGGTGGAGGCGGCTGCGCGGGCAGGCGACGCCAAGGCGGTGGCGTTGCCGCGACCTTTGCTGGGATCGGCCGAGCCGCATTTCTCGTTCGCCGGGCTGAAGAGCGCGGTGGCGCGGGCGGCGGGGCAGTATGCCCCTGAGGATATCGCGGCGTCGTTCCAGCAGGCGGCGGTCGATTGCCTGATCGACCGGACCGCGCGGGCGCTGCTGCGCGTGGAAGGCGTGACCGCGCTCGTCGTCGCGGGCGGGGTGGCGGCGAACGGCGCGGTCCGGACCGCGCTGGAGGCGCTGGCGGCGGCGAATGGCCTGCGCTTCGTCGCGCCGCCGGGGTGGTTGTGCACCGACAATGCGGCGATGATCGCCTGGGCGGGCGCGGAGCGCTTCGCCGCGGGGTTGTTCGACCCGCTCGACGTGCCTGCGCGCGCGCGCTGGCCGCTCGATCCGGGCGCCGAAGCGGTGCGCGGGGCCGGGGTGAAGGCGTAAAGCGCGCGCGGAAGGTGAGGCTAAGGTGAGGCCAATGCGCACCATCGTCCGGGGCTGAAACTTCGCAAAGGTCGCGCATGGACGCGGTGCGAGGATTGCCGACGCCGAGAAAGAACGGTGCCGGGCTGCGCGAGAAAATCCAACATCGCAAGGGGGGTCAGCGCAGCACCCGGGCGGCCAGCGCGGCGCAGTTCGCGTCGGTGGCGAGCGGGCCCTGGCGCCCGCGGATCGCGCGGCCGATCGCCTTGAAGATGTTGCCGACCGACTTGACCTGCGGGGGCACGTAGACCGCGGGCGCCTTCAGCGTGCCGGTGGCGACGACCGCGCCGGGAAGGCGGAGACCGCCGCCGTGCTTGGGCGCGCCGGTGAACCGGATCGCCAGCGTTTCGGCGGGAAAGGTGACGGTGCCGGTGCCGTCGAGGCGGCTCTGCGTCGTGTCGACGACCAGCGGATCGGTGCGCCCGACGCCGTGGCGGACGTCGAGCCCGGCGACCACGCAACGCAGGCCGGCGCGCGCGTCGCCACTGGCCAGCAGGGTGCGCAGCGCATCGAAGCCGAGCGCCGCGGCGAGCCGTTCGGGCAGCGCGCCGTCGCGGATGACGAAGCCGATCCGGCCGTCGCTGCGCCCCACCGCCGCGCGCAGCGTCTCGCCGGTGCCGCTCAGTCGTGCGCGCCCTTCGGCTCGCCCGGTGTAGGTGCCTTCGCCGCCCATCAGCGAAGGGACGTCGCTGTTGCGCAGGGCGAGGTCGATCGTGACCAACGGCTCGGGACCGCCGTCGTGCTGGTCGACGACGACATGACCCGTCGCCGCGCCGCGTGCGAGCTGCAGGACCAGCGGATCGACGCGGAGCAGGCGGTGGTCCATCGTCAGCGTGCCCGACATCGCCCGGATCGCCGGCGGCCCCTGACGGCTCAGCACCCGGTTCACCACGAACCGGACCCTGCCGTCCGTGCGCGCGATCTTGCCGATATCGACCCGCATGTTCGGCACCAGTTTAGGCCCGATCCGGCGTTCGAGCGCTTGGCCGCGCGCGATACCCGCGTCGGTCGACAGATCGTCGAAGTCGAGGCGGGCCGCGCGGATCGTGCCGTCGACCCGGTTGCGGTCGCCGCTTCGGGCGACGCTCAGCGCACCCGCGATCGCCGACCGGCCGATCGTGCCGCGCAAGGCGGTGATCTGCCAGCGCGCGGGGTCGTGGCGGACGTGCGCGGACAGCGTCACCGGCTGGGTGCGGATCAGCCCGGCCTCGATCACCGCGTCGATCAGCGCCAGGTCTGTGGCGCGGGCGGTGACGTCGAGCGTCATCGTCGCGGTGTCGAGCGGGCGGGCCATCGTGCCGTGCGCGGTCATCGCGAGGGCGGGGCCGTCGATGGTGGCGGTGAACGGCCATGCACCGCGCCGGGCGGCGACGATGGGAGCGCCGGCGAAGGCGACTCGGACCGGGTTGCCGTGGATCACGCCGGTGCCCGCGGCGTGGAAGCCGGATTGCGGGTCGGACGAGACCCGCGCGACGACGCGCCGGTCGCGCTTGGCGTCGCGGTAATCGAGAACGGCGTCGCGGATCGTCAATCCTTCGATCCCGCGTCCACGCTGTCCGCTTCGACGGTCCGAGCCGGCCCAATTGGTGCGGCCCTCGGCGTCGCGGACGAGCGCCGCGCGCAGGCCCGAGACGGTGACCGCGTGCGGGCGCAGCGATCCGATCAGCAGCGGCCAGATCGGGACCGTCGCCTGTGCGCGGTCGATGCGGATCATGTCGCCGGTGCCTGCCCAGGCGGGCTGGGGGATGCGCAAGCCGCGGATCGCGACGGTCGGGGTGAAGCCGAAGCGGTCGACCCGCTCGATCGCGGCGATCGAGACCGGGCGGCCGATGCGGGCGCTCAGCCGCTCGGCGACGATGCCGCGGAGCCAGCCGAAGGGGAGAGCGGCGACGACCAGCAGAAGCACGGCGGCGACGAGGCCGGCGGCGATCGCGGTGCGGCGAAGGGTGCGGCGGGTCATCGGGCGGGGACGTGCGACGGGTGCGAAACGTTCCGGGGAGAGGGGTGCGGTGCGCCGCCTGCCGAAGCGTAACGATCCTCCCCCTGGCGGGGGAGCATAAGGATCAGGCCGCCTCGGCTGACCGTGACGGATTCAGTCGCTCGTCAGCCCCTCAAAAATCGATGGCGATGCCCTTGAGCTCCCAGTCGCCGTAGCGGGTCGGGTCCTTGGGCAACGGGTCGGTGGTCGCTCGCACCGGCTCGGGCTTGGGCGCGGGCGGGCTGGCGGACCAGTGGGCGGGGGGCTTCACGTGGGGCGGGCGCTGGCCCATCGCTGGTCACTCCTGGATTGCGCGGGTAGGGCGCGCATCCCACATCGGGGCGCTCAGGAGATTTGCCAAGTGACCTTCACCCCATTGCAGCGGCGCGCGTGACCCCGCGCGGTCCCGACCCGCTCGGCACCGCATCGCGGCGTGCGGCGCTCAGGCTGCTCGACGCGGTGCTCCGGCGTGGCGAGTCGCTGGAGGCGGCGCTGCCGGGAGCGACGCGGGCGATTCCGGGCGGTCCCGACCGTGGTCTGGCGCATGCGATCGCGGCGGAGGCGCTCCGGCGGGTTCCCGATCTCGATGCGCTGATCGATTCGGCGACGCAGCACCGGCTGCCCGACGACGCCAAGGCGCGCTTCGCGCTCAGGATCGCGCTGGTCCAGGTGCTGGCGCTGGGCACGCCGCCGCACGCCGCGATCGCGACGGTGCTGCCGCTGGTCGACGGCGGTCCGCGCAAGCTGGTCCACGGGGTGTTCGGGACTTTGATGCGCCGAGACGCGACGTTGCCCGAGGTTCCGGCGCTGCCGCCCCTGGTGGCCGAGCGCTGGGGTGCCGCGTGGGGCGAGGCGATGGTCGAGGCAGCGGCACGCGCCATCGCCGCGCCGCCGCCGCTCGACCTGACGCTCGCCGACGGCGATGCGGTGGCGCCCGAGGGCGGGACGCTGCTGCCCGGGCATGTGCGGCTGCATGGCGCCGGCCACGTCCCCGATTTGCGCGGCTATGCCGACGGCGGCTGGTGGGTGCAGGACATCGCGGCGTCGCTGCCCGCACGCTTGCTGGGCGAAGGGGCCGGAACCGTCCTCGACCTGTGTGCCGCGCCGGGCGGCAAGACGTGCCAGCTCGCGGCCGCCGGGTGGCAGGTGACCGCGGTCGATCAATCGCAAAGTCGTCTGGCGCGACTTCGCGACAATCTGAAGCGCAATGCGCTCGACGCCGAGGTGGTGCGGGCCGACGTGCTGGAATGGCAGCCCGCCGCCCAGGCCGATGCGGTGCTGATCGATGCGCCGTGCAGCGCGACCGGCATCTTCCGCCGCCATCCCGACGTGCTGCACCGGGTCCGCCCGGCGGTAATCGCCGAGTTGGCCGAAGTGCAGCAGCGCATCCTGGCGCGCGCGGCGGACTGGGTGAAGCCGGGCGGGGCGCTGGTCTATGCCACCTGTTCGCTGGAGCGCGCGGAGGGCGAGGAGCGGGCCGAGGCGTTCCTGGCGAACGACGCGCGCTTCGTGCCGGAGTCGGTGGCGATGCCGTTCGGCGAAACCGAGCGCGGCTGGCTGCGGACGCTGCCGGGGATGCTGGCGGACGCGGGCGGGTGCGACGGGTTCTTCGTGGCGAAGTTCCGGCGCGGCTTGTAGCGCGGGGCGGGGCTGATAGAGACGCCTCGGGCAGGATAGATCATTGCCGTTCGCCCTGAGCGAAGTCGAAGGGCATGAGACTCATGTGCTTCGACTTCGCTCAGCACGAACGGGGGGAGCGTTGCCCCGCAGGAACAGAGACACGTTTATGCCCAACCCCGTCCGTATCGCCCCTTCCATCCTCTCCGCCGATTTCGCGCGGCTGGGCGAGGAGGTACGCGCGATCGACCGGGCGGGCGCGGACTGGATCCATGTCGACGTGATGGACGGGCATTTCGTGCCCAACATCTCGTTCGGCCCCGCGGTGATGAAGTCGGTGCGCGGGTGCACCGCGAAACCGTTCGACGTCCACCTGATGATTTCGCCGGTCGATGCGTATCTCGACGCCTTCGCCGAGGCCGGGGCGGACTGCATCTCGGTTCATGTCGAGGCGGGGCCGCACATCCATCGCTCGCTCCAGCATATCAAGGGGCTGGGCAAGCGTGCGGGGGTGGTGCTGTGCCCGGGGACGCCCGCCAAGGCGCTCGATTACCTGCTCGATCTCGCCGACCTGGTGCTGGTGATGAGCGTCAATCCCGGCTTTGGCGGGCAGGCGTTCATCGAGGGGCAGCTCAAGAAGATCGCGGCGGTGCGCAAGATGATCGATGCGAGCGGGCGTGCGATCGACCTGGAGGTCGATGGCGGCATCGATGCCGAGACCGCGGCGCGGTGCATCGCGGCGGGCGCGGATGCGCTGGTCGCGGGGACCGCGGTGTTCCGCGGCGGGCCCGAGCATTACGCCGCCAATATCGCAGGTCTGAGGGGCGCGTGAGCGAGGAGCCGCCCGCGGCCGACGGGATCGACGAAGGCAAGCGGCTGATGCGGGTCGGCGGGACGACCGGCCTGTCGCTCGCCGAGCGGCTGGCCGAGCGGCTGCACCGGCTGACCTGGCGGACGCCGATCCACGGGCTGCGGCTGAAGGGGCGGCATCCGCTCAAGCTGATCGCGGTGCCCGACGATCCGGTCGCCGGCGATGTCGGGCGCGGGCGCGGCTTGCTCGACGGCGAGCTGGCCTATCGCGGCGAGACGCGCGCGATCGCTTCGCTCGACATGAAGCGGCCGGATGCGAGCCGGGCATTCGTCGAGCATCTCCACGCCTTTGCCTGGCTGCGCGACCTGTCGACCGTCGCGACCCGGGCGCAGGGCGCGCCGGTTGCCGAGGCGCTGATGGCGCGCTGGCTCGATGCGCATGCCGACACGGTCGACCCGTTGGCGTGGCGGCCGGACCTGTGGGGGCGGCGCATCCTGTTCTGGACCGCGCACGCGCCGCTGATCCTGTCGTCGGCGGACTTGATCTATCGCTCGCGGGTGCTGAACGTGCTGGCGAAGGGGGCGCGGCATCTGGACCGCGGCGCGGACAAGGCGCCGCCGGGCGCGGCGCGAATCGCGGCATGGTGCGGGGTGGTCGCGGCGGGGCTGCTGATCCCGGGCGGCGATCCGCGGCAGGCGTTCGGCGAGGCGGGGCTGGCGCGCGCGCTGGGCACGTCGCTGTTCGACGACGGCGGATCGGTGTCGCGCTCGCCGGCGATGTTGCTCGATTCGATTCAGCTGCTGGCGAGCTTGCGCGAAGTGTATGCGGCGCGGCGGCTGGAGCTGCCCGAAGCGGTGGCGGCGGCGCTGGTGCGGATGGTCGGCGCGCTGCTCGGCGCGACGCACGGCGACCGCGCGCTGTCGAGCTGGCAGGGCGGCGGGCCGGACACGCCCGAACACATCGCCGCGGTCATCGCGGCGAGTGGAGTGAGGACCCGGCCGCTTCGCCAGGCGCGCGACTGGGGCTATCAGCGGCTCGCCACGGGCACCGCGGTGCTGATCGTCGATGCGGCGCCGCCGCCGGTGGCGCGGGCGATCCATGGCGGCTGCGCATCGACGCTGGCGTTCGAATTCTCCGACGGCGCGCACCGGATCGTCGTCAATTGCGGCGGATCGGCGGCGGCGGCCGGATCGCTGCCCGCCGCGCTGGTGCAGGGCCTGCGGACCACTGCGGCGCATTCGACGCTGATCGTCGGCGACAGCAATTCGACCGCGATCCACGCCGACGGGACGCTCGGGCGCGGCGTCGGCGAGGTCGAGCTGGGGCGGCAGGAATCGGATGCCGCCAGCCGGATCGAGGTATCGCACGACGGCTATGTCCGCCGCTGGGGCTTGGTCCACCGCCGCCAGCTGATGCTGACCGCCGATGGGCGCGAGCTGCGCGGCGACGATGCGCTGCTGCCGCGCGGGCGCAAGCAGCGGCCGGGCACGACCCCCTTCGCGATCCGCTTCCACCTGGGGGCAGGGGTGCGCGCCTCGCCGACCGCCGACGGGCTGGCGGCGATCCTGCGGCTGCCGGGCCAGGGATCGGGGGGCGGCGCGATGTGGCAGTTCCGGGTGCGCGGCGGCACGCTGGCGATCGACGACAGCGTGTGGATCGACGGCATCGCGGGGACTGTGGCGACGCAGCAGCTGGTGGTGAGTGGCGAAGCGCCTGCGGGCGGCGCGAGCGTGAGCTGGGCGTTCAAGCGGGCGTTGTGACGGGCGCAGGCGCGGCGACGCCCGCGCCGCTGCGCACAGCGTAGCGAGCGCAGCGCCCGGCACGCCCGGCGGGTCGGCTCGCCCGAACCCGGTCGACGGCGGCTTTGCCGTCGTCCCCCCTTGTAGAACCTGACGGGTGACGACGCGCCCTCCAAGCGTTAAGCGCTGCGCCCATGACCGACATCCTCATCCGCCGTGCCTTGCTGTCCGTGTCCGACAAGACCGGGGTCGTCGAGCTCGCGCGCGTGTTGGCGGAGCGGGGGGTGGAGCTGATCTCGACCGGGGGTACCGCGAAGGCGTTGCGCGAAGCCGGCTTGGACGTGCGCGATGTCGCAGACGTCACCGGGTTTCCCGAGATGATGGATGGGCGGGTGAAGACGCTGCATCCGATGATCCACGGCGCGCTGCTCGGGGTGCGCGACGATGCGGGGCATGCGGCGGCGATGGCTGCCCACGGGATCGGCGCGATCGATCTGGTGGTGGTCAACCTGTATCCGTTCGCCGCGACCGTCGCCAAGGGAGCGGAGCGGGCGGAGATCGTCGAGAATATCGACATCGGCGGGCCGTCGATGGTGCGGTCGGCGGCGAAGAACCATGCGTTTGTCGCGTGCGTGACCGATCCGGCGGATTATCCGCTGGTTGCCAAGGGACGCACGACGCTCGACGAACGGCGACTGCTCGCGGCCAAGGCGTTTGCGGCGACCGCGACCTATGATGCGGCCATCGCGAGCTGGTTCGCGTTCGCGGATCAGGGCGAGCGGTTTCCGGCGACGTTGCCGTTGGTGCTCGAACGACCGGAGGTGCTGCGCTACGGCGAGAACCCGCACCAGCAGGCGGCGTTCTACCACCATGCCGGACCCGCCGCGCGGGGAATCGGCCAGGCGCGGCAGGTGCAGGGTAAGGCGCTCAGCTACAACAATCTGAACGATGCCGACGCGGCGCTGGAGCTGGTGTCCGAATTTCGCGATGCCGCGCCGACCTGCGTGATCGTCAAGCATGCCAATCCGTGCGGGGTGGCGAGCGCGGCGACGCTGGCGGACGCTTGTGCGGCGGCGTTCGCGTGCGACAGCGTGTCGGCGTTCGGCGGCATCGTCGCGCTGAACCGCCCGCTCGATGCGGCGACCGCGCGGGCGATCACGGGCATCTTCACCGAAGTCGTCGTGGCGCCGGACGCCGACGAGGAGGCGATCGCGCTGTTCGCGGCGAAGAAGAATCTGCGGCTGCTGCTGACGGGCGCGCTGCCCGATGCGGCGCGCGGGGGGATGGCGATGAAGGCAATTGCGGGGGGCTGGCTGGTTCAGTCGCGCGACAATGGCATGCTCGGCAACCTTCAGGTTGTGACGAAGCGCACGCCGACCGAGCAGGAGCTGGCGGATTGCCGCTTTGCCTGGACGGTCGCCAAGCACGTCAAGTCGAACGCGATCGTCTATGCTAGGGACGGCGCAACCGCAGGCGTGGGCGCGGGGCAGATGAACCGGCTGGAGTCGGCGCGGATCGCGGCGTGGAAGGCGAAGGACGCCGCGGACAAGGCGGGCTGGGCCGCGCCACGGACGATCGGGTCGGCGGTGGCGTCGGATGCGTTCTTTCCCTTCGCCGACGGGCTGTTGGCGGCGGTCGAGGCGGGGGCGACTGCGGTGATCCAGCCGGGCGGGTCGATCCGCGACGACGAGGTGATCGCGGCGGCGGACGCGGCGGGGCTGGCGATGGTGTTTACCGGGATACGCCACTTCCGGCATTGAGCGGGCTGCCCTCGTTCGGCAGCGCCGCGGTGCGCGGCGCCTTGACGAACAGCGCGCGGTCGGCGGGGCCGAAGGCGTAGCGCCACAGGATCAGGAAATAGACGCCGGCGATGGCGGGGACGCCGAAGAGCAGCTCGGCCCATTCCAGCCGTTTGGGCAAAGCGGTGAACAGCGAGCCGACGACGATCGCGGCGAGTACCGCCCATACCAGCGGCCAGCGCAGCGGCGACACCCGCGCCTGCGTCAATCGCGACAGCAGCCACGCCTTGATGAGCGAGGTCAGCCCCAGCGACAGCATCAGCGCGACCGCGGGACCCGCCGCCTGCCAATTGGGGGGCCAGCCGATCCGGCGAAACACGAACACCAGTCCGAACGACAAAGCGACCTGGAACGCCAGCATCGCGCCCGAGATCATCAGGTTGCGGTGGCGCGCCATGTAGACCAGCGCGGTTTCCGACACCGCCCCGGTCGATGCCAGCGCCTCGGCGGTCAGCAGGAAGGCGAGCGCGGCGGTGCCCGCGACGAACTGCGGCCCGACGACCCCCATCACCGCTTCGCCGGGGATCGAGCCCATCAGCGCCAGGCCCGCCTGCGCGGCGACGATCCAGAACGCGACCTGGCGCACCTGGTTGGCGATGGCGGGCTTGTCGTCGCGGGCGAGCGCCTCGGTGATGACCGGGCCCAGGATCGGATCGAAGCTGGTCTTCAACTTCTGCGGCAACGACGCGACCTGTTGCGCCATGTAATAGATGCCGACGATCCTGGGCTCGAACAGCACCCCGAGGATGAAGCGGTCGACGTTGCGGGTGCCCCATTCGAGCGCATCGGCGCCCGCCAGCGGCACGTTGGTCCGCGCGAGCGCGAGCAGCGGGCGCAGGTGCGGGGACCAGCCGTAGGGCAGGCCGTAGCTGCGGATCAGCGGCACGATGCTGGCGACCAGCGCCGCGGTCATCGACGCGACATAGGACAGGACCAGGCCGTCCCGGAGCGTGAAATACGAGAATGCCCATGCCGCGATCGAGATCGTCCACGGCTCGACCACCGCGCGCGCGGTGACCGCGGCCTTGACGTTGCGGCGATAGGCGAGTGCGGCCAGCGCCACGTCGCTCCACGCGCTGGCGACGATGATGATCGGCAGCCAGCGGTCGAGCCCGGCGATGGCGGTGTTGGGGTACATCACCTGCGGGAAGGCGATCAGGAACGCGCTGGCGGCGAGCGCGGCGAAGAACGCGACCGCCATCGCGTCCCAGACGACGCAGGCGTGCGGGCGTTCGGCCTTCGACAACGCCTGCGCGAGCCCGCGCTTGAGCCCGAGGGTGGCGACGAGCGCGGCGAGCTCGACGACGACGACCGCGAGCGCGAAACGGCCGACCCGGTCGGGGCCGTAGATGCGGCCGGCGATGAACAGGAACGGCAGGCGCGCGACGAGGCGCAGCGCGAAGCCGGCGATGTTGGTGCGGCCGCCCTTGGCGAGCTGGTCGATGTCCTTGGTCGCGCCCGTCATTGCGGGGCGATCGACCGCGCCGCGGCAAAGCCGCGTCGTCGAACGGACTGCGTCCGCCGGCCGCGCTTGCGCGAGTCAGCCGGGCGTGGCCGGCTGCCGCGCTGCGCGGTCAATGCGCCGCGCCCCAACTTGGGCCGGTCCCGATCTCGACGCCCAGGGGAACGGACAGCTTGACCGCAGGTTCGGATGCGGTGGCCATGACGCGGTGGATAACCGGCTTGGCCGCTTCCACATCCCCCTCGGGCAGCTCGAAGACGAGTTCGTCGTGGACCTGGAGCAGCATGCGGACGTTGGGCAGCCCGGCTTCGACCAGTGCAGGCGTCATCCGGACCATCGCGCGCTTGATGATGTCGGCGCTGGTGCCCTGGATCGGCGCGTTGATCGCGGCGCGTTCGGCGCCCTGGCGTTCGTGCTGGACCTTGGACTTGAGCCGCGGGAAGTGGGTCTTTCGCCCGAACAGCGTGGTGGTGAAGCCGCGCGCGCGGACTTCTTCGAGCGTTTCGGCGATGTAGCGGTTGATGCCCGGAAAGCGATCGAAATAGCGGTCGATCATCGCCTGCGCCTCGTCCGCGGTGACGTCGAGACGGCCGGCGAGGCCCCAGCGGCTGATGCCGTAGAGGATCGCGAAGTTGATCGTCTTGGCGCGGCCGCGGGTGTCGCGATTGACCTCGCCGAACAGCTCCTGCGCAGTGAGGCTATGGATGTCGTCGCCGTTGGCAAAGGCGTCGCGGAGTTGCGGCACGTCGGCCATGTGCGCGGCGAGGCGAAGCTCGATCTGCGAGTAATCGGCGCTGAGGATGACGTGGCCGGGCTCCGCCACAAAGGCGTCGCGGATTTGGCGGCCGACTTCGGTGCGGATGGGGATGTTCTGCAGGTTCGGATCGGTCGAGGACAGCCGCCCGGTCTGCGCGCCCGTCAGGCTGTAGCTGGTGTGGACGCGGCCGGTGGCGGGGTTGATCTGCTGCTGCAGCGCGTCGGTGTAGGTGTTCTTGAGCTTGGTCAGCTGGCGCCAGTCGAGCACCTTGGCGACGATCTCGCTGCCCGCGCCGCCCTCGCGCGCGATCCGTTCGAGCTCGGTCACGTCGGTGGAATAGACGCCCGATTTGCCCTTGCGCCCGCCCTTCAGGCCGAGGCGCTCGAAAAGCACGTCGCCCAATTGCTTGGGGCTGCCGATCGTGAAGGGGCCGCCCGCCAGTTCGTGGACCTGGACCTCGGCATCGGCGATCTGGGTGGTGAAGTCGGCGGACAACGCCGCGAGCTTCTCCCGGTCGACCTTGATGCCGTGGGCCTCCATCTGCGCGATCACGGGGACAAGGGGGCGGTCGACCATCTCGTAGACGCGGGTGGCCTGTTCGTTGGGCAGGCGCGCCTTCAAGCGTTTCCACAGCCGCAGCGTGACGTCGGCGTCCTCGGCGGCGTAGCGGGTGGCGGCGGCGAGGTCGATCTCGTGGAAGCCGCGCTGGGTCTTGCCGGTGCCGACGACGTCCTTGAAGGCGATGCACGAATGGCTGAGGTGGGTGGCGGCGAGCTCGTCCATGCCGTGGCCGTGGAGTCCGGCGTCGAGGTCGAAGCTCATCACGATCGTGTCGTCGTGCGGCGCGACCGCGATCCCGGCGCGCGCGAGGACGATCATGTCGTATTTGAGGTTGTGGCCGATCTTGAGGACCGATGCGTCCTCGAACAGCGGCTTCAGCCGGGCGAGCGCGGTGTCACGCTCGATCTGGACCGGGGTTTCGGCGAGCAGATCGGTGCCGCCCCCCTCCCCTGTATGCGCGAGCGGGAGGTAGCAGGCGCGGTTGGGGGCGAGCGCCATCGACACGCCGACCAGCTCGGCGCGGGTGGCGTCGACGCCGGTGGTCTCGGTGTCGATCGCGATGAAGCCCTGATGCCGGGCTTGCGCGATCCAGCGGTCGAGCGCGTCCACATCCGCGACGGTCTCGTAGCCGTCGTGGTCGCAGGGCGGGTCTTCCTCCATCGGCACGCCGGCGGGTGCGGGGACGGGGGCGTCGGCGACCTGGCCCAATTTGGTCAGCAGCGACTTGAAGCCGTGGTGTTCGAGGAAGGCGCGCAAGGGTGCATCGGGAATGCCCTGCATCTCGAGCTCTTCGAGCGGTTCGGGGAGCGCGACGTCGCATCTGAGCTCGACCAGCTCGCGGCTGAGGCGCGCCATGCCGGCGTGTTCGATGAGGTTGTCGCGCAGCTTGCCCGGCTTCATCGCGGGCGCGGCGGCGAGCACGGTTTCGAGGTCGCCGTGTTCGAGGATCAGCTTGGCCGCGGTCTTGGGGCCGACGCCGGGAACGCCGGGCACGTTGTCGACGCTGTCGCCCATCAGCGCGAGGACGTCGCCGAGTTGCGTTGGCGCGATGCCGAAGAACTTCTCGGCAACGTGTTCCGCGCCCAGACGGCGGTTGTTCATCGTGTCGTACAGGTCGAGGCCGGGCTCGATCAGCTGCATCAGATCCTTGTCGGAACTGACGATCGTCACCTGCCACCCCTGCGCCAGCGCGGCCTTGGCATAGCAGGCGATGATGTCGTCGGCCTCCAGCCCCTCGGTCTCGATGCACGGGAGCGAGAACGCGCGGGTGGCGTCGCGGATCATCGGGAATTGCGGGACGAGATCGGCGGGCGGCGGCGGGCGGTGCGCCTTGTACTGGTCGTACAGGTCGTTGCGGAAGGTCTGGCTCGATTTGTCGAGGATTACCGCAAGGTGGGTGGGGCCGTCCGCTGCATGCAGTTCGTCGGCGAGCTTCCACAGCATCGTGGTGTAGCCGTACACCGCGCCGACCGGCTCGCCGTGCTTGTTGGTGAGCGGCGGCAGGCGGTGGTAGGCGCGGAAGATGTAGCCGGAGCCGTCGACGAGATAGAGATGGGGCATCGTGGGCGGGGTGTTAGCGGATGCGGGGAGGGAGACCAAGCGGCGGTGGACTTTCGACCTTCCGTTCGCCCTGAGCGAAGTCGAAGGGCATGGCCAAGGACCGGTGCTTCGACTTCGCTCAGCACGAACGGATGTGAGCGTGGCAACCAGATGTGGGCTTAGCGCCTAATTTGCCGACGCGTTCCCCCCGCCCTGCGTGCCATACGCGGCGACCGCCGCGGCGACCCCCTGGATCAGCTGTTGCCTGGCCCGCATCGGTGCGCGGGTGTCGCCGATCATCACCGCGATCGCGTAGCGGCGACCGTCGGGGGCGGTGAGCAGGCCGACGTCGTTGAACCCCGCGTTGCGCCCGCCCAGATCCTGACCGGTGCCGGTCTTGTGCGCGATGCTCCAGCCGGCCGGGAGCGCGGCGCGCAGCCGGGCGCGGCCCGTGACCGAGCGGCCCATCGTATCGAGCAGGTAGCGGGTCGAGGTCTCCGACAGCAACTCGCCGCGCGCCAGCCGGGCGAGCGAGTCGGCGATCGACAGCGGCGCGGCGCCATCGGGCGGATCGGCGACATAGGCGTCGAGCGCGGCGGCGCGTACCGCCGGATCGAGGCGCGAGCGCGCGATCTCGAAACCGTTGCCGATCGCGAACGACGGCTGCCAGATCAGCCCGGCGGTCTTCGACTGGAGCAGGCGTTCGCCGGGGCCGAAGCGGATGTCGCCCAGGCGCTTGTCGGCGATCGTCGCGCGCACCGCGGAAGGCCCGCCGACCTGGGTCAGCAGCCGGTCGTTCGCGGTATTGTCCGAATGGGTCAGCGCGCGCTCGAGCAAGCCGCCAATGGTGGTGTGGAAGCCGTCGCCCTTGACGAGGAAAGCGAGCGGCTGGTGGAACAGGGTGAGGTCTTCGGAACGGACGACGATCGGGTCGTCGAGCTTCAATTTGCCCTGGTCGCGCCGGTCGAGGACGGTGATCGCGACCCACAATTTGCTGACCGATTGTTGCGGCAGGCGGCGGCGCGCGCCGCGCTCGACCGTCCAGCCCTCGTCCACCGCGCGCACCGCGATGCCGCTGACGCCCGGAAAGCCCCGCCACAGCCCGTCGATCGCGGTTTCCAGCGGTGCAGGCGCGGTACGGACGGGCTTGGCGATGACGGGGGGGAGCGGGATCGAGACGATCGGCTGCTCGGCACGCTCGGGCGTGCGCCCCGAGCCGCCCGGGCGCGACGGCACGCAGGCGGCGAGCGCAAGCGTCAGAAAGAAGAGGCCGGTGCGGCCGAAAGCGTGCATGCGGTTGAAACGTTGCCCAATTGCTGAGGGTGCATTGCATACGCGCGCTTCGTAGCGACGGAACCTCCCATGTCCGGCGCTGCGACGAAACGCGCGCAACGTGCGGCGGATCGAGTCGCGATCAGGGGACCAGGATCGTGTCGACCGCTTGGCGCAGCGTCTCCGGGTAGTCGAGGGTGTAATGCAGCCCGCGGCTCTCATGGCGGTGGAGCGCCGAGCGGACGATCAGGTCGGCGGTCTGGAGCAGGTTGCGCAGCTCCACCAGGTCGGGCGTGACGCGGAAATGACCGTAATGGTCGGCGACCTCGTCCGTCATCATGCGGATGCGGTTGGCGGCGCGCTGCAGCCGCTTGGTGGTGCGCACGATGCCGACGTAGTTCCACATGAACCGGCGGATCTCCGTCCAGTTCTGCTTGATGACCACCTCCTCGTCCGAGTCCGCCACCCGGCTCTCGTCCCAGGCGCGGATCGGCGGGGCAGGGGGCAGCTCGTCCCAGCACTCGGCGATGTGCCTGGCCGCCGCCTCGCCGAACACGAAGCATTCGAGCAGGCTGTTCGACGCCAACCGGTTCGCCCCGTGCAGCCCCGACTGCGTGCACTCGCCCGCCGCGTAGAGACCGGGCAGGTCGGTGCGCCCGTCGCGGTCCACCACCACGCCGCCGCAGGTATAGTGCTGCGCCGGCACCACCGGGATCGGCTGGCTGGTCATGTCGATGCCGAGCCCCAGCAGCTTCTCGTGGATCGTCGGGAAATGCCCCCGCACGAAGTCGGCGGGCTGATGGCTGATGTCGAGGTGCACGAAGTCGAGCCCGTCGCGCTTGATCTCCGCGTCGATCGCCCGCGCCACCACGTCGCGCGGCGCCAGCTCGGCGCGCGGGTCGATATCGGGCATGAAGCGCTTGCCCGTCTTCGGGTTGAGCAGCCACCCGCCCTCACCGCGCACCGCCTCGGTGATCAGGAAGTTCTTGACCTCCAGATTGTACAGGCAGGTCGGGTGGAACTGCATGAACTCCATGTTGGAGACGCGCGCCCCCGCCCGCCACGCCATCGCGATCCCGTCCCCCGTCGCGCCGCGCGGCGCGGTGGAGAACAG
>NZ_CAXVWL010000046.1:0-33128 GCF_964263785.1 Sphingomonas sp.
CCGCTCTTCCAGATCGACGTAGGAGAACAGCTTGCCCGATCGTTCGTCCGTACCGCGCATCCATCGGCCCCGTTTATCGCGTCCTGCCTCGATGAATCACCTCACAGCGCGATAGCCAAGCCCTTTTTCAGCAGCCTGTTAATGGTTGAACCGTAGCCTGACCGCTACGGACATGGCATGTGCGGGCAACCCCTCGGCGTTCGCCAATGCGACCGTCGCCGGGCCAAGCTCCGTTAGCGCACTCTCGTCCAGCCCCAAGAAGCTCGTTCGCTTCATGAAGTCCAGCACGCTCAAGCCGCTGGCGAAGCGGGCGCGGCGGCCGGTGGGGAGGACGTGGTTGGGGCCGGCGACGTAATCGCCGATCGCTTCGGGGGTGTGGCGGCCGAGGAAGACCGAGCCGGCGTGGCGGATGCGGTCGAACAGGGCATCGGGCAAGTCGACCGCGAGCTGGAGGTGTTCGGGGGCTAGGCGGTCGACCAGGGGGAGGGCGTCCTCGAGCCGTTCGACGACGACGATCGCGCCGTTGGCGTCCCAGGCGGCGCGCGCCGTCGCGGCGGTGGCGAGTTCGGGAATCTGGCGGTCGACTGCTTGCGCGACCTTGTCCGCGAAATCGGCATCGTCGGTGAACAGGATCGACTGGGTCGTGACATCGTGCTCAGCCTGGCTGAGCAGGTCGGCGGCGATCCAGTCGGCGGGGTTCTTGGCATCCGCGACGACGACGATTTCGCTCGGCCCCGCGACCATGTCGATGCCGACGACGCCGTAGAGCTGGCGCTTGGCCTCCGCGACCCAGGCGTTGCCGGGGCCGGTGACGACATCGACCGGCGCGATCCGGCCAGCGCCATAGGCGAAAGCGGCGATCGCCTGCGCGCCGCCGACGCGCCAGATCTCGTCGACCCCCGCCAGGTGCGCGGCGGCGAGGACGAGGGGGTTGACCTCGCCGTTGGGGGTCGGGGTCGCCATCGCGATCCGCTCTACCCCTGCGACCTTGGCGGGGATGGCGTTCATCAGCAACGACGAGGGGTATGCGGCGCGGCCGCCGGGGACGTAGAGCCCCGCCGCGTCGACCGCGCGCCAGCGGGCGCCGAGACGGACGCCTGCGCTGTCGGTGTAGTCGGTATCGGCTGGGCGCTGCTTCTCATGATACGCGCGGATGCGGTTGGCGGCGAGGACGAGGGCGTCGCGCAAGGTCGAGTCGAGGGCGTCGAAGGCGCGTTCGCAGGTCGCGGGTTCGATCCGCCAGCCGCTGGCGTCGAGGTCGTGGCGGTCGAGTTTCTGGGTTAAGGCACGCACCGCCGCCTCGCCTTGGTCGCGGACGCTGCGGATGATCGCGGACACGTCGCGCGCGACATCGGCGTCGGCCTCACGGCGAGCGTTCACCAGTGCGTCGAACTGCGCGGCGAAGCCGGGGTCGCGGGTGTCGAGGCGGATCATGCCGCCGCCCTTGCAGCAACCGCCTGCCGGAACGCCTCGACCAGCGGCACCACCCTTGCGCGGGTCTTCATCGCGGCGCGGTTGACGACCAGACGCGACGTGACCTCGGCGATCACCTCCACCTCGACCAACCCATTCTCCTTCAGCGTCCGGCCCGAGGACACCAGATCGACGATCCGCGGCGCGAGGCCGAGCGTCGGGGCGAGCTCCATCGCGCCGTTGAGCTTCACGCATTCGGCCTGCACGCCGCGCGCCGCAAAATGCTGTGCGGTAATGTGCGGATATTTGGTGGCGACGCGGACGTGGCTCCAGCCGCGGGGATCGTCATTCTCGGCCATTTCCGCCGGCTCGGCGACCGAGATGCGGCAATGGCCGATGCCGAGGTCGACCGGCGCGTAGAGCTCGGAATAGGCGAACTCCGCGAGTACGTCGGAGCCGACGATGCCGAGCTGCGCCGCGCCGTGCGCGACGAAGGTGGCGACGTCGAACGCGCGGACGCGGATCAGCGCGATGCCGGGGTCGTCGGTGGCGAAGCGCAGCGCGCGGCTGTTCTCGTCGCCGAATGCGGCCTCGGGACGGATGCCGGCCGCGGCGAGGAGCGGGAGCGCTTCGGCGAGGATGCGGCCCTTGGGCACAGCGATGATAATGGGATCGGGCACGCGCGGGCTTTACGGAGGGGTCGTGGGCGGCGCAACAGATGCGGATGGCCGACGAGCACGCCAACCGCGAGTCGTTCCGCATCCAGGCGGCCTATTGCGAGGCGATGGCCGCGCCGGTGACCGCGCTTGTGTCGCTGGCGCTCGCCAACGCGCTGACGCGCGATACGCTGACCGGCGCGAAGGCGCTCGATTGGGCCGGCGAGCCGGTGGCGGATGCGCTGGCGCTGCGGCTGGTCGGGGGCTTGCATGCGTTGCACCGGGCGCGGGTCGACCCGGCGCTGTCGGCGGTGTTCGAGGGGCGGACGGTCGAAGGTGCAGAGGACGTGCTGTGCGGGGTGCTGGCGCGACACGATGCGGCGCTGCTGCCGTGGCTCGACGGGCCGCCGCAGACCAACGAGGCGGGGCGCTCGGCGGGGCTGATGACGGGGTTGCTGCACGTGGCGGAGCGGTTCGGCCCTTGCGTCGAGTTACTGGAGATCGGGTCGAGCGCCGGGCTGAACCTGCTGATCGACCGCTTCCGCTTCGATCTGGGCGGCGTGCGGGTGGGGGCGAAGGATGCGCCGCTGGCGATCGTTCCGGC
The DNA here is from genome assembly GCF_964263785.1 of Sphingomonas sp. Lineage (GTDB taxonomy): Bacteria > Pseudomonadota > Alphaproteobacteria > Sphingomonadales > Sphingomonadaceae > Sphingomonas. Next base: position 2,674 of record NZ_CAXVWL010000046.1, read on the forward strand.
GTGGCGCGGGCCGCCGCCACCGGGCGCTCGGATCGAGATCTTGAGCGTACGCGGGGTCGACATCGCGCCGGTCGACGTGCGCTTGCCCGAACAGGCGGCGCGGCTGGAGGCGTATTGCTGGGTCGATGCCGCCGAGCGGTTGGTGCGACTGGAGACCGCGATCCGGCTGGTGCGCGAACACGGCGTCGCGCTGGAGCAGGGGGACGCCGCGGACTGGGTCGAGGCGCGGCTGGCCGAGCCGCAGGACGCAGGCGTGACGCGGGTGCTGATGCACTCGGTCGTCTGGCAGTATATCCCCGCCGACCGCCGCGAACGCATCCGCGCGGCGATGGACGCGGCGGGCGCGCGCGCGACGGCGGAGCGCCCGCTCGGCTGGCTGATGATGGAACCCAACCGCGACCTCCACCGGCATGAGGTGCGAGTGAAGGGCTGGCCGGGTGACAGGCCGATGGAGCTGGTGGCGCTGACCCATGCGCATGGGGCTTGGGTAGAGGGGCTGGCGCCACGATACTAGACTCGGGACTATGTGATGCGACGAGGGGCTTACGAGGGGTAGATGGTCGCGAATGTCCGGGTGGGGTGGAAAGCGGACAATGAGTAATCGCACTTCAGCCGTCTAGATGGGCGCTTAAGTTGTCGCATGTGCGTACAACATCGTCGCTCCACACTGGGCCCTCGTGCAAGATCGGGTGCGGCCAGATGCGCCACAGGGCCACGCCTGGAGATCGCGCGATGGTGAATCGCTGCTCTTTATAGGCCAAGGGGTCGCCCTTCTCATCCGGCCAATCGGACCACACCCATACTACGGGTATTGTGAACCCGTCAGCCAGCAGCACACCTTTTCCAGCTAGTAGATCGATTGGCACTTCGCCAAGGCCTTGCAGTCGTCTATACGCTCGTCCTTGCCTGGGGACACGGCCTAGAACGGTCTTAACGACGAGATCGCGACACGTCTTAGTCCAAGCTGGTTTTGCCCAAGCTCGCCATTGTCTTCTGCTAGAAAAATCATTTGGGCCACGTGGTTCAGAACCACCCGCTCTCCACAAGGGACCGTCCTCAAACACCAGTCCAGATCGCGGGTCTTTTAAAAGTATACTTCTTGGTGCGCCTGATCCGGGCTGCTTACTTCTTTGAGAAGTTTGGGGCATTGCGTCGCAGGAGAGTAGCGCCAAGGCCGCTCCGGCGATCCACACAATCGTGGTAAATCGATCCATGCGATGGGCATAACTTAAAGTGGTCATGTCCGCTATTGGGCGTAAGCGGTCGTTCGCTAAGCCGCCTCGATCACACCCCCCATCGCCGCATCGCGGCGATCACCGCTTGCGGGTTTTCCCACGGCACGAAATGCCCCGCGTCGACCTTCTCGATGGTCAGGTCGGGCACATAGTCGGCGAGTCCCAATTGGCTCGGCAGCAGCGCCTTGTCCTGCATGCCCCAGATGACCAGCACCGGCATCGTCGTGGGCGGGAAAGGTGCGTCGAGGAAGGCGGGGCGGGGGGGCTGCTCGTCCATCGCGGGGACCTGGATGGCGCTGGCGCGGTACCAGTTGAGCATCGCGGTCATCGCGCCGGGCTGGCCCCATTCGTTGAGGTACGCGGCCTTGTCCTCGCCCGCGACCGCGGTGGTCAGCACCTTGGCGAAGGTCGACGAGAAGAACCGCTCCAAGCCGGCGTTGACCAGCCCCTGGTCGATCGTGGTGTCGCGGAAGTGGCGGATGTACTGGCTTGCCTTGTGCTGCTCCGGGTCGTCGAAGATCGTCCGCTGGAAGACCAGCGGGTGGGGGGCGTTGACGATCACCAGTTTCGTGACGCGCTCCGGGTGCCCGAGCGCCGCCATCCACGCGACCGCGCCGCCCCAATCGTGGCCGACCAGGGTGAAGGTGTCGATCTTCAAATGGTCGGCGAGCGCGAGGAGGTCGGCGACGATCTTGTCGGGCGTATATTGGTCGACGCCCTCGGGCTTGGACGAGCGTGCGTAGCCGCGCTGGTCGGGGGCGATCACATAATGGTCGCGCGCGAGATCGGGCAGGATATGGCGCCAGGTGCGGTGCGATTCGGGGAAGCCGTGGAGCAGGATAATCGCGGGCGCGGCGGGGTCGCCGGCGATCTGGACGTCCAAGTCGACACCGGTGGGCAGGGCGATGCGTTGGAGTGCGTCGGGCATGGTCTCTCCTGAGTGCCTACGGATAGCTGACCGTGTTCGGGACCTCGGGAATGGCGATCCATTCCTTGTCGTCGCCGGGCACCTTTGGGAACTCCCCGGCGGTCCACGCGCGCTTGGCTTCGGCGATGCGGTCGGGGCGGCTGCTGACGAAATTCCACCAGACGTGGCGCTTCGTTGCGAACGCGTCGCCGCCGCACAGCATTGCGCGTGCGCCCGTCTCCGAACGCAAGGTCGCGGCGATGCCGGGGCGCAGGACGTAAAGGCGCTGGGCTTCGAGCGGCATGCCCTCCAGCGTCGCTTCGCCGAACGCGAGATAGACCGCGCGCTCTTCGGCGACCGCATCGATCGGCACCGATGCGCCCGCACGCAGGCGGATGTCGGCGTAGATCGCGCCGGCCAACGCGGTCGTCGGTGCGCGGCGCCCCCACAGCTCGCCCATGACGACGCGGGTGAGGATGCCATCGTCGGAGATCACCGGCAGGTCGTCGGCGGCGACATGCTCGAAGGCGGGGTCGATCTCCTCCTTGCCGTCGGGCAGCGCCAGCCACGTCTGGATGCCCGACAGCTGCGGCCCGGCCGCGCGTTCGTCGCCGGGCGAGCGTTCGGAATGGACGATGCCGTGTCCCGCGGTCATCAGATTGACCGCGCCGGGTTCGATCCGCTTGGCGGTGCCGAGCGAATCGCGGTGGTTGATCGCGCCGTCAAACAGATAGGTCACGGTCGACAGATTGATGTGCGGGTGCGGACGCACGTCGATACCGCCGCCGGCATCGAGCTGCGCGGGCCCCATCTGGTCGAAGAACAGGAACGGGCCGACCATCGTCCGCGCCTTGTGCGGCAGCGTGCGGTGGACCTTGAACCCGCCGAGGTCGTGGGTGACGGGGGTGAGGACCTGCTCAATGAAGCTATCGAACATGCGCGGGCTCCGTGGCATCGAGAAGGGCGATGAGGTCGGCGGGGTAGATCACGCCATCTGCTTTTGGGTCGTGGCTCGCGATCTCGGCGCGGGTGAACCAGCGCGCGCCGGTCATCACGCGCCGTTCGAGCGGGGTCAGCGCGGCGTGCGCGACGTCGTGGGCGTCGATGTCGACGCGGAAGTAACGTTCGTCGGCGGTGACCTCGACGCCTTCGAAGGTCAGGAACTCGGCGGTGCGCTGCGCCACCTGAGGTCCGCAGTCGATGTCGAGGCCGGTTTCCTCCCACAACTCACGCCGCGCCGCGGCCTCGTACGTCTCGCCCGGGTCGACCGCGCCACCCGGGGTGCACCAGAGCGGCGGGCGGTCGCTGGGAGCGAAGCGCATCAGCAGCGTGCGCGCCGCCGCGTCGACGAGCAGGATGCGCGCGGCGGGGCGGGGCAGTCTCATTCGGCGTCGAGCTCGGGATAATGGCGGAAAATGCCGTCCTCGTTGAACGCGATGCGGCGATTGCTTTTCAGATAGGCGCGAACGCCGGGTAGCTCGGCGATCTGGTCATGGATCGCGATCAGGTTGGGGAAGCGCGGCTCCAGCGTCGCCATGCGGCGGGGGAACATGTAGCGCAGCCCCTCGACCAGCTGGAACAGCGAGCAATCGGCGTAGGTCCAGCGGTGATCGATCAGCCACTCGCCCGGATTGCACGCCGCGTCATGCTCGAACCAGGTGAGATACTTGGGCATCCGCCCCTCGCGAAACTGCTCGGCGGCGCGCAACGCTTCGGGTTTCTGCTCTTGGTAATAAGCGCCGACCGACACCGGGTGGTGGACGTTGTGGACCTCGGCGACCATGTCCGCGATCGTCAGCTGGACCTGGTTGAGCCAGAGCCGGTCGGCCATGTTCGACGGCGCCAGGTCGTGACGTTCGCCCAGGAACATCAGGATGACGGCGACCTGCGAGATGACCAGTCCGTCGAGCGCGATATAGGGCGGGGCGAAGGGCGTGCGGCCGGTACGCGCGGCCATGTCGGCGACCAGCGCCTCGGCGCCGCCTTCGCGCGCGCGGTCGACATAGGGGATCTCCGCGGCCTCCATCGGCAGGCGAACGAATTCGCCGCGGCCGGGGATCGAGGGCCAATACCACAGGTCGTAGGCCATTCAGCTTTCCCCCGGTGCGCGCGCGCCGATCGCCAGCGCGTGGATGCGGGTGGCGAGCAGGTCGGCGAGCGCGTGGTTGATCAGCCGCTGCCGCGCGACACGAGTCAAGCCGGTAAACGCTGTCGCTTCGACCTCGACGCGGAAATGGGTCTCGCCGGTGCCGTCGTCGCCGCTGTGGCCGGCGTGGAGGTGGCTCTCGTTGACAACCGCCAGCCGGGTCGGGGACAGCGCCGCGGTCAGCCGATCGGCGATCACGTCGGCAAGAGGAGGCGCGGGCGGGGCGGTGGAAGTGGCTGTCATCGCGCCTATATAGCCCGCTTTGCCTGATGCGGGGAATTGGTGGCAGCCGACAAGGAAGGAAAGAACACGCGGGCGCGCTTCCACGGGCGAGTGGAAGGCGTCGGCGAGCCGTGCGCGGTGTCCGGCTGCCCCGAGCCCGGCGAGTTCCGCGCGCCATCGCGTGAGGCGCGTGCGCCCGGCGCCGGGCCACGCCCGTTCCGCTGGATGTGCCTGGAGCATGTCCGCGCGTTCAATTCGCGCTACAATTTCTTCGATGGCATGACCGTCGACGAGATCCACCTGGCGCAGCGCCCGTATGCGGGGTGGGAGCGCGAGACGCGGGCGTTCTCGGGCACCGGCGATCGGGGGCCGCGCTGGGCCGATTTCGCCGATCCGCTCGATGCGATCGCGGCGCGGTTGCGGCAGGAGCGCGGGGAAGGGCGCGCCGACGGCAAGCCGCTGTCGGCGCAGGACCGCACGAGTCTCAAGGTGCTGGGGCTGGAGGCGGATGCGGACCGGACCGCGCTGCGCCGACGCTACAGCGAGCTGGTCCGCCGCTACCACCCCGATCGCAACGGCGGCGACCGCAGCCACGAGGAAGCGCTGCAAAAGGTGATCGCGGCGTACCAGCATCTGCGCCGGGCGGCGGCGTTCGCGTGACGCATCAGTCGCGATCGGGTGCGCCGAGCGGAAAGAAATGGCGGTACGGCCGCGCCTCTTCGACGCAGCGCGAGACCGACGGGCGCGCGAGCGCACGGGCGCGGTAAGCGCGCAGCGTAGCGAAAGATGCCGGAATCCCGTGCACCCAGTCCGCATAGAACAGCGACGGCGCGGCGGCGCAATCGGCCAGCGTGAAGTCAGCGCCCGCTGCCCAATCCCTTCCCGCGAGCCGCGCATCGAGCCAGTGATAAGCCTTGTCGAGCGCTTTGCGCGCCCGCGCTATCCGCGCGGCGTCGGGCGTGGGCGTCAAGAACGGCAGATGCTCGGCAACCACGGCCTGAACCGGGGTCATCACATGGTTGTCGAAGATGCGGTCGAGCATCCGCGCTTCGCGTGCGGCGTCCGTGTCGAGAGGGATCAGGCCGGGGGCGACATGCTCGACGATGACGGTCGATTCGATGATCGGTATTCCCTCGTCGACCAGCAGCGGGAATTTGCCGACCGACCAGTGGGCAAGGAACGCAGCCTCGTTCTCGGGGTGTTCGTCGCCAGCGATATTGCGGAATTGGAATGGCGCGCCGGTCTCGTACAGTGCGATCAGCGCCTTCCAGGTATAAGACGAGAAAGGGTGGCCGAAGAGCTCCAGCATCACCAGCCACCCCTGCGCATCTGGCCCTGCCTTTCCTGTTCGCGTGCGCTCGTCGGCGGCCCAGGGAACGTGCCGATCGCGACTGCGCCGGCAGGCTCGTAGGTCGCGACGACCACGCCGCCGGGCGAGACCTCGTGCGCCGTCATCCGCAGCGTGCCCGATGGCGTCCCCTCGCCGAACAGCCGCTTGCCGCCCCCGAGCACGACCGGAAACGTCATCGTCGTCAACCGGTCGAGCAACCCGGCGTCGAGCAGCTGGGGGTAGAGCGTGCTCGATCCCTGGATCAGCAGATCGGGACCATCCTCTGCCTTGAGCGCCGCGAGCGCGTCGATCCCGCCCAAGCGGTGGCTGTTCTCCCACGGCAGTGCCTGGTCGCCGCTGCTCAGCACATATTTGCCCGCGCGGTTGAACGACACGGCTATCGGCGCGGCTTCTTCGCCGTCGTAGAAGGGCCAATAGCCGGCGAAGATGTCGTAGGTTCGCCGCCCGAGCAGCAGGTCGAACCGCCCGGCGAAGAACGCGTCGATCGTTCGCCCCACCAGCTCGTCGGCGGCCGCGGGCATCCAGCCGCCCAGCGCGAAGCCGCCGGTCCAGTCCTCGCTAGGGCCCCCAGGCGCCTGGACGACGCCGTCGAGCGACTGGAACATTGCGCCCAGGATTCTACGCATCGTCGCCCCGTACCGCCGCCTCGATCGCGGCGACATCGATCCTGGTCATCGTCATCATCGCCTCGAACGCGCGTTTGGCGGCCGCCTTGTCGGGGCTGGCCAGCGCCTGAGTCAGCGCGCGCGGGACGATCTGCCACGACAGGCCCCAGCGGTCCTTGCACCAGCTGCACTGCGACTCGCTGCCGCCGCCCTCGACGATCGCGTGCCAATAGCGGTCGGTTTCCGCCTGGTCGTCGGTGTAGACCTGGAACGACACCGCCTCGTTGAAGGTGAAATGCGGTCCGCCATTCAGGCCGACGAAGGGCATGCCCAAGACGGTGAACTCGACCGTCAGCACGTCGCCCTCTTGTCCCGACGGATAATCGCCGGGCGCGCGGTGGACCGCGTCGACGCGGCTGTCGGGAAAGGTTGCAGCGTAGAAGGTCGCGGCATCGTGTGCGGTGCCGTCGAACCACAGGCAGGGTGCGATGCGGGCCATCGTCATGCTTCCTTGTTCGGGCCGACGACACCGAAGTGGACGCCATGGGGGTCGCTTGCGACGACGGTCATCATGCCGCCGGGGACTTCGGAAGGGCCGTGGCGGACAGTGCCGCCGTGCGCCTCGACCGCGGCCTTGGCGGCGTGGACGTCGGGCACGCCGAAGTAGAACAGCCAGCCGGTGGGACTATCGGGCGCGGCGCGCATCGTCGCGCCGATCGTTTGCCCGCCCGCTTCGACGAAGCAATACTCGCCCATGTCGCCCATCGGCATCCCGCCGGGATAGGTCCAGCCGAAGACCTCGGCGTAGAAGGTGTTGGCCGCCTGCTCGTCCGGGGTGGCGAGCTCGTTCCAATTGCACTTGCCGGCCGCGTCACGGTGCCACGCAGTGCTGGACGCGTCGCTCGCGCCCCGCATGATGTAGAAGGGCGTGCCTTGCGGATCGGCGGCAAAGGCCATCCGGCCGACGCCCTCCAGGTCGAACGGTCCCATGTGAACCTGCCCGCCCTTGGCCTTGATCGTCTCCGCCGTGGCATCGACGTCGTCGACGCCGACGTAGAACAGCCAACGGGGCTTGCCGCCCCCCGCCTCCATCTCGGGCGTCATCCGCATCACACCGCCGACCAGGCCGTCGCCGGTGTCGATCATTCGATAGTCCATCGGGCCGGAGGGCTGCGGCTCGATCGTCCAGCCGATCACCGCGTCGTAGAAGGTCTTGGACGCGTCGGGATCGGCGGTGACGAGTTCGTACCAGATGGGGGTGCCGTGGGGATTGATCATGAGGGTCTCTCCTGATTGATCCTTCCTCGCTATCGCGAGGGAGGGCTTGCGTCGGTCACTCGTCCACCAGCACCCGGAACCCGCCGTAGATCATGCGTGGGCCGTCGAAGGGCATCGGCGTGTCGCCGGGCTGCAATCGTGGGTCGGCCATCACCTTGGGCCAGCCCGCGTCGCGGGTTTCCTTGTCGGGCCATTCGATCCAGGAAAAGACGACCGTCTCGCCCTCGCCTAGGTGCACCGCACGGCGGAAGTCGGTGACCTTGCCGTCGGCGACGTCGTCCTCCCACGCCTCTACGACGCGGGTCGCGCCGTGTTCCCTGACGACCGACGCCATCCTGGCGGCGAAGTCGCGGTACGCCTCGGGGGTGACGCCCGGCAGGACGGGGCTCAGGAATCCGTCGATATAGCTCATGCGGCTTGCTCCTGTGTCTGCGCCGCCCGCATCCGGTCGGCGGGTTCGAAGGCGGCGAGGTGGTCGGCCATCGCCTGGACGAAGGCGGGCCGAGCCTCTCCGCGGGCGACATACTCCGCCAGCTTGGCGTGCTCGGCAAGCAGCGACGCATCGCCGATCTGGCGCAGCGCGCTGACCATGGTCAGGTCGCCCGCGGTGAAGGCGTCGCCATCGAGCCACGGCGCGTCCCCGAGCGCGTTCGCGACGCCCTGCAGGCGCGCATGCAGGCGGTCGACGACCGCGGGGCGGCGCTGCGCGGACCAGGGCTTGTCGGCCTCGAACAGGTCGCATTGCATGAGGTCGAAGATCGTCGGCTCGACCGAATTGAGCGCGGCGATCGCCCATTGCTCGGCGCGGGCGCGTGCGGCGCGGTTGCCGGGGAGCAGCCCGGGCAGGGTTCGCGCGATATGGAGGACGATCGCCCCCGATTCGAAGATCGCGACCTCGCCGTCGTCCCACGTCGGTACTTGCCCGAAGGGCTGGCCCGCGCGGTGATCGGGGCTCTTGGCCTCGTCGAAGTCGATCAGGTGGGTGCGGTACGGCAGCCCGACCTCTTCGCACGCCCAGCGCGCGCGCACGTCGCGGACGAAGCCGCGGGCGAAATCGGGCACCCAGTCGAAGGTGGTGATGACGGGGGTCATTCGAGTCCCTCTCCTTTTTTCGAATCGGTGTTTGCATGGGATGCCCAATGGGCTTATCGAAAGCAACCGTGAAGTTAGAAAAAACAACCGAACCGACACGACGTCGCTACGATGATGCCTGCGGCACCGCGCTTGCGCTCGATCTGGTCGGCGAGCGATGGTCGCTGTTGATCGTGCGCGAGCTGATGTTCGGGCCGCGTCGGTTCGGCGAGGTGCGCGCGAACGTGCCGGGCGTCAGCGCCAACCTGCTCACCCAGCGGCTGGAAGGGCTGGAAGCGGCGGGCATCGTGCGGCGCAGGCGGTTGCCGTCGCCCGCGAACGTCCAGGTCTATGAACTGACCGAATGGGGCCTTGAGAGCGAGCCGATCTTCGAGGCGATGGTCCGCTGGGCGTTGCGATCCCCGGCGCACGACCCCTCGCTGTTCCTCAGTCCCGCCTCGCTGATGATGTCGCTGCGCGCGCTGTTCGACCCTGCGCGCGCGGGCGGATGGACCGCGCGGATCGGCTTTCGGTCCTCGGGGGACGTGTTCGTCGGCACGATCGCCGACCGTGAGTTCCGCGCGCGCCGCGAAGATCCAGCGGCGGCGGATGCGGTGTTCTCAGGCGAGCCGGGCAAGTTGATCGGCGTGATCTACGGCAACCGCCCGATCGCCAATGCCGAAGCTGCAGGGGTGCTGAGCGTGACGGGGAACCGCGCCGCCGCCGAACGGTTCGTCACCCTGTTCCCATTCCCGGCAAAGGTGAGCGGTTGAGTCGCGCGTGCGCCTTGGCCTAAGGCTTGCCGCATGACCGATATCCCCAACACCCAGCCCGACAGCCGCGAATCGACGATCCTCGACGCGCCCGACAAGATGGTCAGCGTGCGCGACCTGTTCGGGCTCGACATCGACATGCAGGTGCCCGCGTTCAGCGAGGCCGACGAGCGCGTGCCCGATCTCGATCCGGCGTATGTATTCGATGCCGATACGACGCTGGCGGTGCTGGCAGGATTCGCGCACAACCGGCGGGTGATGGTGCAGGGCTATCACGGCACCGGCAAGTCGACGCACATCGAGCAGGTCGCGGCGCGGCTCAACTGGCCGTGCATCCGCATCAACCTGGACGCGCACATCAGCCGCATCGACCTGATCGGGCGCGATGCGATCGTGCTGAAGGACGGGCAGCAGGTCACCGAGTTCCGCGAGGGTCTGCTCCCCTGGGCGTTGCAGACCCCGACCGCGCTCGTCTTCGACGAATACGATGCTGGGCGTCCCGATGTGATGTTCGTGATCCAGCGGGTGCTGGAAACCGAGGGCAAATTGACGCTGCTCGACCAGAACCGGGTGATCCGTCCTTCGCCTTGGTTCCGCCTGTTCGCGACCGCCAATACGGTGGGGCTGGGCGACACCAGCGGGCTGTACCACGGCACGCAGCAGATCAACCAGGGGCAGATGGACCGCTGGAACATCGTCGTGACGCTCAACTACCTGCCCGCCGCGGTCGAGGCGCAGATCGTGCTGGCGAAATCGGGCGAATACGACAAGCCCGACGGCAAGAAGGCGGTCGACAGCATGGTCCGCGTCGCCGACCTGACCCGCAAGGGCTTCGTCAACGGCGACATCTCGACCGTGATGAGCCCGCGCACCGTGATCACCTGGGCACAGAATGCGCTGATCTTCGGCGATGTCGGCTTCGCGTTCCGGCTTTCGTTCCTCAACAAGTGCGACGAGGCGGAACGGCCGCTGGTGGCGGAATATTACCAGCGGGTTTTCGGCAAGGACCTGCCGGAGAGCGTGGTGGGAAAGGCTTGAGGCGGAGAGTGGACTAAGGTAGTTGGTCCGCATGGAGATTGTTATGGCCGACGCAGATCCGCTGAAGACGTTCAACGTTCACGATGCCAAGACGAACCTTTCCAAGCTGATGGACCGTGCCCACGCGGGCGAGGAGATCATTCTGGCGAAGGCCGGGCGGCCTTGGGCTCGCATGGTGCCGATCGAACCACCGTCCAAACCGAAACGGATGCCCGGCGGATGGCCGGAGCTGGCCAACATTCCGGACTCGGTCTGGTTCGATCCGATGCCCGAAGACGAGCTTGCTTTATGGGAAGGCAAACGGCTCGAGAACCATGGATTGTGACACGCTACCTTTTGGACACGCATGCCGCCTTGTTCTGGTGGGCTGGCGGCGAACGGCTTGGCGATGCGGCACGCGAGGTCATCGGTACTGACGATGTCGAATTGTTCGTCAGCGCGGCAAGTGCGTGGGAGATCGCAACCAAGCACCGGATCGGCAAGCTTGACGGCATCGGTGATCCGTCAAGGATCTACCCAGCGCTCATGACGCAGAATCGATTTCGGGCGCTGGACATCACCAGTGCGCATGCCTTGCATGCAGGCGCTCTGCCGGGTCGTCAGGGCGATCCGTTCGATCGCCTGATTGCGGCGCAAGGATTGATGGAGAATCTGGTCGTCATCACGCGTGACGGGGAAATCGCCGCGTTTGGCTGCAAGGTGCTCTGGTAATGGCGACCGAAACCCCGCTCGACCGGTTCAAGGCGGTGCTCGGCGGCGCATCGCGGGCGATCGCGGACGAGGCGGAGGTGGAGCTTGCCTTCACCGCCGACGCGCCGGCGCAATCGGGCAAGCACATCAAGGTGCCGATGCCGGCGCGTGCGCTGCCCGCCGACCAGGTGGCGGAGGCGCGCGGGTTCGCCGACGGCTTCGCGCTGCGGCTCAAGCACCATGATGCGGTGATGCACGCACGCGCTGCGCCCGCGGACGCGGTGGCGCGCGCGGTGTTCGACGCGGTCGAGGAGGCGCGGGTCGAGGCGCTGGGCAGCCGCGGCTATGCGGGGATCGCGGACAATCTCGGCGTCGCGCTCGACATGCGGATGCGTGCCGACCCGATCACCCGCGCCCGAACCCGCGCCGAAGTGCCGCTGTCGACCGCGCTGGGGTTGCTGGTGCGCGAGGCGCTGACCGGGCGGGCGGCACCCGCGATCGCCGCGCCCGGACTGGCGCTGGTGCGCGATTGGGTAGGCGAGCGCGCCGACCTGAGCGGGCTCGCGCTGGTGCTCGACGACCAGCGCGCGTTCGCGCGGGTGGCGATGAAGCTGCTGGAGGATCTGGAGCTGGTCGAAGACGACCGCATCCCCGACGAGGCGGACGAGGGCGGCTCCGAGGACGAAGGGACCGACGAGCAGCAGCAGGAGGAAGGCGAGGAGAACGACGACGAAGGCGGGCAGGGCGAGGGTCAGGTCGAGGCACGCGGCGAGCAGACCGAATCGGACGACGACGGCGACGGCCGGGAGCAAGGCGAGGACCAGTTCGACGATGCCGACGGCGACCCCGGCGACGAGGGCGACGAGGGGATGCAGCCCGTCCGTCCCAACCGCCCGATGGCCGACCCGAGCGCGCAATTCGACTACAAGCCCTGGACGACGCAGTTCGACGAGGTCGTCGCCGCGATCGACCTGTGCGACCCGGACGAGCTGGTGCGGCTGCGCGGTTATCTCGACCAGCAGCTCGTCCACCTGCAATCGGCGGTGTCGAAGCTCGCCAACCGGCTGCAACGCCGGCTGATGGCGCAGCAGAACCGGTCGTGGGATTTCGACCAGGAGGAGGGCATCCTCGACGCCGCGCGGCTGGCACGCGTGGTCGTCAACCCGACGCTGTCGCTCAGCTACAAGGTCGAGCGCGAGACCGATTTCCGCGACACCGTCGTCACCTTGCTCATCGACAATTCGGGTTCGATGCGCGGGCGGCCGATCTCGATCGCGGCGATCTCGGCGGATATCCTCGCGCGCACGCTGGAGCGGTGCGGGGTGAAGACCGAGATCCTGGGCTTCACGACGCGCGCCTGGAAGGGCGGTCAGTCGCGCGAGACATGGCTTGCCACCGGGCGGCCGCCGCAGCCGGGGCGGCTCAACGACGTGCGGCACATCGTCTACAAGAAGGCCGACGAGCCATGGCGGCGGGCGCGGCAGAACCTCGGCCTGATGATGCGCGAGGGATTGCTCAAGGAGAATATCGACGGCGAGGCGCTGCTGTGGGCGCACGCGCGGCTGATCGCGCGGCCGGAGGAGCGGCGCATCCTGATGGTGATCTCCGATGGCGCGCCGGTCGACGATTCGACGCTGTCGGTGAATTCGGGATCGTATCTGGAACGTCACCTGCGCCAGGTGATCGGGTGGATCGAGGGCAAGTCGCCGATCGAGCTGGTCGCGATCGGCATCGGCCACGACGTGACGCGCTATTACGCGCGCGCCGTGACGATCATGGACGCCGAGCAGCTTGCGGGCGCCATCGTCGAGCAGCTGGCGGCGCTGTTCGACAGCGAGTGATAGCGGCTCCGCCCGATGGCTTCGTCGGTCCGACGAAACGGTCGGTCACGATCGCTGGGCACCAAACCTCGATCAGCCTGGAACCGCTCTTCTGGTCCGCGCTCGAAGCCGCTGCTGCCGGGCGAGCGCTGCCGCTGAACGCGCTGGTCGCCGAGATCGACGCGCTCCGGATCACCGCGGCCGATCCGCCCAATCTCGCCAGTGCGCTGCGCACATGGCTGCTGTATATTGCGATTGACGCGCAATAGCATGCATGTCACGGCGGCGCTTACACGGGCGGAGACAGACGAGTGAGCAAGCTGGCGATGCGGCGCGCCTGGTTCCAGGTCCACAAATGGTTGGGCCTGACGCTGGCGATCCTGATCATCCCGATCTCGCTCACCGGCGCGGCGCTGGTGTGGGACGAGGCGTTGGCGCGCGTCGTCACGCCGCAGCGATTCGCGGTGTCGGGCGACGCGGTGCTCGCGCCCGGCGCCTATGTCGCGGCAGCGAACCGGGTGTTCAAGCGCGGCGAACGCCCGGCGATGCTGACGATGCCCGAAGGCGACGGCCCGGTCGTGCTGTCGGGCAGCCCGGCGCTGGCATCGAAGCGCCCCGGTCCGCCCGAACGGACGATGGTGTATCTCGACCCGCCGACCGCGCGGGTGCTCGACGTCGCGTCGAGTTCGTCGGGCGTGCTGCGGACGTTCCACATGCTCCACGGCTCGCTTCTGATACCCGGCGTCGGGCGGACGATCGTCGGCTGGATCGGGGTGGCGATGATGATGTCGGCGTTCACCGGGCTGTGGCTATGGTGGCCGACGGTCGGGCGCTGGGCGCGCGGGCTGCGGTGGAGGCGGCACCGGAACACCGATACCAACCTGCATTATCTGCTCGGTTTCTGGATCGCCTTGCCGCTGTTCGTGCTGTCGCTGACCGGCGCGTGGATCAGTTTTCCCGCTTTCTTTGCAGGCCTGACCGGTGGCGCGGCGCAGCAGCGCGGGCCAGACCGCGCCGCGCTGGCGCGCGCACGAACGCTGGCGAATCCGGCGCAGTCGCTCGACCGCGCCGTGGCGCAGGCGGGCGCGGCAAAGGACATTGGCGGTCGGGGCGACGTGCGCAGCATCGCATGGCCGACCGACCTGAAACCCGAGTGGACGATCGGTTATGCCGCGGGCGACGGTCCGCTGCGCTATGTGCGGGTCACCGATGCGGACGGACAGGCGACCGCGGTGCCGCCGCGCGCGACCGGCGGCGCCGCGCCGCTGATGCGCCGAGTCCACGACGGCACCGGCACGGGCATCGTCTGGCAGACGATCATCTTTCTCGGCGGCCTCCTGCCCGCGATCCTGGCGGTCACCGGCATCGTCATGTGGTGGCGCGCGCGTGGCTGGAAGGCCGAACTCGCAGCGCGGCGGGACGGCAACCGCGGCGCAGTGCCGGCGGAGTAACTCTCCAATAGTTACGTTGCGGCGCAACATCGTTTCACGCGCGGCGAAGGGTTGAAGCGCGTTTCGGGCAGGCGCATAGCCGCGCGCATGGCCGATTCCCATCCTCCCGAACACCCCGCAGACGCGCCCCATGCCGACGCCCTCGCCGCTCGCCTGGCCCCTCGCCTGACCGAAGGCGCGCTGCCCGGAGAGCTGGCCGGTTTCGGCGCCGCCGAGGTCGCGGGCGCCGCCGCCTTCATCGTCGCCACCGCCGCTACGCGCCCGGCGGGCACCCCCGCGATCGGGCTGGAGAGCCTGGCCGGCGACGACACCCGGCGGCGCATGCGGATGGCGATCGTCAACGACGACATGCCGTTCCTGGTCGATTCGATCGCGGCGGCGATCGGCGGGCACGACATCGCGATCGACCGCGTCATCCACCCGGTCGTCCCCGTCACGCGCAACCCGCAAGGCGAGCTCGTCGCGGCGGGCGAGGGCGCGACGCGGGAATCGATGGTGTATCTGGAGATGAGCCGCGCCGACGCGCGCGACCGGCGAATGCTGGTCGACGACGTCGGCGCGGTGCTGGCCGACGTTCGCGCCGCCGTTACCGACTGGCCCGCGCTCCAGAGCGCGCTGAGCGACGACGTCGCGACGGTGCGCGATGCCGAGGGGGCGGCGCTGCTGCACTGGTTTCTCGACGGCTATCTGACGTTGCTCGGCCATTATCGCTGGTTCCCGGAGGGCGGCGTTCGCGACCCGCTGGGCATCGCGCGCAACCAGGCCAAGGTGCCGACGCTGGCGGATGCCTCCTGCCGCCTGGCGATCGAGCATTTCGAGCGCGGCGGCGCGGTGCCGCTGCTGCTGAAGTCGAACCGCATCGCCACCGTCCACCGCGCCGTCCCGCTCGATCTGGCGGTGGTGCCGGTGATGCAGGGCGGCAAGGTCGCGGGGCTGTCGATCCATGCCGGGCTGTGGACCAGCGCCGCACTCGCCGCCGCGCCGCGCGACGTGCCGGTGCTGCGCGCAGGCCTGGCGGCGCTCAAGGCCAAGTTCGGCTTCGATCCGCGCGGCCATGCGGGCAAGGCGCTGACCCATGCGATGGGATCGCTGCCGCACGATTTGGTCGTCGCGTTCGATCCGGAGTCGCTCGAACGCCTCGCGCTGACCGCGATGTCGCTGGCCGACCGGCCGCGCCCGGCGCTGGTGCTGGTGCGCTCGGCGCTCGGGCGGCACCTGTTCGCCTTTGCCTGGCTGCCGCGCGACGAGCTGACCACGGGCAGGCGGGTCGCGATCGGCGAGATGATCGCCGAGGCGGCCGCCGCGCCGGTGCTCAACTGGGCGATCGCGCTGGAGGACGGGGTGGTCGCGATGATGCGCTACACCCTCGACCTGCGCGATGGCGGCCGCATGCCGGATGCCGACCAGCTGGAGGAGCGGATCGAGCGCATGGTCCGCGGCTGGGTGCCCGATGTCGAGGCGGCGCTCGCCGATCACGTTCCCGCCGCGCGTGCGGCACGCCTGGCGCTGCGCTGGGCCGCGGCGTTCCCGACCAATTACCGCAACCTCAACACCGCTGGCGAAGCCGCCGCCGATATCGCGCGGTTGGCGGGGCTGGAGAACGACGCCGGGCGGTCGGTGCGGTTGTTCCCGGCGCGCAGCGGCGAGGACCGGCGGCTGAAGATCTACAAGCTTGGCGGCGCGCTGGCGCTGTCCGACGCGGTGCCGGTCATGGAGAATTTCGGCTTCCGCGTCATCGGCGAGCTGCCGACCCGGCTGAGCGGCGAGGGCGAGGCGTTCGTCCACGAATTCGCGGTCGAGGGCGGCGGAGAGGGCGGCGACCCGGCGGTACTCGAAGGCGCGATCGCCGCGACGCTGGCGGGAGCGGCGGAGAACGACGCGTTCAACCGGCTGATCGTCGAGGCGGGCATGGCGCCGCAATCGGTCGTGCTGTTCCGCGCCTGGTTCCGCTACCTGCGCCAGGCGGGGCTGCCTTACGGCCTGACCACCGTCGTCGACGCGCTCCGCCGCGCGCCCGACGTCGCCGCGGCGCTGATCGCGCGGTTCGAGGCGGCACACGCGCCGAACGCGACGGGCGATGTCGCAGGGGCGGACGCGGCGATCGAGGAGGGCCTCGATGCGGTGTCGGCGATCGACGACGACCGCATCCTGCGCGCCTATCGCCACCTGGTCGCCGCGACGCTGCGCACCAACGCCTTTGCGGACGGCGCGCGAGAGGCGCTGGCGTTCAAGCTCGACAGCGACCTGATCCCCGGCCTGCCCGTGCCGGTGCCGTGGCGCGAGATCTGGGTCTATTCCCCTCGAGTCGAGGGTATCCACCTGCGTGCCGGACCGATTGCGCGCGGCGGCCTGCGCTGGTCCGACCGGCGCGACGATTTCCGCACCGAAATCCTCGGGCTGATGAAGGCGCAGCGGGTCAAGAACGCGGTGATCGTGCCGACGGGGGCGAAGGGCGGCTTCTATCCCAAGCAGCTTCCCGCACTCTCGAACCGCGACGCCTGGCTGGCGGAAGGAACCGAAAGCTACCGCACCTTCATCCGAGCGCTGCTCAGCATTACCGACAACATCGTCGACGGGGCGGTCGTCCATCCTGAGGGCGTGCGCGTCCACGATGGCGAGGACCCGTATTTCGTCGTAGCCGCCGACAAGGGCACCGCGACCTTCTCCGACGTCGCCAACGCCATCGCGCTGGAACGTGGCTATTGGCTGGGCGATGCCTTCGCCAGCGGCGGGTC
Organism: Sphingomonas sp.; assembly: GCF_964263785.1. Taxonomy (GTDB): domain Bacteria; phylum Pseudomonadota; class Alphaproteobacteria; order Sphingomonadales; family Sphingomonadaceae; genus Sphingomonas. The sequence goes on from NZ_CAXVWL010000046.1 coordinate 19,996, forward strand.
GGTCGGCTACGACCACAAGGCCATGGGAATCACCGCCAAGGGCGCATGGATTTCGGTGCAACGCCACTTCGCCGAGCGCGGGGTCGACGTGCAGGCGGACCCGATCACCGTCGTCGGCTGCGGCGACATGTCGGGCGACGTGTTCGGCAACGGCATGCTGCTGTCGAAGACGATCCGGTTGGTCGCCGCGTTCGACCACCGCCACATCTTCCTCGATCCCGATCCCGATCCGGTCGCTTCGTGGGAGGAGCGCGCGCGGCTGTTCGCCCTGCCACGTTCGAGCTGGGCGGATTACGCCGCGCCGGTTTCCGACGGCGGCGGGGTCCACAGCCGCACCGCCAAGTCGATCGCGCTGACTCGCCAAGTCCGCGCCGCGCTCGGCATCGAGGCGGACGCGCTGGAGCCCGCCGCGCTGATTTCCGCAATCCTCAAGGCGCCCGCCGACCTGCTCTGGTTCGGCGGCATCGGCACCTATGTGAAGGCCGCGTCCGAGAACAACGCCACCGTCGGCGACCCCGCCAACGATCGCCTGCGCGTCGATGCCGAGGACTTGCGCGTCACCGCCATCGGCGAGGGCGCGAACCTGGGCACCACGCAGGCCGCGCGCATCGCCTTTGCCGCGCGCGGCGGGCGGATCAACACCGACTTCATCGACAATTCGGCCGGCGTCGATTGTTCGGACAACGAGGTCAACATCAAGATCGCGCTCAACCGCGAGATGATCGAGGGGCGCCTCGCCTTCGACACGCGCAACGCCCTGCTCGCCAGCATGACCGACGACGTCGCGGCGCTGGTGCTGGAGGATAACCGCCTGCAGACGCTGGCGCTGTCGATCGCCGAGACCGGCGGCGCCGCGGCGGTGCCGAGCTACGCGCGCGTGATCGAGATCTTCGAGGCCGACGGGCGGCTCGACCGCGTGGTCGAAGGGCTGGCGCCGGGCGACATCCTGATCCGCCGCGGTCTCGAAGGCCAGGGGCTCACCCGGCCCGAACTCGCGGTGCTGCTGGCGACCGCCAAGCTCGCGCTCCAGGACGCGATCGAGACGCGCGGGCTCGGGCTCGATCCGGCGCTCAGCCCCGATCTCCACACCGCCTTTCCGCGCGCGATGCAGGAGACGCAAGGGTCCGCGATCGACGCGCACCGGCTGCGCGGCGAGATCGTCGCGACCAAGCTCGCCAACCGCATCGTCAATCGCCTCGGCATCCTCCACCCGTTCGAGCTGGCCGAGGAAGAGGGCGCGGCGATGGCCGATATCGCGGCGATGTTCGTCGTCGCCGAGCGGCTGTTCGGGCTCGACGCGCTGTGGGCACGGATCGAGACGGCCGCGATGCCCGAGGCCGCGCGGATCGCGCTGTTCGACGAGGCCGCGCTCGGCGTCCGCTCGCAGATCGCCGACCTGCTCCGGGTGACGCCGTCGGGGGCGGGGGTGGAAGGCGTGCTGGCGCGGCTGTCCAAGGGGATCGCGCAGCTCGACCGCCAGACCGGCCATCTGCTGCTCGACGAAGCGCGCACCCAGAGCGCGCGCATCGCCGCGGCGCTGGAAGCGATCGGCGCTCCGGGCGATCTGGCGCGTGAGGTCGTGCGGCTGTTCGAGCTCGACGGCTCGGTGGGGTTGGCCGACCTGGGCGACCGGCTCGCATTGGACGAAGCCGACCTCACCCGCGCCTTCACCCGATTAGGACAGGCGCTCGGGCTCGACTGGGCGCAGGCGACCGCGGCGCGACTCTCGCCGAGCGATCCGTGGGAGCGCCTGCTGATCGCCGGCCTCGCCCGCGATTTCCAGCAACTCCGCCTGGATGCGTTGGCACGCGCGGGAGGCAGCGATCCGCAGGCGTCGGTCGAGGCATGGCTCACCGCCAATGCGGCGCGGGTGGCGCAGTTCAAGGCGGTGATCGACCGTGCCCGGCACGCAGCGTTGCCGAATGCGGCGATGCTGGCGCAGATCGCGGGTCAAGCGCGGGTGCTGCTGGCGCGGTAACCTGCCAAGTGCAGGACGGACGGGGTGTCACCTCTTCGTCACCCCGGACTTGTTCCGGGGGCCAGGGCCCGGCGAGCAATGCCGTTCGAGGCTCGACCGGCAACCCCCGCCGAGCGCATGGAAGGCTGTCCTACAAGCCACGATCCATGCCAGCATCGCGGCATGGACTCGTTTGCCCAAACTCAGTCTTCGCCATGGGTGCGAAAACGGAAACGATCGACGTTGACGGTCACACGTTCACGTGACAACCGGTGTCAACGTCTTTGCTCGCGGGCACGAGCAAGCACCTGTCATAACAGGATTTTTCCGTGTGCGTCAGTCGAGTGCCTGCACCGCCCGCTGCACCAGCGGCGATCGTCCACCGACGCTGCCGACCACCTCGACCATCCCATCGGCAGCGACCCGCGCCACCAGCAGGATCGCACTGCCCTCCACCGCTGCCGTCGCGAACGCCAAGGTCGCGAGCGCCACGCGGTCGACCAGCGCCACCGGCACCGGCTTCTCGCCCACGGGTTTACGCGCCTGGCGCTCGGCGGCGACAACGCCCTTGATGCCGCCGTCGAATCCGTCGAGGAACGCAGCCAGTCCGCCGCCCGCAATCGTGTGGCGCCGCGCGTGCTGGAGCACCGCGGCATATTCGGTCAGCCGGGTCTTGTCGTAATCCGCGCCGAAGACGAGCTTGGCGATCGGCGTCAGCGGCGCACGCGCCTGTACCGCGATGGCGGCGCGATCGAGGATGGCGGCATAGCCTTCGGCATCGGCTTCGGCCGCCACCGCGAAATCGTGCGCACGCCCCAGCGCGCGATACAACGCCGAGCGGCTGCGTGTGTCGGCGGCGCGGACCGCCGCGGCGCTTTCGCGCGCGATCGCCAGCCGGTCGCCGAGCGAGCCCGCGGGAGCCTCGTCGCCGATCTCCGCGTCGGCATCGTCGAAGCCGCCGCTTGGTCCATCGGCCCACACCGCCGCGGTCGGCACCGGCTTGGGCGGATCACGCAGCGCGGCGTCCAGCTCGGCGTCGAGCCCGGCCTGGGTCGCGGCGTCGACCACTTCCTTCCAGTTGATGACCCCGTAGATGAAGTCGATGCCTTCGCCGTCCGAGGAGAAGGGCATCAGGATGCCGCGGTAGAGCGTGGTACGGCCGCGGGTGCCGACGAATTCGGCCTCGAAGCCGATCGGCGCGCAATTGGCGATGATCTGCAAGTAATGGTCGGTGAGGCGCGACAGCAGCGAGCGGCTGGGCACGTCGGAAATCCGCCCGATCGAGGTCTCCAGCCCGCATTCGGTGCGCAGCGCCCGGCCGAGATAGGCGATGCCCGGGTCCTCCAGTCCCGCAGTGAAATCGAGCAGCACGCTGTGCGGGCCGAAATCGACGATGCCGTCGGGGTCGAGATCGGCGATGGCGGGGTAGGCGCGGCCCTTCAGCAGCGACACCCAGTGGTTGTACGCGCGGACGTGCATCCGTCGCTCGTCGCCGCCGAGCTCGAACATCTGGTCCTGCACCGCGGCATCGCCGCCGCCCTCGTGGCCGGTCTCGCCGCCTTCGAACCCCTGCGCCGTGTCCATGCTGCTTCGCCGTCCTCGCCCCGCGGAACCCGATTCCCGCTGCTTCGAAGACACGTCCTGCACCGGCTGTGGTAAACGCCGCGTAAACCGTGACAGGCTTGCCACCCGCCCCGCCCCTTGCTAAGCGCCGCCGCCTCGACACGGGCCCACGCCCGCGTCGACGCGCCGCTTTAGCTCAGTTGGTAGAGCATCGCATTCGTAATGCGGGGGTCACAGGTTCGAGTCCTGTAAGCGGCACCACTCCCGAGCAATGGAAGGCACCATGGGTGCCTGATGGTCGGGACCGTCGGTGGCGGCGATCGCCAATGGCTTGATCGGTCCGCTGATAGTGATCAGGTCGGGCGCTACAACGACTTTGGAAATGAACCGGCGGGCGTAACTTTGCCGGGCGATAGCATCACTGGATCGCAGTTTGCTCAGGATAACCTCGCCGAGCCGATCGATTGCGTCGGCGGTCACACGCCGATCGGCCGCGGATAGCTGCCGCTCGACCAGCAGGATTTCCTGTTCGAGATCCGCGCGGCGGGCGCGCTGGCTGGCGAGCCGTGCGGTGAAATCGGCGTCGCGCGCCGACACCACGCCCTGTTCGATGAAGTCGAACATGTTCTGGATCGCGCCTTCGACGCGCGTTCGCTCGGTGCGGAGCGCCTTGAGGTGCGCTTGGCGCTCACGCACCGCGGCCGAACTGTCGTCGAGCAGGTTGGCAAGCAACTGCTGAAGCCGCTCGGGGTGGAGCCGCCGCTCGGCCATGGCATCGATAACGACGTCCTCGAGCTTTCCGTCCCGAATGCTTGTCCCCTCGCACGCGGTCTCGCCGCGCCGCAGCCGGCGCGAGCAGCGGTAATAGCGGTATCGCCCGCCCTTTCCGGTCGCGATCGTGAGCGCGTGACCGCATTCAGGGTGGCCGCATTTGGCGATGCCGGCGAGCATCGTCCGGCTGGCGACGATCCGCGCTGGAGTGACATGCCGCGCATTGCGCGCGATCCCGGCCTGCACCTCAAGCCATTCGTCCTCCGGAATGATGACCGGAGCATCGATCGTCTGCCATTCCTCCTCGGGACGCTTGATGCCGTTGCGAACATCGTGAACACCGTAGAGGTGCTTGCCGCGGTAGGTTGATCGCTGGAGGATGTCCTTGACGTTAGACACATGCCACTTGCGGCCGCGCAGCGTCGCGCCGCTTGCGTTGAGGTGACAGACGATCTTCTTGTAGCCCATCGGGCCGTAACCGATGCCGATGCGCTTCATGCGATAGATCTGCTGGACCTGCAGCGCCTCGGAAGGCTCGATCGCCAGCCGCTTCTTGGCCTTGGGACCGCGCATCTCGACAATCTCGGCGACGTAGCCGAACGGCGGGATGGCGCCGTTCCAGAAGCCGGCTTGCGCATTGCGCTTCATCGTGTCGCGCGTGACCTTGGCGGTCTGGCGCGACTGGTATTCGTCGAAGTTCGACAGCACGGAGCGGACCAGGTCGCCCTCGGCGTCTTGGCCGACCTCCTGGGTGATGGCGACGATCCTCACCCCGGCGCGCTTCAGCTTTCGGCGGTAATGCTCAAGCAGATAGTGATCGCGGAAAAGCCGCGAAAAGCTGTAGACCCCGATCTCGGTGACGCCGTTGCCGGGCCGCAAGGCGTGCTCGAACAATGCCTGCAGGCCAGGCCGGTTGTCGTTAGTGCCGGACAGGCCAGCGTCGCGATGGACGACGACTAGCTCAACGCCGCGCTGAGCGTAGTGGGCGGTGAGGCGCTCCTCTTGATTGGCCAGGCTGATGCCGCCCTCGGCCTGACGCTGGGTCGATACCCGCACGTAGCCGAGAGCGCGTTCAGTCCGGGGTTTGATCATGATCGGGACCTTCGAAGATGTAGCGGAGTTCGTCCGCGCTCAAAAGGGTGAGCAGCCACTCTGACTCCGATCGCGCCAGGGGAAAAGAGTCCATCAGACGATCGACGACGATCCGTTCGCCCGACGCGGGTGTGCCGTTAGCCGAGGCGCCGGCGCCAGTACGACGAGAGATGGAATCAGCGTGGTCCACCGATCAGCGTGTGCCGTCGGCGAACCGGCGCGACGATGTAACCGTCGCGGAAAATCAGATTGATGACTGGAGAAGGTGGACCAGCTGGAGCTGGTATAAAAAGGAGAGATAAAGATGCTCACCATCATACTGCTCCTGTTCTCGTTCGCCGCGCTGAACATCGGCGAATGGCTCGCGATCGTGCTCGCGACGACGATCGCCGCCTATTATCGCTGGCGTTCACTTCGTATCAGCCGCGCGTTGCTCGCGGCGCGGCCGGCGTTCGGTTCTTCAGGATATATGGCTTCCGGTGCTCCGACCCGCCGGCAGCGTCGTCTGATGGCGCGTCATCTGCCGCTGTCGATCGCGATGACCACGCATTACAGCCTCTTTCCGCGCTCCGGCGCGCGGGGGTATGCGATGGTCGAGATGATGGGTAGCGGCACGAGTACCACCGCATAAACTTCATCCCGATCAGCCCTCGGGTTCTTGCTTCTCCTCGTCGTCGAGCGCCTGCTCGCGGTCGTCGCACAGGATGATAGCCTTCTGCCCGGGCAGCCACGACACGTAGCGGCGGATCGCGCAGTGGCAGGCGAGCGCGTCCTCATCCAGGTACCAGCCGCCCGCCGGGCAAGTCATGCAGCCGAGCACCGGCTTGGGCCGCTCGCTCTCCGGCAGCGCCAGCAGGGTCGGGCTTTTGATCGGAGCGTGGCGGCGTTTTACCTTGCCGAACGGGAGCGTGATCGTCTCGAACTGAGGCATGACAGTTCCTTTCGCGGGCTAGTGAACCGGCCGGATCAGACGTCGCCGAACCAGTCTTTGATGAGGTCGATGAAGGCGGCGTGGATCAGCTTGGCGTGGTCGAGACGGAAGCTCGGGTGCTGCTCGGCCATCACCTTGACCCGGATCGTGAAGGCGCCGCGGTGGTCGGGGGTCAGGGTAGCGATGACCCGGCCATGGCGGTTCCTGACCTCGACCGGCCTGATCTCGTCCTTGCCCGCGGCGGCGGCGGTCAGCTTGCGGACGAGCGGCGCGATGGCGAGCGTCTGCCCGGCTAGCAGCGCGGCGCAAGTGAGGATGCGTTCGCGCTGTTCATCGTCCTCGAGCAGCGGCGCCAGTTGCGCCCACTGCGTCATCGAGATCGCGCGCCGGTCGGCGACGAGGTCGAGGATGGCAGCGGGGGCCTTCTGCAGCGCAAGGCCGCGGCTGATCGCGGACTTGTCCTCGCCCACCGCGTCGGCGAGGCGCGTCTCGCCGGCGACGAGCTTGGCGTCGAGCATCCGGGTCCAGGACGCGGACCGATCCCACAGGCTGACCTCGAGCGCCCCACGATCCTCGCGGGTCGCGATCTTGAGCGCGGCTTCGGCGGTCAGCGCGCCGGTTTCATAGACGCGGACGCGGAGCGGCATACCGAGGACGCGGCATCCCTCGCGGCGGCGCGAGCCAGCGAGAATCTCGACGATACCGTCGGCCCCGCGCTCGCCGATCGCGTCATGCGCCTGTCCGACCGCCTTAAGCTCGGCGACGAGCGGCGCGACACTGTCGTCGGTGATGATGTAGCCGAAACGCGGGTTCTTGGGCGAGACGCTCGTCTGGTCATAAGACAGCAGCTCGACGGCGAAAGCGGCTTTCTGGCCGCGCTTGGGCGACGGGGCGGCGTCGAGCGGCAGTTCGTTCGGGTCCATGCGTTCGATCCTCGAGTGCTGACGAATCGAGGATGCCGACGACAAAACGCGACGACGATGTAACCGCCACTCAGGTCTTGCAAAAAGAGCTCACGAGTGACCACCGGCCTCGCGCGCAACGCGTTCGAGTCGGGCGATCAGCGCCTTGTGGTTCAACTGAGCGGCAGCGCCTCGCTTGTACCCACTGCCCGATGTCCAGTAATCCTCCGGAACATCGTAATCCTGGCTGAAATCCTCGCCCCCGACCGGCGTGTTGAACCAGCCATAACCCATGAACTCGTCCATGCTGTGGATGCAGCCGCAGTCGAACGCGAGCGCGGGAAACGCCTGTGCGATGCGCTCGAACAGCTCGACCGGAAACCTGAAGTCCGTGTCGAAGTTGAACGTATAGCGATTGTCGCCCGGCACATCGTCATGATGAAAATTCCAGACATAGTCCGAAAAGACCTGATCGTTGCCGCCTTGGTCACCGGCCGGGACCGTGATGACGCAATCCCATCCGTTCCAACCATCGTGATCACAGGTGTTGCTCTCTTCAGACGGCGCCATGCATAGCCGCTTGAAGCGGCTGATCTCCGAGGACGGCCCGTACACCCTGACGCTGTTCCAGACGTCGCTCATCGATCAAACCTTCCACTTTCGTCGCCAGCGTCGCGAAGGTCGCCCCCGCGCCTGCCAAGCTCTTCATCGCGCAGCCGCTGCCTGAGCGCGTCGGTCACCATCATGTGCCGCCGCAGTTCGGGCGGCGTGCGCTTGCCACCGCCATTGGTCCAATAGCCTTTGGGCACGTCGTAGTCGTCGCGGAAGTCCTGACCACCGGGGGGCGTATTGAACCAGCCGTATCCCATGCGGTGATCGTCGTCCGCGATGCACTCGCAGTCGAAATACAGCCTGGGAAACATCCTGATCAGGCGCTCCAAAGCGTAGGTCGGAAAGTTCGCGAGCGTGTCGAACGCGAACGAGTACATGCCGTGCTCGTGCGGCCCCAGATCTCTGAAGTTCCAGGCGAACTCGCCGCTGAGGTCTTCGAGCTTGAACGCCAGCGTGCTGCGCGATCGATTGCCGGCGGGCGCCGGCACGATGAAGCGACGCTTGAAGCGATCGATCTCCGATTGCGGGCCGTAGACGTCCACGCTGTTCCACATCTCATCGCAAATGACGTACATGTTGCTTGCCTCCGCTGTTCGATCGGTTGTCGGATTGTCTGCTCTGACCGGCGGTCGTGCGAACCTCGCCGGTTCCGGCCGGCAGAGGGGACGGGTCACCGAACATGGCCGAGGTCCGCGGTGACAGACGACACGCCCGTGAACAGGTGGCAGGCGATGACGTCGTCCCGGCCGCGCACGATCGGCGTGGCGAACGGCGCCCAAGCCCAACCACGTACCGCCGAGAGCCAGTTCTTGAGCCGCGCGGCGCGCGGCGTTGTCGCGAGCCTGCTGACCCGGCATGCCCTGCGCGATCCAGGCGAGCCGGTCACGGTCGATCAGCGGGGCGAACCACAGGATCGGAATGAATAGATCGGAGACGGGCGCGAGTTGGGCGAGGTTGGCGCGGCCGAGCAGGATGTCCTCGAGCAGGTCATCCTGCGGCGCGACCTGCGGCCGGGCGGGATCACGCTCGCGCCAGCGGCGCGCGTCGTCGACCAGGTCGCGCAGGATCGCACCACGGTCGGCGGTATTGGTCGGTTCCTCCGCGGCGCGACGTGCGGCGGCTTGGCCTTCGTCATGCTCCTCCCAGGCGCCCGCCTTCCGGCTGGCGTCGCCCCTGAGGCGAGCGGCGCGCGCGTATTCGCCGTCGTCGGCGTGGGGCGTCTCAATGTTCTCGATGGTGTCACGGAGCGTCTCGTCATCGCCCCCGTCGACCGTGCGCAGCATCGAGCGGACGAGTTCCTGATGGATGCGATGTTTGCTGAACCGGTCCCAAGGTCCATCGGTACCGGCGCGGCGATCCTTGCCCTTGCGCGGCTTGCAGCCGCTGTGGACGATCGTGCGATGGATCGTGAAGTCGCTTCGCTGATAGCTGGTCGGCCAGATCGAATGCGCTACAGCGCCGAAGTGGCGAACCAGCGTGAGGCCCATGTGGCGGATGAGGTCGTCGTCGCGCGTCGTCACCTGGAATGCCGGCTGCGCCTGCTGGATCTTGACCACCGCATCGCGGGTGCGTCCGTCCTTGAGCGCAGCGGCATCGTTGTAGCCAAGGTGGCCGTAGCGCGTCGCTTCAAGCGACAGGCTGCCGAATGATTGCTCCTCGAGCGCGGCCTTGACCATGACGTGGCTGGTGACCTGCGCGACCAGCGCGGCGCCGGCGGCATAGTTGCGGCCGGCCGCTAATAGGACACGGCGCGGACTGGTGTAGACGGCTTGTGCCTGATGGATGGTCATGCGCATGACCGTTCCCGGTGTTTGGCGCACGTCGCCGAGGCGGCGTTTCATGTCGAGCCCGATCTCAACGCCGCGCGAAGCCTCGTAGAGCGAGGCGAGCGCGCCGAGCGCCCCGCCGGCGCAGCCCGGAAACGCGCCGTGCGGCGCCGCCAGCCACGGAAACATCTGGTAGAGCCGGTCGAGGCGGCGGGTCGTAGCCAGCGTGAAGATCAGGTCGCAGCGGATGCGGGCGAGCAGCACAAGACGGATGGATCGATCGGGCTGCGCCAGGCGAAGCAGCGATCGCCGGATGTGTGGGCGCCAGCAGGTACGTTCGAGCTTGTTGCCGAGGTCGGCGCACGTCAGCTGCTCCAGCTGGCGCGCCAGGCAGTCGAGCTTCGCCGCCGTTCCGCCGGCATGATCGTGAAGTTCGCCGACGTCGACCATCGCGGTCAGCCGCTCCCAGCGCTTCCGTTCGGCATCGCCGACGACCGAGAAGACACCGACGGCGTCGAGGATAGTGCGCGCCCAGTCGGTCGCGCGCTTGAGCTTGCGCCTGGCGACCGAAATGCGTTTAACGGACTCCGCCGCTCGGACATGACGGATGAAGTGACCGAGAGCGGTGAGGAGCGCGGCGAGCGCGATCTCGCGGTGCGCAGGCCGGGCGAGGTTCTCACGTTCCGGCGCCGCCAGCCGATCGACGAGCGCGATTGCGTCGATCAGCGCGCGCCCGACCACGGCAGCGCCGCCGGCGGTCGTCAGGCTCGCGTTCGGATCGACGCCAACATCCCACTCGACCGCCAACCACATCTTGCGCACCGCGAGCGACGCTTGCGCATGCGCGATGGTGAGCCGGGCGTCGTCGCCATTCTCGCGCAGCCGGTCGAGGAATGTCGCGACGAAGCTGTCGGTCCAGGCGGCGCGTGCGAACAACGCGCCCGGCGCGGACCATAGACCGGCGCGGCTCCGCAGGTCGCGCAGAATGGCGTCGGCGCTGTCGGGCAACGGCCGTAGCGTGACCGCGACGTTCGCCTGCGCCGGGATCGCGCCGGGCGCCAGCGACGGCACGATGCTCGAGATCCGCCCACCGACGAACCCGGAGCCCGGCCGGTGCTCCGGATTGTCGAGATAATCGACATGCGGCATCAGCGCGAGCGGCGCCCAGGCGCCCGCCGGCACGATCGCGTGGCGGCTCGGTGCGGCGCGGCCGGTCGCGGTGATGATGAAGGGGCGCGTCACGGCAACGTTCGCGGCGAGCCCGGCCGCGATCATGCGCGTATCGGTGTTGACGGCCGAACCGGTGGTCACGCGCCTTCTCCGGCGCGGTTCTGCTTCACGATCTCCCAGCCGGCGAGGATGTTGGCGCGGCGCACGCCGGCTTCGTCGAATTTCTCGATCAGGTGGGTCAGCTCGTTGTAGCAGTTGATGAGGTCGACGATCTCGCCTTCGCGGGCGTCAAGAGCACTCAGCGTGCCCTGTTCGAAATCGGCATAAATCCGGGTCAGCTTGGCGAGGACATCCTCAAGCTCGGCGCGGTAGGGCGCGATGTCGGTGACGACCTTCTCGACGCCGTTCTCGGTGATGGTGATGCGGGACATGGACGGTCACCCCTTCCGGAACCGCGGATTGGCGCCATTGTCGTCGAGCCAGGCGGCGGCGTGGCCACGCGTGCGCTCGGACGGCATCGCCACGTCGTTGAGGTTGGCGATCGTCCGCGCGTGATGGCCCTGGCGCGAGAGAGGGGGCTTCCAGCGCCAGCGCCGATCGCCGGTCGCCCGCTGGTGCGCGGCGAAGCTCGCGCATTTGGCCCAGTAGCGCTCGGCGGCATCCGCCTCCGTCGCCGCGGTCCCGATTGCCGCCAGCTGGGCGCCGCCCGCGGCGATGACCGCCGGCAGCAGATCTCCGAACGTGTCTGCGGCCGATTCAGCTTCTTCGGCAAAACGCCCGGCAAGTTCGGGCGGGGTCAGCGCATATAGGCCACGGTGCGCCTCGGCGTCCTCGGCCGTGAGCCCATGCAGCCTGGCCGGATATCCCAAACCCAGCTTTGGTTGCTTGAGCCAGAACGGGTTCAGTGCGCCACGTATGAGCAATCCTTGGCTATCGAGCCACGCCAGTCCCGCGATCTCGAGCAGCGGATCGCTTTCACAGACGAGCTTCAGCGCCGAGATCAGGCAATCGTCGCGGCTAGCCTGGCGCGCCTCGGCGAGCCGTGCGATCGCCTCCCCGTACCGCAGGCGGTAAAATTCGGCGTGTGCAAGGATGTGTGCGACACCCATGTTGCGCACCGCAGCAATGCCGCCGTGGCGATAGATGGCGTAATGGGGGTGATGTCTGATGCTCGCCTGCTCATCATCGAGTGCGGCGATCCGGGCGCTCGCCTCGGCCTCGAGTGCGTTCGCCATCGCGAGCTCGCGATCGATCGCTGCGATCAACATCGGATAAGCCGTGGAGCAGCAGGATGACCGGCGCGTCGGCCGGGCCGGCTTCCCGGTAGAAGACCTCCACTTCCCCGACCTTTCGCCTGCGATAGTGAATAGTGGGCATCGGTCTTCCTTTCGGTTTCGGCGACCCCGCCACGGCTGCCCGCGCCATGCCCGGGATCGTCGCCGCTGCTCCCAACAGGGTGAGCACGAAGCGGCGCGGGAAAGCATGGGCTGGGCGATGCACGGCGGCTCCTCGGGCTGGCGTGCCTGATCTATACCCTTCGTCGCCGGGCATAAGCCTTGCGTTTCGGCGGACTGAGTTGCAGCTTCCGAAACGATGGACCGGCTGGACGCGATGACCCTGTTCGTGACCGCGGTGGAGGAAGGCTCGCTCGCCGCCGCCGCCAGGCGCCACGGCCGCTCTCCCGCCGCGGTGACGCGCGCGGTCGCGCTGCTGGAGCGCAATGCCAGCGAGAGCCTGTTGCTGCGATCCACCCGCAAGCTCAGCCTGACCGCGGCCGGCGATCGGCACCTGTCGGTCTGGCGCGAGGTGCTCGCCAAGCTGCGCGAGATCGAGCCTGAGGACGGCGCGGCCTCGCTTGGTGGAAGCATCGTCCTGACCGCGCCCGAACTGTTCGGACGGCTGAAGGTAATGCCGCTGCTGGAAGCCTTTCTTGCCGATCATCCCCGGATCGCCGCGCGCGTCCTGCTGGTGAACCGCCTGGTAAACCTGATCGGCGAGGGCGTGGACCTGGCGGTGCGCCTGGCTCCGCTGCCGGATTCCACGCTGACCGCCATCAGGGTCGGAGAGGTCCGCGGGCTGCTTTGCGCTTCTCCTGACTATCTGGCGCGTGTCGGGTCACCTGCCGGCCTCGGCGATCTCGATCGCCACCAGTGCATCGGGTTGAACGCCGAAGGCGACGGCGAACGCTGGGCGTTCGACATGGGCGCGGGGCGAGGATCACGCACCCGGTCGGTTCGCGTCCACACCCGACTGAGCGTCAATAACGCCGCGGCGGTGATCGACGCCGCGCTTCGCGGGCATGGGATTATTCACGCCCGATCCTATCAGGTGATGGACCACGTCGCCGCGGGGCGGCTGGTCCGCCTGCT
>NZ_CAXVWL010000047.1:0-2561 GCF_964263785.1 Sphingomonas sp.
CTGGGCACGCACCACTTCACGCTCGCGGTCTATGCCCCGACCCGCAAACGGCTTCGCGACAATCTGTCGATCGCGCGCGCGGCGCTGGCCGATGCCGGGCTGGTGGCCGCGCGCGAGGGTGCGGCGCTCGAGGCGAGCTACTGGTCGCAGTTGACCGGCAACTTCCCGTGGCGCGCGCGCCCGGCCGCGATCACCTCGCGCAATTTCTGCGCGCTGGCACCGTTCCACACCTACCCGGCCGGTCACATGGCGGGCAACCAGTGGGGCGACGCGATTGCGCTCCTCAAGACGAGCGCCTCCTCGCCCTATTATTTCAACTTCCATGTCGGCGACCTTGGTCACACCTTGATCATCGGACCTTCGGGCGCCGGCAAGACGGTTCTCCTGAACTTCCTGATGGCGCAGGCCGAGAAGACCGGCGCCCGCCAGATCTTCATCGACAAGGATCGCGGTGCCGAGATCTTCGTCCGCGCCTCGGGTGGCACCTACCTTACGCTGCAGGACGGCCGGCCCACCGGGTTCGCGCCGTTCCGGGCACTCGACGATACCGAGGGCAATCGAGCGTTTCTGGCAGGCTTTGTCCGCCAGCTCGTTCGTCGTGATGAGGAGCCGCTGAGCGTTGATGACGACCGGCGCATCGATGAAGGTGTCGCGGCGATCATGCGCCTGCCGGTTGCGCAGCGTTCGCTGGGCGCGCTCCGTCCGCTGCTAGGCCAGCGTGCCGAAGGCGGCATCGGCGCCCGGCTCGAGCGCTGGATCCAGGGCGGACCGCTCGGCTGGGTGTTCGACAATCCTGGCGACGAGCTATCGATGGATGCCCGCTTCCTGGGCTTCGACATGACCGACTTCCTCGACAATGGGGAAATCCGCACGCCGATCATGATGTATATGTTCAACCGGATCGATGCGCTGCTCACCGGCGAGCGGATGATCATCTCGATCGACGAATTCTGGCGCGCGCTCGACGACCCGGTGTTTCGCGCCTTCGCCAAGGACGGGCTGAAGACCTATCGCAAGCGCAACGCGCTGCTCGTGTTCGCAACGCAGAGCCCGGCCGATGCGCTCAACTCCGAGATCGCCCGCACCATCATCGAACAGGTCGCGACGCGGATCATGCTGCCCAACGCCTATGGGGCGGAGAGCGATTATGTCGAAGGGCTCGGCCTGACGCAGGCCGAGTACCGGATGATCCGGGAAGAACTGTCGCCCCAGAGCCGACGCTTCCTCGTGAAGCAAAACCATGACTCGGTCGTGGTGGAGCTCGATCTCGCTGGCCTCGACGATGCGCTGGCGGTGCTGTCGGGCCGGACCGAGACGATCGCAGTCATGACGCGTGCGATCGCCGAAACCGGCCCTGATCCCGACGACTGGTTGCCCGCATTCCACCGCGCCCGCCGCCCGAGCTGAAAGGACAGCATCATGCGAACCATCCTCCTGACGACCGTAACGCTGGCGCTGTGGGCTGCGCCTGCAAGCGCGCAGCTGACCGTCATCGACCCGGCCGCGATCGCCAAGCAGGTCGAGCAGATCCGGCAGACGGTGAAGATGATCGAACAGGGCAAGGAGCAGATCACCGAAGCGCAACGGCTGTATAACGACCTCAACAAGCTGACGGACATTCCGAATGTCGCCAGCCAGCTGGGCAAGGACGGGCTGCGCGCGATCGGGGTCACCGACAGCCTGACCGACCTGAGTTCTGGCCGGGCTTCGAGCGGCAACAGCGCCATCGGCCAGAAGGCACAGGCCTATTACCAGCGGTTTCTGCGGCCCTCCGACAGCACCGCCGCGACGACCCCGGCCGAGCAGGCCTACCGCGATGCGATGGAAGCGACCGGCAACCGGATCGCGACGTCGGCCGCGGTAGCCGACGTGACCGGTGAAGCCGTTCAAGCCCGTGCCGCTGGCCTTGGCGAACTGCAGGCCCGGCTGGCGACGGCGACGACCGCCAAGGAAGTTCAGGATCTCCAGGCACGGATCGCTCTCGAGCAGGCGCAGGCGAGCAACGACGACACACGGCTTCGGGCGCTAGAAATGACGCAGCGGGTGGCGGTCGCGACCCGCGCCCAGGCGCGGACCGATGCTGGCCGCGCCGCGCGCCAGCGCGATGCCGATTTCCTTGGCGGCCGGCGATGAAATGCTCGCTCCGCGGCACGATGACAGTTGCGGTTGCCGGGTTCGCCGCGCTGGTTTCGGCTGCGTGTAGCGAGCAGGTGCACAGCACCGAGTATTATTACGATCACCGCGATGAACTCGCGGCGCTCGGGCAGCGGTGTCTGAAGGAGACGACCCCGGCGGAACTGGTTAATCCCGCCACGAGCCTGCAGCAGAACTGCTACAACGGAGCGCTCGCCGACGCCCGCATCACGCGCGAACGACGGACGGCTGATCGGCGGGCCGCGAGCAGCCGCGACGCCGACGCTCTCTCGGCGAAAGCCAGATAGGCATGGCGGCACCGGGCTTCCAATATGATAGGCAATTGTTCTCGACGATGTTCGCCGGGTTCAAGGAGCCGATCGATGCGATCTTCGGCTCGGGTTATGGAGCGATGATCGGCTATGTTC
>NZ_CAXVWL010000048.1:0-31950 GCF_964263785.1 Sphingomonas sp.
CGCGGCTTCCTCGATGACATGGTGGTTGTCGTCGCTGAAACAGGCTAGCGCAGGAGTGGCGACCGGCTGCGGCGCGGGCGCCCGCCGCCCCGCCGCGACCCGGCCCGCGGCCTGCTCCGCGGCGCGTTCCTCGGCTGCACCCGCGGTGCGCAGGCGTCCGTCCGGGCCGGGCGCGGCGGCGCCCGACTGCTGCACGACATGCGCGAGTTCGTGCGCGAGCAGGCGCCGCCCCGCGGCGCTCGCCGGATCGTGGCGCATCGCACCGAAGGCGACATGGTGGCCGACGGTATAGGCGCGCGCGCCGATCGCCTGCGCGGCGCCCGCGGCTGCGGCATGGGTATGGACACGCACCCGGCCGAAATCGTGCCCGAACAGCGGCTCCATCTCGGCGCGCGTGGCGCGGTCCAGCGGTTGCCCCGCCGATGCCGACACGCCGGCCAGCGCGCGTTCGGCGGGGCGCACCGGCGCGGCTGCGGCCTGAAGCGCACGCTGTCGCGTCATTGCGCGAGCGGCGTGATCGTGCGGCGCAGGTCGCGAAGCAGGCCGAAGCGCCCTTGCGGATCGAACTGGACGATCCCCAGCGGCGCCAAATGCCGGTCGATCCCGTGCGGTTCGACCGCGACCGGCCCGTTCGCGTCGCTGGGCCAGAGCACGTCGCCGATCTCGGTGCGCGCCGGAATCAGCCAGTAATCGCCCGCCCGGTAGCGTGCCGCGCCCGCCTCCCCGCCCGCTTCGAAGCGGATCGAGATGCCGTCCTCCAGCGCGATCCATTCGCCCTCGACGATGCCGATCGCGCCGCCGACGATGTGACCTGCTCCCGCCGACGCAGGGCGCTGGCGGTGGTCCCAGCGGCGCAGCACGACGTCGCCCGCCCCCGCATCCAGCCCCGGCGCGGTGTCGACGTCGATCTCCACCGCCTCGCCGTCGTAGCGGGTGACGCGGACCAGCGGCGCAGGCGCGCCCAGCCGCTGCTCCGGCCCCTCCACCGAGACGAAATCGCCGGCGTCCAGCCCGAAGCGCGCGTCGTGCCATCCCTCGGCCAGGCGGATGCGCTTGCCCTCGATCGCGTCGACCGCGAACAGCACCGATCCGTTCTCGCGCGACCAGACGAACGTCGCGCGCTCGGCAGCGGTGCCGCCCTGCCGGATCTCGACCCGGTAGAGCTGGTTCTCGATGCCGCGATAGGCCGCGGTCGGCGAGACCAAGCATGGATCGTCGCTCTCGGCAGCGGCCGGATCGACCGCGCGTGCGGTCAGGCGTCCGCGGGCTGGCGGCAGGATCGCCGTGAGGAGGGCGCCTGCGTCGCCGGTCTCGCGCAGATTGCCGTCGTCCTCGCGCTCCAGCGGCGCCAGGCGGACCGCCCAGGCGACCTGCGCGCGGCTCGCGGTATCCTGGCCGAGCAGCGCGACCTCCGCGAGCCGCCGCGGATCGTTGCGCGCGAGCGCGCCGTCGTGCTCGAGCGCGCTGACGTGGCGCTCCCAGACGTCGAGATAGGCGAGGAAATCTCCCGGCTTGGGCTGTTCCGCGCGGGCTCCGGGCTGGCCGCGATGGTCGGCGACGTCGCCACGGTAATGGACCGGGTCGCCATTCTCCACAGCCACGCCGTCGACGTAATAGCGCCCCGGTCCGATCGCGAAATCGAAGCCGAGCTTTTCGGATTCCGCCAGCGCGAACGCGCCGGCGGTGCCGCCGTGCGGGCCGATCAGGTCGGCGGCGAGGCGGCGCAGAAGGTGGAGCTGGATCGCCTCGCCCTCGTTGCCGTCCGCGTCGATGCGGACCCGCCCCTGCTGCTGGAGCACGCGGGTGAAACCGGCGAGGGGATCGAAGCTATCGCGGGAAAAATCGCCTCTCATGGTGTCGTCCTTTCAGTCCGCGAAGAGGATGCCGGCATCGACATCGGCCGGGGCGAACTCCGCCAGCCGCTGCGCGAGTGCGTCCAGGCGCCAGGGATTGCCGAGGTGGTGGAACGCGCCCATCTCGCCGCGGTCGCCGGCGCCGCGCACGATCGCAGGGTCGCAGCGGCGGTGGAGCCGGGCGTAGGCGGGGGTGCCGTAGCGCAGGCTGTCGAACATCGGACGCACCGTGCCGCTCGCCGGGTCCGCGCGGACCGGACGCGGCTCGTCGCCGTCGGTCTCCCGAAGTACCGGCGCACGCGTAGCGGGGGCATCGCGATCCTCAAGAGGAATGGCGATCTTCCTTGCGGCAGCCGGCTCGACGTCGGCCAAGTCGGGCTGGCAGCGATAGCGGCGCGGGGTGCGCGAATGCGGCGCGACGTAGCAGAAGCGCAGGCACCCGCGCTGCCGCCGCGCGACCGTCATCGCGCCCAGGAACAGGCTGTCCTCCCCCAGGTCGATCTGGTGCGTCATCACCCGGCCGATGATCGTCGCGCGCACGACCTCCAGCCGCGCGAAGGCGAGCCGGCTGCCCGCCGCGCCGATCGCCTCGCATTGCGGATGGTCGCAGTCGATGCCGGTTGCGTCGACGATGCTGTCGCGGATGCGCACGCGCACCGGATCGGTCGTCACCTCATCGGTGTTGACCTGGATCGATCCGGTGATGCTGTGGTCGACCGTGATGCACGCGCCGCAGTCGATCGCCTCGATGCTCGGTTCGGACGGCCGCCGCGGATCGCAATGCGGCCCCAGCGCCCAGCCGGGTACCAGCGTGGAATGGCGCAGCGTGAAGGAGGCGAGATCGCCCTCGAGCTGGATGCCGCGCCCGAACACCAGCAGGCCGTCGAGCACCAGCCGGCTGCCGCTCTCGCCGTGGACGAAGAAATTGTCGGCCTGGCTCACCTGCCAGTCGAGCAGCCGCAGTACCGGCCGCCGCGCCTGCCCTGCGCGGATCTGCAGGCTGTGGCCTTCGCCGAGATAGAGGGCGAGCGGCAGGGTGTAGATGCCGCTGTCGTCGATCTCGATGACGTGGTCGGCGGGCTGGTTCGGGTCCGCCGCCAGCGTGCCGTCTTCGGCGGCGGCGCCCTGCCACGGGCGCAGCGCCTGCTGCAACTGCTCCAGCCCGCGCACCACCTCCACGCTCGCTTCGGGCGCGCGGCGCATCGGCCGGGTATATTCGCCACCGCCGAGCCCCGCGCTGAAGCCGGTGTAATAGCTGACCCGCACCTGCCGCCGCGGGATCTGGCGCGGCGGAAAGGCGATGCGGCCGAGTTCGGGATCGACCGCGACATGGCCGCGCGGCGGCTGGTAGCGCCAGCCTTCGAGGTTGGCGGGGATGATCCGCTCGGCCGGGATCAGCCCGTCGGCGCCCCCCGCATCGCCCCAACCGGGTGCGCGGATGGTGAACCCCGCAATCCGTCCATCATCATCGACTTGGGCGAAATGCGCGGCCGCCCGGGCGTAACGGGTGCCGCGCCGCTGCGGCAGCGCCAGCGTGTGGCGGGTGAGCCGCAGCGGCCGGTCGTACAGCTCGTCGGTGCGCAGGAACAGCGGCATGTCGGCGGCCAGCGCCGAGAAGGTGAAGCAATGCGGCCCCGCTTCCTCTCGGCAGGCGGCGGGCTGGTCGGTGACGGGCAAGCTGCGCAGCCGCCAGACCTGCAAGCCCACCTCGCCCGGCCCCGGCGTTCCTTCCTCATTCCGGCCGCGCGCGCTGCGC
The DNA here is from genome assembly GCF_964263785.1 of Sphingomonas sp. Classification (GTDB taxonomy): domain Bacteria; phylum Pseudomonadota; class Alphaproteobacteria; order Sphingomonadales; family Sphingomonadaceae; genus Sphingomonas. The sequence continues at coordinate 3,610 of NZ_CAXVWL010000048.1, forward strand.
AGGTCGGGCAGGCGCGCGGCGCGATCCTTCCAGCCGCCCAGTTGCGCCAGCGTGGCCCGCGCGCGCAGGTCGATGCTGCGCCCGCGCTCGGTGCGCGCGAAGCGCAGGGACCGGGTCTGGTCGAGCCGCTCGCCACCTTCCACCGCGCGCGCGGGCCAGCCCGCGACCCCGTCCGCCAGCTCCTCCAGGAGTCGCGCATTGCCCTTGCGCCGCCGCCACGCGATCAGCCGCCCGACCTCGCGGCGGACCGAGGCATTCTTCGCCCTCGCCGGTTCATAGCCGACCAACTCGCCGATGTACGGCGCGACCCAATCCTCGCAGGTCTCGATAAACCAATTGTCGTAGGTGCGGTCGATGTCCGCTTCGATCAGCGCGGCCTGTTCGGTGACGATCTGGAGCAGCGCGCGCAGCGGCTCGCCCGCGTCCGCATCGCGGCGGCGGTGGATCGCGGGGAGGAGGCGGTAGATGGCATCGGGGTCCATGGTCGCGTCCTTCACGTCTGCTGGTTGAGCGCGATCGTCTGCTCGCCGGTGCCGAGCAGGGCGACGATCTGCGCCGGCGACACCGCGCCATTCGCGCCGGCACGCGCAGGCCGTGCCACGATCACTTCGGTGACGCCGTTCAGCGCATCGGCGGCGGCCTCGATCGCATCGGGCTGCGGCACGCTGTCGGCGGCGATCGCGGGCAGGCCGCCGAACAGGTCGAGGTGGACCCGCGTCACGCCGGGTACGCGCTGGATCAGCGCGACGACCTCGCTCGCCGCCAGCGCCTGCCCGAAGTCGCGCGCGTGATAGCCGAGCGCCTGCGCCAGCGCCGCGCGCACGTCCGCCGAGACCCGCTCCCAGCGGCGGTCCGCCGCGATCCGCACCCGCGCCTCCACCACCACCGGCACCAGCGCACGGCCGGCGACCGCGATCGGCAGCGACGGGTCGCCCAGGTCGCGCAAGGCGGTGCGCAGCGCACGCAGCAGATCGGATTCGAGGTCGATCGCCGCATCGTCGATGCCGCCGAGCGTCAGGTGGACGACCCGCCGCCGCCCCACCGGCAGCAGCGCCGCGGTCGCCTTCTCGATCCCCGCGAAACCACGCGCGAAATCGGCATAGTCCTTGAGCGACACCAGCCGCCCCAGCGCCGCCGAGGCGATCGGCACGTTGCGCCGGATCAGCTCGGGCGCTTCGGGGTCGGCGCCGCCGGTCGCGGCGACTGGGTTGACGACCGCGCGCACCCCCAGCGGCCGGTCGGCCAGTTGCGACACCTGACCGGCGATCAGGTTGCCCGATATGCCCAGCCCCTCGCGGTACACCGCGTCGATGTTGAGCGTGCCGGTCGGCAGCCGCGCCCCCTCCCGCCCGTCGCCGAAGCGGATCAGCGTGGTGCCGTCGGCGCGTGCCGTCTCGGTATAGATCCGCTCGCCCGCACCGCGATCGACGAAGCTGTCGGCGCGCGTCCAGGCGATGTCCTCGACACGGATGGCGACGGTGCTCGCATCCCCCGCGGGCGTCGCGGCGGGCAGATGGGTGACGGGGGCGTGCTTGAGGACGAAGGCCTGGTTGGCGACGGCGGCGTCGCCGTTGCCCAGCGGCTCGCGCCGGGTCTGGCCCTGTGTCGCCCGGACGACGTTGCCGTACACGCTCAGCGTCTCGCGGCGGTAGCAATAGGCGAGCGGGCGTTCGAGCGTGATCGTCGTGTAGCCACGCGCGGCTGTCGCCGCTCCATCCCCGCCCTTTTGCCCGCCGCTGCCCGCGGTCGTGTGGCTGACCGCGGCGATCATCGCGATCTCCGCTGCGGGTACCCCGACGACCCCCGGGATGTCCGCACGCTCGCCGCCGACCGCGACGAGCCGCCCGGGCTCGAGCCCGATCGCGAGCACGTCCAGCGCGATGCCGCCGGTGCCGTCGCACAGCGGCTCGGCAGAGGGTGCGTCGGCCAGCGCCAATTCCTCGCTGCCCGCATAGACCGCGGTGCGACGGACGACCGCGAAGCTGTCGTCGTCGGGCACGTTCGCGACGGCGGTGTTGGTGAGCGCGATGACGCTGCCGTTCGCCTGCATCTCGGCATAACGGAGCCACGGCCGGTCGAGCCGCACCTGCGTACTCTCGCCCGACAAGCCGTAGGCGGCGCGGGTCAGCCTGGCGAACACCTCGCGCGCCTGCGCCACGACGGCGCCACCGGCCGGCTGGACGAAGGGCGAGGTGATCGCCGCGGCACGCTCGTCGATCAGCAGCCACGATCCGGGCACGACCGCGTCATAGGCGGCGTCGAGATGCAGGATGTCCTCCTCTTCGGTGCGCGCCGGACGGACCAGGCTCCAGTCGCCCAGGTCGCGCGTCGTCGTGGTGATCTCGGTGTCGGACCCGGCGCGCGACTGGACGGTGGCGGTGCGCCGGGGCGCGTTGCGGCCGAACACCCCGGCCTGCGCCCGGAGCGCCCACACCCGCAGCGCCGGCGCGTCGTCCGCCTCGCGAAAGCCCGCCAGCGCGGGGGCGAGCGTCTCGGCGAGCCGTGCATTGGCACCGGCCAACAGCGCCAGCGTGCCGCCGCTCGATGCGCGCAGCCGCGCGCGCGCGTCCCCGGCCAGGCTGCTGGCGCTTGCCGGTGGCTGCGACGGTTGCGCGAGCAGGCGGCTCCACAGCGCGGTGGCGTCCTGCGGCGGGTCGGCGGTGTCGCCGTCGTCGCTTTCGTCGAGCCGGTCAGTCAGCGCGCTCTCCACCGCCTTCAGCCACTTGCGCCCAGGCGGCGACACCTGCGTGGCGAGGCGTTTGTGCACCTGCTCGCGCAGCGCGTGCAGCGCCGCGGGATCGTCCTCGTCAACCAGCGCCAGCTCGCTTTGCACACCCGCGATCGCCGCATCCTTGGGCGCCTTGGCCAGCAGCGCCGCGGCGAAGTCCGACACCCCGCTCCAACGCTGCAATGCCACCAGGGTGCGCCCGGCCGCCGCGTCCTCGCTCACCGAGACGATGCGAAAGGCGCGCGGCTCTTCCCCCTCCCCGGCGATCAGCAACGGCTGGCCCGCGCGCAGCCGCGTGGCCGTGCCCGCCAGCCACAACCCGTCCTTGCCGATGTCGGCCAGTCGCTGCGGCGTGCCCCGGCGCACCGGCAGGCGGTTCCACGCGCCGCTCGCGAGCAAGGGTTCGGACGTCTCGAAATCCTGCGGCAGCTGCCCCTGCCCCGGCACCGATTGCGACCGCGTGCCCGCCGGGATCACGATCGGCTGCGGCATCAGCGGATCGAGGTCGAAGGCGAGGCAGGTGCTCGACCCCAGGCCCGGGCGTGGCCGGTAGCCGGGCAGCACCGCCAGTTCGTGGAGCGAGCGCAACTGGGTGGCGGTGCGCAGATAGCCTTCGTTGGCGATCCGCTCGTTGTAGAAGGTCAGCACGTCGCCGACCGCCGCCCAGGCATCGAGCAGCGCGGGCGTCGCATCGTCGCTGCGCGCGGTGAGCGCCGCGAGTGGGCGGGTGCGAACCACCCCCGGCGCTTCGCCCTCGACGATGGCCGGCGTCTCCAGCACGTGCGAGGTGAGCCGCGCCTGGAGGCTCGCCAGGAAGCTGCCGTGGGTGCCGATGCGGTAGCGCAGCCGCGACAGCCCCGGCCGGTTCTCGCGCGCCTCGGGCACCAGCACCGCCACGCCCTCGCAGCACCCGCAAGTGTCGCCACCGCCGGACTCGCATCCGCAACTCATCGCCCGCCTCCCATCCGCAGCGTCAGCGTGCCCCGGCCGGGCGAGCGGGGATCGTCGGCGAGCACCGGCACCTGCTGCGCGCCCAGGCGCAGCACGCCCGTATCGAGCTCCCCGTCGTCGCCCGCGAACTGCCGCTCCAGCCGGTCGAGGTGGACGTGCGCCACGCCTTGCACCGCTTGCGCAGCGGCGATCAGGCGGCTTGCGGCGATCTCTGCGCCGAACGTCCAGGCATCGGGCGCGAACAGCCCCTGCGGCCCGAGCGCCCGCCGCACTGCCGGGCCGACCGCCTCGCGTAGATACCCCGGCGCGATGCAGACCGTCATCGCGACGACGACCGGCACCTCGCGCGCCGGCAGAACGCGGACGTCGTGGCCGATCCGGCGGAACGCCTGCAGGTGAGCCGTGATTGCGGCGATCAGCCCAGGCGCGGGCGTGCCGCCGCCGATCGGGTCTATCGTCACCTGCACCTCCCACGCCGCGCCCGAACGCCGCATCGCCGCGGCGGCGCGCTGCACCTCGGCCGAAAAGTCGCGCTCGACGATCGCGGCATAGTCGGCAGGCGTCACTGCACGCTCCAGCCGGCTGCGGTACCGGTGCGGCGCGGCGAGCCTGGCATGCATGACCGGCTCGGGTGCGGTCCCGCCGGTCAGCGGCAGCGGATTGCGGACCGACACCGCGATGCCGTCGGGAAAGCCGTTGCGGAACACGACCAGCCCCAGCGCATCGCTGCCCAAGTTCGTCCCCGCGCCGTTGCCGGTGCGATAGGCGGCCGTGAACCGCTCGCCCGCGCGCGGCGCGGCGCCGCAATCGCCGTCCCCGAAACGCAGCCACGCGACGCGGTCGTCGTCGACCTCGACGACGAAGTGACGGTCGTCCGGGCCGCTGCCGAGCAGATCGGCCACCGCCGTCCAGGCACGCGGATCCTCGTCGCCCAGCGTGCCGGTCAGCCGGATCGCGGGCAGCGCCGCGGCGGGGTCGGGGTCGGGGTCGGGGTCGGTCTGGACGATCCGCGCGGCGGCGGCGCTGCGGCAATCGCCACGCCAGCGCGGCACCGGCAGCGCAAAGGTCAGGTCCGGCGCGGGCAGCCGCGGACGGTAGCGGCCGGCACGCTCGCGATCCTCCGCCGGCTCGCAATCGCTGGCGCAGACCGGATCGATGCCGTCGGCCGGCACCGGCGGCAGGTCGACCGTACGGCTCGCCCCCGCCGACACGAGGGTAACGTTGCCATAGGCGACGCTGATCCCGTCGCGCCACGTGCAGTCGGGCGCCGCGCCGACCGCGTCCAGGCAGAGCGCGAACGGCAGCGCGTCTTCGGCGCACCATTCGACCTCCCACACCAGGGTGCCGGTGAGCCGGTCGACGCCGCGGACCGCATGCGTCAGCCGAACGGCGTGGCGGTGCGCAGGATCGGCATCCTCGGCGCGGCCGGTGCGCGGGCCCAGCACCTCCGCGAATACGAGAACCTGGCCCGCGGCGAGACCCAGGATATGCTGGGGGCCGGGCCCCTGCTCGCCCTCGGCCGGTGCAGCCGCCGCGCCGCGCTTCTTCTTGGCCGCGGGTTGCGTCGCAAGCGGGGCGGCGGCTTCCACGGGCGGTACGGAGCCCGGATCGAACAGCGTCGCGCGGGTGGTGCCGCGCGGCAGGCGGCAGCCGGTTTCCTCCCATCGGTAGAAGCCGATGACGTTGCGGGCTTCACGCAAGATCACCGGCGCGTCGCCCGCGATCTCGTAAGCAGGCTGGTCCGGCTGCGCATGCTCCAGATACCGGACGACCGGCACCGCCGCCTCGCCCACCCCCGGCACGGGAGCGGTGAGCAGCACCGCCGCGGGGTCCAGCGTCAGATCGCCGCCGGTGACGGTGAACGCCGCCCAGCCGCGCGCCGCCGCGCCCTCGTGCAGCGCATAGTCGACCAGCCGCGCGTGGCGGCGCACCGAGATGCGCTGTCGCGCGGTGCCGAGATACGCCTCGGTCGCCACCGCGTCCTGATAATAACTGAGCGTGTCCGCGGTCGTGGCGATCGCCTCGACCAGGGTGATGCCGAGGTCGGCCGCATGGCGCTCGCTCCAGTCGGGCAGGGTGAGCGCGAGCCGGTCGAGCATCAGCCGGCGAAACCCCTGGTAGTCGCGTGCGAGATAGTCGATCGGCGGCGCTGAGAACGCAGGCGGCGGGCAGGTGTCGGCGGCCGCGCAGTCGCCCTCGGTCGGACAGCTCGCCTTGAAGTCGAAGGCGACGCCGGCGTATCGCGGATCGAAGTCGTCGGGCACCAAAGTCGGCTTGCCGCGAGGATCGAGCGCGCGGACCAGCAGGCGGTACTCGCTGGAATCGCCCGGACGGTCGAGCCAGACCGTCATCACATCATCCAGCCCCTCGTCCTCGCCGCGATCGACCCGGATGTCGCGGGTGGCGACCGCGCGCTGCCCGGGGCCGCCCTCGACGATGACGTTGGCGGGCGCCAGCCATTCGGGCGCATGCCCCAGGAAGGTGACGCGCAGCGACGTCTGGCCTGCGTCGACCTCCACTTCGTCGAGGCCGTTTAGCGCCGCCCGGCGCACGGCGGCACGGCGCGGCGCATCGCACCGGGCCTGGCCGGGGCCTTGATCGGGCGACGCGCTCATGTCCCAGGCTCCGTGATGGGGATGATCGCGCCCCGCGCGGCGCCGCTCTCCCGGATGACATAGTCGAGCCGGACGGACAGCCGCTCCTCCTCGGCCACGATCGCCAGCGCGCGGACCTCGATGATGTCGCCCAGGTGGCGTTGCAGCGCGGCACGGGTGGTGAATTCCAGTGCGGTCGCCAGTTCCGGGCTGTTCGGCGCGAACACCGCCTGGTGGAGGCCGCTGCCGAGATCGGGGCGCATCACCCGCTCGCCCGGACGGGTCAGCAGCAGCTGCTCGATCATCTGCGCGACATGCGCGTCGCGGGGCGCCTGCGCGGTGTGGCCGCGGGCATCAAATGCGAAGGGGAATGCGAAGGGGAAGGCGATGTCCATTGCCGCCTCACATCATCGTCACGCGCGCGAACGGCGCGACCGCGATCATCGGCGTGCCGCTCGGCGCGCACAGCGAAGGCGCGGGCGCGATCACCAGCGGCTGCCCGTTGGACAGCACCCGCGTCGTCCCCGCCAGCCACTGTCCGGTGACGCACGGGCCGTTGGCGGCGGGCGGCGGCGGCAGCGTGCACCCCGCGATCGCCCAGGGCGGCGGTTGCAGCACGCTGGGCTGCCCGCCCAGCGTCACGCGCAGGTTGGGCGCGCTTGCGGTCGCCTGGCCCGCGTGGGCACACAGCACGGTCGAACCGAACGGGACGGGAGAACCGGGCATCGTTCCTCCTTTCAGGTGACGGCGAGCGCGCCGTTGTTGATGGTGACGGTCGGGCCGACCAACGCGATCGACGCGCCCTTGCCGTTGTCGATGTAGATGCCGCTGTCGTTGACCACGATCGTCGCGCGGGTGGCGCTTTGCAGCACCACGCCGCCGGTGACGGGAGTGGGCGGCGCGTCGCTGATCACCAGCGCATGCTGGCCCAGCGACTGAATCACGATCGCCGGATCGCCGGGCAGGCCCAGCGCGCTGCCCGGCGGCAGGTCGGACGGCGCGCCCCAACGGCAGCCGACCCACACCGGGTAATTGGGATCGCCCTGCTCGAACTCCACCCACACGCCCGCACCGATCGGCGGCACCAGATGGGTGCCCATCGGCGGCCCGGTCGGCCCGGCCAGCGGCGTGCACGCCTCCGCCCAGGTCGACGGCACCGGGCCGTAGACGTCGGGGACGAGCAATTGCAGCCGCCCGCGCAGCATCGGATCGGCATTGTTGACGACCGTCGCGCGGTACTTGCCGATGAAGCGGCCGGCGGGGGCGGACGTCGTCATGGCACCACTACCGGCGTGTTGGAGACCATGCCGTCGCGCGAGAGCTGGAACCGCTGCTTGTATTCGCCGGGTTTAAGGCTGTGGGTGACGCTGTCGACGTAATAGAAGCCGTCGTAGGTCAGGCCGGCGCCGCGCACCCCCACCAGCATCCGCGGGCTCAGGATCGCGCCATATGCGGCGACATCCAGCGTCCCCTGTCCGCTCACCGCGTCGGCATTCTGCATCGCGATGCCCAGCGCTCGCTTCGCCGCCTCGGCCGGGGTCAGCCGCGCGGTATCCTCGGCGAAACCGACGCGCGCAGGGATGTTGGGGCGCGCGCCGAGCGGCAGGTGCAGCGGGTTGGCGGCGGGCACGACGATCGGCACCGGCACCTTGTGGGTGGCAGGATCGTAGATCAGCATAACCGTCGTCTTCTTGGCCAGCCCCTCCAAGCTGAAGCCGAACTGCTCGACGTTGGTCTCCGAATCCATGTCGACGCTGAGCGCGGGCTGCGGGATCGGCAGGCGGTAGTCGGGGCCGAAATAGCCAAAGCTCTGCCCCGGCAGCGGTCCGGGCTCGATAAAGAAGACATAGCCGCTCTGCGCCGCCAGTTCGCGCAGATACGCCCGGTCGGTGCAGTTCTGCGTGTCGAACCGCTCGGTCGGCGTGTCGGCGTTGACGACCGGCGGCGGCACGACCGCGGGCACCACCCCGAACGCCGCATAGCGCGCCAGGATCGTCGCCACCCGCGCCGCATCGGGCATCGCGGGATAGGGTATGCGCAGCTCGACCAGGTCCATCAGCACGCTGACATCCTCGCCGGTGAGCGTCAGCGCGCTTTCGCCGGGCCTGTCGCCGGGTTGCAGCTCCTGGCGGGTGACGATGCCGTCCATCAGCACCTTCGGCAGGCCCCTGAAGACCACCGCGATGACGACCCGCGTCACCACCGGATCGAAGAAGCCGAGCGGCAGCATCGCGAGTTGCAGCGGCGAGGTCTTGCCGAGCGCGAGTTTGAGCTGAAAGCCGCTGCGGTCGCGCCCGCCGGTCACCTCGACCGACAGGATCGCCTCCATGACGGGCAATGGCGCTGGCAGCGGCGCGGGCGCGGGACCGATCAGCAGGACGAGTTGCGCGGCGTCAAACACCGCCACCTCCCGGCATGCCGAGCGGCATCGGGATGAGCAGGCGGCGGCCCGGGGCTGCGAGGAGGTCGACAGGGTTCATCGCCCGGTTGGCGTCGGCCACGCGCCACCACAATTCGGCGTCGCCGATCTCGGCCGCGGCGATCACGTCCAGCCGGTCGCCGTCCGTCACGACGCGCCGGCGCAACGCGACCATCGCCGACGGATCGGGCAGCAGCCGCCGGTCGAGATAGCGCACCGCCTGCCCGTCCGCCGAGGTCGTCGTCAGGATTGCGGCGTCCCTGTAGCGGCTGTTCGCGGCAAAGCGGTAGGAGTCGAGCGGCGACGGCGTCATAGCTTCAACCCCGAAAGGATGCCGAGATCGTTGGCGAGGTTGGAGACCGCGAGCGCCTCCTTGGCGATCTGGTGCGCCAGGAACAGCGCGCGGCCGGGCGAGGTCAGCGGCTGGTCACGGTAGGTGAGCACCTCCAGCGTCAGATCGACCTTGGCGCGGATCGGGTTGAGCAGCGCGTCATACGCCTCCTCAGCGATAGAGATCGACGTCACCCGCACCGGCAGCACACGGGTGGGCCCCCAGATGAACAGGATCATCGGGCCGGTCGCGGGCAGAATCTCGATCGTGCCGAGCGCAGCCAGCGCCATGTTGGCGATCACAACAAGGCTCTTGGGATAGAGCATCATCTCAAGCGCGGCGAGCGTCGGGGTGATGCCGGTCGCAACCGCAAGCGGGTTCGCCTCTTCCAGCGCATCGGTGGCGTCGATCTCGACGCCCAGCGTGATCGTCTCCTTGGGGGGACCGGCCAGGCGGTACGCCTCGCCCTTCTCGCCCGCCGAGCTGCCCGCGCCCTGCGGCTCCAGCCGCCGCGTCATCGTGTCGGGATTGTACTGGAACGCCACCACGCTGGCGAGCGGGTTCGCCGGGTCGAGCCCGACCAGCGCCCCCCTGATGAGCCGCGGCGCGAAGGGAACCGAGCTCATGGCGCCGCCCCCGCCCCAACCCCCGCCGCGGCCGGCACGGGGGTTGCGGGCGCGCGTTCGCGGGCGAGCAGGTCGCGGTAGGCCTCCGGAGTCATCCGTTCGTTGGTGCCGCGGATGACGACCTCGAACCGCGCCTGGAACGTGCCCCGTTGCGCGCCGCCCAGGTTACGGCTGCGCAGGCGGATGAAGTCGCCGCGAGTGCTGCGGAAGATGCGCTGCGCGAAGTCGATCGCGCGCAGCGTCGGATCGCCGAAGAAATCCTGCATCAGCGCCAGTTCCGCCCGGAAGCCCGCCCGGTGGCCGCGGTCGAAGTCGGCTGGTGAAAAGTCGGAGCCCATCCGCCGCGCGTAGTTCGGCGTCCGGCTTCGCTCGGTCAGGAAGTGCAGCAGCTCGTCCTGAAGCGCCAGATCGTCGGCGGCGAGCAGGTCGTCGATGTCGACGTAGCCGGTCGCGAAGCTGTCCACGCCCACCGCCGTGTCGAACGGCCCCGGCACATTGACCTCCCCGGTCATCATCCCCTGTCGGTTGGTCATCCGCATCGGGATCACGTCGCCGGACTTCATGATATTCCCGATGCGGCGATCGAACTCGGACATGGTACCGAAAGGGTTCTCCGTCGCCCGGAGCACCCCGCCGTCTCCGACCGAGAAGATCAGCGCCGTCGAAATCGCGTTGAGCCGCGCGATCAGCTCGGGCACCCGCGCCATGCCGGAGAACTCGCCACGCCCGACATCGCGAATCTCGATGCGGCGCTGGACCCCGCGCGCCGCGGCGGGTTGCGCGCTTGCGCGCCGCCCGGCGGCAATCGCCTGCGCGGCACCGTCGGCCGCTGCCTCGTGAGCGGCGCCCGGCGCGGTGCCGCCGCCGCGCTGCTGCACCACGTGCGCCAGCTCGTGGCTGAGCAGTCCCTTGCCCGCAGCGCCCGTGAAACCGGCATGACGCGACGATGCGACGATGTCGTCGCCCAGCGCATAGGCCTGCGCACCCAGCGCATGCGTCGCCCGATCGGCGCCGGGGCCGCTGTGGATGCGCACGCCGCCCAGGTCATGGCCGAAGCCGCGCTCCATCTCGGCGCGCGTGCCCTGATCGAGCGCGCGACCGGCGCCCAGCCCCGAACGCGCCCGCGCCACCATCGACACCGGTGGCCGAGGGGCCGTGCGCGGCCGGACATGGAGATGCGTGCTCACCGGCCGCCTCCGGCACCGTGAACCGCGGTGTGCACCGCCTCGCCCAGCCGCGCTCCCAGGCCGGCTCCCGGGCCTTCGCCGGCGGCAAGGTGGAGCGACATGCGGTCGACCGCGCCGCCCTGCACCCCTTGCGCCCCGCCCGCGAAGCGTCGCGCCAGCTCCGCCTCGAGCCCCGCACGGATCGCCAGCGGATCGACGGGGCCGGGGGCGTCGACGATCAGGTGGCCAATCTCGACCGACAGCGTCATCGCATCCCCCTGGCGATCGGCACGACGCGGAAATCGGCTTCGGCGACCGGCCGGTCGAGCTTGCGGAGTTCGCGCCTGGCCGCCTCGAACAGGTGATCCATTGTCACCGGCGTTCCCGCGGCGGCCGCGTCGAAGCTCGCGCCGAGCGCCACCGCATGGATGTCGCCGCCGCTCAGGTCGAGCTGCGCCAGCCGCGCGACGTCGAGCGCCTCGACCGGCGCCGCGGCGGGCAGCGCGCGTGCCCAGATCCGCCGCCGCTCCTCCACGTCCGGGTAGGGGAAGTCGACGATGAAGCGCAGCCGGCGCGTGAACGCCGGATCGAGCGAGGTACGCATGTTGGTGGTCAGGATCGCGACGCCGGTGAAGGCCTCCAGCCGTTGCAGCAGATAGTCGATCTCGATGTTGGCATAACGATCGTGGCTGTCCTTGACCTCGCTGCGCTTGCCGAACAGCGCGTCCGCTTCGTCAAACAGGAGCACGCCGCCGCCGCGCTCCGCCATGTCGAAGACGCGGGCGAGCTGCTTTTCGGTTTCGCCGATATATTTGCTGACGACCGAGGCGAGATCGATGCGGTAGAGGTCGAGCTCCAGCGCGTTGGCGATCACTTCGGCGGCCATCGTCTTGCCGGTGCCGCTCGGCCCGGCGAACAGTGCGCTGATGCCCAAGCCCCGGTTGAGCCGCTCGCGGAAACCCCAATCGTCGTAGACGCGCCCGCGCTGGCCGACCTGCCCGATCAGCGCGTCGATCAGCGCCATCTCGCGGGCGGGCAGCACCAGGTCGTCGCGGCGCGCGCGCGCCTCGACGCGCCCGACCAGACCGCCGTCTGCGGGACGCGTCTGCTCGCGAGCGGTTCCCCACACCTCGGCGTCGCCGGCGCTCGCGGCCTGCGCGGCGATCGCTTCGATTTCGGCGGTGCCGAGCGCGAAATGCTCCGCCAACCGGACGGCGAGCGCATCGCGTCCCTCGCCCAACGCGCGGGCCCATGTTTCGCGCTGCTCGGCCGGGGTCGGCAGCGCGACCGCGACCTGCGCCAGCCGCCCGAAATCGAGCACCACCGGATCGTCCGTCGCCACCGCGACGAACCCGCCGGTCCGGCCGGCGAAATGCCGCAAGGCATTCGCGTCGCCGCCCTCGTCCGCCTCGACCAGCAGCCCGAGCGGCGCCAGCAGCGTCTCGCGGTGCCAAAGGCGCGCGAGCGCTCGCACCTGCGCCACATCGGCGGGCAGCATGTCCACGCCCAGGCGGTACAGCGCCAGCCCGGCCGCGCCGGCCGCGACCGCCGCGACACGGCGCTTGCCCGCCCGGTCCGGCCCGGTTAACGCAACCACCCCCGCACCCGCGGCGATACCGCCAAGCGTCTCCGCCGCGTGGCGCTGCGACGGCGGCAGCCGCTCGGCGGCGTCGGACGGCACCGGCGTCACGAACGGCGCGATCCGCTCGTCCAGATGGAACACGCCCCTGGCGAAGCTGACCACGCGCTCGTCGGCGACGATGGGCGCGGTGGCCCGTGCGGCAAGGCCCGCATCCTCCAGACGGACGAGTTGCCAGGCGCGCAGCGGCCGGTCGGGTGATGCGGCGTTCCATTCGGGATCGTCGAACAGCGCGGTCGCCGTCGCAAAACTGGGTGTTCGGTCCTGACGCGCGAACAGCGCCGGTTCGATCTCGCGGGCGACCGCCAGCAGCAGCGTGTCGCGCTCGAACGGGGTGAGGCTCAGCCGCTCGGCAAGCTCGGCCAGCGCCGGGCGCGGCTGCCCGTCGCCTGCCGCCGTCAAGGCTTCGGCGGCTTCGCGCTCGCCCGCCGCGACGGTCCCGGCATCGGTCGCCGCCGGGTTGGGCAGGAGGAGCGCAGGCGTGGTGCGGGTGGATGCGTCACCACGCCACAGCCGTCGCCCCGCGGGCGCTGCCCCGGGCACCGCCGCCGCCGCAACGGGCTTCGCGCCAAGCTCGGCGACGGCGTCCAGGCGTAGCGCGATGCGGCACCGCAGCCACTCGACGGCGGCGGCAAGGTAGACGCGGTTGTTCTCCTGCCAGTCGGCGCTCATGACACGTGCACCCGTTGCGCGTCGTCGAAGGCGAAGGCGCCCGCCGGCGCGTCGAAAAGGACCGGCTGGCTCGCAACGCCATCGACCACCAGCACCGCCAGCGTCCCGTCAGCGACCGTCGCGCCATCGACGGCGAAGGACAGCGTGCCGGTGGCGGCCGGATGGGGATCGGCCGCGACCTCCAGGGCGCCCAAGCGGAGCAGCGCACGCTGCGCGGGGCCCACCTGCGGCAGGCAGTCGACGGCGAGCTGGGTAACCCCCGAGCCCGGCAGCGGATCGGGCGCCAGCGCGACGATTCGCGGCGCCAGCAGCATCGGCGCGACGTCCGAACGCTGTACGTCCCCGCCGCGCGTGACGGTCAGCCGTAGCCCGGCGGGACCCGCCACCAGCGCCGCGGCCGCCGCTGGGTCGTCCGGTACCAGGACAAGCGCCTTGCCGTCGCTACCGAGCGTCGCCGGGCAGGCGAACGCCAGCCCATGTCCGCCGACGATCTCGGCGCTGAGCGCATCGCCGGCGATGCGCGTGCCGGTGACGCGGATGGCGCCGCCCGGCATCGCGGCGGTCATCGACGGCGGGAGCGGCACGCGATCCGCGAGCGCCGCGGGGCCGAACCATAGCGCGTCGATGGCCGGCGGCAGCGCGGCACTCGTCTCCGGTCCGCGATCTTCGGGGCCGCGGCGCAGCACCGGCGTCGCGGGCTGCACGCCGCCCAGCGCGTCGATCTGGACCACCTCCGCCTGCCAGGCGGTGGACAGCACGAACGGCGTCTGGATCATCACCGACCACAGCCGCGACATCTCGTCGAGCGTCATCGGCAGGGCCGAGAACTTCACCCGCGCCGGTCCTGCCGCCAGGTCGGAGCCGGCGAGCACGGCATGGCCCGCAAGCGCATCTGCGATGTCGCCCGCCAGCAGCATCGGCGTGGCATTCAGGTCGCGGATCACCGCGCCGAGCATCCGATCCGGCTCGAAGCTCGCGTCGTCGCCGTAGAAGCTGACCAGATAATGGAGCGCGACCGGTGCGCTCGGGCGGCGGACGACGGCGCCTGCCGGGCTGCGCTGCGGCAGGTCCTCGTTGCGCAGCGCCGCATAGGGCAGCGCCTGATAGAGATAGATGTTCGCTTGGCGCAGATTGGCGGCGGGCGCGAGCGGCCGGCCGAAGCGCAACCCGGTGCCCGGCACCGCACCCTTTGCCGAAGCGTGGACGATGTTGCCCAGCGCCGCGGTGACCGTCGCGATGGCCAGGTGGTTGCTCACGGCCGCGACCGCGATTTCAGATAGGCGTCGAGGCTGAGCGCGGGCGCGGCGGCGGCCTTCGCGCGCGCGGGCCGCGGCGTATCCGCGGGCGTACGCACCTCCAGCCGGTGGATGACGATGCTGACATCGGGCGCGCGCTCGGCAGCCGCGGGCGTCATCCGGCTTTGCGGACGCGCGGACGGGGCCACCATCGCGCTGAGTTGGCCTGCCATCTGCGGAGCACGGGGCGGCGGCGGTTCGGCGAAGCGCGGTTCCGCGCGATCCCCCGCGCCGGACGATGGCGCCGCCACGTCCCGCGGCTCGGACGCCGCGGGCCGCACCGCGGTGCTCACCATATCGAGTAGGGTCATCGCCTCCGGGCCTGCGATCGGCGAGGTGGCGAGCGCCGCCGTTTGGCCCGAGTCGCGCGAAACGGACGCGCTCGCCGGGCGCCGCGGCGGAATGGGCCTCGCGCGCGGGGCCTCGAGCGTGCCGACGTCGTCCGGTGGCGCGAACGGCGCCGCTGCTGCGGAGCGAGGATGCGCTCGCTCGACCCGCGCGCCGGTCAGCGGCGCGCGCACCGGTTCCGGCACTACGGCAGCAGCCTTTCCGGTCCCGCGCGCCGGCACCCGCTCCCAATCGGGCTCGTTCGCTTGCCCGATCCCCGTTTCGGGCTCCGGCGCGTCTTGCCGGGACGCTGCTATCGGCAGCAATGGCGCCACCCGCGGCGCCGGTTCCCGCTGCAAAGGATCACGCCCGGGGTCCGCATCCTGCTCGACGAACGCGCCCGGTCGATCGCTCCACTTGGCGGCAGGCGGCGGTGCCGTTCCAGCGAAGCGCGGCACCAGCCGCGGGCGCAACCGCGACGGCACCGCGATCGCCCGCTCGGCGAGACGGCCGAGGAAGTCGCTCACAGCGGGGTGCCGGGCGTTCTCCCGACCCTTTCCAGATAGGCGAGCCGGCGCGCCGGCGGCAGGTGGAGGATGTCGCGCTCGGACCAGCCATAGGCGCTCGCCAGGTCGTGCACGTCGTCGAGCAGCGCGTCCGCCCAGCGATCGAGCTCGGACCACAGATGCGCGGCAATGTCGAAAGGCAGCGCAGCGCGGGTGCCGCACAGCGGGCAGGCGACGTCGAGCAGCACGTCGGCCTGCGCGTCGCACGCGGCCAGCGCCGTCGCGACCGCCGCCGCCGCATCCTCGCCCGGCTCGGCTGCGGGCGCGAGAAGACAGCGTTCGAGCAGCGTCGCACGCGCGCCCGCGACCGACCGCCGTGCCTCCGCCGCGAGCAGATCGCGGCTGGTGGGCACCCGCGCGCGCCAGCTCCGCCCCTCCGCCTCCACCTCGACGCGTGCGCCGGTTTCGGCGGCCGGTGCGCGCACCGCACGCAGGTCGAAACCGACCTCGATCGTCTCGCCGCAGCTGTCGCACTCGGACAGGCAATCGACGCCGGTGCCGAACCAGTCCTGGCGCAGCGCGATCAGCCGGGCGTCGCGCGCCCCGACCGGCAGGTCGAGCGGGTCGGCGCCCTCGCCGGGTGTGTCGTGCAGCCCGGCGAGCAGCACCGCGCGTGCGGTCGGCGACCGGTCGCGCCCGGCATCGTGCACGTCGAGAATCGCGGCCACGTCCGCCGACCGGCCGGACCCCGAGGCGCACCCCAAGTCGCACTCTGGCGAAGTCCCGCCCACCGGAGGCTCAGGCCGGTTCGGTGAACGAGGGCTCGGTCGGTTCGCCGATGTCGTAGTCGCGTTCCCAGCCCTCGATCTCGAGCTTGAGGTGCTGGATCAACACCGCATTGGCATTGGCATCGAGGTCCGCGGTCGCCTGGAACTCCGACACCCATGCGCGAAACACCTTGTAGGCGATCGCCAATTGCCCGGCCTCGTTATAGACTTCGATGATCAGGTCCTTGCGGAAATCCTTGAGCGACACTTCCGCGCCCAGCCCGGACCCGAAGTTCCAGACCTTGTTGGCCCATTGCTCGAAATCCTTGTCGTGGGTGACCCCGCGCTCCAGCGTGATCGCCTCGTATTCGGTGCGCCCCGGCGACTTGCGGCTGCTGCTCGGATCGCCGCCGTCGCGGTGCTTGACCACTTCGGTGGTGCGTTTCAGCGCGCTGACCTTGCTGACGCCGGCGACATAGCGATTGTCCCATTTCACCCGGAACTTGAAGTTCTTGTAGGGATCGAAGCGGGTTGCGTTGACGGTGAATTGTGCCACGGCGCCCTCCTCAGGCCTCGCTCTCGACGGTCATCTGTTGCAGGCGAATGATCACGAATTCGGCCGGCTTGAGCGGTGCGAAGCCGACCAGGATGTTGACGATGCCCAGGTCGATGTCGGCCTGGGTGGTGGTCTCGCCGTCGCACTTCACGAAATAGGCGTCGCGCGCCGACGATCCCTGGAACGCGCCCTGCCGGAACAGCCGCTGCATGAAAGCGCCCACGTTCATGCGGATCTGCGCCCATAGCGACGCGTCGTTGGGCTCGAACACGATCCACTGCGTGCCGCGGTACAGGCTTTCCTCGATGAACAGCGCGGTACGCCGCACCGGCACGTATTTCCACGGCGAGGTCAGCCGGTCGTCGCCGACCCGCGTGCGCGCGCCCCAGACTACCCGTCCGGCGGCCGGCAGCGATCGCAGGCAGTTCACGCCGAGCTGGTTCAACCGCCCGTTCTCCAGGTCGGTCATCGGCACGCTCAGTCCCGGCACACCGACCAGGGTCGCGTCGAGCCCGGCGGGCGCCTTCCACACGCCGCGCGCCGCATCGGTGCGCGCGAACACGCCCGCCACCGCGCCGCATGGCGCGAACGCCTCCACTTGGCCCCCGCGCAGCAGATTGGGCTGGAGCAGCCGTGGAAAGAAGATCGCCGCATTCTCCGAGGCGTCGCCGACACCCGAAGCGATCCCCGACACCGCCTGGCTCACATTGCTCCAGGACGACGGCGGATCGACGATCAGCATCGCGCGCCGCGCCTTGCAATAAGCGGTGGCGGCAGAGATCAGCGTGCCGTCGACGTCGTGCCCGTCGTCCAGCGCATGCGGCGGCAGGCACAGGAGATTGAAGAGGTCGGTCTTGTCGAGCGCGTACAGTCCGGTCTTGGCAGCCGCACCGCCCGTCAGGAAATCCGCGGAGCCAAGCACGTCGCCATCGTGCCCGCGGTCGGCGCTCGCGACCTTCGACGAGGTTGCGTCCAGCCATGAGCTGGCGCCGGGCGCAGGGTCGCCGCTTTTCTGGGGACGCGCATTCGGCAACGCACCGTCGGCGACCACCAGCGCCGAACCGTGCGCCAGCACCTTGTCGATCCGCCTAGGATAGTTCGGGTCGACCGAGACGTTGCGAAACAGCTCGGTCGCGCCGGTGGCATCGTCGCGGATCGACAGGTTGAACAGCGATGCCGCCTCAGGCCCGACGACGTCGTGGTCGATCCGCGCGCGCAGCGAATTGCTCCACGCACCCGGCGAGCTTGCCGCGAGGTGGAGGCCCTGGACGGTGAGCTTTGCGGTGGTGACCGCGGCCGCGATCAGTTCCGAGGCCTTGGCCTCCGCAGCATCGGCGACCGCATCCGCATCGGCGCCGGGTACCGCGGCGGTCGCCGCCTGCGCGACCGCGCTGCCCGCCGGCTTCTGCCCGTCGGGAAGCGCATCGGCCGCAGTCGTCGCCGCGGTCACCACGGCCGCAGCGTTGACGGCACCCGCGACCGCGCCGCGCGCCGCCGCCGCAACCGCGTCCGCGCCCGCCTTGCCGTCCTGCGCCTCCTGCGGATCGGGCGAGAACAGCCGCACGATCACCGCCTGGCTGCCGCCGTTCAGGAAGAAGTCGCGCACCGCAAAGCTCATCGGCGATTGCAGCCAGAGCCCGCCAAAGACCCGGTCGAAATCGCCCAGGCCGTTGACGAACACCGGCTCATTCACCGGCCCTTGCCGGGCGCGGCCGACAAAGGCGCAGATCGCGGTCGCGACGCCGGTGATGGCGCGCGTGCCGCTCGGGACCTCCTCGATATAGACGCCAGGATAACTCACCGTCGTCGCCATGTCTCACTCCTGTGCAGACCTGCAGGATCGTGGCGCAACAAGGCAAACCCCGCTCGTCATCGCCAGATGACGGCCGGGAAAGGCCGGTCGATGAAAGCATTCACGGGCAAGCGGCAAGAGACCACTTTCCCACCATCGGTCGACTGTGCTGCTGTTGATCCAATAAGTCGGTAACGACCCTCCCCACGAGAGGACGCCTTAACGCAACGGGATACGATCAACCGATGGCGCCGACATTAATTGTGCGACCGACGAGTCGGCGCTCTTCGGTACAGGGAGAGTGACACCGTGGCGCTACCCTGTCAACATGGCGGTTGACGGCGGATGTTTGCCGTCTGCTTCGCCCGACCGGCCGCTTGCAGCCCGATACGGAACGATGCGCCCCGCCCGTCATTGTCGCGATCGAGCGCGATCGTACCCCGATACGCCCGCAACAGCGACCGCGTGATCGGCAGGCCGAGACCGGTTCCCCCAGATGCCCGGCGACTCGTGAAGAACGGCTCGAAGATGCGGTCGCGATCGCCCGCCGGTATTCCCGGCCCGTCGTCGCGGACCGTCAGCTCCAGGCAGGTGCCGACCTGGCGAACGGCGAGGAGGACGCCGAATGCGCCCGCCTGACGGCTGTTCTCGACCAGCCCCGCGACGCTCGCCTCGATCACCGCCGCGGGCACCATCGCGTCGGCGAGCCCATCCGGCAGGTCCAGCGCCACCGCGAACGCGCTGCCCGCATATGCGTCCGCGACCCGGCGCAGGGCGATGCCGAGCTCGGTCGCGGCGCCCTCCACCGGCTCGATCATGTCGGCGCGCGCGAGATCGAGCAGGCGGCTCACCAGCTGGTCCAGCCGCCCGGCATCCGCAGCCATGTTCGCCAGGAAGCGATCGCGGTCGGCGGGCGCCATGTCCGAATGGTCCTGCAGCAGCTCGACCGCGCTGCCGATGCCGGCAAGCGGCGTCTTGAACTCGTGGCTGACCGCATGCGCGAAGTCGCGCAGGTAGCGCGAGCGGCGCTCGATCGCTTCCGCCATCGCGCCGAAGTCGCGGTAGAGCGCCTGGATCTCGACCGCGGCCGTGGCGGGCGGCAACGGCACGCTGCCGCCTCCGCCCGCGACCGCGCGGGTCGCCTCGCCCAATTGCTCGACCGGCCGGACGATACCGCGCGAGAGCAGGCCGCTCAATACCACCAGTGCCGCGAAGATCAGGACGATCCCGAGCGCGATCTTGCCGCGGTCCTCATGGAGCCCGGCGAACAAGGCATTTGGCGCGCGCGACAGGAGCAGCACGCCGATCACCCGCCCGTTCGCCACGATCGGACGGGCATGATGGATGCGCAGGTCCGACGCCCGGCTCAGCCATTCGAAGGCGTACTCCGAGCGGTAGGAGCCGTTGCGGCGGAGCACCGTCGCGGGCCGGCCCATCAACGCGGACCGGACTTCCGGCAGCCGGTCGTAAGCGGACCCGGCGCGTGGGCCGAGGAGGATGCGCCCGTGCGCGTCGAGCAGCAGGATGGACGCGTGCGTCGTCCCAGCCGTCAGCCGGAGCACGGGGTCGAGGTGATCGCTCCAGGCGAGACTGGCGCCATTCGCTGGCTCGGACGCGGGATGCGGCGGTGGCCGCTCGGGCATGATACGGGTCGTGCGCAGATCGATCGACGGCGCTTGCGGCGCATGGCCGGTCGCCGTCGACGACGTCGCGGCGCCGGGCCATGCGACCGCCGCGGCCGCGGCCAGCGCGGCACCTTGCGCGACCAGCTCGGCCTCCGTCTGGCGCACGAGCGTGTTCTCGTAAACCCTCAGGAACAAGGCGCCCAAGCCCGGCAGTGCCGCCACGAAGACAAACGTCAGCAGCAGGATCGTGCGCAGCCGCAGTCGCGGCCAGTGCCGCCGGACGACCCGCTTGAACGCTTCGATCATCCCGCGCTGCAGGCCCCGAGCCGATAGCCGATCCCCGCGCGGGTCTCGATCACGTCCTCCGCTCCGGCCCGGGCGAACTTGCCGCGCAGGTTGCGGACGTGGCTGTCGATCGTGCGATCGGTGACCGCAAAGCCCGGACCATGCAGCCGGTCGATGATCGCCTCGCGGCTGAACACCTTGGAGGGCATCGCTGCCAACGTGCGAAGGATGCCGAACTCGGTGACGGTGAGCGGCACGGGGGCGCCCGCCCAGCTCGCCTGCCAGCCATCGGAATCGAGCATCAGGCGGCCATGTTTCAGCGGCGCGGTCGCGTCGGCCACGACGGGCGGGTGGCCCGCGGTGCGCCGCAGGATCGCCATGATGCGGGCGACCACCTCACGCGGGGAAAAGGGCTTGGTGACGTAATCGTCGGCACCGAGCTCGATGCCGAGCACGCGGTCGATCTCGTCGTCGCGACTGGACAGGAACAGGATCGGCACGTCGCCGCACTCCCCGTTGAGCCCGCGCAGCCGCCGGCAGACCTCGATGCCATCCATTCGCGGCATGTTGATGTCGAGCACGACGAGGTCCGGCGCGTGGGCCTCGACCGCAGCCAGCGCCGCTTCGCCGTCCTCCGCCTCGATCGTGTCGAGCCCGGCCTTGGCGAGCGCGAAGACGAGCAGCTGGCGGATATGAGGATCGTCATCGGCGACCAGGATCGTGCGGGGCATGGGACACTGGATCATCGCTCCCGTCCACGCGGTCAAGCCGGCTCTCCGGCGGCGGCGGCGTCTGCACCGCGCCGCCGCAATCGCGCCATGCCGGCCGGGCGACCGGTGCGGGTTGCGCCGGATGCACGCCCAGGCGCCTTTGCGCTTCGGCCAGCCTGCGTGCGCCACGCGGCGTCCATTCGCGCCAGCGATCCTGCCTGCCGGCAAGATCGACGAAGATCCGCGCGCGAACGTAGCGCACCCGATCGCGCGTGGCCGCATCCATCGGCCTTTGCTCAAGGTCGATGAGCGGATCGAGCGCGCCATCGCCGACCCGTTGCAGGTAGCACAGGTCGATTCTCTCCGGCGCCCGGGCACGAACGTTCCACGCGGCGGCGATGGCGCCGAGATCGGCGAACGCGCAGACGGCGAGGACGATGGCTGCCGCCGCGGCGTTCCAGTTGATCAGCCAGCGCGCGCTGCGGCCCGCCAGGATCCGCCAGCAGATCAGCACCAGACCGAGCGCCACCAGCACCATCCAGGCGAGCGCCGCGATGCGCCAGGCCGTCAGCATCGATGCCTCGATATAGTCGATCGTGCGCAGCGCGCTGGAGGCGACGAGCACCAGGTTCTGCGCGACCCACACAGTGACGAGCCGCCGTGCCAGCGGATGCCGTTCGCTCTCGCTGCCTGGACGCAGCATCGCCAGCGCCATCACGCCCGCGATCAGCGCGGTGCCGATCAGGGGGTAGGCGCCGCGATGGACATATTCGGTCTGGGTCATGCCCGCCGGAAGCGTGCCGCCGCTCCACAGAAAGGCGATGTCGAGCCCGTTCTGGACCGCGAAGATTGCGTTGAAGAGCGCCAGCGCGATCAGCACCGAAAGCAGCGATGTACCCGGCAGGCGCGGCTCCGGGTCCGGCAGTCGTCCCGCCAGACGCATGGCCGCGGCGTGGGGCCGGAGGCTCGGCCAAAGGCAAAGCGCCACCGCCACCCAGAGGAGCAGACGCCACACGGAGGGCAAGCGGATGGCAGCGAGCGCCTGTTCGACAAGCGGATTGGCGGCCGCGAAAAGCAGCAGGAACAGCGCGCCGCCGGCGAGCGGCAGAGCCAGCATCCCGGCAACCGCTCGCGGGCCGGTGCGCGCACTCTGCCGGCGCCGCCAGATGCGGCGGAGATCGCCGAACGGCTTGGCGATGCCGGTCACCGCATGGAGCGCCAGACGGACGCCCCAGTGCCACGCATCGTCGAATCCTGTCGCCTTGGGAAGCAGTGCGGCGATGGACAGCGCGCACCAGAACAGCGTCCAGGCGAGCAATCCGGGATCGTCGACGAGCGCAACCGCAAAGAGGGCGGCCGCGGCCAGCGCGAACCACGCCCGCCCGCTTCGCCGCACATCGCGTCGACCGACCAGCAGGCCGACCAGCCACGCGCCAGCGAAGCCGCCGATGCTTGCACCAGCAATGTCGTACGGGAACATCCGGTCGAACAGCACAACCAGCGCGGCGACCACCGCACCCTTCAACAGAAATCCACGCCGCATGACCACTCCCTTCGCGAGAAGCAGCGCCTGGCCACCGGCGATGGCGCGATGATCGGGCGTTTTGGAGCGTTCGGTGAAGAGATCGTGCAGGCTCGGTGCAGGAAGCACCTGGGGCAACATTTGCCGGGAAAGTGTCTCCCTAGCGGCGCCCGGAAATCGCCGCCCTCCCGCTTGGGTTGTTGTCCGAATGCCCGGAAAGGGCCTGCTGGCGGAGACGGAGGGATTCGAACCCTCGATACGGTTTCCCGTATGACGCTTTAGCAAAGCGTTGGTTTCAGCCACTCACCCACGTCTCCGGATGCGGCGTACCGGTGGGCTATAGCGGCGCGTTGGCGCCCGATCAACCGGCCCGCGGAATAGGTGGCAAAGGGCGTTCATTGCGTGGACAGGCGAACGCTGGTTAAGGTCGAGCGCGAACCGCATCGGACGGTCATCGGGGGGAGTGACAATGCGCAGCATCTGGATCGGACTGGCGGCAATCGGGCTGACCGTCGCGCCCTGCGCATCGGCGCAGGTGACGACGATCGATCCCAACCGCGCGATCGACGGCGATCTCGCGGGGCCCGCCCCGCGCCCGCAACCACGCGCTCCGCTGCCGCAAGATGCGCCGGTCGCCGCCGAACCCGCCGCCCCGGCACGAACCGCGCCCGTGGCGTCGGCCGATAGCCGCGCGGCCGCAGCGACCGCGGCCGAGGGCACCTATCGCCGCGACGACCTGATCGCGGCGGGCGAAGGTGTGTTCGGCAAGGGCGCCGCCGGGCTCGGCGGAATCATCGAACGCATCCTGAAGGACCAAGGCGAGCCCAATGCGTATATCGCCGGGCGCGAGGCGTCGGGCGCGTTCGTCGTCGGCGTGCGCTACGGCTCGGGGGTGATGAACCACAAGGTCGAGGGCGAGCAACCCGTCTACTGGACCGGGCCTTCGGTGGGCTTCGACATCGGCGGCGACGCCAACAAGGTGTTCGTGCTCGTCTACAACCTGTACGATAGCGCCGAACTGTTTCACCGCTTTCCCGCGGCGGAGGGCCGGCTGTATCTCGTCGGCGGCTTTGCGGCGACGTATCTGCGACGCGGCAACATCGTCCTGATCCCGGTGCGGTTGGGGGTCGGCTGGCGTGCGGGGGTCAACGTCGGGTACATGAATTTCACCCACAAGAGCCGGTGGTTGCCGTTTTAGCCCAAGTACGGCTTGCCGCAGGCTGCGGCAAGACTCGCACCGGATCGGCCGGCGTAGCGCAGCTGCCACCAACGACGTGGGCTTTGCCCACGGCGCTGCTCAGGTCGCTGCTACCCGCCACGCCAACATCTCGCCCGCATGGAACGGTACCACTCCCGCCACATGTCCCGGCACGCGCACCGTGTCGCGTACCAGCGTCACCGTCCCCGCGTTCAGCGGCAGCCCGTAGAAGCGCGCGCCATGCTCGCTCGCGAACTCCTCAAAGCGGTCGAGCGCCCCTTCCGCCTCGAACACCTGGAGGTAGCTCTCCAGCGCGAACGGGGCGTTGAAGATGCCTGCGCACCCGCAGGCCGATTCCTTGGCGCCGGGCGTATGCGGCGCGCTGTCGGTGCCCAGGAAAAATTTGGGCGATCCCGACACCGCCGCCGCGCGCACCGCCATCCGGTGCGTCTCGCGCTTGACCACGGGCAAGCAATAAGCGTGCGGCCGCAAGCCCCCGGCGAACAACGCGTTGCGGTTGAGGTGCAAATGCTGCGGGGTGATCGTGGCGGCGACCTGCGTCCCCGCCGCGGCCACGAAGTCCACGGCTTGGGCGGTAGTGATATGCTCCATCACGATCTTCAGCGCCGGCAAGTCGCGCACCAGCGGCGTCAGCACGCGATCGACGAACACCGCCTCCCGGTCGAAGATGTCGATCGCGGGATCGGTAACCTCGCCGTGAATCAGCAAGGGCATGCCGGCGCGCTGCATCGCTTCGAGCACCGGACGGATGCGCGCCGGATCGCTGACGCCGTGGGCCGAATTGGTGGTCGCGTTGGCGGGATACAGCTTACATGCCGCCCATACGCCCTCGCGGAACCCGCGGACGATCTCGGCCGGGTCGCTGTCGTCAGTCAGGTAGCAGGTCATCAGCGGGGTGAATGCGGTGCCCTCCGGCAACGCCGCCATGATCCGCTTGCGGTAGGCAATCGCGTGCTCGACGCGGGTCACCGGCGGCGACAGATTAGGCATGACGATCGCGCGCGCGAACTGCGCCGCCGTCCGGGGTGCGACCGCGTGCAGCATCGCGCCATCGCGCAGGTGGACATGCCAGTCGTCGGGACGCCGTATGGTCAGGGTGCGACTGGTGAGGGTGTGGGGTTCCGAAGCCATGCCGCAGTGCTTACCTTCCCCTGATGACCGGAACCACCCTTCCCGACCGCGCGCTGCTCCGACTGTCGGGCGACGACGTGCGCGGGTTCCTGCAGGGGCTTGTTACTGCCGACACGCAAGGGCCGTTGCCGCGCTGGGCGGCGCTGCTGACTCCGCAGGGCAAGGCGTTGTTCGACTTCATCCTGTGGGCCGACGGCGCGGACGTGCTGGTCGACTGCGAACGCGCGCAGGTGGATGCGCTGGCGCGGCGGCTGGCGATGTACCGGCTGCGCCGTGCGATCAGCATCGCTCGCGACGATACGCTGGCGGTGCACTGGTCCGCTGCCGAACCGTCCGGCGAGGCCTCGCCCGACCCACGCGTTACGACACTGGGCTGGCGCTGGCTGGCCGCGCCTGGCGACGCTGCCGAAGGCTGGCGCGCGCACCGGCTGGCGCTTGGCGTAACTGAGGGTGTGGGGGAACTGGGCACCGGCGAGACGCTCTGGCTCGAATGCAACGCCGCCGAGCTGGCCGGGGTCGATTTCACCAAAGGCTGTTACGTCGGTCAGGAGAACACCGCCCGGATGCACTATCGGGCCAAGGTGAACCGGCGGCTGGTCGTGGTGCCGCTGGGCGAGCCGAACGACCGGACGCGCGCGACCTATCCCGAGCTGGGCCTCGCCGTCGAGCACCGCCGCGTCGATGCGTTGGGCAATGCGATCGTGCCGGAGTGGCTTGCCTCCGCTCTTGCCGCTGCGCCGGACCCTATACCGAACCCTTGAGCGCACTGCGCAGCCGGTCGTGCGCCGCCTTCTTCAACTGGCACACTCGCGCCGCGCCGACGCCGAGCACCTGGCCGATCTCCTCCAGATTGAACTCCTCGACGTAGTAGAGCTGGATCACCTGCGCCTCGCGCTCGGGCAGCGCACCGATTGCCGCGATCAGCGCGGTCCGCAGGTCTGCCTCCGCAAGCTGCGCGAACGCATCGGGCGTGTCGTCGGCGAACCACGGCTGGTCGTCGGCATAGACCTCGTCGATCGAATCGAAGCGGACCGCCTCGGCGTTGGCGTACTCGGCGCGCAATTTGTCGACGGTGATGTTCAGATGCTCTGCGATCATGGATTCGTCCGGCGCCTTGCCCGTGCGGGCGGTTAAAGTGGAGATCGCGTCGTGATATTGCCGCCGCCGCCGCATCGCGCCGCGGGTCGTCGTCGCCTGCCGCCGCAGTTCGTCGATCATGGCACCCCGCAACCGCGTGGCGATATATTGGCGAAAGGTCACGACGCCGCGGTCCTCGAACCCCGCCGCCGCCTCGACCAGCGCGACCAGCCCGACTTGGATCAAATCCTCGACCTCGACGAGCGTGCTCATGCTGCCGTGGACATGCCACGCAATCTTGCGGACCAGCGGCAGATGCTGGCGCACCAGCGCGGTCGCGTCCCCGGCGCGCGCAGGCTTGTAGGTAAGCGGTTGGACATCCGCGAACGCGCCCTTCATCGGCTCCGCGCTCATGCCGCGAGCGCCTGGTGGGGCGTACCGATCACCGCGACGACCTCGCCCGCCTTCTCTTCGGGCACCTCGAAGAACGAGAGCACCGGCGTGTCGGGCAGGCAGGTCCGTACCAGCTTGCGGATCGCGACCCGGATCGCGGGCTGGACGACCAGGGCGAACGATTTCCCTTCCGCGACCAGCGGCTGCGCGGCGTGCTGGAGCGCTTCGACGATCCGCCGCCCGAGGTCGGGCTCGATCACATGACGGCGCCCGTGGTCGGCGCGCATCGCCTGGCCGAGCAGCCCTTCGAGCTGCCCCTCCAGCGTCATAACCCGCAGCGGCTCGCGCACCCCGCACAGTTTCTGGATGATCAGCGCGCCGAGCTGCGGGCGGATCAGCTCGACGATCTCGTCGGCATCCGCGCTTTTCTGCGCGGCGACCGCGATCGCGGCCGCGATGCGGCGGAAGTCCTTCAACGGGATGTTCTCCGATAGCAGGCCCTTCAGGACCTGGGTGAGGGTGGTGAGCGGCAGCGGCGCCGGGGTCAGCGAAGCGACGAGATGCCCCGCCCGGTCCTTCAAGCCGTCGAGCAGCGACTGGACCTCGTCGGGGCCGAGCAGATCGGCGGCATTCGCCCCCAACGCGTGGTTAAGATGGGTCGCCATGACGGTGCCCGGATCGACGACCAGATAGCCTGCGCCCGTCGCCGCATCGGCGTCGCCCGGCGCGATCCACGTCGCGTCGAGCCCGAAGGTCGGGTCCTTGGCGGCCTTGCCCATCAGCGCGCCGAACGCCTGGCCGGTGTCGAGCGCGAGCATCTCGTCGGGACTGACCTGGTCCTCGCCGACGACGACGCCGTTGACGATCAGCCGGTACGTGTAGGGCGGCAAGGCGATGTCGTCGCGCACCTTGACCTGCGGCACGACAAAGCCGAGTTCTTTCGACAATTGCCGCCGGACGCCGGTGATCCGCCCCATCAGCGGCGCGCCGCGGCGCTCGTCGGCGAGCGGCACCAGCCCGTAGCCGATGTCGATGTTGACCTGCATCCCCTCGGTCACCTCGTCCCAGCCGATCCGCGAGGCGTCGACCGGCTCGGCCGCGGCGACTGCCTCTATCGGCGCAGGCCGCCGCTCGATCTGGCGCAGCTTCCACGCCGCGAACCCGGCGATTCCGGCGAACGGCAGCAGCACGAAATGCGGCATGCCAGGCAGGATGCCGAGCAGGGTCAAGATGCCCGCCACCGGCGTCCACGTCCTGGAGCCGGAGAACTGCGACCCGATCTGGCCCGCCAAGTCCTTGTCCGAGCTCACCCGGGTCACGATCGCGGCGGCGGCGATCGACAGCATCAGGCTGGGCAATTGCGCTACCAGCGCGTCGCCGATCGCCAGCAGGATATAGGTCTTGGCCGCGACGCCGATGGAGAGGCCGTGGCTCACCGGCCCGAGGATCAGCCCGCCGATGACGTTGGCGGCGAGGATCAGCATCGCCGCGACCGCGTCGCCCTTCACGAACTTGGACGAGCCGTCCATCGACCCGTAAAAATCGGCCTCGGTCGACACCTCGACGCGGCGCGCTTTCGCCTGGTCGGGGGTGATGAGCCCGGCGTTGAGGTCGGCGTCGATCGCCATCTGCTTGCCCGGCAACGCGTCAAGGGTGAACCGCGCCGACACTTCGGACACGCGCCCCGCGCCCTTGGTCACCACGATCATGTTGATGATAACGAGGATGGTGAACACGAACAGCCCGACAACGTAATCGCCGCCGATCAGGAAGGTGCCGAACGCCTCGATGACGTGCCCGGCCGCCGCCTCGCCCTCATGCCCATGGACGAGCACGACGCGGGTGGAGGCGACGTTCAGGCCGAGGCGGAACAGCGTCGCGAACAGGAGCACGGTGGGAAAGGCGCTGAAATCGAGCGGCTTGCGCGCGTTCAACGCGACCATCAGCACCGCGAGGCTGATCGCGATGTTGGTGATGAAGAAGATGTCGAGCAGCTGTTTGGGGATGGGG
>NZ_CAXVWL010000049.1:0-19288 GCF_964263785.1 Sphingomonas sp.
CCCTTCATCTTGTTGAAGCGCGGGAAGTTCATCAGCATCGCGAAGCTGGCGAACAGCTGCACACCTTCGGTGAAGCCGCCGAACATGGCGAGCGTGCGCGCGATGTCCTGATCGTTGTCGACGCCGAAGTTCTGCATGTAATCATGCTTTTCCTTCATCTCGGCATATTCGAGGAAGGCGCCGTATTCGCTCTCGGGCATGCCGATCGTGTCGAGCAAGTGGCTGTAGGCGGCGATGTGGACCGTCTCCATGTTGCTGAACGCGGTCAGCATCATCTTGATCTCGGTCGGCTTGAACACGCGACCGTATTTCTCGTGGTAGCAATCCTGCACCTCGACATCCGCTTGGGTGAAGAAGCGGAAGATCTGGGTGAGCAGGTTGCGCTCGTGATCGGAGAGCTTCTGCGCCCAGTCGCGGCAATCCTCGCCCAAAGGAACTTCCTCGGGGAGCCAGTGGAGCTGCTGCTGGCGCTTCCAGAATTCGAATGCCCAGGGGTATTCGAAGGGCTTGTACTGCTTGGAGGCGTGGAGGAGGGACATGAGGTTACTCCGAAACGAAAAGGGAGGGGATGGAAGGGGTCATACCGGCATGCTCCACCGCCACATCGCGGTCGCGCTCATCGCCAGCACGATGCCCGCGGACGCGAGCATGATGCCGGCCATGCGATAGGCGTAGGTCTTGCGCTCGCCGATCGTCGCCGAGCGCAAGCGGAGGAGCATGTACGCGCCCGCCCCTGCGAGGGCTGCGGCGACGAGATACATGATGACGACGTTGTACGTCATGCGACCAACTCCGGGCGTGTGCGTTGCGTGCGCGTCATCAACGAAGGAGAAGCCAAATGGTCGATGCCAGCCAGATTCAGGAACATGCCGAGGTTATCGGCGCGGACGGGGTGCATGTCGGGACGGTCGACGGCGTCGAGGGAGACCGGATCAAGCTGACCAAGAAGGACTCCGGCGCGCAGGTTCAGGGTGCCGAGGGCGGCCATGAAGGGCATCACCATTTCATTTCGCTCGGGCTGGTGGCGGATGTCGAGAACGGGGTCGTGCGGTTGAGTGCCAACGCCGATGTGGCGGTGACGTTCGAGGAGGAGTGAGGTCGTGACTCCCTCTCCCTTCGGGAGAGGGAAGGGGCCCGCCGCACTAGCGGTGGGAAGGGTGAGGGTGACGTTCGTCATGAAGCGAGCCCTTCGGCGCTGCGGTCACCCTCACCCTTCCGCCGCTTCGCGGCTCCCTCCCCCTTCCGGAGGGGGAGGGATAGTTGGGCGATTACCCCTTCGACGTTCTGCATGACGTCGGCGTTGGTGAAGCGGAGCACGCGGTAGCCTTCGCGCTCGATCAAGCACGTGCGGGCGGCGTCGTATGCTGCAGTGTTAGCGTGCGTGTCGCCGTCCACTTCGATGACCAGTCTTTCGCTGAAGCACAGGACATCGGCCTTGTACGGACCGATCGGAGCCTGGTGCCGCCATTTCAGGTGTGGAAAGCTCTCCCGTAGAGCCCTCAGAAGTCGACGTTCCGGCTCGGGTGCCTGGCGGCGAAGGCGGCGGAGCTCGTTCACGGCTCCGGAAGGCTGATTGTCGTAGCTGCGCATGTCACCCTCACCCCGCGGCGCTGGCGCGCCTTGTCCCTCTCCCGGCGGGAGAGGGGTCAACGCCTCACTGGCACGCCAGGCATTCGTCGTAGTCGGTCGTCTCCAGCTCGAACGTCGGTTTCTCGATCGTGTTGTCCGCTTCGACCCCGCCCGCAAAGCCCGCACGCTGGACCGATTTCGAGCGGAGATAGTAGAGCGACTTGATCCCCAGTTCCCATGCGCGGAAGTGGAGCATGAGGAGGTCCCATTTCTCGACGTCGGCGGGGATGAACAGGTTCAGCGACTGCGCCTGGTCGATGTACGGTGTGCGGTCGCCCGCGAGTTCGAGCAGCCAGCGCTGATCGATCTCGAAGCTGGTCTTGTAGGTGTCCTTTTCTTCCGCCGAGAGAAAGTCGAGGTGCTGGACGCTACCGCCCTGCTCGAGGATCGAATTCCACACCGCGTCGCTGTTCTTCGACTTGGCGCTGAGCAATTTCTCCAGATACGGGTTCTTCACCGAGAAACTGCCCGATAGCGTCTTGTGGGTGTAGATGTTTGCCGGGATCGGCTCGATGCACGCGGACGTGCCGCCGCAGATGATGCTGATCGACGCGGTGGGCGCGATCGCCATCTTGCAGCTGAATCGCTCCATCACCCCCATGTCGGCGGCATCGGGGCACGCGCCGCGCTCGACCGCGAGGTTGGTCGAGGCTTCGTCGACCTGCGCGCGGATGTGCTTGAACATGCGCAGGTTCCACGACTTGGCCATCGCGCCCTCGAACGGCAGCCCGCGCGCCTGGAGGAACGAGTGGAAGCCCATGACGCCGAGGCCCACCGAGCGCTCGCGGCCCGCGCTGTACGCCGCGCGCTCCATGCCGGGCTCGTGGCGGTCGATGTAATCCTGCAGGACGTTGTCGAGGAAGCGCATCACGTCCTCGATGAACCCGCGCTCGTCCTTCCACTCGTCCCAGGTTTCGAGGTTCAAGGACGACAGGCAACACACCGCGGTGCGATCGTTGCCGAGGTGGTCCTTGCCGGTGGGGAGGGTGATCTCGCTGCACAGGTTCGAGGTCGAGACCTTGAGGCCCAGGTCTCGGTGATGCTTGGGCATCGTGCGGTTCACGTGATCGGCGAAGACGATGTACGGCTCGCCGGTCTGGAGGCGGGTCTCGACCAGCTTCTGGAACAGGCTGCGCGCGTCGACGGTGGCGCGGGGGGAGCCGTCCTTCGGGCTGGTCAGCACCCATTCGGCGCCATCGCGGACCGCCTCCATGAAGGCGTCGGTGATGAGGACGCCGTGGTGGAGGTTCAGCGCCTTGCGGTTGAAGTCGCCGGAAGGTTTGCGGATTTCAAGGAATTCCTCGATCTCGGGGTGGCTGACGTCGAGGTAGACCGCGGCCGATCCGCGGCGCAGCGAGCCCTGGCTGATCGCCAGCGTGAGCGAATCCATGACGCGGACGAAGGGGATGATGCCGCTGGTCTTGCCGTTCAAACCAACGGGCTCGCCGATGCCGCGGACGTTGCCCCAATAGGTGCCGATGCCGCCGCCGCGCGACGCGAGCCAGACGTTCTCGTTCCAGGTGTCGACGATGCCGTTGAGGCTGTCGGGCACGGAGTTCAGGTAGCACGAGATCGGCAGGCCGCGGCCGGTGCCGCCGTTGGACAGCACCGGAGTCGCGGGCATGAACCACAGGCGGCTGATATAATCGTAGATACGCTGGGCATGCGGCTGATCGTCGGCGTAGGCGGAGGCGACGCGAACGAACAGGTCCTGATAGCCTTCGCCGGGAAGCAGATAGCGGTCGTTCAGCGTCTCCTTGCCAAAATCGGTCAGCAGCGCGTCGCGGCTGTGATCGACCTCGACCGGGTAGATGCTCGGGCGCACGGACTTGCTGTCCTGCTTCTCGCGCGGAGCCGCCTGGACGGGGGTCGCTTCGATCGTGTCGGTGCTCATCGTCCGGCCTGCCTCATCGCTGTCACGCTCACTGCTGAAGTCCATCGACACCCTCTCTCGTTCCGTATTCGTTCGACTCGGGGCGCGTCCCCGATCCTACACCGGATCGCGCCATCGCAAGAGCCCTATCGTCGGTTCGCACGCCAATGACCGGACCATAGGCATATGGTTCCATACAACGCGAGCAACCAGTGGTAGCGCCCTCTTCGTCCTCTTACCCCCATGGATTGTGGCAAAGCCGCATCCACTACAAGCCCGTTCCGGCCGATAATCAACGCGCCTCATCGCGGCGCGTGCGGGCGCGATGCGCGACGCGCGGACTTCTGCGGGTTACGGATTTCACAAGGGGGTCAAAAAAATACTTGGGCGCTCGTCACGCATATCGCCGCAGCAGCGCGCGCCGCAGCAGGCGGTCCTCGAGCGAGAAATACAGCGCGATGCGGTCGTCCGAGGGGACGGCCGACGCCGCAAAGGCGATGTCGGTGGCGGCGCGATCGGTCGCGGGCGGCGGCACCAGCAGCGGCTCCAGCCCCCGGCCGGTGACGCGCGCAAAATCCGGCGAGAAGCTGATCCAGCCGACTCGCCAGCGCGCGTCGTGAGTCGCGCCGTTGTAGAACATGACCGGGTCCTCGCCCGCACGCGCGACGATCGGCCCGGTCGACAGATGCCAATTGTCCCAGCTGTCCTCACGGATGCCGAACGGATCGGGCATGACGGTCCACGGCCCGGCCGGGGTCGGACCGCCCGCCATGCCGATGCGCGAGGCGTCGTCGCGCGCATATTCGTAGAACAGCCGCCAGTCGCCCGCCGACGTCTGCGCGAGCGTCGCTTCCTTGATGTTCCCCTCGCCCGACGGTGCCTTGAGCACCAGCTGCTGAGGGACGAGTGCGGCGAGGTCGAGCCCGGTGGCGAGGATCATCGATCCCTGGCGGTGCGCGGCGTCGACCCCCGTGTAATAGACGAGATAGCCCTTGTCGGTCGGCAATACAGTCGGGTCCTCGCACCCCCCGGCGTCGGCGGGCTGGGTGCCTGGCCCGATCGCGGCGGTCGGGTCCATGATGAAGTGAATGCCGTCCAGACTCGCTCCCGCGACGATGATGCCGGTCGGGTCGGTCGCGGTCAGCGGGCGGGGAACGCCGCGCACCATGATGCGACACCGATTGCCCTCCATCCAGACGAATGGCGACATCAGGTCCATTCCCGCGAGCAGCCCTTCGCCGGTCAGGACCACGTCGTCGAGCTGTTCCACCACATAGGCCGGCATCGCTCAGGCTCCCTGTGCGACGGTGAGCGACAAGGCGCCGTCGATCGTCACGGTGGTTCCGGTAATATAGTCTGCGGCCGGGGACAGCAGGAACGTGACGAGATCGGCGACCTCGTCGGCGCGCCCCGCCCGGCCCCACGGGATGTTCGCCTCCAGTGAGGCGCGGTACGCGCCGTCGGTCACCGCGTGCTCGTTCATCGGGGTCAGGATCATGCCGGGCGCGACGCCGTTGACCGCGATCCCCTTGGGCGCGAGTTCGAGCGCCAGGGTTGCGGTCAACTGCGAGAGACCGCCTTTGGCCGAATCATAGTCGACGCCGCCCGCCCGAGGCGCGCGTTCGTGGATCGAGGATATGTTGACGATCCGGCCCCTGGTTGCCTTGACCTCCAGCGCGCGCACGAAGCGGCGGCAGGTCAGGAACGGCCCGGTGAGGTCGGAGCGGACGACGCGGTCGAACTGCGCGAGCGGCATGTCGACCAGCTTGGTGCCGGTCATGTTCAGCCCGGCGGAATTGACCAGCAGAGTCGCGACGCCGAAATGCGCCTCGGCCCGGGTGAACAGCGCCTCGACCGCCTCTTCGCTGCCGACGTCGGTCTGCACCGCAAGTCCGCGGTCCTCGCCGATCTGCGCGACGGTCCGCGCGGCGGCTTCGGCATCGCTGAAGTAGGTGATCACGACGCGGGCGCCCGCCTTGCCCAGGGCGATGGCGCTTGCCGCGCCGATGCCCGATTCTCCTCCGGTAACGATGGCGACGCGATCATCGAACATGGCTGGACCTTTTCTTCAAAACGATGGTCGTCGCTATCGACGGCCGCGGATCGGAACGATTGATCGCCCATTGCGCTGCATCGCCGCGTCCCACGAAACGAGATGGGGCGGATGCGACGTGGGGAGTTGCATGCCGGGCTCGCGATGGAACCGCGAAGGCCCGACCGCGCTTCCTGTCTGACAGCTGACGGACGCATTCCGGGCGGGTTCAGCGTCGCCACGCCATCAAAGCCCCATGCCGAGGCGTTCACGTCGGCGTACAACAAGGAGATTCTCCATGCGTAAGTTCATCATCGCGGCGCTCGCCGCCACCGTCATCACCCCCGTCGCCGCCGGCGCGCAGAGCTATGGCGAGGTCCGCCGCGACCAGCGCGAAGTGCGCCAGGACCGCCGCGAGCTCGATCGCGCCCGCGCCGACGGCGACCGCGGCGATATCCGCGACGCACGCCGCGAATTGCGCGAGGACCGTCAGGAAACGCGCGAGGATCGCCGCGATTTCCGTCGGGACAACCGCGGCTACCGGCAGGACGGGCGGGGCGGCTATGCCTATCGCGGCGACGCGTATCGTGGGCCGCGGGGCTATCGCTATCGTCCGGTCAGCGTCGGCTATCGCTTCGCGCCGAGCTACTACGGCCGCAATTATTGGATCAACGACTATTCCAGCTACCGCCTGAGCGCACCGCGCTTCGGCTATCAGCGCTGGGTCCGCTACGGCAGCGACGTGGTGCTGGTCGACACGCGTTCGGGCCGCGTCGTCGAAGTGCGCAACCGCTACTTCCGCTAAGCGGGCACTGCCGGCCCGGGCGTTCTACGCCCGGGCCGGTCTTGCTTGCGGGTTGATGAATCCCGCGACAGGCGGCTAGAGCGCGGGCATGACCATCATCCGCGAAGCCGATCTGATCGAGAGCGTCGCCGACGCGCTCCAGTTCATCAGTTATTACCACCCGATGGATTACATCCGCGCGCTGGGCGACGCCTATGCCGCGGAACAGAGTCCGGCCGCCAAGGACGCCATCGCGCAGATCCTGACCAATTCGCGGATGTGCGCCGAGGGGCACCGGCCGATCTGCCAGGATACCGGCATCGTCACGGTGTTCGTGAAATGGGGCATGGACTGCCGCCTCGACACGACCGCGCGCTCGCTGCAGGAGGTCGTCGACGAGGGCGTGCGCAGGGCGTATTTGCACCCCGAGAACCGCCTGCGCGCCTCGATCCTTGCCGACCCGGCGTTCACCCGGCGCAATACCAAGGACAATACGCCCAGCGTGCTGAACGTCGAGCTGGTGCCCGGTTCGACGGTATCGATCGACGTCGCGGCCAAGGGCGGCGGATCGGAGAACAAGTCGAAGTTCAAGATGATGAACCCGAGCGACTCGATCATCGACTGGGTGCTGGAGATGCTGCCGCAAATGGGCGCGGGCTGGTGCCCGCCGGGAATGCTGGGGATCGGCATCGGCGGCACCGCGGAGAAGGCGATGCTGCTCGCCAAGCAATCGCTGATGGGCCAGATCGACATGGCGCAGCTGAAGCAGCGCGGCGCCCGCACCGACATCGAGGCATTGCGGATCGAGCTGTACGACAAGGTGAATGCGCTGGGCATCGGCGCGCAGGGGCTGGGCGGGCTCTCCACCATTCTCGACGTCAAGATTCTGGACTGGCCGACGCATGCGGCGTCCAAGCCGGTGGCGATGATTCCCAATTGTGCCGCCACCCGCCACGCGCATTTCACCCTCGACGGATCGGGCCCGGCCTATCTGGAGCCGCCGAAGCTGGAGGAATGGCCCGACGTGAACTGGACGCCGGACAAGGCGGCGATCCGGGTCGACCTCGATACGCTGACGCCCGAGGTGGTCGCGTCATGGAAGCATGGCGACCGGCTGCTGCTTACGGGTAAGATGCTGACCGGGCGCGATGCCGCGCACAAGCGGATCAAGGACATGCTTGCCAGCGGCGAGCCGCTGCCGGTCGATTTCGCGGGCCGCGTGATCTATTATGTCGGGCCGGTCGATCCGGTCGGCGACGAGGTGGTGGGCCCCGCAGGCCCGACGACCGCGACGCGGATGGACGCCTTTACCCGCATGATGCTGGGGCAGGGCCTCCTGGCGATGGTCGGCAAGGCCGAGCGCGGCGCCGACGCGACCGAGGCGATCCGCGAGGCGGGCTCGGCGTATCTGATGGCGGTGGGCGGTGCCGCGTACCTCGTCGCGCGGGCGATCAAGGGATCCAAGGTCGTCGGCTTCGCGGACCTGGGGATGGAGGCGATCTACGAATTCGAGGTCGCCGATTTCCCGGTGACGGTGGCGGTGGATGCGCAGGGCAACAACGTCCACAAGCTGGCGCCGCTGGTATGGCGGGAGCGGATCGCGCGGGAGGGGTTGCTGGAGGGGGTTTGAGTCAGAAATTTTCAGGCGGCGGCGGCGGCGGCAGAGGGTAGTTGACACTACCAGTTCGGTAGCTGATCAAGGCGCCATCGAGGCGTTTAGCCGAGCGATAGACGCGAGCTTGTTCGGCATACATTACTGACAAGTGGCGCGGCCCGGTCCATCCGACCTGCGTCCAGATCGCACCGAGGCTGGCGGTGTCCCGGTCAGCCTTGCCGTGGCTGTCGTCGGCCGTGAAGACAACGGTCGCTTTCTCCAAAGCGGTCGTCGGCTCACCGATTGCGATGTTGGTCAAAATGCCGGTCGTCGCGCCGCAATTTCGAATGAAGGTGTATGCGATGCGCCCGTCAACCGGATTTACGGCGCGCGCAATGACCCGGCTACCACACAGATCATCATGCTTGGCGAGGGTTGTGAACCCGATCGCTCCGAGCACCAAAGCTCCGCCAAAGCCTGCGATCAGACGCGCATTCATTCGAGGAGGCTATTCCACTCTCTGCAGCGCGACAATGGTCTGCGCACCCCGAAGAGCGTCGGCAAGTTGTGCCGCCCTCATTCCGGGTCGGTTGCATGTGCAGCACAGTGGATGGCGGGCAAGTCCGGGCATAACGAAACACGGGGTCGACTGCCGCCGCTGATCAGGAGCGTTTCGCCAAGGTGCATGGTGGTGCGCGCTGTTCCTGCCGGCGCTGCGCAAGACGGCGGTGGCGGAGGCGGCCTAGACCTCGTCCGCCGCTTGCCCACTGCGCCGCCAGACCCCCGCCAGCATCCGTCCGAGCGTCGCGGGCACGCCCGGTCGCAGGAGGAGCCAGTCGCGGATCGCGGGGCCGCGGTCGGCGCCGATCACCTGTTTGTAGCCGCTGTCGCCCGCGCCCCAATCGACCGTCTCGATGCCGCGGTCGAGCGCGTCGGAGAGGTTGCGCCAGTAGAGCAATTTGCCGGGCGAATGCTTGGCGAAGGTGGGCACGTAGCTGTTGGCGATCGCGTATTTGACGGGGCCGGCGTCGAGATCGAACGAGAAGGCCGCGGGCGCGCCGTCGACGGTGAGCAGCGCGGCGTGGAACATCGCGGCCAGCACGGGATCGCGCGCGGCCGCTCGCCAGAAGGCGAGATGCCCGCGCTCCGTGAATTTGGCGTCGCTGCCGTCGGTGCGCGAAGCGATCCAGCTGTGGTCTTCGATGGTGCCGAGATGCGCGAACCCTGCGGGCCAGTCGGCGCCGTCGAGGAAGCGCCAGTCGAGGGTGCCGTGCGCAGCGAGGTGCTTTTCGTGGAAGCGGTTCTTGCGCAGCGTCGACAGCCGTGGCCAGACTCCTTCGCGGCGCTGGGCGGCCATGTCGAGCAGCCAGCTGCGTGCGACGAAGCGGTCGAGCACCGCCCAGCCGCGCGTGCGGGCCGCTGCAATCAGCTGAGTCGCGGCGGGGTCGTCGTCGTACACCGGACCGATGCGGACGCCGCGGGCGATGCCGGCGGCACGGTCGAGCAGTGCGGGCGCGACCGCCTCGCTAGCAGCGAGCGACAGCGGCATGCTGCGGAACGGCCAGTAGCTGCCCGGAACCGTCATCAGACCCAGCAAGTGCGGGCCGACGGCCACCAACGGCAGCGCGGCGACGGGCATGTCGTCCTCATGGGCGAGGATCGTGCGTGCGGTGCCGCCATAGGCTTCGACCGCGGCCGCGAACCATGCGGCGCGCAGGAAGCGGTGGGTCGGAGCGGCGGCTTCGGCAACGGTGTCGATCGCGGCGGGCAGGCCGTCGATCACCGCGGTCCGTGTCGCGGGGACGGACGCGGCGAAGGCGGCGGACGGGATCGGCCTGGTCATGCCGCCGGACTAGCGCGAACACGGTTACCAAGCCGTTGCGCTTGCCCGCGTCGCCCCGCCGCGCCAGAGGACGCCGATGCCTTCGCTGCCTGAGCTCTCGACCATCGCCCAGACGATTTCGCTGTCGCTGTCGCCGGTGTTCATGCTGGCGGGCATCGGCGCCTTGCTCAACGTACTGGCGAGGCGGCTGTCGCGGGTGATCGACCGGGCGCGGACGTTGGAACAGTTGCACCCGCGCTCTATCGGCCCCGAACACGACCGCCACGTGCGCGAATTGCGGCTGCTCGACCGGCGGATCACGATCATCAACGCCGCGCTGTTCCTGGCGGTGGCGAGTGCGGTGATGACGTGCGTCGTCGTCGTGCTGCTGTTCGTCGCCGAGCTCGCGCACCTGCATTTCGGGACGCTGGTGGCGCTGGCGTTCATCCTGGCGATGCTGCTGCTGATCGCGGCGCTGATTGGCTTCATCGTCGAGGTGCGGGTGTCGCTGGGTGCGATCCACGTGCGCGAGGAACTGCTCCAGGAGGAACGGCGATGATCGAGAAACGCGCGTTGCAGGCGGTGGTGGCGGTCGCGTGCCTGCTGCCGTTCGTCGTTGGCGGGCAGGGAATCGTGTACGGCCCCGCGCCGTTCGGGCATCTGGCGGACGTGCCGCGCGATCTCGACAGCCATTTCCGCTACATCTCCGGAATCTTCTTCGCGACCGGGATCGGCTTCGCTTCGTGCATTCCTCGGATCGAGGCTAAGGGCGCGCGGTTTCGGCTGCTCGGCGGGTTGATCGTTGTCGGCGGACTGGCGCGCGGCGTGTCGCTGCTGATGGTGGGGGTGCCGTCGCGGGGCCATGTGCTCGGGTTGGTGATGGAGACGATCGTCGTGCCGTTGCTGATGCTGTGGCAGTGGCGAGTGGAGCGGACGTGGCAGTTAAGTCGATCCTGATTTGATGGCTTAGCCACTTACCCCGTTCGTGATGAGCGAAGTCGAAGCACTTTGGCTTGGGGCCTGCCCTTCGACTTCGCTCAGGGCGAACGGCGGGTGAATCGCTCTACGGCACGCCGTCGAGCCCCGGCCCCGCATCCGCCGTCGTCAGGTAGCGTGGCGCTACCCTCGCGTGCGCCCGCTGTTCGTAGGCGTAGCCAGCGCCCAGCACCGTCGCGTCGCCCCCCCTGGTCGCGACGAAGGACAGGCCGACCGGCAGGCCGCGGACGAGGCCCATAGGGACGGTCAGGTCGGGGTAGCCCGCCACCGCGGGCAGGGTGCTGGCGCTCGGGCCGCTGTATTGGTCGCCGTATACCGGATCGCTCAGCCACGCGGCGCCATAGGCGGGCTGGACGAGGACGGTGGCGTTCGCGGCCTTGAGCATCGCGTCGATGCCTTCCGTTCCCGCCAGCCGCAGCGATTTTGCGCGGGCCGCCTTGTATTCGGGATCGGCGAGCCCCTTGGTCTTGGCCGCCGCGTCGAACGTTTCCTGGTCGAAGAACGGCATTTCGGCGGCGCGATTGGCGATGTTGAAGGCGATCACCTGGTCGAGCGTGCGCGTCGTCACGGCGGCGGGGGTGGTCGCCAGATAGGCGTCGAGATCGGCCTTGAGCTCGGTCTTGAGGACGGTGAACTCCGCTTCCCCCAGCCCTTCGAGCTTGGGCTGCTCGACCGGCACCAGCACCGCACCTGCGTCGCGTAGCACGGCAAGCGCGGCGTCGTAGCGGGCGGCGAGATCGGGAGTCATGTCGGGCCGAAGCACCGCGACGCGCAGGCCCGACAGCGCGCTGGCCGAGAGGCCGGCGGTATAGTCGCGCACGACCGTCCCCGCGGTCGCCGGGTCGGCTGGGTCGGGCGCGGCCATTGCCGACAGCAGGATGGCGGCGTCGCGGACGCTGCGCGCCATCGGTCCGGGCGTATCCTGCGAATGGCTGATCGGCACGACGTGAGTGCGGCTGACGAGCCCGAGCGTTGGCTTCAACCCTACCAGGCCATTGAGCGACGACGGGCAGATCACCGACCCGTCGGTCTCGGTGCCGACCGCCGCCGCGGCGAAGCTCGCCGCTACCGCTGCGCCCGAGCCGGAGGACGATCCGCAGGCGGTGCGATCGAGCGCATAGGGGTTGCGCACCAGCCCGCCGATCGCGCTCCAGCCGCTCATCGAGCGCGAGGAGCGGATATTGGCCCATTCGGACAAATTGGTCTTGCCCAGGATCACCGCGCCTGCGGCCCGCAACCGCGCCACGACGGGCGCATCGCGCCGCGTCAAATTGGCTTTGAGCGCCAGGCTGCCCGCGGTGGTCGGCATGGCGTCGGCGGTCTCGATGTTGTCCTTGATGAGCACCGGCACGCCGTGAAGGGGCCCGCGTACCCGCCCGGCCTTGCGCTCGGCGTCGAGCGCCTTGGCCTGCGCGATCGCATCGGGATTGAGCGCGACGATGCTGCGCAGTGCCGGCCCTTTGCGGTCCATCGCCGCGATGCGAGCGAGATAGGCGCGGGTCAGGTCGACACTGGTTGCCTGGCCTGTGGCCATCGCCGCCTGCAAATCGTCGATCGAGCGCTCCTCGATCGTCACCCGTGGCGCCGCCGCGGCGGGCACGGCCGCGCCCAGGAGCAATCCGACGACGATCGACCGCATAGCATTCTCCGAAAGGATGTCGGGCGCGAGCCTAGACGCACGCCCCGTCGCAGAACAAGCGCCGTGAACCCTTTGCCCGCCGAGCCGCGTTAGACCTTCCCCGTGAGCAAAGACCCAGCGCCTTGACCCTCGTCCTCAAGATCATCGGGGTGACCCTGCTCGTCCTCGTCATCCTGCTCGCGCTGGCCGCGGCGATCGTCCCGCGCTTCCTCGATCGCCGCTATTATCAGGGACCACCGAGCGACCATTTCGACGGCGCACGCTTCTTCAATCCCGACGGCGACTCCGATACCGCGGGCATCCCCGGCGGTGGCGGACGCGCCGGCTTCATCTGGCGCCAGCTGACCGGCAGCGACGGGCGGCCCGCGTGGCCGGAGTCGGTGCCGGTCACGCCATCGAAACCTGCCGCTCGCGTGGCTGGAGAAGCGATGGTCGCGACGTGGATCGGGCATGCGACGGTGCTGGTCCAGACGCAGGGCATGAACATCCTGACCGATCCGGTGTATGCCGAGCGCGCGGGACCGCTCGGCTTCGGCCCGCGGCGGGTAACCGCGCCGGGCGTGGCGTTCGACGACCTGCCGCCGATCGACCTCGTGCTGCTGAGCCACAATCATTACGACCACCTCGACCTCGACACCCTCGAACGGCTGTGGCGGCGCGACCGGCCGACGATCGTCACCCCGCTCGGCAACGACGCTATCCTGCGTGCCCATGGCATCGAGAGCCAAGCCGCGGATTGGGGCGAGAGCCTGCCGGTGTCGCCGCGGGCAGGAGGCGGGCCGTTCGAGGTGACGGTGACCCGCAATCACCATTGGGGCAGCCGCTGGGGCACCGACCGCAACCGTGCGCTTTGGTCGAGCTTCGTCGTGCGATTGCCCGGCGGCAACCTGTTCTTTGCGGGCGATACCGGCTGGGGCGACGGCAAATGGCCGGGCGAAGCGGCCAAGCTCGGCCCGATCCGCCTGGCGCTGATCCCGATCGGCGCGTTCCGCTTCGTGCCTGGACAGATGAGCTCGGGCAGCCATATCGGCCCTGCGCAAGCGGTGGACGTCTTCCGCGCGTCGGGCGCCGCAACCGCGATCCCGATCCACTGGGGCACGTTCCGCTTGTCGTACGAGGCGCGAGACACCCCGTCGAAAATGCTGGAGGCGGCGGTACGGTGCAGCGGCATCGCCGACGAACGCCCGGACAAGCGCTTCGCCCCGGTCGTGATCGGACGCGCAGTGCAGGTGCCCGGCATCGCGCCGGTGGTCGTACCTTCTCGCGTGATCATCCCGCCGCAACGCTCGGGTGCCGACCTTCTCCGCTGCCTCGACACGCCCGAAGTCCGCGCGCTGCGCTGATCACGCACGCGGACGACGCGTCACCCCATCTTGTAGGCGCAGAACTTGTTGCCGTCGGAGTCGCGGAAATAGGCACCGTAGAAGCCCATCTCCTCGGGCCCGCGCGTGCCCGGCGCGCCCTCGTCGCCCGCGCCTAGTTCGATCGCCTTGGCGTAGACAACGTCGACCTGCTCGCGCGTGTCGGCGGCGAGCGCGACCATCGTGCCGTTGCCCGCGGTCGCGGTGCCGCCATCATAAGGAAGCCCCACCGCCAGCATCGGCTGGCCGCGCGCGACGCTGTAGAAGGTCAGCTTGCGCTCATCGGGCATCTGCATCAGCCGCTTGCCGCCGATCGCCTCGAACAGCCCGTCGTAGAACGACAGCGCACGGTCGATGTCGTTGGTTCCCAAGGTTGCGTAACCGATCATGCGTCTCTCTCCTGTTTGCCCTGCTTACGCCGCCGGCTTGAGGAGGTCGAGCACCGCCGCGGTCATCGCGACCGTGGCGGTGACGATCACCGGCTCGGGCGCGATCCTGAACAGCGGTGAGTGGTGCGACGGGATCGGCGGACCACCCGCCTTCACCGCATCGAACGCCGCCTGGGGCGTGCCGCCGACCGAGAAGTAATAGGCTTTCACATGAAGGTCGGGCTGAACGAGGTAGGCGAAGTCCTCCGCGCCCATCCCCTTCTGCTCGAATGGAAGCACGCGCTCCGCTCCGAGCGTCTGCGCCATTATCGCGTTGAGGCGGCGGGCGAGGGGGGCATCGTTGATCGTCGTGGGGGTGCCTTCGCTCACCGTCACGACCGGCATCCTCTCCTCCGCCATGCCGTT
Source organism: Sphingomonas sp. (assembly GCF_964263785.1). Taxonomy (GTDB): domain Bacteria; phylum Pseudomonadota; class Alphaproteobacteria; order Sphingomonadales; family Sphingomonadaceae; genus Sphingomonas. The sequence continues at coordinate 14,525 of NZ_CAXVWL010000049.1, forward strand.
CATCACGCCGACTCCGCGTGCGACCCGCCTGATCCCCGCGAGCAGCTTGGCGCGCGTCTCCTCGTCGTTGGCGCGCACCGTCACCTGCAGCTTTGCTTCGTCGCTGATGATGTTGTGCTTGAACCCCGAATGGAACGACCCGACCGTGATCACCCCGGGATCGAGCGGCTGGCGCTCCCGGCTGATGAGCCCCTGCAGCGCGATGACGAGCTGCGCGCCCATGTACACCGGGTCCTTGCCCATGTGCGGGCTGGCCCCGTGCGCGCCGACGCCGGACATCGTGATGTCGACCGAATCCGACGACGAATATTGGATTCCCTCCGACGCCGAGACCGTCCCCGCCAACCCTTCCGAATTGGAATGGAACGCCAGCGCGTAATCGGGCTTGGGAAAGCGCGCATAGAGCCCGTCCGCCAGCATCGCCTTGGCCCCGCCGACCCGTTCCTCGGCGGGCTGGACGATGAATACGATCGTGCCGCGCCACCGGTCCTTCATCGCCGCCAGCCGCCGAGCGGCCCCGACCAGCGCGGTGATATGCGTATCGTGCCCGCAGGCGTGCATCACCGGCGTCTCGACCCCGTCGATGCCGACCTGGCGGACGTGGCTTGCGTTGGCGAGCCCCGACTTCTCTTCGACCGGCAACCCGTCCATGTCCGCGCGAATGAGCACGGTGGGGCCAGCGCCGTTCTTCAGCACGCCGACGACCCCGGTCCCCCCGACCTTCTCCGTCACGGTCATGCCCGGCACGCCCTTGAGCGCAGCCGCCATCTTGGCGGCGGTCCGCGTCTCCTTGAACGAGAGTTCAGGATTACGATGGAAATCGTCCCACATCGCCGCGAGCGACTTGTCGTAGTCGGCCTTTACGGCGGGGGCGTAATCGGGTTCGGCAAGCGCGGGCGTGGTCATGAGCGCGGTCGCGAGCAGCAGGTATCGCATGATGTATCCCCCTCGTTGCGGGGATCATAGCCGACGTTTCAGGCGACGCCAGCGGAAGTCGGACGCACGTTGGCCGAGGAACGGCGTGCCGTGCGCTACGTCATTAATACTGGTGGATTGCGACCTGTCGGTTTTCGGCTGGCCAAGGGAAACGCAGACGTTAGCCGCCCGTGAAAAGGTCAAGCCCCCAACCGACCCCGCAAGCGGCAAGTAGCTGCATCTGGTCAGGCTCAAGCCATACGCCACATTGTGCATCAGACGGCACATAAAGGCCGCCATAGATCGTCACTTGTTTCGGCTGAACCAACGTCCGAAGTCTGGCGAACTGATCTTCCCGTCCCTTCAGTCGAACCAAGATGAGAGCCAGAGCCTCGTCATGCTGCTTACCATCAACAAGACGCTGACTCTCTGCCTCGTGCCACCGGCCGTTGAAGGTTCGCGGTTTGCCACTCGGCGACAGCTCGCCTTTCCTTCCAACGGCGGTGGGTTCGAAGCCAACAGTTTTCGTGACCAAGTCTGGATCGGCGTCAAAGCCGGTGATGGAGAGTGTGAGCATCGCCGGAGTATGTCGGGTTTCGAGAGTCCCGAAAAGCTCGCTTAATGACCATCATTGGCGACTACGGACGTGCGCGAAAGCGCTGTCCTACAAGTCCCCGCTCGTGCAAAGGTCGTGCCCGACTCGGCTCTGCCCTCGCTCATTCCACCGTGAATGCCTCGTCCTCGCTCCGTCTTCGCAAGGCGAGCCGACCCTGTGCTGCCATCGGCTACCAGAACGGACGCCAGATACGAGAAGCGTCAGCCATGCGGCTCGTGTTGACACCCGCGATAGTGTGACCCTTGTGTGACCTTTGGGCGCGACGGGTCGCACGATCGGCCCTCACCTGCATCACGCAACCTATGCCCGTTCCCTTGTGCGGAGCCGTTTCCCGTCGGATCGTTGGCGGTCGCCTAGTGCGGCGCGCTCTCCTTGGGCTCGGCAAACTCGGGCTTCCACCCCCGGCCTCCAACCCCCATATGTTCCCTATGGCCATCCACATCCGCACCAACCTCGCCGAGCCCGAAACCGGTGAGGCGTTTGTCCCGCACCGCCCGAACCGCCCCGACAAGGTAGAGGGCGGTCGTGCGTTCAAGCTAGTCAGCGAATACACGCCTTCGGGCGACCAGCCGACCGCGATCGCCGAACTCGTCGCGAGCGCCAGCGCGGGTGAAAAGGATCAGGTGCTGCTCGGCGTCACCGGGTCGGGAAAGACCTTCACGATGGCCAAGGTCATCGAGGCGCTGCAACGCCCCGCGCTGATCCTCGCGCCCAACAAGATCCTTGCAGCCCAGCTTTACGGCGAGTTCAAGTCGTTCTTTCCCGAGAATGCGGTCGAGTATTTCGTCAGTTACTACGATTACTATCAGCCCGAAGCCTACGTCGCGCGCTCGGACACCTACATCGAGAAAGAATCGTCGACCAACGAGTCGATCGACCGGATGCGCCACTCCGCTACCCGCGCATTGCTCGAACGCGACGACGTCATCATCGTCGCATCGGTATCGTGCCTGTACGGCATCGGCTCGGTCGAAACCTATTCGGCGATGATCTTCGACCTGAAGAAAGGCCAGACCGTCGACCAGTCGGAGATCGTCCGAAAACTTGTCGCGCTTCAGTACAAGCGCAACGACGCCGCCTTCGCACGCGGCAACTTCCGGGTCCGCGGCGGCAACCTCGAAATCTTTCCCTCGCATTATGAGGACACCGCCTGGCGGATCATGTTCTTCGGCGACGAGATCGAGGAGATCGTCGAGTTCGATCCGCTGACCGGCAAGAAGATCGCCAGCCTCAACTACGTCCGCGTCTTCGCCAATTCGCACTACGTCACCCCCGGCCCGACGCTCAAGCAGGCGACCGAGGCGATCAAGTTCGAGTTGGCCGAGCGCCTCAAGGAGCTGGTCGGCGAGGCCAAATTGCTCGAGGCGCAGCGGCTGGAGCAGCGCACCAATTTCGACCTGGAGATGATTGCCGCCACGGGCTCCTGCGCGGGGATCGAGAATTACAGCCGCTTCCTGACCGGCCGCATGCCCGGCGAGCCGCCGCCGACGCTGTTTGAATATTTGCCCGAGAACGCGCTGCTGTTCGTCGACGAGAGCCACGTCACCGTCGGCCAGATCAACGGCATGTCGCGCGGCGATCACCGCCGCAAGATCACGCTGGCGGAGTATGGCTTCCGTCTGCCGTCCGCGATCGACAACCGCCCGCTTAGGTTCAACGAATGGGACGCGATGCGCCCCCAGACGACCTTCGTCTCGGCGACCCCGGGTACTTGGGAGATCGAGCAGACCGGCGGCGTTTTCGCCGAACAGGTCATCCGCCCGACCGGACTGATCGACCCGCCGGTCGAGATCAAGCCGGTCGAGGAACAGGTCCAGGACCTGATCGTCGAATGCGGCAAGACCACCGCGCTCGGCTACCGCACCCTCGTCACGACGCTGACCAAGCGGATGGCGGAGGATTTGACCGAGTACATGCACGAGGCGGGGATCAAGGTCCGCTACATGCACAGCGACGTCGAGACGCTGGAGCGCATCGAGCTCATCCGCGACCTGCGGCTGGGCGTCTACGACGTGCTGATCGGCATCAACCTGCTACGCGAAGGGCTCGACATCCCCGAATGTGGGCTGGTCGCTATCCTCGATGCGGATAAGGAAGGCTTCCTTCGCTCCGAAACCTCGCTCATCCAGACGATCGGCCGTGCCGCGCGCAACGTCGACGGGCGCGTCATCCTCTACGCCGACCGGATCACCGGATCGATGGAGCGCGCGATGAACGAGACTGGGCGCCGCCGTGAGAAGCAGATGGCGTACAACGCCGAACACGGCATCACGCCGACGACGATCCGCCGCAACATCGGCGACATCATCGCGCATGTCGCTTCGGGCGACCAGGTGACGGTGCCGATCGACGAGGACCGCCCCCACATGGTCGGCCACAACCTGCGCGCCTACATCGAAGGCCTTGAAAAACAGATGCGCAAGGCAGCGAGCGACCTCGAATTCGAAACCGCCGGCCGCCTCCGCGACGAAATCCGCCAGCTCGAGAACGAAGAGCTCGGGCTGCCGGTCGATGAGCAGAAGGCGCCGGTGATGGGGAGGAGCAACGAGGGCAAGCCGGGAACCCGCAAGACGCGCTACGGAAAGAGCCAGAAGCTCGCGTCAGGGCGACGAGCCCGGTAGATGCTTGATCTCCAGTCACACCGACGCTACATGGGCAATAGCCGATCAGCCCCCTGCAAGCTGTGATTGCAGCGTATCCGGCGTTTAACCGTCAGATATTGCATGGGGGCCGGTATGATCCGCAGCTTCGCCGACGCTGAAACTGAGCGTGTCGCACTTGCCAACGCAGCCGAAAGCTGCCTCCTGACATTCAGGCTACAGCCCGCCGCAAGCTACGTCAGTTGCAGGTCGCCCGTCGTTTGGACGAATTGAGTATTCCGCTTGGCAATCGCCTTGAGCAGTTGAAAGGCTTCACCACTCCACGATATAGCATTCGGATTAACGACCAGTGGCGGATCACCTTCGGCTGGTCGAACGGAGGCGCGGACGATGTCCGGATCGAGGATTACCATCGCGGATGAGGACCGGCTGGATAACGTCCATCCCGGCGATATCCTGCGTGAAGATTTCCTGATCGGCAGCGACATACCACTAGGCTGCGTCTGCATTTAACGTAGCCAGATCATGGCGCAGGCGAGATGGACGAAGCCCATGAAGGCGGGGAGCGTCTTTTCGCATCGCAAGGCGATGCGTCTGAAGCGCTTGAGCTTGTTGAAGAAGCACTCGACCTGG
>NZ_CAXVWL010000050.1:0-169809 GCF_964263785.1 Sphingomonas sp.
GGGCTCGACCGCCACCAGCGCTTCACCTTCCACTTCACGCCGACGTCCTGCTCCTGGCTCAACGCCGTTGAAGGCTTCTTCGCCAGGCTCGCCCGGCGCCGGCTGAAGCGCGGCGCGTTCCACTCGCTCGTCGACCTCCAGCCCACCATCGACCGCTTCGTCGCCGAGCACAACGCCACCAACCCCCAGCCCTTCCAGTGGACCGCCGACCCCGATCGGATCATCGCCGCCGTCCGGCGTGGGCACCAAGCGTTGGAATCGATCCACTAGCTTGCTGCAAGCCTGGGGGTGCAAATGATCGCATTCGAAGATCTTAGCACGGACGAAATCTCGCTGCTCAGCGAGCACGATGATGATTTCTACGGCCTTTGGGAAGTTGACTGGCATTTTAATAGTCGTCGACCGGAATGGCCACATGAAGATCGCGTCGCGTTTGTTTCCACTATGGTAAAGCGAGGGCTTTTTGACGTGTTCTTCGGGCCATTGCAGACAGCGCGACCACCGCTTGAACTAAATGTGGCGTTTCCAACGGCATGGGCACCGCCTTTGGATGAGCAGGAAGTAGGCCATTACGTGACGATAAGCTCTGTCGGCATTGCCGCGCGACGGCTCGGTTCGTAACGTTCGCTTTCCAAAACGATCGGCGTTGATCAGCCTGTAGATTGAGCGGCATGAGCACAATCCGCAACATCGTTATCCTGACCGGCGCGGGTATCTCCGCAGAGTCCGGCATCGCTACGTTCCGCGGGCCGGGCGGATTGTGGGAGGGGCATCGGGTCGAGGACGTTTGCACCCCCGAGGCCTTGGCGCGCGATCCGGAGTTGGTGCACCGGTTCTACGATGCTCGGCGGGCGGCGCTTGGTAAGGTGACGCCCAATGCTGCGCATCTGGCTTTGGCGCGGCTCGATGCCGAATGGACGGGTGAGTTGCTGGTGGTGACGCAGAATGTCGATGACCTGCACGACCGCGCGGGGGCTCGGCGGTTGTTGCATATGCATGGCGAACTGAAATCGGCGCTGTGCGCGCGGTGTGGCGAGGCGGTTCGCTGGACCGGCGAGCTGCCGCCGGGAGCGGTGTGCGGGGCTTGCGGGGCGCGGGCGTTGCACCCGACATCGTGTTCTTTGGAGAAATGCCGTACCACATGGATGCGATCGAAGCGGCTCTGGCGCGGGCCGATCTGTTCGTTTCGATCGGGACTTCGGGTGCGGTGTATCCCGCGGCGGGGTTCGTTCGGGTGGCAGCGGAGGCTGGGGCGGCGACTTTGGAGATCAACCTGGAACCTTCCGCTGGGAGCGGGTGGTTTGGGGAGAGCCGGTTCGGGTTGGCGGGGGTGTTGGTGCCGGAATGGGTGGAGGAGGTGTTGGGAGGGTAGCGCGACCGGTTCTGGTTCATCCGTCACCCCGGACTTGTTCAGGGGTCCAGCGCGCGGCAGGCATTAAGGTCGAAGGCTTAAAGTTCTCGCCCGCGGAACCCTCGACCCCGGAACAAGTCCGGGGTGACGGAGTATGTGCGGCGACGTCTCGCGCCTGGGCGGGCTGTTCGTTACTCTTGCCCAGTGCCTCCACCCCGCAGCGGTGCCACCGCATCGCGGCCGAATTGCATGATGAGGTCGCCGATCTCCTTGGCCTGCGCCATCGAGCGGTTGCCCTGTTCGCGCAGGTAATCGCCCTGGATGCGCATCACGTCGGAGAGGTCTTTGGCGGCGGCGGCTTCGCGCATCGCGGTAAAGGCTTCGCGGGCGTTCTGTTCGGCCTGGTCGATCATCTTGACGCCGATGTTCGAGCCACCCTCGGCGATCTTCTGGCCCGAGGCCTTCATCGCCTCGCCCGCGCGTTGGGCGGGTTCGACGACCTTGTCCTGAAAGGTCTGGCGCGCGGTTTCGGCGCCGGCGCGCATCTTGTCGGCGGCGTCCTTGGCGACGTTTGCGGCGCGGTCGGTGGCGGACTTGGTCGCGTTGGCGGCCTGGTCGATGCCTTCGTGCGAGTCTTCGGCCATCATGCTGCTCCTTTGCTGCGCGCACGCACCTTAGCGGCGGGCGGGTTGTCGTTTTCCTCAACCGGCGGCGCGGCACTTGGTTTCACCGCCGCGGCCTTCATCTTCTCGAAGCTCGCGCTTAGCGCGGCTGCGTACGCCTCGGGATCGGGCATCATCGCCCGGTCGCAGGTGAAGGAGATCGCGATGGTGTCGCCGTAGCTGTAGACCGGGTTGATCAGCCCCATGCCGTCGAACACCGGGCCGGTGCCGTACATGCCGACCATTCGGGCACCCGCGAAATACATCGGTACGCGGCTGCCGGGGACGTTGGTGACGACGCAGTTGAAGACGGGCGCATGGGCGTTCGCCGCGCCGACGCGGGTGTAGAGCCTAGCTGCGAGCCCGGCGAGACCCGAGGGCATGAGTTGGCTGTAGTCGGCAAGCGTCTTGGCGCCGACCGCATGGGTCATCGCCTTGGAATTGACCGCTTCGTCGTGGACGAAGCGCAGGCGTTCGAGCGGGTCCTCGATCTGGGTGCCTAGCCCGACGACCATCGCCGAGACGAGGTTGCCGAGCGCAGCTTTCTCCCCCTCGGCGCGGACCGAGATCGGGGCCATCGCGGTCATCGTGTCCTTGGGCAGCTCGTCCTTGCCCTGGAGGTAGGCGCGCAAGGCCCCGCCGACGATCGACAGGACGACGTCGTTGACGGTCGCGCCGGGGACCGCATCCTTGATGGCACGAATGTCGGCGAGCTTGAAGGGCAAGGCATCCCAGACGCGGTGGCCCGAGACCTTGCCGTTGAAGCGCGTTTTCGGGGCCGGGCGCGCGTTGCGGATGCTGACGTCGCCCTTGCCGACTTGCGTCCCGAGGCGGGCGATGCCGGGGAGCGAGCGGCCGATCGTCTCCATGACGCGCATCGGCTGCACCAAGCTGTTGAAATAGCTGCGCGCGAGCAGGTCGGCGACCTTGGGCATGTGCTCGGGCGCCCAGTCGTCGTTGGCGGTCGGCGGGGTCATCGACGCGTCGAGATCGTGGACCGCGGCGGACATTTCCACGCCGCTCATGCCATCGATGGCGGCGTGATGGACCTTGCTGACCAGCGCGAAGCAGCCGGGGGGTAGCCCCTCCACGTTGTCGAGCCCCTCGACAATGGTGAACTCCCACAAGGGCTTGGTGAGGTCCATTGGGCGCGCATGGAGGCGCGCGACCTGAATACAAAGCTGACGCCAGTCGCCGGGCTTGGGCAAAGCGATGTGGCGGACGTGGAATTCGATGTCGAACTCGGGGTCCTCGATCCAATAGGGGTGATCGAGGTCGAAGGGGACGCGGACGAGACGCTGGCGGAAGCTGCGCGCGCCGGCCAGGCGGCTTTCGACGAAGCTCAGGATGTCCTTGAAGCGGACGAAGCCGCCAGGCGCGGTCGCGGGGTCGTAGATGCCGACCGAGCCGATGTGCATCGGGGTGTGCGGGGTCTCCAGATAGACGAACGACGCATCCTGTCCGCTCAACTGCTGCATGGGCCTCTCCTGCTGCGCCGTTGCGCTTGGGACCCATGCTGAACCGGTGAAGCCCGTTGCGCAAGCGCTCTTACGGTTGGAAGGTGAGGCTAAGGTGAGGCCAATGCGCGTTTTCGGAGATAGGACTTTCTGTTCTATGTCAACACGTTGGGGGCGAAACACGATATTCGTTCCAACATTGCAAGCCCCTATTTGCCGAAGCCGAATACATCCTGGTGGAAGCGGCCTTCCTCGATCATCGTGTTGAGCCATTCAGAGCTCTGCGCGTGCTCATCGCCCGCCTGCTGCATCCGGATGCGGATGAGCGTGTCGCGGACGGCGGGGGCCATGTGCTTGCCGTCGCCGCAGAGATAGACGTTCGCGCCTGCTTGGAGCGCAGCCCAGACCTTCTCCTGCTCGGCCCAGAGCGCGTCCTGGACGAAGCGCCAGGGGTGGGAGGGGACGGCGGAGAAGGCGAGGTACGGTTCGGCGATGCCTTCGCGCTGCCAGCGTTCCATGTCTTCGCGGCAGATCCAGTCGTGGTCGGGGTGGCGGCAACCGAAGAAGAGGAGCGACGTCGCCACCTCCTGCCCGTCTGCTTTCTGGCGCGCGCGTTCCTGAAGGAACCCGCGCAACGGCGCGAAGCCGGTGCCGGGGCCGATCAGGATCATCGGCGTGGTCGGGTCTTCGGGCGGCGCGAAGGGCGGGTTGGGGCGGCGGACGTAGCCGAACACCTGCGCGCCGGGCTCGACGCCGGCCATGTAGCCGCTGGCGAAGCCGCGGTGCTCGCCGAGGCCCGACCACGCCGGGGCGGCCATCGTGCCCACGATGAGGTCGGCGATCTGACTGTCGACAAGCGGGCTGGACGCGATCGAGTAGAATCGCGGGGCGATCGCGGCGGAGAGCTCGACGAGGCTGTCGAGCGAGAGTTCGGCGGCGGGATGGGCTTCGAGCAGGTCGAGGAGGGTCGTGCGTTTTGCGGTGAGGTCGTCGAACGCGGCGTCGTCGATCGTTTCCAGTCGCCGCTTGGTGTCGGGACAGCGGGTCTGGGCGGCGACCGCGGCGATGGCGCGGCGCGAGACGGGATCGGACAATTCGACGAAATCTCCGAGGAGTTGTGCGACCGTTACGGTGCGCCCGGTGGGCAGGTGGCGGAAGCGACCGCCCTGCCCTTCGACTTGGAGCAGCGCCGCGCCGTCTGCGTCGAGGCGAGCGAGCGCGCGGTCGACCAGTTCGGGGCGGTTGCGCGCGTAGACCGCAATGTGGTCGCCGGTGTGATAGCGTTGGCCCTCGGGGAGCCGCACCCGAATGAGGCGGGTCGAGGGGCGCGGGGGTTCGAGCGCGAAGTCCCACAGACCGTCGGCAGGCTTCACGAGTTCGTCGTTGGCGACGATCTCCAGCCGTTGCGCGTGCGCGGGTAGCGCTGCGGCGCGGGTGTCGGCGGCGTCGACGGGCACGAGGCTGAGCGTCGCCTGCGGTTCGGCGGGGGCGGCTTCGCTGCCGAGCGCGCTCCAGAGCGAGCGGACGAAGCCTGCGACCGCACCGTCGAAGTCGCCCTGCCCGTCGGCTTCGGCGCGGGGCACGAGGCGGGTTCCGCCGGCTTTCTCGATCACCGCGTCGATGCGCTTGGGGAAATGCTGGTAGTTCGGCCACTGGCTGTTGCCGATGCCGAGCACCGCGTAGCGCGCGCCCGACCAGTCCGCATCATCGAATGCGCCCGCGTCCAAAGCGCGTTCGACCTCGATCGCGGTGTCGGGGGCGCGACCGTTGTAGGTCGCGGTGACGATGACGACGACCTTGTCCTGTGGGCGCGCGCCGCCCTTCAAGCTGTCGTCCATCGATCGCGTCACGACGTCGAAGCCGTCGACGCGGGCGCGTTCGGCGATCTCCTCGGCGATGTCGCGGGCGGTGCCGAGCGACGAGCCGTAGAGGACGGCGAACGCCTGTCCCGTTCCCACGACCGATGCGACGGCGGTGTTCTGCGAGACCTCGGCTGGCGCGGCGGCGATCCGCTCGTGGGGCTGGCGCAGGCGGACGCGCATGTAAAAGTCGTCGGGCTTGATCGACAGCGTTTCCTTGATGCGGAGCCGGTAGTTGTGCGGGTCGCTGATCGCGAACGACCGCAGCATCATCGCCATCGCGATCTTGGCCTCGACCAAAGCGAACTGGCGGCCGATGCACGCGCGCTCACCGTTACCGAAGGGCTTGTAGGCATGGGGGTGGCGTGCGGCTTCGCGGTCGGGCAGCCAGCGGTCTATGTCGAACTCTTCGGGGTCGTCCCAGGCGGCATGGCTGCGGTGGAGGCCGGGGGCGAAGACGTTGACGGGGCGATCCTTGCGCATCGTCCATTTGCCGCCGATCACGGTGTCCTCGAACGGCGCGAGGCTGAACGATGGGGCGGTCGGCCACAGGCGGAGCGCTTCCTTGAGGATGCGCTCTATAACCTCCAGTTTGGCGACCTGCGCGTAGTCGGGGCGGCTGTCGCCGGGGAGGACGCGGTCGACCTCGGCATAGGCCTGCGCGAGGACGTGGGGGGTGCGCAGGAGGTGGTGGAAGGCGAAGGTCAGCATCCCCGAGGTGGTCTCGTGCCCGGCGATCAGGAAGGTCAGCACCTGGTAGCGGATGTTGACGTCGTCGAGCTTTTCGCCCGACTCCGGATCGACCGCGTCGATCATCAGGTTGAGCAGGTCGCGGCCATCCGTCGGGTTCACCCGGCGATCGGCGATGATGCCGTCGACCAGCGCGTTCATCTCGGCGATGTCGGCGTCGAACTGCGCCTCCGCGCGCTTGGCGAAGGGCTTCTGGAACGGCATCCGCGTCAGCTTGGCGAGCGACTCCTGCAACGCGCGGCCGAGCGCGAGGAGGAAGCTGTCGAGCTCCTCGCGCTCGAAGCTGTCGAAGCGGTGGCCGAACCCCGCGATCGCGATCGAATCGAGCGTCAGGCGAGTCATGTCGTCGGCGACAAGCACGTCGGTGCCGCTCGCTCGCGTCCATTTGGCGATCAGCTGGTCGCAGACCTCGACGATCATGTCGAAATAGCCGCGCATCGCGCGATTGGAGAAGGCGGGGAGCAGGATGCGGTGCGCCTTGCCCCAGTTCGGCTCCTCGCTGAACGCGGTGAACAGGCCGTCGCCGGCGAACTTGCGGACGACGCGCAAGCCGGGGCCGGGCATCTTGCGGAAGCGGGTCTCGTCCGAGAGTTCGGCGACGAGATCGGGATGGGTGACGAAGAGCGAGACGCGGCTGCCGAAACGGAGCTTGAAGATGCCGTCGGGATATTGGCGGCTGACCGCGAGGAGGTGGCCGACCAGCCCGGCGCGCGCGATCTGGTGGAGGTGGCCGACGACCGGCAGCCCCGGGGGCGCAGGCACGCTGTGCCGTTCGGGTGCCGTGGCCGCCATGCTCGTCCTCTCGCCGTTCCGCGCACCTCACCATAGCGGGCGTGGGGATGCAATGCGGGCACAAGCTCAACCTTTACCTCCCCGGAACGGGGAGGGGGACCAGCCGCAGGCTGGTGGAGGGGCAGCCACAGAGGATGCCGCTTTGGGCTGCCCCTCCACCACTCGCTTCGCGAGCGGTCCCCCTCCCCGTGCCGGGGAGGTATCAGGTTTCGCTTAGAACGAACGTCCCCCTTACCCCTTCGGCCTGGGCGGAGGGTGCGATCCACAGGTCGAAGCGGCCCGGCTCCACGGTGGATTTCAGATCCTGTCCGACGAACAGCAAGTCCGCGCGGCGCAGGGTGAACGTCACCTCCGCGCTCGCGCCGGGAGCGAGGGACACGCGCTTGAAGCCCTTCAGCTCGCGCACCGGCCGGGTGATGCTGGCGGCGACGTCGTGGATGTAGAGCTGGACGACCTCGACTGCGGCGGCGGTCCCCGAGTTGGTGACGGTCGCGCGGATCGTCAACGTGCCGTTCTGCGCCAGCGTTGCGGTGCCGAGGTCGAGGCCCGAATAGGCGATCCGGCCATAAGTGAGCCCATGGCCGAAGGGGAAGAGCGCGGCGTTGGGGGCTTCGCGGTAATGCGCCTTATATTCTGACAACGGTCCCGGCGGGTTGGGGCGCCCGGTGGATTTGTGGTCGTAATGATAGGGCTCCTGCCCGGTCGCGTGCGGGAAGCTGACCGGCAGGCGTGCCGACGGGCTCTCGACACCGAACAGGATGTCGGCGGTGGCGGGACCCGATTGCGAGCCGAGGAACCAAGTCGCCAGGATCGCGGGGGCGTTGAGCACCGCGCCTTCCAGCGCGAGTGCGCGGCCGTGGCGCAGGAGCACCACGACCGGCTTGCCCGTCGCCGCGATGGCTTCGGCGAGCGCCTGCTGAGCAGCGGGCACGACGATGGCGGTTCGCGACTGGGCTTCGCCGGACATGCCCTGGCTCTCGCCGATGGCGAGGACGACGACGTCGGCGGCCTTGGCAGCGGCGACCGCGGCGTCGATGCCGCTGGGGATCGGGGCATCGACTGCGGAGCCCGCCGTCACGCTGACCAGCGACGCGTCGGCGACGGCGGCGCGGACGCCGGTGGCGAGATCGACCGCCTCGGCATCGGTGCCGTAGACGTTCCACGGGCCGATCAGGTCGTGCTGGCCGCTGGCGAAGGGGCCGATCAGCGCGATGCGCTTGCCCGCGCGGGGGAGCGGCAGGAGGTCGCCGTCGTTTTTGAGCAGCACGATCGAGCGGCGCGCGGCTTCGCGCGCGAGTTTCAGGTTGGCGGTGGTGCGGATGCGGGTCTTTTCGCGCGCGGGCGAGATGCGGCGAAAGGGATCGTCGAAGAGCCCGAGCGCGACCTTGACCGCGAGCACCCGGCGCACCGCCTGGTCGAGGCGCTGCATCGGCACTTCGCCCTTCGCCACCAGATCGGGGAGGTGCGTGATGTAGAAGCCCGACTGCATGCTCATGTCGGTGCCTGCCAGGAAGGCGAGCTTGGTCGCCTCGCGTGCGTCAGCGGCGAAGCCGTGCGCGATCATCTCCTCGTCGCCGGTGTAGTCGGAGACGACCACGCCGCCGAAGCCCCATTCGCGGCGAAGGACGGTGTCGAGCAGCCAGCGGTTGCCGGTCGCGGGCACGCCCGACAGCTCGTTGAACGACGCCATCGCCGACAGCGCGCCGGCGTCGAACGCAGCCTGGAACGGCGGGAAATAGATTTCGCGCAGGGTGCGTTCGGAAACGTCGACGGTGTTGTAGTCGAGCCCCGCCTCCGCCGCGCCATAGGCCGCGAAATGCTTGGCGCAGGCCATCACCGCGTCGTCGGCGGCGAGCCCGCGCGTGCCCTGGAACCCCTTGACCCGCGCCGCGGCCATGGCGCGGCCGAGGAAGACGTCCTCCCCCGCCCCCTCGACCACCCGGCCCCAGCGCTGGTCGCGGCCGATGTCGACCATCGGTGCGAAGGTCCAGTCGATCCCCGCCGCTGCCGCCTCGGCGGCGGCGACGCGCGCGGTGCGCTGGGCGAGGTCGGGATCGAAGCTGCCCGCTTCGGCGATCGGCACGGGGAAGACGGTGCGGAAGCCGTGGATGACGTCGGCGGCGAAGATCAGCGGGATTTTCAGCCGTGAGTCGCGCATCGCCGCGGTCTGCATCTGCTTCGCCATCACCGCGCCGTTGCCGTTGAAGACGCCGGTCAGGCGCCCGGCGCGGACCTCGGCGAGTTGCGCGTCGAAGGTCGCCGCGGCGCCGGCCGGGTTGAGAGCGGTCGCGGCGCCGCCTGCCCAGGTGGCGGCGTTGAGGGTGAGCTGACCCGCCTTTTCCTCCGGCGTCATCTGCGCGAGCAGGGACTCGACCCGCGGCGGCAGTGCGGCGGTGCCCACCGTCTGGAGCAGCGCGCGCGCGGGACTGGTCGCCCAAGCCGCGGTCGCCGCCGCGCCGAGGATCGCCGCACGCCGCGTGATCTGCCGATCGTCCATCCGTCACCCTCTTCCGTTGCGCCCGATCTGCCCGCTGTAGCGGATGCCGTGCGGCCTTGAACCGGGTTTGTGGATGATGTAACCGGTTACATCAAGACGTGATCGACCGGGCATCGTGACCCGGGGCGAGGCGCAGGAGGGGACGACGACCGCGATGCCGAATGCCACCATCCGCGACGTGGCGCGCGAAGCGGCGGTGTCCGTCGCGTCGGTGTCCCGCGTGATGAACGGCCACGACAACGTCCGCGCGGCGCTCAGGACCCGAGTCGAGGCGGCGGCGGCGGCGCTCGGCTACGTCCCGCATGCGGGCGCGCGCAATCTCAGCCTGGCGCGTGCCAACGCGATCGGCATCGTCCTGCCCGACATCCACGGCGAGTTCTTTTCCGAATTCCTGCGCGGGATGGACCGGGAGGCTTCGAACCGCGGACTGCAACTTTTACTGTCGAACATGCACGCCGATGCCGCGCGCGCGGTGGAGGCGCTGCACACGATGCGTGGGCGGGTCGACGGGATGGTGGTGATGGCGCCGCACGTCGACCCCGACCTGCTGTTCGCGCAGCTGCCGCCCGGGCTGCCGGTGGTGCTGGTCAATTGCGCACGGCACCACGAGCAGCGGCCGGAAATCCGCATCGACAATGCCGCAGGCGCCGCGGCGATGGTCGACCATCTGGTGGCGGGCGGACGGCGGCGGATCGTCCACCTGTCGGGTCCCGACGGCAATATCGAGGCGCAGGAGCGCGCCGGAGGCTATCGCGCCGCGATCGACCGCCACGGGCTGCCCCCGCGGATCATCCCGGGCGACTTCATGGAGGAATCGGGCGCGGCGGCGGCGGCGGTGCTGCTGCGCGACCTCCCCGCGGTCGATGCGCTGTTCGCGGCCAACGACATGATGGCGATCGGCGCGCTGATGGCGCTGCGTCGCGCGGGCGTCGCGGTGCCCGGGCAGATCGCGGTGGCGGGGTTCGACGACATCCCGCTCGCACGCCTGGTCTCGCCCACGCTGACGACGATGCGTACCGGCATCGCCGGGATCGGCGCGCGCGCCATCGCGCGGCTGGCGGGGGCGATCGCGGGCGACACGGACCATGCCATCGAACAGGCGATGCCCGAATTGGTGCCGCGCGAGACGACGGCACACGCAGGATCAACAACAAGCCCGGATAGCGGGCCAAACAGGGGAATATTGTCATGAGGACGTACCAAACGCTTCGGCTGCTGCTGGCGAGCACCGCACTGGTCGCGGCGGCCACCGTGGCGATCACGCCGGCCGCGGCACAGACCACCACTGCCAGCGTGCGTGGGCAGGTGCGCGATGCGGCGGGAGCCGCGTCGGCGGGCGCCACCGTGGTCGCGGTGAGCGAAGCAACCAACCAGACGTTTCGCGCCACAGCGGATGCGAACGGCAATTACACGCTGAATGGCGTCCGTCCGGGCGGCTACACCGTCACCTTCACAGGGGCAAACGGCGAAACCTACAGCCAGGTCGTGACGGTCGGCGTGGCCCAGTCCGCGACCCTCGATGCAGACCTGGCGGCCCCGGGCGCGGAGGTCTCCGCGGCGACCGGGGCAGCGGGCAGCGGCACAGATATTGTGGTTACCGCCGGCCGCCTTGTCGAAACCCGCACGAGCGAGATCGCCACCAATGTCAGCCAGGCGCAGATCCGCAACCTGCCGCAGACCGATCGCAACTTCCTGAGCTTTGCCGCGCTGGCGCCGGGCGTCGTCTACGTCGACAGCGAGACCAACAAGGGCATCCAGTCGGGCGCTTCGACGCGCGCAGGGGTGAACGTTTTCATCGACGGCGTCAGCCTGAAGAACCAGGTGCTCGAAGGCGGCGTCGCCGGTCAGCAGGACAGCCGCGGCAATCCGTTCGGCCAGCTCGCAGTGGGCGAATTCCGCGTGCTGACCCAGAATTTCAAGGCCGAGTACGAACAGGCGGGTGCAGCGATCGTCACCGCCGTCACGAAATCGGGCACAAACGCATTGCACGGCGAAGCGTTCGGCCAGTATACCGGGCGCAGTCTGTCCGCCAAGTCGATCTTCGACAAGCGCAACGGGAACGCGGAGCCGGAGTTCAAGCGCAAGCAATATGGCGTGTCGCTCGGCGGGCCGATCATCAAGGACAAGCTGTTCTTCTTCGGTGCGTATGAAGGCAATGATCAGGACCGCGCGTTCACCGTCCGACTGGGCAACCGCACGCCCGACAATCTCGCCCGTTTCGGCCGATATGAAGGTTCGTTCGTCAGTCCATTCCGGGCGGACTTCTACTTCGGCAAACTGACCTTCACGCCCGACGACCGGCAGACGTTCGACATCAGCTATAGCCGCCGGTCGGAAAGCGATATCCAGGGCTTCGGCAACGGCTCGACCGCATTCGAAGCGGCCGAGAACAAGCTCAACAGCGTCGACAGCTATCTCGGCAAATGGACGTACACCGGCGACAGCTTCGTCAACGAGCTCAACCTGTCGTTCGTCAATTCCGATTTTAACCCCAGTGCGCTGAACCCGAACCTGCCGACCCAGGTGTATGACGGCGTCGTCACCTTCGGAGGCAAGGATTCAACCCGCCAATATGTCCAGCAGGTTTGGACCGGTCGCGACGACTTCACCTATTCGGGCGTGGATAATCACGTCCTCAAGGCGGGCGTTCGCCTGGGCGTGACCGACTTCACGATCAACCGCACCGACGCACCCGCCGGGCGCTACCTGTACCGGAACAGCAACAACAACACTCCTACCTTCGCCGGCGACGACACCGACTTCAGCTTTCCCGCCGAAGTGCGCCTGGGCCTCGGCAATCCGCGGGTCACCGCATCGGACACGCAGGTCGGCCTGTACCTCCAGGACGATTGGGACATAACCAGCACGGTTCAGCTCAACCTCGGCCTGCGCTGGGATTACGAGACGAACCCGTTCAACAACGATTATGTCACCGGAGGGAACGCCGCCGCCGCGCTGCGCGCCTTGCCCAAGACCTACTATTTCGATCCCGAAGATTACATCTCGACCGGCAACAACAGGAAGGCGTTCTGGAAGGCGTTCCAGCCACGCGTTGGGTTCTCCTGGGACATCAAGGACGATCAGTCGACGGTCTTCTTCGGCGGTGCCGGTCGCTATTACGACCGCAACGTCTTCAACCAGAGCCTCGACGAGACGTTCCGCAATCAATACCAAGCGGGAGTCTTCTACTTCTCGCGCGATGGCGGACGGCGCAATCCATCGGTGGACGCCAACGGCAACGTGATCGCCAACACCGGTCTGCCGACCGTGGTGTGGAACAACAGCTACCTCGATCCGACGAACCTGGCCGCGCTGCGCGCCAGTGCGCAAACCGGCCTGCCCGAGCTCTTTGCAAACCTGAACGATGCCAAGCTGCCGCGTACCGACCAGTTCAGCCTGGGCGTGCGGCAGAAGATCGGCATCTTCCAGGCGTCGGTTACCGGCTCGTACATCCGCGGCAAGAACGGCTATACCTATCTGTTCGCGACCCGCGCCAACAACGGGCTGGGCGGCTGCTGCAACACCGGGCCGCTGCAGCCGTTCGGATTTTCCAACGCGCTGATCGGGTATGACGGGCTCGATACCCGCTACAAGGCGATCTACGTCACTCTCGACAAGAATTACAGCCAAGCGTCGGGCTGGGGGTTCAACATCGCCTATACCCTGTCGAAGGGGGAGCAGAACGGCGGCGATCTGTTCAGCCTGGATGGCATCACCCCCGACGATTACGGCTGGCGTCCCCGTGCGGGCGATGAGCGTCACCGCGTCGTGCTATCGGGCCTGGTAGACCTGCCGCTAGGATTTCAGTTCTCGACCTTGTCCACCCTTGGCACCGGCCAGGCCTATCAGGTGTTCGACGCGACCGATCCGACAAAGGGCCGGGTGACCGCGCGCTACCCCGTCAAGAATTGCATCAAGGGCGTTTTCGCGTTCTGCGAGGTCAATCTGACGCTGCAGAATCACTTGCGTCTGTTCGACGAGCACGAAGTCACCTTCGCGGTCGATCTGTTCAATGCGTTCAACAACAAGAATTATTCGGGCTTCGACGGGTATTTCAACAACCAGATCAACCAGCAGACCGGTCAGGTGCAAGACCCCTTGCAGCGCGCCGACCTGACCAGCGCGTCAAGCCTGCTCACCTTGCCCCGCCGCGTTCAGTTCCGCGTCGGCTATCGCTTCTGAGTCTCCCCCTGACGGGCGGGCGGTGCTCCCAAGGCGCCGCCCGCCCGCTTTTTGCCTGACGAGGACCCACGGCCATGATCGACCGGCGCGACTTCATGAGAAGTTCGGGGCTTGCGGTCGCCGGGCTGGCGCTCGGCGGCGCGACACGCGGATCGCCCGACCCGATCCTCGACATCCAGCGGCGGACTTTCGACTTCTTTCGCGACACCACCGACACGCGCACGGGCCTGGCGCGTGACCGCTGGCCGACGCCGTCGTTCGCGTCGATCGCGGCGATGGGCTTTGCGCTCACCGCCTGGCCGATCGGCGTGGTCAACGGGTGGATGACGCGCGGCGAGGCGCGTGCGCGGACGCTGGCGTGCCTGGAGTTCCTGGCCGCAGCGCGGCAAGGGCCCGAGGCGACCGGAGTCAGCGGATACAAGGGCTTCTTCTACCATTTCCTCGACATGCAGACCGGGCTGCGGTTCGCGCGGACCGAGCTATCGACGATCGACACGACGCTGCTGCTGGGGGGCGTGCTGTTCGCGCAGACCTGGTTCGGCGACGACGACGCGCAGGAGCGACGCATCCGCGCGCTGGCGGAGGACCTGTACCGCGCGGTCGACTGGACGTGGATCGTGCCGCGCGGCACGTTCGTCGGCATGGGCTGGCATCCCGAAACCGGGTTCATCGCCAGCGACTGGGACACGTATAACGAGGCGATGCTGCTTTATGTCCTGGCGTTGGCGTCGCCGACGCATGCCGTGCCGCCCTCGGCGTGGACGGCGCTGACGCAGCGGTTCGATGCGAGCTGGACCGACCGCTACGGGCAGGCGTACCTGCATTTCCCGCCGCTGTTCGGGCACCAGTACAGCCACATGTTCGTCGATTTCCGCGGCATCCGCGACCCGTATATCGCCGGACGTGGCATCGACTATTTCGAGAACACCCGGCGCGCGACCTATGCGCAGCGCGGCTATGCGATCGCCAATGCCGGCGGGTTCGCAGGATATGGCGCGGACTGCTGGGGATTGACCGCGTGCGATGGGCCCGGCGACTTCACGATGGCGGTCGGCGGGCGCACGCGCGAGTTCTTCAGCTATTCGGCGCGTGGGCCCGGCGACCGCGATGACGGGACGATCGCGCCGACCGCCGCGCTGGGGTCGATCGCGTTCGCGCCCGAGATCGTGGTGCCCGCGGCCCGCGCGATGCAGGCGCGCTACGGGCGCGGCATCTACGCGCGCTATGGCTTTCGGGATTCGTTCAACCCGACGCTGACCGATCCGGCGGCGCCGCTGCGGCACGGGGCGATCGTGCCGGGGGTCGGCTGGGTCGACGGCGATCATCTGGGGATCGATCAGGGGCCGATCCTGGGCGGGATCGAGAATTGGCGCACTGGCCTCATCTGGAACACGATGCGGCGCAATCCGCATATCCGGCGCGGGCTGGTGCTCGCGGGGTTCGCCGGCGGGTGGCTGGCGTGATCGCGCTGCTGCTCGCGGTGCAGGCACCGGTTGCGCTCGACACGTTCGACCGGGTGGGGCCGTGGGTGGCCCAAGGATCCGATGGGGTAAAGGCGACCGCGGCGGCGAGCGACGGTGCGCTCACGCTCGCGTACGATTTCGGCAAGGTGTCGGGCTATGCCTTCGTCGCGCGGCCGATCGCGATCGACTGGGCTGCGGATTTCACGGTAACGCTGCGGGTGCGCGGCAGCGGCGGGGTGAACGACCTGCAGATCAAGTTCACCGACGCGAGCGGCGCAAATGTCTGGTGGTACCGCGTGCCGAACTTCCGCCCGGCGGCCGAATGGCGGACGCTGCGGATCCGTGCGCGCGACATCGAGTTCGCCTGGGGACCGGCGGCGGACAAGGTGTTGCGGCATACCGACCGCGCGGAGATCGTGGTGGTGCGCGGGCGCGACGGGGGCGCGGGGCGGATCGAGGTCGACGATTTGCGCTATGCGGTGCTGCCCCCGGCGCCTCCCCTGCCCACGCCGCGGGCGAGCGACGCGCGGGCAATCGACGGCGACGCCGCGAGCGCCTGGACGGGACGCGGTGGCCAGGCGCTGACGATCGATTTCGGCGGTGCGAAGGCGCTGGGCGGGGTGACGCTGCGGTGGCTGGGGGGGGCGCCGCGCTATGCGGTCGAGGCGTCGGACGATGGCCGCGTTTGGCGGACCTTGCGGACGGTCGAGCAGGGTGACGGCGGCGACGACCCGATCCTGCTCGCCGGGCTGGAAACGCGGTGGCTACGCGTGGCGTTGCCGAAGGGGGCGCCGGCCGCACGGCTGGCGGAGCTGACGGTCGAGCCGCCCGCATGGGGCACGACCCCGAACGCCTTTGTCGCCGGGCTGGCCAAAGCGGCGCCGCGCGGCACCTTCCCGCGTGGGTTCGCCGAGCAATCGTACTGGACGCTGGTCGGGCCCGACGGCGGCCCCGCCTCCGGGCTGATCGGCGAGGACGGCGCGGTCGAGGTCGCCAAGGGGGCGTTCTCGATCGAGCCGTTCGTCATTGCCGACGGCAATCGTTTCGGCTGGGCCGATGTGGCCGCGAGCCAGTCGCTGGAGGACGGCTATTTGCCCTTGCCGCATGTGCTGTGGCGCGCGAGCGGGTGGACGCTCGATACCGGGGTATTCGCCACACCCGAGCGGCTGCTGGCGAAGTGGCGGATGACCAACACGGGGACGGCGCGGCGCACGCTGCGGCTGATGCTGGCGGTGCGGCCGTTCCAGGTGAACCCGCCCGCGCAGTTCCTGAGCCAGATCGGCGGGGTCAGCCCGATCTCGCGGATCGCGTGGGACGGTGCGGCGCTGGCGGTGACTGGCCCGGGGGCGATCGAGGGCGATCCGGCGGTGACGCGCGAGGTACAGCCGCTGATGGCACCTTCGGCGGTCGACGTGCGCGCGTTCGACCGAGGTGCGCTGGTCCCGTCATCCCCGTCGGCGCCACAGCAGACGCGCGTGGACGACGCCACGGGGCTCGCCTCGGCCTACCTCGCCTACGACTTCGACCTCGCGCCCGGCGAGAGCGCCGACGTGCCGGTCGTCGTGCCTTTCGCACCGGCGCCGCCGATCGACCGCACCGCATTCGATCGCGCGCGCGCCGATACCGTCGCGTCGTGGCGCGAGACGCTCGGCGGGGTCGCGATCACGGTGCCGCCGGCCAGGCAAGCGATCGCCGATACGGTGCGCACCGCGCTCGCGCATGTGCTGATGAGCCGCGACGGGGCGGCGCTGAAGCCCGGCACGCGGTCGTACGACCGGAGCTGGATCCGCGACGGGGCGATGATGTCGGACACCTTGCTGCGGCTGGGGGTAAGCGCGCCTGCGCGAGCGTTCGCCGACTGGTATGGCGGCTATCTGTTCGACAGCGGCAAGGTGCCGTGCTGCGTCGATGCGCGCGGTTCCGATCCGGTGCCGGAAAACGATTCGCACGGCGAATACATCCATCTGGTGACGCAGCTCTACCGCTTCACCGGCGACCGCGCGGCACTGGCGCGCGACTGGCCGCGACTGGATGCGGCGCGGCGGTACATGGAGGGGTTGCGGCAATCGGAGCGGACCGCGGCCAATATCGGCAGCGTGCGCTACGGGCTGATGCCGCCGTCGATCAGCCATGAGGGCTATTCGGCCGCGGTGCAGTACAGCCTGTGGGATGATTTCTGGGCGCTGACCGGGTACAAGGATGCAGCCGATGTGGCACGGGTGCTGGGCAAGTCCGAGGCAGCGGCGATCGCTGGGCAGAGGGACCAGTTCGCCGGCGACGTGCACGCGGCGATCGGGGCGTCGGTGAAGCGGTTCGGGATCGACTTCATCCCCGGCGCGACGAGTCTCGGCGATTTCGACGCGACATCGACGACGATGGCGCTCGATCCGGCAGGCGAGCAGGCGCGGCTCGACCCGACGCTGCTGGCCAACACCTTTGCGCGGCAATGGGCGCGAGTGATCGCGCGGACTCAGCCGGGCGCGGACTGGAAGGACTATACGCCGTACGAGCTGCGCAACGTCTCGGCGTTCGTGCGGCTGGGCTGGCGGTCGCGCGCGAACGGGCTGCTGGATGCGTACATGGCAGACCGGCGACCGGCGGCGTGGAACGGCTGGGCGGAGGTGGTCGGGCGCGACCCGCGCGAGGTGCGCTTCATCGGCGACATGCCGCATGCGTGGGTCGCATCGGACTTCATCCGCGCCGCGCTCGACCTGTTCGCCTTCGAGCGCGACGGCGCGATCGTGCTCGGCGGCGGGCTCGATGCGGGGTGGCTGGTGGGGGCGGGATCGGCGATTCGGGGGTTGCGGACCACCGTCGGCATGGTCGATTTCGCGATGCGGCAGGAGGGCGGCGCGGTGGTTGCGACGATCGGTGGCAGCGCGCGGCCCGCAGGCGGCTTCGTGCTGCCGTGGCCGCTCGCGGGCAAGCCGGGCGCCGCGGCGGTGGACGGTCGCCCTGCGCAAGTCGCCGCCGACGGGCTCCATATGGTGGCGACGGGCAAGCCGGTGACGGTGCGCTGGCGCACACGTATGTAAGCGGATCGCCGCTTCCCCCGCCGCCGCGATCCTGCGTAGGGAGGGTGCGTGACGATCGATCCTGCGCCTTCACGCACCAACCGGCTCGAAGTCGCGGCGCTCGCCAAGTCGGTGCCGGGGCCGCCGGCGCTGTTCCGCGGGCTGGACCTTGTCGTAGGCGCAGGCGAGCTCGTCGCGATCATCGGCGAATCGGGGGTGGGCAAGTCGACGCTGCTCAACATCCTCGCCGGGCTCGACACCGCGGATGCGGGCGAGGTGCGGGTCGACGGCGTCGCGCTCGGGCCGCTCGACGAGGCGGCGCGGACGCGGGTGCGCCGCGAGCGTATCGGCTTCGTGTTCCAGGCGTTCCACATCCTGCCGTACCTGACGCTGCGCCAGAACGTGGCGCTACCGCTCGCGCTGGTGTCGCCCGACGCGCGGGCGGCGGGGGAACGGGCGGATGCGATGCTCGATGCGGTCGGGCTGGGGATGCGCGGCAGCGGCTATGCGCGCGACCTGTCGGGGGGCGAGCTGCAACGAGTGGCGATCGCGCGGGCGCTGGTCCACCGGCCTGCGCTGATCCTGGCGGACGAGCCGACCGGCAACCTCGATCCGGAAACCGCGGCGAAGGTGCTGGCGCTGTTCGCGGATGCAGTGCGGGAGGGCGGTGCGGCGGCGGTGCTGGTGACCCATTCGGATGCGACCGCGGCGATCGCGGACCGGGTGCTGACCCTGACCGCACAGGGGCTGGTGCCGCGTGGCTGAACCAGGGCTGGCGGCTTCGCGGCTGGCGCTGATCTGGCTGGTGTTGGGCGAGGCGCGGTCGCATCCGGCGCGTTTCGTCCTGACCGCGGTCGCGATCGCGGTCGGTGTCGCGCTGGGGTTTGCGGTGCATCTGGTCAACGGGTCGGCGCTGGCGTCGTTCGACGGCGCGGTGCGCGGGGTGAACGGCGCCGCCGAGCTGACGGTGCGCGCGACGACGCCGCTCGGGTTCGACGAATGGCTCTATCCACGGGTGATCGCGGCGGCGGGGGTGGCGGATGCGAGTCCGGTGGTCAGCGTCGATGCGCGGATCGGGGCGGTGCGGGTGACGATCCTGGGGCTCGACGTGATCCGCGCGGCGCAGGTGACGCCGGGGCTGATCGGCGCGCGGTCGCAGGGGCCGGACACCCGCGCCGATGGCGTGTTCGACGAGGCGGCGCTGTTCCTGTCACGCGCGGCGATGACGCGCGCGGGCGCACGGGTGGGCGAGCGGCTAACGGTGACCGGCAACGGACGGACGGTGCCGCTGACGGTTGCGGGAACGCTGCCCGGTGCAGGCGAGGCCGCGGTCGGGGTGATGGACATCGCCGCGGCGCAATGGCGGTTCGCGCGGCTGGGGCGGCTCGACCGGATCGACCTGGCGCTGGCCGACCGGACCGTCGCCGAGCGGGTGTTGGGGGGGGTCCTGCCAGCGGACGCGACGCTGTCGAGCGCGGATGCGCAGGCGGCGCAGGGCGATGCGCTGTCGCGGGCGTATCGGGTGAACCTCGACATGCTGGCGCTGGTCGCGCTGCTGACCGGAGGGTTTCTGGTGTTCTCGGCGCAGTCGCTGTCGGTGACCCGGCGGCTGCGGGCGTTCGCCTTGGTGCGGACGCTGGGGTTGCCGCGGCGCGGAGTCGTGGCGGCGGTGGCGATCGAGGGGTTCGCGATCGGGCTGGTGGGTGCGGGGATCGGACTGGCGGCGGGCTATGCGCTCGCGTGGGGCGCGTTGCGCTGGTTCGGGGGCGATCTGGGGGCGGGGTATTTCGCCGGCGGAGCCTCGCACGTGGTGTTCCAGCCTTGGGCGGCGGCGGGGTTCCTCGCGCTCGGCGTGGCGGCGGCGGTGCTGGGAAGCGCGCTGCCCGCACGGGCCGCGTCGCGTGCGGCACCTGCGGCGGCGCTGAAGAATGCGGGCGACCTGGTCGATCCGCGTGCGCGCGTCGCCTGGTGGCCCGCGCTGACGTTGCTCGTGGTGGGCGGTGCGGCGGGGGTGCTGCCTGCGGTCGCTGGGCTGCCGCTGTTCGGCTTCGCGGCGATGGCGTTGCTGCTGGCCGGCGGCGTGGCGGGGGTGCCGTGGCTGGCGCGGGCGTTGCTCTCCCCCCTGGCGGTGCGGGACAGCGCCAGCGTGCCGCGGCTGCTGGCGGTGCGGCATGTTCACGGCGCCCCGGGCGCAGCGGCGACCGCACTGTGCGGGATCGTCGCATCGACCGCGCTGATGATCGCGATGGCGACGATGGTAACCAGCTTCCGCGGCGCGGTCGATGCCTGGCTGGGGCAGGTGCTGGCGTCGGACCTGTACCTGCGCGTCAACGCGGGGGCGGCGTTCGACCCTGTTGCGCAGAAACGGCTGGCAGCGACCGCGGGGGTGCAGCGCATCGCGTTCAGCCGTCAGTTGCCGCTGACCCTGGCGCCGGATCGCCCGCCGGTCGTGCTGATCGCGCGGGCTGCGGAGGCCGGCCCGATGGTGCTGATCGCACGCGCCGAGGCGCTGCCAGCGGGCGCGACGCCGGTGTGGGTGTCGGAGCCTGCGCAGCGGCTGTACGGCTGGGATCCGGGCGAGGTCATCGCGCTGCCGGTCGCGGGCGGTGCGCGCTTCGCGGTGGCGGGGGTGTGGCGCGACTATGCGCGGCAAGCGGGCGCGGTGGCGATCGGTGCGCGCGATTATACGCGGCTGACCGGGGATGCGACGCGCGACGAGGCTTCGGTGACGCTGGCGCCCGGCGCGGACCCGGCGGCGGTGTCGCGGGAATTGCTGGCGCGGCTGCCGGCGGACCTGCGCGGGCAGGTCGAGACCGCGGAACCCGCCAAGCTGCGGCGGTTTGCGCTGGCGCTGTTCGATCGCAGTTTTGCGGTGACGTATCTGCTGGAGGCGGTGGCGATCCTGGTCGGGCTGGCAGGCGTTGCCGCGACGATGTCGGCGCAGACGGTGGCGCGGGCGCGCGAGTTCGGGATGTTGCGGCATCTGGGGGTGGCCGAGGCGCAGATCGTCGCGATGCTGGGGATGGAGGGGACGATCCTGGGGGCGATCGGGGGCGTCGCGGGCGTGGTGCTCGGCCTGGTGCTGGCGCAGGTGCTGATCCATGTCGTCAACCCGCAGTCGTTCAACTGGACCATGACGACGATCGTTCCCTGCACGACGCTGGCGGGCGTCGTAGCGGCGCTGGCGGGAGCGGCGGCGGGAACGGCAGTGCTGGCGGGGCGGCAGGCAACGGCGCGCGATGCGGTGCTGGCGGTCAGGGAGGATTGGTGATGCGCGCGCTGATTGCGATGCTGGCGGCGGGCGCGGTGGTGGCGCCCTACCCCGTCGTGCGGCCGGGGGTGGCTATCCGGTTTCCAGCGGACCACGGCGCGCATCCGGATTACCGGACCGAATGGTGGTATGTCACCGGCTGGCTGAAGACCGCGGACGGACGCGAGCGCGGGTTTCAGGTGACGTTCTTCCGGACGCGACCGCCGGTGGATGCAGGCAACCCCAGCCGTTTCGCGGCTCGCCAAGTGCTGTTCGCGCATGCGGCTCTGTCCGATCCGGCGGTCGGGCACCTGCTCCATGGCGACCGCGCTGCACGCGAAGGATTCGGCATCGCGCAAGCGAAGGTCGGCGACGGCGATGTCGCGATCCGCAACTGGCGGATGCGGCGCTTGCCCGACGGGCGCTGGTCGGCGCGGGTGACGACGCGCGACTTCGCGTTCGACCTGATGCTGACGCCGACCCAGCCGCCGATGCTGCAGGGGGTGGCGGGGTACAGCCGCAAGGGGCCGCTGCCCGAGCAGGCGAGCCGTTACTATTCGATGCCGCATCTGCGCGTTGCCGGCGTGCTGAACGGCGCACGGGTGACCGGCGAAGCGTGGCTCGACCGTGAGTGGTCGTCCGATTACCTGGCACCGCAGGCGCAGGGGTGGGACTGGACCGGCATCAACTTCGACGACGGTGCGGCGCTGATGGCGTTCCGTATCCGGCGCAAGGGCGGCGGGGTGCTGTGGGCCGGAGGGTCGCTGCGGCGCGCGAACGGGCAGGTCGTGCGGCTGGCGCCGGGCGACGTGATGTTCCGGCCGCTGAAGCAGTGGCGAAGCGCGGCGACGGGCGCGGTGTATCCGGTGGCGCAGGAGGTGCGCATCCGGCTGCCCGAAGGGGTTCGCGCCTTCGCGCTGACGCCGCTGTTCCCGGCGCAGGAGCTCGATGCGCGGCGGAGCGGATTGCCTGTCTACTGGGAGGGCGCGGTCAGGACGCTCGGCGGGCGCGGGTATCTGGAGCTGACCGGCTACGACCGCGCGCTGTCGCTCTGAGCCGGGCGTTGCGCCATCCTGGCGATGACTGCGGGCGCCTTGCCTCCGATGGCGGGCTGCCCGATCGGGCAGGTCAGGTGGTTGGTGGCGATGCCATCGGCTTCGGCGCGCGTGAGGCCAGGGCGGCGGCGACGAGGCGGTAGTCGAGCGCGTGATCGTGGGTCGGGACCGGCAGCACGGCCCCTTCCCCGACCTCGATAGCGCTCCGCACGTCGCGGCCCGCCTGCTGGGCGGCCAGGTGATGGGGGGCGTTGACCATGCCGGAGGCTCGTGGTGCTATGCTGCATGATCGGCCACCATGCCCGCGGCATACGGCGGTGTCGGCCCGATGACGCCTTGGAGCTCCGGCCGTTCGGCCAACACGAAAATCGCACCCTGCCCGCCCCTCCGGCCGACGAGCTGGAGGCCGAGCGGGAGCTTGCCGGGGCCGCGCAAGGGCACCGCGATGACGGGCAGGCCGAAGTGCGCGCGGGCGGGGACGCGTTCCGCCGTCGATGGTGACGTATGGGTCGGCGATGCGCGGGGCGGGCTCGCCGACGCAGGGGGCGATCAGGACATCGTAATCCGCAAACGCGGCTGCGACCGAGGCGCGAAAGGTTGCGCGGAAGCGGTGCGCGTCCAGGTGATGGCGGGCGGGCATCAGCGCGCCGGCGATGAGGTGGTCGCGGGTGGCGGGCTCGAAGTAGAGCGCGCGGGTGCGCAGGTCGGGGAGTTGGCGGGCGCCGCCCTCCCCCTGCCGTCATGATGTAGGCGGCGGAGCGGGCGCGGTCGACCTGCGGGACCGTGACGGACGGCAGGTGGCCGAAATGGCGGTCGATCCCGTCGGCGAGGTCGGCGGAGACGTTGCGCGCGACCCAGCCGCCGAGGCGGGCGACGCGGATCTCGCCCGCAGCCACGGCCTTGCCGCCGAGTACTTTCCAGACCACGTCGAGGTTTCAATCGTCGTCGCAAAGGGGCCGATGTCGTCGAAGCGGTCGACGACAGGAAACACGCTCTCCGTTGGCAGCGATCCGTGCGCGGGCTTCAGGCCATAGACGCCGCAGAGCGCCCGTGGGGACGCGGATCGAACCGTTGGTGTCGGAGCCCAGCGCAACCGGGAGCATGCCCGCCGCGACCGAGCCGCCCGACGACCCGCCCGGATCGCGGCCAGCGGCGACCTGCGGTTGACCGCCGCGGCGATGACGAGCGCGAGCACCGCCGCGGCAAGCGCGGCGACGCCGGCTTCGCGCGGGGGCGCGTCGATCGGCGCCTTCATTCCCACCCGCGCCGCGTTCGATAAGCCCTTTGCGCATCCGGCGCTGCGCCGATAGGCTGGGCCGTCATGATCCCCTTGCCGCTGCTCCTCTACCTCGGTCACAGCACCGACTTCATCGGGGTGAAGACGTCGCGCGGGCTCGCGACCTTCGCGCCGGAGAAATGCGTCGGCGAGTTCCGGCACGACGATTGCCCGTTCACGTTGGGGCTGCCGCGGATGGCGATGGTGGAGGCCGCGGCTGCGGGCGCGAAGACATTGGTGCTCGGCATTGCCAATTCGGGCGGGACGATGGAGCCCGCGCTGGTCGAGGATGCGCTGGCGGCGATCGAAGCGGGGATGAACGTAGCGGCGGGGCTGCATCAGCGGCTGCGCGATCAGCCGCGGTTGGCAGAGGCGGCGCGGGCGGCGGGGGTGACGCTGTTCGACGTGCGCGATGCGCCGGTCGACTTGCCGGTCGGCAACGGGCGCCCGCGCGCCGGGCGGCGGGTGCTGACGGTCGGCACCGATTGCTCGACGGGCAAGATGTACACCACGCTGGCGCTGACCCGTGCGCTGCGCGCGCGCGGGGTGGTCGCGGATTTCCGCGCGACCGGGCAGACGGGCATCCTGATCGCCGGCGAAGGCGTGCCGATCGACGCGGTCGTGGCGGACTTCATCTCGGGCGCGGTCGAGCGGCTTGCGCCCGCGCGCGACGACGGCGGCTGGGACGTGATCGAGGGCCAGGGATCGCTGTTTCACCCGTCGTTCGCGGGGGTGTCGACCGGGCTGCTTCACGGCGCACAGCCTGAGGCGATCGTGCTGTGCCACGATCCGGGCCGCGGGCACATGCGCGGGCTGCCGGGGCAGCCGCTGCCGGGCATCGCCGAGACGCTGGCGATGAATCTGGCGATCGCGCGGCTGACCAGCCCGGCAGTGCGCGCGGTGGGCATTTGCCTGAACACGTCCGCCTCGGACGAGTGCGAGGCACGGGCGCTGTGCGCGGCGACCGCGGACGAGCACGGGCTGCCCTGCACCGATCCGATGCGCTTCGGGTTGGACGCGATCGTCGACCGGCTGCTCGCGTGACCCGGACGCTGGCCGCGCAGCATCAGCGGTTCGCGCTGCACACGCCGTTCCGGATCTCCCGCGGGGTGAAAAGCGCAGCGGACGTGGTGACGGTGACGATCCGCGAGGGCGATGCAGTGGGGCGCGGCGAGGGTGTGCCTTACCCGCGCTATGGCGAGAGCGTGGAGGGTGTGCTGGCGCAGATCGCCGCAGTGGCGGGCTCCGTCGAAGGCGGCGCGGGTCGGCAGACGTTGCTGGCGCTGCTGCCGCCGGGCGCGGCGCGCAATGCGGTGGATTGCGCCTTGTGGGACCTGGAGGCGCGGCTGGGTGGGCGCAGCGTAGCGGCGATGCTGGACTCGCCCGCTCCGGGTCGGATCGCGAGCGCACTCACGATCGTGATCGACACGCCCGCGGCGATGGCGCGCGCGGCTGCTGCGGTCGCACGTGCGCCGCTGCTCAAGGTGAAGGTCGATGCGGTCGATCCGGCGACGCAAATCCGTGCGGTTCGCAGCGCAGCGCCCGACGCCGCGCTGATCGTCGATCCGAACGAGAGCTGGGATGAAGCGAGCGCGAGCGCAATGCGCGACGTGCTGGTCGAGGCGCGGGTCGCCTTGCTCGAACAACCTGCGTCGGCCGATGCGGACGGGTGGCTGGAAGGGTTCGATGCGGGTGTGCCGGTGTGTGCCGACGAATCGGTCCATGTCGCCGCCGATCTCGACGGGCTGGCCGGGCGCTACGACGTGGTGAACGTGAAGCTCGACAAGGCCGGCGGGTTGACCGCGGCGCTGGAGCTTGCGTCGGCGGCGCGGGCGCGGGGGATGGGGTTGATGACCGGGTGCATGGTGTCTTCGTCGCTGTCGATCGCGCCTGCGCTGCATGTTGCCGCGGTCAGCGACTTCGTCGATCTCGACGGGCCGTGGTGGCTGCGCGAGGACCGCGTGGGCGGGGTCCGTGACGACGGGGGCATGCTCCGACCCGCCGCCCGCGGCTTCTGGGGCGAACCTTGAGGGCGCTGATCGTTCTAGCCGCGCTGGCGACGCTCGGGGCAGCGCCCGAACGGGTCGATGTGCTGATCCGCGGCGGTACGGTCTTTACGGGGAGCGATGCGCCGTTCGTCGGCGACGTGGCGGTGACCGGCGACCGTATTCGTTACGTCGGACCGCATGCGACGCTGCGCGCGCGGCGGACGATCGAGGCGCGGGGGATGGTCGTCGCGCCGGGGTTCATCGACCCGCATACGCATGTCGAGGCGATGCTGGCGTCGCCGGATGCGCAGGAGCGGCTGGTGCTGCCGTTCCTGATGCAGGGGGTGACGACCGCCTTCGTCGGCAACGATGGCGGCGGCAAGCCCGACGTGGCGGCGACGCTGACCCCTGCGCATCCGGTCGGCATCAATTATGCGACTTATGTCGGCTTCGGTGCGATCCGCCGTGCGGTGATCGGCGAGGCACGGCGAGCGCCGACACCGACGGAACTGGCGACGATGCGCGGGATCGTCGCGCGTGCGATGTGCCAGGGCGCGCTGGGGCTGTCGACCGGCCTGTTCTACGCGCCGCAGAGTTTTGCGGCCACCGACGAAGTGGTGGCGCTGGCGCGTGAGGCGGGCGAGCGCGGCGGCACGTACGACACGCATATCCGCGACGAATCGAGCTACACCGTCGGGCTCGCGGCGGCGATCGACGAGGCCGTCGCGATCGGGCGCGCCGCGCGGATGCCGGTCCACATCAGCCATATCAAGGCTTTGGGCGTTGACGTGCAGGGCCAGGCGCCTGCGATCATCGCCAGGATCGCCGCTGCCCGGGCTCGCGGCGAGGCGGTGACCGCGGATCAATACCCGTGGAACGCGAGCGGCACGAGCCTGGTCGCGGCGCTGGTGCCGCTCTGGGCGCAGGACGGCGGGCGCGAGGCGCTGTTGCGGCGCTTCGCCGATCCTTCGCTGGCCGCGCGATTGCGCCCAGGCATGACCGAGAATTTGCGCAAGCGCGGTGGCGCCGCGGCGCTACTGGTCACCGAAGGGGCGGAGCGCGGCCATACGCTGGCCGACATCGCCGTCCGGCTGCGGACCGATGCGGTCGGCGCGGCAATCGCGACGATCCGGGTCCATGATCCGGCGGTCGCGTCGTTCAATCAGAGCGAGGCAGACATTGCCGCATTCATGCGCCAGCGGTGGGTGATGACCGGCTCCGACGCGTCGACCGGGCACCCGCGGGTGTACGGCACATTTGCGCGCAAATACGCCAAATACGTGCGCGCCGAGCATGTGCTGACGCTGCGCCAGTTCATCGAGCGGAGTTCGGCTCTGACTGCGGACACCTTCGGGCTGGCGGGGCGCGGGTATTTGCGCCGCGGTGGGTTCGCGGATGTCGTCGTGTTCGACCCGGCGATCTATGCCGCGCGCGCCACCTACCAGCAGCCGACGCTGTTCGCGACGGGCGTGCGGACGGTGCTGGTCAATGGCGCAGTCGTCGTCGACGGCGGCGTTGCGACCGGTCGTGCGGCGGGGCGGTCGCTGCCGCACACACCCCCGGGGCGCTGCGGTTGAGCTGGTGGTTCCGCACCGCGTTGTGGAAACGGGTGCTGGCGGGGTTGGCGCTGGGCCTCGCCTTCGCGCTCCTCTGGCCTCAAGGAACGCCATACGTGGCGTTCCTCGGCGACCTCTTCGTGCGCGCGATCCGCATGCTGGTGGCGCCTATCGTGCTGGTGACGATCGCGGCGGGGATCACGTCGCTTGGCGACCCGAAGCGGCTGGGGTCGCTGGGAGGCCGCACGATCGCGCTGTTCGCGGGGACGACCTTCGTTGCGGTGTCGGTCGGCATGGGCGTCGCCGCACTGATCCGGCCCGGCGTCGGTGCGGCGCTGGGCACGGCTGCGCCGCATGCGCTCGGGCCGCCGGTGACGCCGTACGACCAGCTGGTCGGCATCGTGCCGCTGAACATCGTCGAGGCGTTAACGAAGGGCGACATGCTCGCGCTGATCTTCGTCGCGATCCTGATCGGCGTCGGGACGGTGCTGGCGGGGGATGCGGGCAAGCCGTTCGCGGGATTGCTCCAGTCGCTGTCGGCGGTGCTGCTGCGCGTGGTCGGCATCGTCATGGAGGCGACGCCGTTCGGGGTGTTCGCGCTGATCGCAAATGCGGTCGCGGCGAACGGTGCGGCGGTGTTCGTCCATGTCGGCTGGCTGGCGCTGGCGGTCGTCATCGGATCGCTGATCCAGATCGTGGTGGTGCACAGCCTGCTGCTGCGGCTGGTCGCACGAGTGCCGGTGTGGCCGTTCTTTCGCGGCATCGTCGATGCGCTGGTCGTCGCCTTCTCGACCGCGTCGAGTTCGGCGACGCTGCCCGTGGCAATGCGGGTCGCGGGGGACAATCTGGGGGTCGGGCGGAACGTCTATTCGACCGTGCTGCCGCTGGGTGCCAGCATCGGCAA
The DNA here is from genome assembly GCF_964263785.1 of Sphingomonas sp. Classification (GTDB taxonomy): domain Bacteria; phylum Pseudomonadota; class Alphaproteobacteria; order Sphingomonadales; family Sphingomonadaceae; genus Sphingomonas. The sequence goes on from NZ_CAXVWL010000050.1 coordinate 28,057, forward strand.
GGACGGCACCGCGATGTACGTAGGGCTGCTCAGCGTGTTCGCGCTGCAGGCGTTCGGGGTGGCGCTGACGCCGCAGGTCTATGCGACGGTGCTGCTGACCGGGGCGCTGGCAGCATTCGGGACCGCGCCGGTGCCGTCGGCGTCGCTGTTCATGCTGGCGGCGGTGCTGTCGGCGGTCGGGGTTGCGCCAGAGCAGACGGCGCTAGTGGTCGGCTTCGTGCTGCCGTTCGACCGGCTGCTCGACATGACGCGCACGGTGCCGAGCGCGAGCGCGAACCTGGCGGTGGCGACGACGGTGGCTCGGTGGGAGGGGGAACTGGACGGTGCGGCCTATCGGGCGCCGCCTCAGCGGTAGAAGCGCAGGTCTTCGAGCTGGAGCCAGGCGCGCGCGCCGGGCGTGCCGCTCAGGCGGAAGATCAACGCGCGTAGCTTGGCCAGGTCGAGTGCGCCGGATTCGTCGCTGGCGAACGCGTCGAACGGGATGCGGACTTCGCGCGGCGTGGCATCCGCATCGAACTGTGCCTCGAACCGCTCGCTCCGGCCATAGCTGTCGAACGCCAGCGCATAGCGCCCGCTGCCGCGCGCGGTGAAGGCGACGCCCGTGAAGCCCTTGGCATCGGCCAACTGGATACTGCCGCGGGTCAGCGGCACCACGAGCTGCGCATAGGGCCGCGGGGCCGATCCCATCCGCGCGACCGCGAACATCGCCTTGCCCGCGCGCGCCACGTCGAGCGTGCTGTGGTCTACGCCGGTTTCGGTCGTGTCCACGGCGAGCGTGTCGAGGTCGGTGCGCCCGTCCGCGCGCGCGCCGGTGTCGATCGGCCCGGTCATCCGGTGGACCGGCAGAGGCGACGGCGCATCGGAGTCGAGAAGGCGGCGGAGCGGTTTAAGCGCGACCTCCCGCCCCGCGACGAACACGCGGCGGACGTTGCGGAGATCGGCGATGGCCACGTCGGGCCGTCCGGCGACCAGCAGCAGGTCGGCGCGCTGACCCGCTGCGATGCGGCCGTGATCGGGCGAGCGCAGGATGCGCCCGCCGGTCGCGGTTGCGGCAGTCAGCGCCTCGGCGGGGGTGAGGCCGCAGGTGGTCAGCAGCGCGATTTCGCGGATCGTCGATGCGCCGTGGTAGACCCCCTCGATCCCCGCATCGGTGCCGACCCCGATCGCGACGCCCGCGGCGTGGAGGCGACGAACATTGGCCTGCATGATCGTCCAGCGGCGGGCTTCCAGTTCGGGGATCGCCTCGCGCGGGCGCGCCATCCGCTCGGCCTCCCGGGCGCGTTCGGGTGGGCGCAGCCCGCGCCACTCAAGCGGCGCGAAGGTGCGGTCCTGCTGCGGCTCGAAGACGGCCAGGGTCGGGATGTACGCGGTGCCGTGCGCACGCATCGACGTTATGAGGTCGTCGTCGACCGGCGCGTCGCCGACGCCGTGGCCGAGCGCGTCGACCCCGGCGGCGGCGGCGACCTTCGCGCCTTCGAGAGTGACGGTGTGGGTGATGACCGGCAGCCCGGCCGCGTGCGCGTCGGCGACGATGGCGCTCAGCGTCGCAACGTTCATGCTGTTGAGGTCCGCGGTGCGCCCGTAGCGCCAGCCGTCGGCGAACACCTTGATGACATCGGGGCGGTAGGCGAGTGCGCGGCGCATCGCGGCGTGGGCGGCACGCGGGGTGGCGGCCTCCAGCGTGAAGAAGCTGCCCCAGCCGAATTCGGTCCCGTGCCCGCCGGGGACGCCGAGCCGGACCGCCAGTTCGAGCCGCGGTGCCGCGATGGCGCCGGATGCGACCATCTCGCGGATGGGGGCGAGCATCTCTCCCGACAGGGAATAGTCGTTCACCCGCGTGACGCCGTTCACCAGATACGCGGCGTAGGCCTTGCCGAGGTCGTCGGGCGCTTCGAAGCCGGGCGCGCGCAGGTGGGTGTGGAGGTCGTGCAGGCCGGGCAGCAACGTCTGCCCGCGCGCGTCGACGATCCGGGAGCCGCGCGGCACCTTCAGGTGCGCAGCAACCGCCGCGATGCGGTCGCCGGTCAGCAGCACGTCCCGGACGGTCGCGGGCGCGCCGGTGCCGTCGAAGACACGCGCGCCGCGGATCAGGATGGACGGCTCGTCCGGCGGCGGCGCGACGCCGATCAACAGGGCGGCGAGGATCGCGAACGCGGTACGGATCATGCGGCCTGCCCCCCATCGCCAGCGAACGCCGGTGTTCTGCGATGGGCGGGGATTGGCGGCAACCCTCTATTGTGCCGGGCGGGCAGCGCGCTAATCGTGACGCATGGCGGCGACGTACATCCGGAGGGTTGCCCTGCTCTTGCTGGCGTGCGCCACGCCTGCGCTCGCCGACACGCCGCTGACCGAGCGGGTCGCGGCGGTCTTGCGCGCGCAGGGTCCGGGCACCCGGTTCGGCGTTGTCGTCGCCGACATGGAGGGACGCGAGATCGTCGGCATCGCGCCCGACGACCGCTTCGTGCCTGCGTCGAACACCAAGCTGTTCACCACCGCCGCCGCCTTTGCGTTGCTGGGCGACGTGACGCGGGACGATGCCGCAGGCGGCGCAGCGGTGCGGCTGGACGCGCGCGCGGGCGCGCCCGACGTGGTGCTGGAGGGTCGTGGCGACGCGCGGCTGTCGAGCGCGGCGGATTGCGTACGCGACTGCCTGGGCACGCTCGCCGATGCGGTCGCCGCGCGGGCGCGTGTCGTCCACGACGTCGTCGGCGACGACACGCTGTTCCCGGACGAACGGTGGAGCCCGGGGATGAGCTGGAACAACATCCCGACGCGGTCGGGCACCGGCATTTCCGCGCTGACCCTCGACGACAACGAGATCGCGGCGTGGGTCGAGCCGGGCGCGGCTGCGGGCACGCCCGCGACCATCGCGGCGCCCTATTACCGCATCGACAACCGGGTGACGACGGCCGGGCGGACGGCGCTCGGCTATGCGCGGATGCCGGGCAGCGACGTGCTGCGCATCGACGGGTCGGTCGCAGCGGATGGCGAGCGGCAGGCGCTGCGGGTCGGGGTGGACGATCCCGCCCGCTATGCCGCGTGGGTGCTGCGCGCCATGCTGATCGCGCGCGGGGTGCGGGTGACGGGCGCGGTCACCGTGCGGCACCGGCCGCTCGCGCCCGCCGACGATCCGGCGGTGCGCGGCGCAGTGCCCCCTGCCCGGCCGCCGCGGGCCGCTCCCCTGGCGCAGCTCGCCGCGTCGCCGTTGATCGAGGATCTGACGCTGACCAACAAGGTCAGCCAGAACGTGCATGCCGAACTGCTGCTGCGTCGCGTCGGGCTGGTCGCGGGGACCGGGTCGATCGCCGATGGGCAGGCGGCGGTGCGCGCGATGCTCGATACGGCCGAAGTGGAGCGCTGGCGCTACGACTTCGCCGATGGATCGGGGATGTCGAGCTATAACCGCGTCTCGCCGCGCGGGGTCGTGCGCTTCCTCCGTTGGACGCAACGACAGCCCTGGGGAGCAGCGTTCCGCGCGACGTTGCCGGTCGGCGGCGTCGACGGGTCGCTCAAGCAGCGGTTCGCGGGCACGCCCCTGGCGGGCAAGGTTTTCGCCAAGACGGGGACGCTCGCCGCCGCGTCCGCCCTCTCGGGGTTCCTGGTGGCGGCGAGCGGGCGGACGTTGGTGTTCGCGGCCTTTGCGGCCGACATGCCCGGCGATACCTCCGCGAGCGCGGCGATGGATGCCGCGCTGACCCTCATCGCTGCCCAGAACTGAACGCGGCGATCAGCGCGTCGCCGGTGGCTGGGCGGAGCGCGAAGATGCCGCTGTCGCGGTGGCGGGTCGGGTGGACGCGGTTGGTCAGCAGGGTCCAGGCGACGCCGCGCGCGAAGTCGATCCACAGCCCGGTGCCGGTGAAGCCGGTGTGGCCGATCGTCTCGTCCGAACACGCATCGCCGCCCGGCCAGCCGGGGAAGCGGCGCTCCCACCCTGCTGTGCGATGGCCGTTGGTGGTTTCGCGGATTGCGGCCAGCATCGCGCGCGACGCGCCGGTTCCGTCTAGCAACCCGCGAGCGAAACCGAGTACCCCGGCGACGGTGCCGAACACACCCGCATGGCCCGCGCAGCCGAGCGCGAAGGCGTTCTCGTCGTGAACCTCGCCCTTGAGCACCCGTCCGCGCCATGTGCAGGCTTCGGTGGCGACTGCGGGGCCTTGCGGCGCGAACGACAGGCCTGGCGGCAGCGGCCAGGCGTTTAGCCCGCCACCCGTAATCCGCTCGATCGCGATGCCGAGCAGGATGAAATTGATGTCCGAATAGACCGGCGGCCCCGCGTGCCATTCGCGCTGGAGGACGAAGGCGCGCAGGCGGGCTGGGTCGTCGCCGTAGGTATAGATCGGCTCCACCGCGGGCAGATGCGTCGCGTGGGTCAGGCAGTCGCGGAAGGTCAGCCGCCGCTCGCGCGCGCCGTCGATGTCGTACTGCCGCAGGTCGGGGATGGCGTCGGTCAACGGGCGGTCGAGGTCGAGACGACCTTCATCGGCGAGCCGCAGGATCATCGTCGTGGTGGCGATCACCTTGCTGACCGAAGCCAGGTCGAACCAGTGATGTGCGGTGAGCGGCTCGGGCTCCGGGACCAGCGCCGCCATGCCGGCGACGCGAATGGCGTTATCGCCGTTGCGGGTGACGACGCCGAGCGCCGCGCCGGGAATGCGCCCGTCCGCGACCGCAGCGGCGGCGGGCGCGAAGGCCGAATCGGCGACGTCCTCGATCACCGATCGTCCGCTCGCGGCCGGATGCGGGCGAGCGCGGGCAGGAAGGCGATTGCGGCGAGGCTTACCAAGCCAGATGCCAGGAAGAACAGGTCGAACCCCGCATAGCCCGCGCGGTCGAGCCGCTCGACGACGACGCCCCCTGCTCCCGACAGCAGGCGCGGGAGCAGGAACGCGAAGCCCGACAGGAACGCATATTGCGCGCCGGGATAGCGCGGGTTGACCAGCATCGACAGGTAGACGACGAAGACCGCCCCGGCCATGCCGTTGCCGAACTGGTCGGCGGCGGTCGCGACGTAGAGCATCGCCTCGCTTGGCGGCCGGTGCGCCAGCCAGACGAAGCCGAAATTGCCGATTGCCGCGAAGACCGCGCCGATCGCCAGCGTCCACGCTTGTGGCCAGCGAGTGACGATCCAGCCGCCCATGCCGACCCCGGCCATGCTCGCGACGAGCGCGACGAGGCTGTCGGCGCGACCGATCTGGGTAAGCGAGTAACCGAGCGCCTTGATCATCGGCTTCGACAGGTTGAGCGCCAGCACATCGCCCATCCGGTAGATCGAGACAAACGCCATCAGCACCAGCGCGCCGCGACCGTATCGCCAGAAGAAATCGACATACGGCCCGATTGCGGTCGACGTGCGCAGCCGCGAGTGCGGCGCCGCGCGCTTGATCCTTGGCAGGGCAGCGGCCATCGCCAAGAACGGGACGAGGCAGATCGCCAGGACGTAAGGGGTGACGTTCGCGCCGCCGTCGATGCCCAAGCGCGCCGCGACTGCCAGCACGACGCTGCCGATTGCGGCCACCAGCGTCGCAGCCGCCAGCAGAATGGCCGCACTCGCGAGCAAGCCGGTCGCCAGCGCCAACGCCCTGCCCCGCTCGCGATCCTGTTCGGGGCGCATCGCCGCCAGCACCGGGAACGGCGCGAACGCCGCCGCGGCGATCAGCCAATAGGCGGCGCTCCACCCGGCGGCATCGGCAACCAGCAGCGCGCCGCTGCCCGCCGCCACCATCGCGCTGCGATAGCCCCACAGGTTTGCGGCAACGATCGGCCCCTGCAGGTCCTGGGTCGGCGCGACGTCGATCCGCCAGGCGTCGGCGGCGACCTCCAGCGTCGTCGTCCAGAAGGCGAGCAGTACCGCAAACAGCGCGGTGACGCCGAGGCTCCGGTCGCTCGCGGTCAGCGCCATTGCCGCAGTGGAGGTGACGATGCCGAGCTGCGCGAGCATGATCCACCCGCGCCGCTTGCCCCAGAAGCGCGCAAAGCCGGGCACGTCGTAGCGGTCGAGCAGCGGCGCCCAGGCGAATTTGAAGGTCGGCAGCAACTGCACCCAGGCGAAGAAGCCGATCACCGCCAGCGCGACGCCATGCTCCGCCAACCGCAGCGTCAGCACGGTGGAGAACATGTAGAACGGCAGCCCGGCGGAGAAGCCGAGCAGCCCGAACACCGCCAGCCGTCCGGCGCCGTGCAAGGCCGCCGGCGGTGCTTCGTCGAACGTCGATGCGGCGGTCATGCGGTCTCCGGCTTCGGCACGGCCAGCGTCGGGCGCGGGCGTCGTCACGTCAACTGCACGTCTACTGCATATTTTTGCGCCGCCGCGACGGATTGCCCCTAGCGCTCCATGACACTTTCGTTGCTAATTGTAACCCTCGCCTGGGGAGGCGAGCCAAGGGGGGTTCTACGATGCGCACATCCATGTCCGTGCTGCGGTTTCTGGTTTCGGGAACGGCGATCGCCGTTCTCGCTTGCGGAACGGCGGCGGCGCAGAACCCGCCGACCGGCGACCAGACGACGCAGAACGCCGAGACGCCGACCGGCGCCGCGACCCCGGTGACCAGCGCCGCGGAAAGCGACGCGCCGACTTCGAACGACATCCTGGTGACGGGATCGCGGATCAAGCAGGATCCGAACAATTCGGCGTTGCCGCTGCAGATCGTTACCACGCAGGACTTTGCGCGCGAGGGGATCAACAGCCCCGAACAGCTCATTTCCTTCCTCAGCACCAACGGCAACGGAGCGGACAATCTGGCGTCGAACGGCGACGTGACCAGCGGCGCGCAGCGCGGCACCAACGGCCTGTCGGCAGCGAATCTGCGCGGGCAAGGCGCATCCTCCACGCTGGTGCTGCTCAACGGCCGCCGCGTCGCAGCGCATGGCCTCACCGGCTCTGCGGTAGACGTGAACCAGATCCCCTTCGCCGCGCTCGACAGGGTCGAGGTGCTCAAGGACGGCGCTTCGGCCATCTATGGCACCGACGCGATCGGCGGCGTCATCAACTTCATTACCAAGAAGAATTTCCGGGGGCTGTCGCTCGCCGGGTTCACCGACATCACCGAGCAGGGCGACAGCCCGATCTACCGGCTGTCGGCGACCGCGGGCTACGGCGATCTGACCGAGCAAGGCTTCAACATCATGGGCGCGGTCAGCAAGAGCTGGAGTGGCGTGCTCTACGGCCGCGACCGCAGCTTCGTCAACACCAACCAGCCCAACCGCGGCCTGTCCGCCGACACCCGCGGCACGCCGATCGCCACCGCCTTCCCGATCAACCCGACCGCGGCGAACGTCGGCATCACCCAAGGCGGCACGCTGCTCGGCGGCGCGGCGGGCACGGCGACCGCGCTCCCCGGACTGCTCATCCCCGGCACGACGATCCGCGCCGATCAGGGGATCAACGTGCTCGACCTGCCCGGTGGCGCGGGGTGCGATTCGGTGCCGCTGGGCTTTGCCTACGACGAGCAGCTGTGGGGCATACCCGGCGCGCGCTATGCCTGCGCCTATGACACCGGGCGGGTCGCGGTGCTGCAGCAGCCGCTCCAGACGCTGACCTATTACGGTCGCGGGACGCTGCGCCTCGGCAGCCACGAGCTGTTCGCCGAGGTGACCGGATCGGATGCGGATTCCGCCAAGCGCTTCTCGGAGAACCAGTACACCGCCAACAACAGCTCGCTGCCGATCGCCTATCCGCTCAACGTGCTGACCGCGGCGACGTACAACGACATCTACGGCCGCATCGCCGCGGTCTTTCCGGCGATCGCGGCCAATTACGGCAAGCCGATCAGCTTCCGCTTTCGCTGCCTGGCCTGCGGCGTGCGCGACTACACCACCAACACCAAGACGTTCCGCGGCGCGGCGGGCGGGGAAGGTCCGCTGTTCGCCGGATGGGACTATCGCGCCGGCGGGTCCTATGCCCGCAGCGAATCGTCGTCGGTGCTCGGCGGCGGGTATCAGTACAGCGGCGTCCTGCGCACCGCGCCGCAGGTGGCGGCGTCGGGCATCGCGGGCGCGGCGATCGGCGTGGCCGATCCGCGCGCGCCGACCGCGCCCGGCGCGACCGCACCGGGCATCGTCGGCCTGTTCAACAGCGGCATCCTGAACCCGTTCTCGACGACGCAGAGCGCGCAGGCGCTCGCCGGGCTCGATGCGGTGTCGGCGCGCGGCGCGACGCTGTACGGCGGCCGGTACGAGGTGACGCAGTTCGACGGATCGGTATCGGGGCGGCTGTTCGCGCTGCCCGGTGGCACGGTGCAAGTCGCGCTGGGCGTCGATTACCGGCGCGAGACCTACACCTTCAACGGTTCGACATCGGGCGCCAACAACGCGCCCGACATCTTCCAAGCCGCGTTCGACAACATCAACGCGCTGCCCAGGGCCAGCCGGACGGTGAAGGCGGCCTATGCCGAAATCGCGATCCCGATCTTCAAGCCGCTGGAGATCACGTTCGCCGGGCGCATCGACGATTACACGGGGTTCGGCACGACGACCAACCCCAAGGTGACGGCCAAGTTCAGGCCCGTCGACTGGCTGCTGTTCCGCGGATCGTACAACACCGGTTTTCGCGTGCCGACGTTCAACCAGATCTTCAATGGCTTCACCCAGTCCCCCAATCCCGGCAACGCGCGGACCGACCCGACGACCTGCCCTGCGGGCGGCACGCCGAACGTGACGCCAGGTTGCACCGTCATCACCCCCGATTCGGTGACCGGGGGCAACCTGAACCTGGAACCCGAGACGTCGAAGCAGTTCAGCGGCGGCGTGGTCTTCCAGCCGACATCACGTTTCAGCGCGTCGGTCGATTTCTGGCACATCGCGGTCGACAACACGATCGGCGCGCTGTCGATCGACCAATTGCTCGCGAACTATCAGTATTTCCCCGACCGCTTCCTCCGCACCAACGGCGTCATCACGCTGCTCGACCTGCGAAACGACAACATCGGTTCGCGGCGTACGGAGGGGCTGGAGATCACGCTGCGCGGCGGCATCGACGCGTTCGGTGGCCAGTTCACCGCCGGGCTGGACGGCACGCGCCTGCTCAAGAAACGCGAGAAGTTCCTGCCGACGCAGCCTTACGGCGGCAGCCTGATCAACCTGTTCACGTTGACCGGCGACCTGGGCCTGAAGTGGAAGCACAATGCGTTCGTGACCTGGTCGAACGACGCGGTGACGCTGAGCCTCTCGCAGATCTACCGCAACGGGTACAAGAACTTCGCGCTGCCCAACTCCGCCACGCGGCCGGACTATAACCCGCGGGTGGGATCGTACACGCTCTACAATCTGTCGGCGGGCGTGCGCATCCAGCAGGGCCTGCAACTGACGTTCGGCGTCCGCAACCTGCTCGACACCGATCCGCCGTTCGCGATCACCTACGATAGCAACTCGGGCGCCGGCAGCTCGTGGGAGCCGCGCGTGGCCGATCCGCGCGGGCGCTCGTTCACCGTCGCTGTGGAGGCCAAGTTCTGATCGCGCTCGCGCTGCTGGCGGCGGCGCAGCCCGCGGCGGCGGTGCGGGTGGCGTTCGACCGGCGCGGGGTGACCGCGGTGGCGGCGTCGGGCTTCGCCGATGTCGCCGCGCGTCGGGCGGTGACCGCGGACGATCCGGTGCGGGTCGCGTCGATCTCCAAGCTGGTGGTCGCGATCGCGGTGATGCGGCTGGTCGAGCAGCGGCGGATCGACCTCGATGCCGACGTGTCGGTGCTGCTCGGCTGGCGGCTGCGTAACCCGGCGTTTCCCGACGCGCCGGTCACGCTCCGGCTGCTGCTGTCGCATCGGTCGAGCCTGGTCGACGGTATCGATTATGTCTTGCCGCTCGAAGCGAGCCTGCGCGAGGCGCTGGCGGAACCGAAGGTGTGGGATGCCGGCCACGCGCCGGGCACCTACTTCCGCTACGCCAACGTCGGCTTCCCCGTGATCGCCAGCGTGCTGGAGCGCGCGACAGGCGAGCGGTTCGACCGGTTGATGCAGCGGCTGGTGCTCGGGCCGCTGAAGCTCGACGCGTGCTACAATTGGGCGGCGTGTTCGGAGGCGGCGGCGGCACGCGCGGTGGTGCTGTACCGCGACGGGGTGGCGGTGCGCGACGACCATCGTGGCGGCGCGCCGCTTTGCCCCGTCCAGCCAGCGCGCGATGGCGGCTGCGACCTGACCATGTGGCGCGCGGGGGCGAACGGGGCGATCTTCTCGCCGCAAGGGGGCCTGCGCATCTCGGCGCGGGGGCTGGCGACGATCGGGCGGCTGCTGCTCGGGCGCGGGCGGGTCGATGGGGTGCGGCTGCTGACGCCGCGATCGGTGGCGGAGCTGGTGCGGCCGTTGTGGACCTTGGACGGCGCGAACGGCGATAGCGAGGGTGGCTTCTACTGCCGGTACGGGCTGGCGGTCACGTTTCTCGCGACGAATGCACCGGGGTGCCGCGACGACCCGTTCGGCGACGGGCGCGCGCGGATTGGCCACGCGGGTGAGGCTTACGGCCTGCGATCGGGGCTTTGGATCGACCGGGCACGTGGCACCGGGGTCGCTTACTTTGCCACCGACGTGCCCGACGCGCGCGGCCACTCCGCCTTTACCGCAACCGAGGAGCGGCTGGCGCGCTGATCGCGTTCGGCGGCGAGTTGCTCGAAGGCGATGCGCTGGAGCGCGGTGGCGACCGCGGGGGCGATGCCGAGGTCTTCGGCGGCGCGCTCGCGAGCGCCCAGGGTGCGCGGATCGATGCCGGTGACCTTGGCGAAAACGACGAGCGCTTCGAGATAATAGCCGTGGGTGCTCGCATGATATTGGTCGTGCGCCCAAAGATCGACCTGGCCGAACGCGATGCCGTCATAGGGATTCGGGTCCGCGATGCGCTGCGCGAAGGCGCGGTTCCAGGCCGCGCCGACCGGGATCACGCCGTCGATCGCGCGCGATCCGCCGCGTGCCGACCGCGCCGCCGCGTCCAGGTCCGATGCCATGGCGGTCACCGGCCGGCCCGACCACGGGCTGCCCGGCCGGTAAGTGAGATCGGCGCGGGTCCAGGTGGCCATCAGCTCGACTTGGACTGCGGGGTTGGCGCGGGTGAACATCCGCGCCAGCCGCATCGCGTCGCGGCGGTAGGCGGTGGCGTCGCCCGGTCGCGCGGCATCGAGGGTGCTGTATTCCTGGAGTACGACGACGTCCCAGGCCCGGTCGATGAACGCGCGGCGCTGGTCGTAGTGGAAGCCCAGCGACTGCCCCCCTTGCGTCTCCAGGCTGACCGCATAGGACAGCCCCGCCTCCTCCGTGAAGGTCTTGAACACCGCGGGTACCCCGCCCTGCCGTTCCCCGCCCAGGTCGGTCACCGCATCGGCGCGGTAGCGGCGGACGGGCGAGAGCGCGCCCTGGGTGAAGCTGTTGCCGACGAACAGGATCGTGCGCGGGCGCTGGCTCTGCGCTGCGGCGGGCACCGACAAGGCGATCAGGAGGATGGCGAGCAGGGTCTTCATTGCGGCGGATGTTCCCGGACGCGCGGCCATCGTCAAGCCTGACAAGCGCTGCTTCACGCATTACACCGCGGCGATGACGTTTTTCGAAAGCCTGCTCGCGCTGCTGCTCGCCGCGGTCGCCTTGCTCCAGGTGTCGCGGCGGCTGGGACTGCCGTACCCGGCGATGCTGGCGACCGCGGGGGTCGTCGTTGCGCTGGTGCCGGGGACGCCGACGATCGTGATCGACCCGCAGACCGCGCTGGCGCTGTTCATCGCGCCGGTGCTGATGGACGCGGCATTCGACTTCCCGGTCAGCGCGGCATGGAAGCTGTGGCGGCCGCTGGTCGTGCTCGCCGTGGTCGCGGTGCTGGTGACCGCGGCGGCGGTCGCGTGGGTCGGATGGGCGTTCGCAGGGCTGCCGATCGCCGCCGCGGTGGTGCTCGGCGCGATCGTCGCGCCGCCCGATGCCGCCGCGGCGACCGCGGTACTCGGCACGGTCTCGCTGCCCCGCAGGACAATGGCGGTGCTGAAGGGCGAGAGCCTGTTCAACGACGCCAGCGCGCTGCTGCTGTTCGCGCAAGCCCTCGCGTTTCAGGCGAGCGGCGGGATCGACGCGGCCGCGGGGCTGCGCCTGGCGATGGCGGTGCCGGGCGGGATCCTGCTCGGCGTTGCGCTCGCCTTCTTCATGCGCAAGATCAATCCGCTGGTGACGGGGACGCTGGGGGGCAATCTGCTCCAGTTCCTGGCGGCGTTCCTGGTGTGGATCGTCGCCGAACACCTGCACCTGTCGGCGGTGCTGGCGGTGGTCGCGTTTGCGATGACGCTGGCGCGATCGGCGGGGATCCGCGGCGGCACGCGGATGCGGGTCCACTCCTACGCGGTGTGGGCGACCGTGGTGTTCGTGCTCAACGTCCTCGCGTTCCTGCTCATGGGCATGCAGGTGAAGATCATCGTCGCGCGGATGCCGTGGGAGCGGATGCAGCATGCCGCGGCGTTTGCCGGACTGGTAGTGATCGCGGTCGTGGTCGCGCGGTTCGTGGTGGTGCTGGCGTGGAACCTGATCGCCCGCCACCTGGCGGCGGCGCGCGGCGACCTGCCGCCGCCGACATACGCGCAAGGCGTGCTGGTCGGCTGGAGCGGGATGCGCGGGCTGATCACGCTGGCGACCGCCTTTGCGCTGCCCGCCGACTTTCCGCAGCGCGACATCGTGGTGCTGACCGCGTTTGGGGTCGTGCTGGTGACGCTGGTGGTGCAGGGACTGACGCTGACGCCGCTGATCCGCTGGTTGAAGCTCGACCAGGTGGAAGACCCGGAGCGGGAGCGTGCCGAGGCGCGGCGCAAGCTGATCGAGGCGGCGGCAGGCGCGTTGGAGGGCAAGGAAGGCCGAGAGGCGGATGCGCTGCGCTACAGCTATTCATTGGAGCATGACGAGGGCGGCGGCTGGTCGCGCTACCGCCGGCTGGGGCTGGCGGCGATCGCCGCAGAACGCGAAGCGCTGCAGGCGATGCACGAGCGGCACGCGGTGGGGCAGGACGAATATTACGCGCTGCAGGAGGCGATCGACTGGCGCGAGTTGACGCTCCTGTCGGAGGACGACCGGCAGATCGAGGAGGCTTAGCTCGACCGCGACAGCAAGGCCGTGCGCAAGCATTCGCAGACGATCTGGTCGCGCTGGTTGAGGAGGCGGTGGCGGAAGGTGACGAGGCCTGCGGTGGGGCGCGAGCGGCTGTCGCGGAGCTCCACCACCTCGGTCTCGCAGCGTAGCGTGTCGCCGATGAAGACCGGGTTGGGGTGGACGAGCTTGTCATAGCCAAGATTGGCGATGAGCGTTCCGAGCGTCGTGTCGCCGACCGACAGGCCGACCATCAGCGCGAAGGTGAAGGTGCCGTTGACAAGGATGCGGCCGAACTCGCTGGCCGCCGCGGCTTCGGCGTCGAGGTGGAGCGGCTGCGGGTTGTGGGTCATCACCGAGAACAGCAGGTTGTCGGTTTCCGTGACGGTGCGGCGGATGTCGTGGGTGATCCGGTCACCGACGGTCCATTGGTCGTAGTGGCGTCCGGCCATGGAATGCTCCCGAAGGTAACGAAGTTCACGTGGTTGCGGGTGTTTTGTTGCTTGTGGGTTGGTCGTGTTTGGTGAGTCGGACGTTCTTGGTATGTGGCAGGTGTGTAGGACAGCCCTCGCCTTCTTCGTCATCCCGGGCTTGACCCGGGGTCCCGCTTCTTCTTGATCGTCGCCGAGAAGAAGAAGCGGGGCCCCGGCTCAAGGCCGGGGCGACGGGGGTGTGGCGGCGTCGCGCTCTATCCGCACGAGGATGGTACCCTCGGTCACCTGCCCGCCTTCGCTGGCGTTCAGATCGGCCACGGTGCCGTCGAAGGGCGCGGTGAGCGCGTGTTCCATCTTCATCGCTTCTAGGGTGACGAGCTTTTGCCCCTTGGCGACGCGGTCCCCCGCGGAGACGTCCACCGCGATGACGCGGCCGGGCATGGGGGCGAGGATGGCGCCGTCGGCAGAGGTTCCGGCGGCCTGAGCATGCCAACGGTCACCAAACTCGAACAGCTGCGACGCCCCGCCTTCGAACACGCGAACCGACCCTTCGAAGGGGTAGGTAGGCATTGGACCATAGGTTGTAGGTAAGGTGCCCGGTCCGTCGAAGTCGGTTCGGCCATCGATTGAGATTGCCCAATGCCAATCGTCTTCGTCCGTGGGTTGAAGAGTGACGAGAGTGGGCGAGCCGTCAATACGCACCGGGATTTTCGCTGGGCATGACGCGCTGTTCAGGCGAAAGCCGAACAGCCCCTTCGGATTGGGCGCCCAAGGAGTGGCGCCCTCCTTACTAAACTCGGCGTCCATGAACTCTTCGGCTCGCCACCCAATGGCGGCGAGCGTAGGAGCATCGGTGAATTTGGTTGCAGTCAGGCCAGCGATGTTGGCGGCGATCAATCCAGTCGTGGGATTTCCCGAGAGAAATTCTGGAAGTTCGGTGCAGCGGACCAGAAACGCCGCGTTCGTGTGGATTGGAGCGACCTCGACATGCGAACAGGCGTCGGCGATCCGCGCGATCGCTTGCGTCCGATCCGGCCCGTGAACGACTAGCTTGGCGATCATGGGATCGTAGAACGGACTGACCTCGCCACCCTGCGTCACGCCGGTCTCGATACGAATACCGGCAGGCAGCACGAAATGGTCCAGCGGTCCCGTCGACGGCAGGAACCCTGTTACGGGGTTCTCCGCATAGAGCCGCGCTTCCATCGCCCAGCCGTCGATGCTGAGTTCGTCCTGCCGCTTGGGCAGTGGCTCGCCGCTCGCCACACGCAACTGCCATTCTACCAAATCCTGCCCAGTGATCTCCTCGGTAACCGGGTGCTCGACCTGGAGGCGGGTGTTCATTTCCATGAACCAGATGCGGTCGGCGCGGAGGCCTTCCGACGCATCAGCGATGAATTCGATCGTGCCGGCGCCGACGTAGTCGACCGCCGTGGCCGCGCGGACGGCGGCGCCGCAGACCGCCTCGCGGGTCGCCTGGTCCATGCCGGGAGCGGGGGCTTCCTCGATCACCTTCTGGTGGCGGCGCTGGAGGCTGCAATCGCGTTCGAACAGGTGGACGACGTTGCCGTGGGTGTCGCCGAAGACCTGCACCTCGATGTGGCGGGGCGAGAGGATGTATTTCTCGATCAGCACGCGGTCGTCGCCGAAGCTGGATGCGGCTTCGCGGCGGCAGGACTGGAGCGCGTCGGCGAAGTCGGCGGCGGCGTCGACGCGGCGCATGCCCTTGCCGCCGCCGCCCGCGACCGCCTTGATGAGAACGGGGTAGCCGATCGCATCGGCCTCCGTTTGGAGGCGCTCGGGGCTCTGGTCCTCGCCGAGGTAGCCGGGGGTGACGGGGACGCCGGCGGCTATCATGCGGCTCTTGGCGGCGTCCTTCAGGCCCATCGCCCGGATGCTGTCGGGGCGCGGGCCGACCCAGATCAGGTCGGCGTCGATCACGGCCTGCGCGAAGTCGGCGTTTTCGCTCAAGAAACCGTAGCCGGGGTGGATCGCTTCAGCGCCGGTTTGTTTGGCGGCGGCGATGATGCGGTCGCCGACGAGGTAGCTTTCGCGCGCGGGGGACGCGCCGATGTGGACCGCTTCGTCGGCTTGGCGGACGTGGAGCGCTTGGGCGTCGGCGTCGGAATAGACGGCGACGGTGCGGATGCCGAGCTTGCGCGCGGTGCGGATGATCCGGCACGCGATCTCGCCGCGATTGGCGATGAGGAGGGATTGGATCATACTTCTTCCTGTACCTCCCCCGGACGGGGAGGGGTACCGCGACGCGCAGCGTCGTGGTGGAGGGGCAGCCGCGGGCGGGCCGTTTCGACGATAAGTGTGACGACCGCGTCGAGATTGCGGAAGACGTATTTCGCGGTCACTCGCAACGTTTCGATCTCGTGCAGGCGCAACC
This sequence comes from Sphingomonas sp., assembly GCF_964263785.1. Classification (GTDB taxonomy): domain Bacteria; phylum Pseudomonadota; class Alphaproteobacteria; order Sphingomonadales; family Sphingomonadaceae; genus Sphingomonas. Next base: position 43,911 of record NZ_CAXVWL010000050.1, read on the forward strand.
ACCTATCGCGCTCGTGATCGAACGCCGGCTGGTCGCCGGGGTCGTGCGTTTCGCCATCCACCTCCACGCACAGCTTCGCCGCTGCGCAGAAGAAATCGAGGGCGAAGACTCCTGCGGGATGCTGCTTGCGAAACTTGAGCCCGCCGGGACGTTGCCTAAGCGCGAGCCAGAGGCGCAACTCGGCTGGCGAGAGTTCCTTGCGCAGCCCGCGTGCGCGGCGGACGGTTGCGGCTGGTGATGTCAGCACGGGACGTCTCGCCTGTGGCTGCCCCTCCACCACGCTTCGCGCGGTCCCCCTCCCCGTTCCGGGGAGGTATGTGCAATTACACCCCTCACATCCGGAACACGCCGAACCGCGGCGTCTCCGGGATCGGGGCTTCGAGCGTTGCCGCCAAGGCCAAGCCGAGGACGTCGCGGGTCTGGGCGGGGTCGACGATGCCGTCGTCCCACAGGCGGGCGGTAGCGTAATACGGGTTGCCTTCGTCCTCGTACTTCTGGCGGACGGGTGCCTTGAAGGCTTCGGCCTCGTCCGGGGTCCAGGTTTCGGCATCGCGGTGCACCGTTGCCAGGACGCTTGCGGCCTGTTCGCCGCCCATCACGCTGATGCGGGCATTGGGCCAGGTGAACAGGAAACGGGGCGAGTAGGCTCGCCCGCACATGCCGTAGTTGCCGGCGCCGAAGCTGCCGCCGATCAGGACGGTGATCTTGGGGACGCTGGCGGTGGCGACCGCAGTGACGAGCTTGGCGCCATGTTTCGCAATGCCTTCCGCCTCATACTTGCCGCCGACCATGAAGCCCGAGATGTTCTGGAGGAACAGCAGCGGGATGCGGCGTTGGCAGGCCAGTTCGATGAAATGCGCGCCCTTCTGCGCGGACTCGCTGAACAGCACGCCGTTGTTGGCGAGAATCGCGACCGGCATGCCCCAGATGTGCGCGAAGCCGCAGACGAGCGATGCGCCGTACAGCGCCTTGAACTCGTGGAACTCGGACCCGTCGACCAAGCGCGCGATCACTTCGTGGACGTCGTAGGGGGCGCGGACGTCTTGCGGCACGATGCCGTAGAGGTCTTCCGCGGCGAACTTCGGCGGGCGGGGGGTGCGAAGGTTGACCTCGGCCTTCGTCGCGGGCGCCAGCGTCGAGACGATGTCGCGGACGATGGTCAGGGCATGTTCGTCGTTCTCGGCGACGTGATCGACGACGCCGGACTTGCGCCCGTGGGTGTCGGCGCCGCCGAGCTCCTCGGCGCTGATGACCTCTCCCGTCGCGGCCTTGACCAACGGAGGGCCGGCGAGGAAGATGGTGCCCTGCCCGCGGACAATGATCGTCTCGTCGCTCATCGCGGGAACGTAGGCGCCGCCCGCGGTGCAGCTGCCCATGACGCACGCGATCTGCGGGATGCCGAGCGCGGACATGTTGGCCTGGTTGAAGAAGATGCGGCCGAAATGGTCGCGGTCGGGGAAGACCTCCGACTGGTGGGGCAGGTTCGCGCCGCCGCTGTCGACCAGGTAGATGCAGGGAAGCCGGTTCTCCTGCGCGATCGCCTGTGCGCGCAGGTGCTTCTTGACGGTCAGCGGGTAGTAGGTGCCGCCCTTCACCGTCGCGTCGTTGCACACGATCATGCACTGACGGCCGGAGACGCGGCCGATACCGGCGATGATCCCTGCGCCGGGGACTTCATCGTCGTAGAGGCCGTTGGCGGCGAGCTGGCCGATTTCGAGGAAGGGGCTGCCGGGGTCGAGCAGGCGTTCGACGCGGTCTCGGGGGAGCAGCTTGTTGCGAGAGGTGTGGCGATCGCGGGACTTGTCGTTGCCGCCGAGCGCTGCGGTGGCGACGCGGGTGCGCAGGTCTTCGGCAAGCGCGCGGTTGTGGGCGGCGTTGGCCTTGAACGCGTCGCTCTCAGGCTGAACCTTGGTGTCTAGGACGGGGGCGCTCACTGGGCGACGCGCTCCCCTGCGCCGACCAACTCGCGGCCGATGAGCATGCGGCGGACCTCGTTGGTGCCGGCGCCGATGTCCAGCAGCTTGGCGTCGCGCAGGTAGCGTTCGACCGGCCAGTCTTTGGTATAGCCTGCCCCGCCCAGGGCCTGAATCGCTTCGAGCGCGACCTTCACCGCATTCTCGCTCGCCAGCAGGATCGCGCCCGCCGCATCGAAGCGGGTCGTGCGCCCTGCGTCGCAGCTGCGCGCGACCGCGTAGACGTAGGCGCGCGCCGAATTGAGGGCGACGTACATGTCCGCGACCTTGGCCTGCATGAGCTGAAAGCTGCCGACCGGCTGACCGAACTGGCGGCGCTCGCGGATGTAGGGGAGGACGACGTCGAGGCAGGCCTGCATGAGCCCAAGCTGGATGCCCGCCAAGACGGCGCGCTCATAGTCCAGCCCGCTCATCAACACGCCGACGCCGCCGTTGAGCGGGCCCATCACCTGCGCCTCGGACACGTGGCAGTCGTCGAACACGAGCTCGGCGGTGGGCGAGCCGCGCATGCCCATCTTGTCGATCTTCTGGCCGATCGAGAAGCCGGGCATGCCCGACTCGATCAGGAAAGCGGTGATGCCGCGGCTCCCCTCGCCCGTCTTGGCATAGACGACCAGCGTGTCGGCGTAAGCCGCGTTCGTGATCCAGAATTTGGTACCGTTGAGGACGTAGCCGTCGGCGGTGGCGTCGGCGCGCAGCTTCATCGAAACGACGTCGGAGCCTGCTCCCGCTTCGGACATGGCGAGGCTGCCGACGTGTTCGCCGGAGATCAGCTTGGGGAGGTATTTGGCCTTCTGCTCGGGGCTCGCCCAGCGCGCGATCTGGTTGACGCACAGGTTGGAGTGGGCGCCGTAGCTGAGGCCCACCGACGCCGAGGCGCGGCTGACCTCCTCGATCGCGACGACATGGTCGAGATAGCCGAGGCCGAGGCCGCCATCCTCCTCGGCGACGGTGATGCCGTGGAGGCCGAGCGCGCCCATCTCGGGCCACAGCTCTTGCGGAAATCGGTCTTGCGCGTCGATGGCTTGCGCGAGCGGAGCGATCCGCTCGGTGGCAAAGCGTCGCGTGGTGTCGCGGATCATGTCCGCGGTCTCTCCCAGCGCAAAATCGAAATCGTTCATGGGGCTCCGATCCTCTCGGGGCCGCGTGTCGCCGCTCCGGCGCCAGTGCGCAAGGGGGTATCGGGGCCACGCGTGGGCGCCGCCCCGTATCCGTGCGTCAGTCCTTGGCTGTGCCGGGCTCCGCCATGTGGCGATGCCGCTCGGCAAGAACCGCGTTGGGCGTAATATTCGCGACCGCGGCCTGAATCTTGTTCTTCCAGCCCGAGACGATCGATGCCTTGCCCGCCATCAGCGCGTCCCAGCCATCCTTGGCGACATCGGCAGGATCGCTCTTCTTCGGATCGGTGCCGACGGAGGTGTCCAGCATGTCCCCGCGTGCGAAGAATTCGGTTTCGACCGGACCCGGCATCAGATTGGTCAGGGTAACGCCGTTCGAGTCCTTGATCTCGTTCTGGATCGCGGCGACGAAGCTGTCCACGAACGCCTTGGTGCCGTTGTAGACCGCCTGGAAGCTGCCGGGGATGTAGCCCGCGATCGATCCGGTCACGAGCACCTTGCCACTGTTGCGGGCAACCATCTGCTTGAGGACCTTCTGGAGCGTATAGGCGGTGCCGACGACATTGAGGTCGACGACCTTGCGCCAAGCGGCGAGATCCTGGTCGAGGAACGCGTGGCCGAGGCCGTGGCCGGCGTTGGCGCACAGGACGTCGATCTGCCGCCCACCGGCTGCCGCCAGCAGCTGGTCGACGCCTTCGATGGTCGAGAGGTCGGCCTGCACCGACTGGACGTCGGTGCCGAACTGCTTGAAGTCGTCCGCCGCGGCGTCGATCAGCGGTTCGTCGGCGACGACCAGGATGTCGTAGCCGGCCTTGGCGGCCAGTGTCGCCAGCTCGAAGCCGATGCCGGTCGAAGCACCGGTGATGATCGCGAATTTGTCAGCCATCGTTGTTCTCCTTACAGGCCCGAGCCGGGCTTCAGCACGATCTTGGTGTATTCGTTCTGGTGATCCTTGAACATCTTGTAGGCATGCGGCGCCTTCTCCAGGTCCATGCGGTGCGAAATGAGGAAGGTCGTGTCGATCTTGCCTTCCAGGATCGCGTTGAGCAGCGCGGGCATGTAATGCTGGACGTGGGTCTGCCCGGTTTTCAGCGTCAGCCCTTTCTCCATGAAGGCGCCCAGCGGGAACTTGTCGACGAAGCCGCCGTACACTGCGGGCATCGACACGCGGCCGCCCTTGCGGCAGGCGACGATCGCCTGGCGGATCGAATGGATGCGATCGGTGCCGAGAAAGGTCGATGCCTTGATCTGGTCGACGACATTGTCGACGAACAGGCCGTGCGCCTCCAGCCCGACCGCGTCGATCACCGCATCGGGGCCGATGCCGCCGGTCATGAGCATGAGGGCTTCGTAGGTATCGGTCTCCTCGAAGTTGATCGTCTCCGCGCCGAACTTGGCCGCGAGCGCGAGGCGGGCGGGGAAATGGTCGATCGCGATCACGCGCTCGGCGCCCATGAGGAATGCCGACTGGACCGCGAACAGGCCGACCGGACCGCATCCCCAGACCGCGACGGTGTCGCCGAGCTCGATCTGCGCATATTCCGCCGCCTGCCAGCCGGTGGGCAGGATGTCGGAGAGGAACAGCACCTTGTCGTCCTCGACCCCGTCGGGGATCACGATAGGCCCGACGTCGCTGAACGGCACGCGGACATATTCCGCCTGGCCGCCGGCATAGCCGCCGGTCATGTGGCTATAGCCGAACAGGCCCGACATCGGCTGTCCGTATGCCTCCTGTGCGATGTCCTGATTGTCGGCGGGCAGGCCGTTGTCGCAGGCCGAATATTGGTGCTTGGTACAGTAATAGCAGCTGCCGCACGAAATGGTGAAGGGCACGACGACGCGCTGGCCCTTCTCGAGCGTCGACTTCGCACCGACCTCGACCACCTCGCCCATGAATTCATGGCCGAGCACATCGCCCGCCTGCATCGTCGGGATGTAATGGTCGTAGAGGTGGAGATCGGAGCCGCAGATCGCGGTCGACGTGACCTTGATGATGCAATCGCGCGGATTGACGATTTCGGGATCGGGCACCGTGTCCATGCGGACGTCGTGCTTGCCGTGCCAGGCCAGGGCGCGCATCAATTGTCCTCCTTCTGGTGCTGGGCGGGATTCATCGCCGCGGTGGCGATCTCGCCGGTCTCGAGCAGCTGCTTGAAGCGGCGCAGGTCGCGGCGCGCCTGGATTGCGGGTTCGCGCTGGAACATCTTGGCGACGATCTTGCCGACAATGCCCGCGGGCGGATCGTAGGCGATCGTCGCGGTGACGACGGTGCCGCGCGCGCCCGCGTCGCGAAACTCGACGCGACCGGAATTGGGCACGTCGGCGCCCTCTTCCGAGGTCCAGGCGATCAGTTTGCCCGGCTGCTCATCGGTCACCCGCGCATCCCATTCGACGGTCTTGCCGGCGGGCGCCTTGACGACCCAGTGCGAGCGCTTGTCGTCGAGCACGTCGATACGCACGACGTTCTCCATGAAGGCCGGCAGATTGGCGAAATCGCGGAACTGCGCATAGACGTCCGCTGCCGGGCGATTGATGGTGACCGCGCGCGCGACCCCGGCATCCTTGCCGTGCTTGGACGTGGTCGGCGGGGCGTCGTCTGTCTGGACCTGTTCGGCCATCGACATTTCTCCGTTCGTGAAAAAACGGCGCCGCGGCGCGGCACGGTGGCCGAGCCGCGGCGCACCCGGTCACATGGTCTTGAGCATCGCGATGTGGCTCTCGACCACGGGCACGATCTTGGTCGCCGCGGCCTTGAGCGGCGGCGACGTGCCTTCCATCGAATAGGCCTTCTGCACCGCCAGCGCCTGACCGTGCGAGGCGCGCTGCTGGGCGATGTAGGTGGCGTCGCGCGCCGGGCCGGTCTCGCTGCGAAGCTGCGCGATCTGCTCCTGCTGGGCGGGCATCAGCATCGGCGGCGGCGCGGGCACCCGCGCCTTCGCCGCGGCGGCCTTCACGTCCGCAGTGCTCTTCGTATGTTGCTTGATCATCATGTTCGCGAACGAACGGACCTTGGGATCGGCGGTGGTTTCGAGCACCGTGCGGCTGGACGTGATCTCGTAGAGATCGCTGGCGCCGGCGGTCTTCACATATTCGGCGGGCGCCATCACCTGCGCGGCAACGGGGGTCGCCATGACGGCGGCGGCAAGTGCGAGTGTGATACGGGTCTTCATGGGGTCTCTCCTCGAGAAAGAAATTGCACGCCGGTTACATGCCGAAGGCGGTCTTGAGCCGGGTCACGGCGTAGTTCTCGGCATCGTACGCGCCGCGAACGACCTTCCCCATGCCGAAGAATTCATGGGTTACGCCGGGAAAGGTCCGGCGCTCGACGCGGTCGCCCGCGCCGCGCATCGCGGCCTCCAGCGTCTCGCCGTCCGAACGCAGCGGATCGATCTGCGCATTGACGATCGTCGTCGGCGGCAGCCCGCGCAGGTTCGCCTTCACCAAGTTGATCCGCGGGTCCATCTGATCGGCCTTGGTGCGCGAATAATAATAGCCGAACCAGTCGAGCATCGCGGCGTTCAGCGGCCGGGCATTGGCCGAATCCATCCGCGAAGGCAGCATCTTGTCGCTGTTCGCGATCGGGTAGACCGAGAGGACGTGGACCGGCGCGGTCAGGCGGTTGTCGCGGGCGTAGATCGCGGTCGCGACCGCAAGGTTGCCGCCCGCGCTCTCACCCGCCAGCGCGATCTTTGCGGGATCGCCGCCCCAGGCCGCCGCGTTCTGGAGCACCCAGCGATAGGCCATCGCAGCGTCGTCGTGCTGTGCGGGAAACTTCGCCTCGGGTGCGTGGCGGTATTCGACCGACACCACGATCGCGTTGAGCTGTTTCGACAGGAAGCGCGGCGTCGAGTCGTACGTGTTGACGTCGGCGATCACCCAGCCGCCGCCGTGGTAATAAACGATCACCGGCAACGGTCCTGCACCGGTCGCGGCCAGCGGCTTGTACACGCGGGCGTATTGCATCGCGTCGCTGCCATAGGCGATATCCTGCGTGGCGACGGCGGGATCGGGGGCGACCGATGTCCCCTGCCTGCGCATCACCGCCTTCGCGCCGTCGGCGGCGGAGGGTTGCAGGCGTGCCTTGACCGGGGTCAGCGTCTCGATCGGCTTGACACCGAGCGACATCTGCGCGTCGAGCACCGCCTGCATGTCGGGGGCGGGCTGTGCGGGGACACTCGCCATCGGCGGCGGCGGCGGTGGTGGCGGCGCGTTGACCGACGGCGGCGATTGCGCCAGCGCGGCGGTGGACACGCTCAGCATCAGTCCAGCAACACCCAAGATTTTGCTCTTCATCGTATTTTGGTCCCTGTCAGCTTGCCCACCACTCACAGGCGCCCAACAAGGCGAGCATGCGCGAGTTCCCTTCATGCGAAGTAACTTAATCCAGATAAACCATGTTCTAAAGTCGGCCGCCGCGGCAGGTAGGCGTGGTGCCCATCGTACCGGTCGTGAACAGATCGCGCGATGAACCGCACCCTACTCACCCCGCGTGCGGCCATCCTCGTCGAACGGCATCGCAGCGAGCGCCAGCCGGTGATCGTCATCGACGACATGCTGGCCGATCCGGCACGCTGGCCCGATCTGGCCGGGCGATCGGCGCCGATCTATCGCAGCCACGCGCTCCACTGTGCGCGGATCGCGCCGGGCATTCCCCTGCCCGCCGATCCGCGGACGGGACGGCCGGTCGGCAGGCAGCTTGCCCTTCGATCCGCCACGCTGAAACTCACCTCGGCCGATTCCACGCGAGCACCCGGCCGCGCGCGCGGCCGTATTCGAGCAGGCAGCGCATGTAGCGCGGGTGGAATTCGGTCGGCTTGGCGAGATTGTCCACCGCGGTCCAGTCGCGGCACGACTTGCCGTCGAAGACGAAATCCTGCGGTTCGACCGCGCCGGGCAGGTTCTGATTGGAGATGAAAGCCATCTTCACGGTGCCGTTGCCCGAGGCGATGCGGGTGACGTTCTCGACCGAAAAGCGATAGACCTGGTTCTCCAGGATATCGACCGCGCGCAGGCCGAGGGTGAGCGACGACCATTCGGTGCGAGGCTCGCCTGCCTTGTCGAGCCACGGCTTGCCGTAGAGCGCGCCGTTGACGATCAGCGTGACCTCGGGGTCCATGGTGCCCGCCAGCACGTCGCCGAGCTGGCTCCAGAAGACGCCGAAACGCGCGCCGCCGTCGATGTAGAGGTGGCGGGTCGTCGTGCCGTCGTCGGCGCGCGCCTCCAGCGTCACCGGGGATGCGGCGAGCGGCACCGAGGACGAGGCGATCAGCGCGTCGACGTAGCAGTCGCGGACCGACGCATAGGGTTGCGCGCCGCGGACGAGGCGGTTGGCGAGCTCGGTCAGGTCGATCGCATAGCCCGCGCCGTCGTTGACGTCGGTTACCCCGACCAGCAGCCTGCGCCCCTCGTGCGGGTCGGCGCGGTAGGTGGCGCCGACCGCGCGCAGCGTCTCGGGCGACAGCAGCCCATGCAGCACGCGGCGCAGCGGTGCGAAATCGGCGATGGAGCCGCGCACGACGCCACCGATCTGCCCGAAGCCGCCTACGTCGAGCAGATCGCCCTCGCGCTCGATCGAGTAAGCAAGCGCGAGATCGCCGGTGTTGGTGTGCGGGGTGCCTGCGGCGTCGTGAAAATAGGCGGGATAGATCCGGTCGCTGGGGACGGGTTGGTTGGCGAGGAAGAGGAAGGTGCTTTGCAACGCGCCGGTGCTGACCGCGGTGACCAATTTGTACTCCGGGATTTGCGGCATGCCCGCGAAGAAGCCCGCGCCGAACGCGCCGTGCTGGCTACCGCCGCTGAGGATCAGCACCGACGGCCGCGTGGTGCCGACCAGCCCGGCTCGGGTGGGCGCGGGCGCGGACATCGAGGCATTCAGCACCGATTCGAAGTCGCGACTGCTCGCCACAAGCCCTTGGCTGGTGTCGACCCGCAAAGGATAAGCGGTAAAGGCGCAGCCTGATGTCGGCGACGATGCCTTGTGGGCGCAACCACCTAGTAGGAGGAGGCACAGGAGGAACGCGAGTCTCGTCATGGCTGACCCCCGGTGGTGTCGTATTTGTCCAATTTTGTGCACGCAGCTGCTCTACCGAAGAAGCAGGTTCTCGGTCTCGAGGCCGATAAGCCGTGGATTACGCAACTAGACTGGTCTTTGCCCGTCCGCAGCATATCTTAGTTTGCAAGATGTCGGCAAGACCTATTGCCGAATAGCGCTACGCTGATAGTATCGCGTTTCTGCTCTACGCGCTCGGGGAGGGCTGCGATGACGGTTCGAGGACGGGCTACGCGCGCATCGGGGTTGCTGCTGATCGGGGCGACGGCGCTATTCGCTGGCGACGTTGCGGGTGGCGTGGCGCCCGCCGCGACGCCGAAGGTGCCCCGCTATGCCGCGCCGTTGCGCTCGGTGTGGCTCGACCAGGGCTGGGACGACGCGGCGCGCGATTGGTACCACCACGCTTCGCAGGGAACCGACACGCTGCCGATCCCGTACAGCTGGTTCGTCGCGTTGGAGCGGCCGGTGCCGTCGCTGACCTCGCCGGGGCTGTTCAGCGATCCCGCGTATCTGGACCGCTTCGGCTTCATTCCCAGCCCCAGGAGCGATGCGAACCCCGCCGGTCTGCCGATCGGCTTCGCGCGGACGTCCGCGATCGATCCGACCAACGGGCAGCCGTTCGATCAATTGGGCTTCACCTGCGCCGCCTGCCACACCGGGCGGATCGAATATGGCGGCACGACGATCCTGATCGACGGCGGCCCGGCGATGACCGACGTCAACAAGTTCCGCGGTGCGCTCGGCTTTGCACTGGGGCTGACCAAGCTGTCGCCGCCGCGCTTCCTGCGCTTCGCCGCGCGGGTGCTGGGGCCGGGGCGAACGTCGGTGCAGGTCGCGCGGTTGAAGGTGCAGCTCGATACGCTGGTCATCAAGGCCAAGCTGCTGCAATTCTCCGAGCCACATCAGCAGGGCAATGTCGAGGAGGGATACGGCCGTCTCGACGCGCTCAACCGCATCGGCAACGAGGTGTTCGGATCGCAACTGGGCGATCCGCGCAACTTCGCCGCGACGAGCGCACCGGTCGCCTATCCGCACATCTGGGACACCGCCTGGTTCGACTGGGTGCAGTACAACAGCTCGATCGAACAGCCGATGGTGCGCAACGCGGGCGAGGCGATGGGGGTGCGCGCGCTGGTGAATTACGACGGGCGCGCGGCGCCGCGGTTCACCTCGACGATCCCGATCGACCGGCTCCATGCGATCGAGACGATGCTCGCCGGAACCACGCAGCCGACCGAGTCGCGGCGTTTCACGGGCCTGCGTGCCCCGGTGTGGCCCGAGGGCATCCTGCCGCGCATCGACCGCACCCTCGCGGTGCAAGGCGCGGCGCTGTATACGCAGCATTGCTCGGGGTGCCACCTGCCCGCGGTCGGCAGCGATGCGTTCTGGAAGAGCCCGGCCTGGCTCCCGGCCAATGCGGCGGGGCAGCGATACCTGCGCCCGGTCGTCGTTACCGCGGAGGCGATCGGCACCGATCCGGCGCAGGCGGTCGACATGAAGACCCGCGACGTGCGCGCGCCGCTGGCGTTCGGCTTCACCGGCGCCAAGCGGGTGGAGGGCACCAACGGCGTGTACGCCTTCGGCCCGGCGCTGGGGCAGATCGTCGAGAAGGTCGTGTATCGCTGGTACGACGATCACAAGGTCGCGCCGGCCGATCGCGACGCGATGAACGGCCACCGCGCCAACGGCATTCGCGACGGGCTGCCCGGCCCCGATGGTACGCGCGCGGCGTACAAGGCGCGGCCGCTCGACGGCATCTGGGCGACCGCGCCGTACCTGCACAACGGCGCGGTGCCGACGCTGTACGACCTACTGTCCCCCTTTGCGGAGCGGCCCAAGGCGTTCTGGCTGGGCAATCGCGGGTTCGATCCGGTCAAGGTGGGCTATGTCACGGCGCCGCTGAACGGCGGCTTCCTGCTGCGCACGGTGGATGCGAAGGGCGCGACCGTCCGCGGCAACGGCAATGGCGGGCATCTGTTCGAGACTCCCCTGCCCGGCCAGGCGCCGCGCAAGGGCACGATCGGTCGGACGCTGTCGCCCTCTGAGCGCGCGGCGCTGGTCGAGTATCTGAAGACGTTGTGAACGGCCGGAAACACGGCCGATCTGTGGGCGCTTAGTGATGGAGGCGAACTGCGCGGAAGCCTGAGTAGCGGCGACCGCGCCGACCGACCAGAATTCAGGAAGGGGTGGACGATGGCGATACGGACATCTGCAGGCTTCGCGCTGCTGGCGACTTCGGCGCTCGCGCTGACGGTGGCGGCGTGCCGGCACGGGACCGGCGCAAAACCGGTGCAGGACGAGGCGGTGCAGGCCGGGGTCGGCGACGACCGCTTCGTCCATGCGGGCGAGGATTATTTCCACGACATGGACGGCGCGGTCGCGCTCTCGCCCGACGAGATCAAGGGCCGCAACATGTGGAACGTCTGGACGGGGGGCAACGATCGCTTCTGGGACCGGATGGGCACGCCGACACTGGGTTCGTTCGACCTGCTCAAGATCGTCGCGCCGCCGCCCGACAGCCCGCTGCGCCGTGCGACCCGCTGGCAATGGCTCGGCGCGGTCAACGAGCCGTGCTTTTCGGCGGCCAACACGCCGGATGCCAACCGCTTCGGGCTGCTGTTCGACGTGCGCGACCCCGCCTGCCCGGCCGATCCGTTCGCCGACGAGCGCAAATATCCCGGCGTCAAGATCGGCGCGCGCGGCACCACCTATGCCGACGGCAAGTCGCTGCCGGTCGGCTCCTATTACGGCTATCCGAGCGGCGTCTTGGGCTTGCGGCTGTTTCCCAACCCCGCCTTCGATGCGACGGCGGAGAAACGGTGGGACGCCAAGCGCTATTACACCGATCCCGATTACTACACCGACCCGCATCTGGTGCGCCCGTACCGCGTCGGCATGAGCTGCGGCTTCTGCCATATCGGCCCGAGCCCGACCAATCCGCCCGCCGATCCCGAGAACCCGAAGTGGGCGAACCTCAGCTCCACGGTCGGCGCGCAATATCTGTGGTCGGACCGGCTGTTCTTCTGGAAGCCCAACGAGCAGAATTTCGTCTATCAATGGGTCCACACCTTTCGGCCCGGCGCGATCGACACGTCGCTGGTGTCGACCGACAACATCAACAATCCGCGGACGCAAAATGCGGTGTACGAGCTCGGCGCACGGCTGCGCGCGGCCAAATGGGGGGGCAAGGAGACGCTGGCCGGGGGCGGGCTGAACAACAAGCAGTTCAACGACTTCGTCGACAAGGGGCCGCTGACCGAATTCTACAAGGCACCGGCGACGGTGTGGACCCCGCACGTCCTCAAGGACGGCGCGGATTCGGTCGGCGCGCTGGGGGCGCTCAACCGAGTCCACCTGAACATCGGGCTGTTCAGCGAGGAATGGCTGCGGCACTTCAATCCGGTGATGGGGGGCAAGCGGGTGTCGCCGATCGCGATCGCGGACGGGGTGAAGAACTCCGCCTATTGGCGCGCGACCGAGCGGGGCACGCCCAACATCGCCTTGTTCTTCCTCAAGGCGGCGCGGCCCCACCGGCTCGCCGACGCGCCGGGCGGCGCGGCGATGATGAGCGCACCGCCGCAGCAGGTGGCGCGCGGGGCGGACGTGTTCGCGGCGACCTGCGCCCGGTGCCATTCGAGCAAGCAGCCAGGCGGCATGCCGCAGGGCGCCGCGGTCGAGCAGGGTCCGAACTATCTCGCGACGTTCCGCCGCTGGTGGAGCTGGACTCAGACGAACGACTTCAAGACGAAGATGACCGCGATCGTCCGCAGGCCCGATTTCCTGGCGGACAATTACCTGTCCACCGACCGGCGCATCCCCGTCACCCTGCTGCGCACCAACCTGTGCAGCCCGCTGGCGACCAATGCGATCGCGGGCAACATCTGGGACAATTTCTCGAGCGCATCGTACAAGGCCCTGCCCTCCGTGGGCACGGTCCACTTCGCCGATCCGTTCGACGGCCATCCGACCGCGTACCGGATGCCCGCAGGCGGGCGCGGCTATACGCGGGTGCCGAGCCTGATCTCGCTGTGGTCGACCGCGCCGTTCCTGCTCAACAACACCGTCGGGCCGCTCGACCAGAGTGCGTCGGTGGCGGGGCGGATGGGATCGTACAAGGCGTCGATCGGGCAGATGCTGTGGCCCGAGCGGCGGCAGGTCGACAGCGAACTCGGCACGCGCGCGGGCGGGCTGATCGATCGGACGACGCAGCGCACGTATCTGTTCGTGCCGCGCAGCTTCCTCAACGGCATCGGCGAGGGGCTGACCGACAGCGACCGCGGGCTGCTGCGCCAGTTGATCGACGACCAGGGCAACATCCGGCTGGGACCGATCCCGCAGGGAATGCCGATCAACCTGCTCGCCAGCCTCCAGCCGCTGGCCGAGAGCAACCGGGTGGGCGACATCCGCGCGCATTACCACGACGTGCTGACCGCGCTGGTCCAGCTCAAGAAGACGCTGCTGCAGATCAAGGGCAAGTCGATGACCGACCCCGAACTGCGCCAGGCGTTCGCGCCGCTGCGCACGCCGCTGATGCGCCTGAGCAAATGCCCCGACTTCGTCGTCAACCGGGGCCATTATTTCGGCACCGCGCAGTTCAACCAGGGGCTGACCGCGGACGAGCGCGCCTGGGGAACCGAGGCGCCGCTGAGCGATGCCGACAAGCAGGCGCTGATCGCCTTCCTGACGACACTGTGAGGAGCGGGCGATGAACGACGGCTACGATTGCGACTATATCGTCGTCGGGTCCGGCGCGGGCGGCGGCACCGTCGCGGCGCGGCTCGCCGAGGAGGGTATGGACGTCATCCTGGTCGAGGCGGGGAGCGATCCGCGGACCGAAGGCGGCGCGGCGCGGTTTCCCGGCGACTACGACATTCCCGCCTTCCACGCCTTTGCCTCCGAAAACCCGGCGATGGCTTGGGATTTCTTCGTCGAACATTATGCCGACGTGAACCAGGCGGTGCGCGATCCCAAGCGCACCCCCCACAAGGGCGTTCTCTATCCGCGCGCGGGGACGCTCGGCGGGTGCACCGCGCACAATGCGATGATCTTTCTCACCGCGCAGCCGTGCGACTGGGACGGGCTAGCCAAGGCGACCGGCGACCACGGCTGGGGCGCCGCGAACATGGCGCGCTATCAGCAGCGGGTCGAGGCGTGCCGGCATCGTCCGGTGTGGCGCTGGCTCGGCAAGCTCGGGATCAAGTCGACCGGGCACGGCTGGGACGGGTGGCTGCCGATCGAGACGGGCACCCCCAAGCAGGCGCTCAGGGACAAGAAACTCCGCCGCCTGCTGGAAACCGCAGGCATTGCCGCGACCAGGCGGATCACCAATTTCCGCGCGTCGATCGAGCGGCTGGTCTACGGCGCGCTCGATCCCAACGACGATCGCAGCAACGGCGCGGAGGGGCTGTGCTACGCGCCGCTCGCCAACGACCGGCACGCGCGCCGGGGCACGCGCGAGCGGGTGCTGGCGGTCGCCGGCACGCACCGGCTGCGCATCGAGCTGGATGCGCTCGTCAGCCGGGTGCTGTTCGAGGGCGACACCGCGGTCGGGGTCGAGTTCCTCAAAGGACGCCACCTGTACCGCGCCGATCCGAACCCGAGCGAATGGACCGGCGAACGCCGCACGCTGCGGGCGCGGCGCGAGGTAATCCTGGCGGGGGGTGCGTTCAACACCCCGCAACTGCTGATGCTCTCCGGCGTCGGCCCACGCGCGGAGCTGGAGCGGCACGCGATCGACGTCCGCGTCGACCTGGCCGGGGTCGGCACCAACATGCAGGACCGCTACGAGGTGTGCGTCCAGTCGAAGCTGGCGCGCAACTGGGATTCGCTCAAGGACGCGCATTACGAGGCGGACGACCCGGTCGGGGCGATGTGGGCGGGCGAGCGGGAGGGCATCTACATCTCGAACGGCGCCGCGCTGGCGTTCAAGCGCAAGTCGGACCCTGCGCTTGCCGAGGCCGACCTGTTCATCTTCGCGCTGCTCGGCAGCTTCAAGGGCTATTACCCCGGCTATTCGAAGGATCTGGTCAAATCGCCCAACGTCGTCAGCTGGGCGATCCTGAAGGCGCGCACCGACAATCGCGGAGGCCATGTCACCCTGCGCAGCGCCGACCCGCGCGATCCGCCGGCGATCCAGTTCCATTATTTCGAGGAAGGGTCCGACCACGCCGGACGCGACCTCCGCGCGGTCGCCAAGGGCATCGAGTTCGTGCGCGATGCCACGGCGCCGCTGAAGCGAAAGGGGATGATCGAGGGCGAATTGGCGCCCGGCAACGGCGTAACCGGCAAGGCGCTGGACGATTGGGTCCGCGACAATGCGTGGGGCCATCACGCGTCGTGCACCTGCCCGATCGGCGGCGCTGGCGAAGGCGGCGTGCTCGACAGCCGGTTGCGCGTCCACGGCGTTCGCGGGCTCCGGGTGGTCGACGCGTCGATCTTTCCGCGCATCCCGGGCTATTTCATCGTCAGTGCGGTCTACATGGCCGCCGAGCGCGCCGCCGACATGATCCTGGAGGACGCCGCGGCCGAGCGGCGGGCAGCGGCATGAGCGACGCCACCGAAGCCGCGCCGCCGCTCGCCTCGACCGGCGATGCCGGGGTGGACGCCCTGATCGCACGGCGGCGCGCGGTGCGGCTGTGGTGGGGACGGGACGCGCGCACGCCGGACGGTGCGTGGTCGAAAGCCGAAGGACCGCCGCCGATCGGCCTGGCGTTGTCGGGCGGCGGCATCCGCAGCGCGACCTTCTCGCTGGGGCTGATCCAGGCGCTCGCCCGGTCCCCGCGCGATGCCCTGGCGAACATCGATGTGCTGTCGACCGTGTCGGGGGGCGGCTATGTCGGGTGTTTCCTGCGCAGCCTGTTCGTCCCCGGATCGCTGCGCGGCATCGCCGAGCGTGCCGACGACGACGACCTGCCCGCACAGATCGCCAACCAGCACGCCTTTGCGCGCACCGCGCTCGCCTCCGGATCCGAGCAGCGCAACCTGGCGTGGACCACGACGGGCGCGGATGCGCCGGTGCTGCTGCGCAACCCGGTCTGGTGGCTGCGCGAGCACAGCCGCTATCTCGCCCCGACCGGCGCGTCCGACTATGGCTTCGCGCTGGCCTATATCGCGCGCAACTGGCTGGCCATGATCTACCTGGTCGCGCTCGCCTGCGTCGCGCTCGGGGTGGCGCTGGTCGCCGCCGAGGCGGGTGCGCTCGCCGCGCTCGCGCACTGGTTCCCGCCCGGGCCGCCGGCGCAAGCGGCGTGCGCGCTGCGGTGGCCGTTCCAGTCCTCGGCAACGCCGGTCAGCCCGCTGTTCTGGCTGGCGCCGGTGCCGGTCGCCGCGGTGGGCACGCTGATGGTCGCCTATTGGTCGACGCAAGCGATGTCGACCAACGAGGCGGTGGCGGCAACGCAGCGCGACCATCTGCGCCGGGTCGTGACCTGGATCGTACTGGCCGGACTGTCGGCGGTGGTGGTGGCCGGCGCGCTGATCCTGCTGCAGCCGCGCGACGAATGTTCGGCGGTGGCACAGCTCGGGCCGTGGCTGCTGACCGTGATCGCCGGGGGAACCGCGGTGACCCTCATCGGGGCGCTGGTGGCGCTCGCCGCCGGTTCGGCGCTGCGAGGTCGCGGCGCGCTGCTCACCACCGAGCTGCGGCTGCGGCTGACCAAGTGGCTGGCGAGCGCCAATATGCTCTTCCTCGGCATCGTGGCGGTCGCGATGGTAGATACGCTGGGCGCCCGGCTGGACGGATTCTTGCGCGAGCTCGGGCACGACCTGACGCTCGGGTCCGCGGTCGCGCTGCCGGTGCTCGCCTTCATCATCAAGAAGCTGCCCGATTGGTTCGGCGGCGGACGCGGCGCGACCAAGCCGGGGGGCGGGATCGGCGGGCTGCTGCGGCGCTTCGCCACCGCGGTCGCCTTCGTGATCGGCGCGGTGCTGTACGCCGCCGTGGCCGTGGGTGCATTGGCGCTGGTGCATCACGTGATGTGGAGCAGGACCGCGTGGGTCGGCGATCCGCTGTGGTGGCGCGCGGCACTGCTTGCGGGGATCGCATGGTTGCTAAGCGTGCTGCTCGGGCAATCGACCGGTTTCATCAACCTGTCGTCGCTCCATGCGCTGTACGCATCGCGGCTGACGCGGGCGTATCTGGGTGCCAGCAACCTCGACCGGCTGGAGCGCGCCGCCCGTCGCGATCAGGAACTGAAGGACCTCGCGGACGGCAAGCCGCACGCGCGCGATGCTGCAGCGGATTCGCAGTGGGACCGCAAGGACCTCGCCCCCGTTACCGAGAACAACCCGCAGGATTATATCCAGCCGCGCGTCTATGGCGAGACCGACCTGCCCGCGCCGATCCACGTCATCAACGTGACGCTGAACGAGACGATCGATCCGACCTCGCAGATCGTCACCCGCGATCGCAAGGGCGACATCTTGTCGGTCGAGCCCGGCGGGGTACGGGTCGGCCGCGACCTGTTCGTCGGGTGGCACGATCTCAGGAGCAAGGCGGGGGCCGAGATCATCAGCCTGGGGCAATGGTGCGCCATATCGGGCGCGGCGGCGTCGTCGGCGATGGGGCGGATGACCAGCCTTGGCTTCGCGCTCGCCTTCACTTTCGCCAACGTGCGGCTGGGCTATTGGTGGTATGCGCCCAAACTCTGCCCGGCGGTGCCGCCGGTAGGCGGGGCGAACGGCTGGATCGCGCGGCATTTCGGCACGTTCGTCTATCTGCTGAACGAGATGACGTGCCGCTATTCGCGCGGCTATGCGCGCAAATACCTGACCGACGGGGGGCATTACGAGAACAGCGGCGCTTATATCCTCATCCGGCGTCACGTGCCGCTCATCCTCGTCACCGACAACGGCGCCGATCCCGAATATGCCTTCGCCGACCTGGAATCGCTGGTCCGGCAGGTGCGGATCGATCTCGGCGCGGAGACGACGATCCTCGGCGGCGCGGAACTGAGCGCAGTGCTGAGCGCGCTGGACGCCACCGACCCGTCGATCTTCGTCGATCCCGATCTGCATCCGAACTGGCGCAAGCGGATGCGGCGCGCCAAGGACCAGGCCTATGTCCTCGTGCTGCGGGTCGCGATCGCGGGGGAGACGCTGCACATGATCTGGCTGAAGCCCAAGCTGCTCCCCGGCCTGCCCACCGACGTATCGGGGTACGCGACGGCGATGAAGGCGTTTCCGCAGCAACCCACCGGCGACCAGTTCTTCGACGAGGCGCAGTGGGAATCGTACCGGCGGTTGGGCGAGTTCGCGATGACGCGGCTGCTGGAGACCTGCCCCAGGCTGCTGGCCTGACGCCTAGCGGCGTGCGACGAGGCGGCGGACCAGGTCGAGGTCGGCGGGCTTGTCGACGTCGACCGCGGCCAGCCCGAACGCGCTGGGCACCATCGCGGCGCGCACGCCCGCGAGCGCGCCGATGTGCGCGAGCGCCGAGGCGAGCGACAGGCGGCCGGCCAGGTAGCGGAACAGCAGCAGCGGCCCCAGGCGCCGGACGATTCGCCAAGGCCGCTTGCGATCGTCTTCGACCTGGCGCCACAGCGCTATGGCCCCGACAGCGCGCGGGGTCGCGAGCCAGAACAGGTTGCAGCCCGACCAGCCGCCGTCGGAGAAGCGCAGATAGGTCCGCCGCGTCTCCGGCACCGCCGCCTCCACCACGTCGCGCCGGGCCAGCAGCACCGCGACGTCGGCCTGCGGCGGCACGGCACCGAGGAAGGCCGCGATCCACTCGGGTTCGAGCAGTGCATGGTCGGCGGTCGTCACCAGCAGGGGAGCGCCCAGCCGTTCGAGGCCGAGCGCAGCGCTGGCGCTGGGACCGCCCGCCGCGGCGATCACTTCGACGTCCAGCGACAGCGCATGGTCGCGGACCGTCGGCGAGGACCAGGCGACCAGGATGCGCGCGGCCCCTGCCCTGCGCAGTGCATCGACGACGCGGGCCAGCATCGTGCGGCCGGCGATCTCGATCATCGCCTTGTCGGCCACGCCCGCATAGTCGGCGAGCGGATCGACGCCGCCACGCGACCCGGCCAGCACCAGCGCGTTGAAGGTCACCGTGGCCTTGCCCGCAGCACGCGCCAGAGGACCCCGGGCGCGGCGAGGATCGGGTGGCGCTCGCGCCAGGGCGTGAGGGGCAGATGTATACCGGTGTGGCGCGCGATCTTCCACAAGCCATAGCGGGCCGCGCCCTCGAAGGTGAAGGCTGCCTTCGCCAGGCGGGCGACATTCAGCGGCCGGCCGAGCCGGGCGCGGGTTCGCCATGTCTTGAGGATGGTATCGCGCTGGGTCGGAGCGAGTTGCGGCGCGATGGCGGTGCCGCGCGCCGCAAAGGCGATGCCGCCTGCTTCCCAGGCCAACGGCAGCAGGACGTCGTATCGTGCCGGATCGCCGCGCAGGATCTCGCGCTCGCGCCCAGGCGGCTCGACGCGCAGTTCGGCCTTGTAGGTCTGCCGGAACAGCGCGGCCCAATAGTCGCCGGGTGTGCCCTCCGCCGGTCCCAGCCCGGCCGCAAAGCGTGCCGCCGTGATCGCCGCAGCGGCGACCGCCGCCAGGACCTGCTGGCCGGTGCCCTGCCCCGTCTGCCACACCAGCGCGGCGGGCTGGACGAAGCGCGTCCAGATGGTCGTGTCGACCAGATCGCCCCGCGCGGCGCGGGCGAAGGTGTCGATCGGCATGGTCGCGACCTTGGCGCGCAGGACGTGCTTGCCCACCGCGATCTCGTGGAAGCTGACGTCGGGCCACAGCCAGCGCAGTCCCGCCCGCCGCAACGGCGAGCCCTTAGGCCCTGCGGTAAGGACATAGAAATCGAGGACGCCGTCGAGGTCACCGGTGCGGAGGACCGATCCGTAGAACAGGACGGCGACGCCGCCCAGGTCGCGCGCGAGCGTTGCTGCAGCGGTCTCGATCTCGGCAGGGATGGCGACCGCGAGTTCCCGTTCGAGGAACCCGGTCAGCCGATCGGTCACGGCCCCGTCACGGCACTGCGAACCGGATCGGCGCGCCGTGGCGCAGCGTCATCTCGCCGCCCGGAAAGGTCTCGCCGTCGAGGATGATGTCGCTGCCGACGGTCAGTGCCATCGACTCGCTGTCGTCGCGGCGATAGCCGCCGCCGGCGGGAAGATCGTAGCCCGCGAGCACCGCCGGCAAGGCCAGCGCGAGCCCCGCGGGTGGCGCATCGATGCACAACGTCTTCAAGCCGGAGCGAGGCTCCCCGAATGGCCGCAGGTCGAGCGGCAGGCGGGTCAGCGTCGAGCCGAAAAACAGGTATTTGGCGCCCTCGGTGGCCGGGGCGCCGGCCGGTGCGATCCGCATCGGCGTGCCGCGGCGCCAGACGTTGTCCGATCGCCCGAACAGCGTCTGCGCCACCGCGCCCGCGACCGACAGTCCGACGGCGAGCCCGTTGAACGCGCCGAGGCGATGGGTATCCTGCGCCAGCGCGGTCGCGCGGACGAAAGCGCCTGCGCCGAAGATGAATCCGCGATGCTCGGCGATCGCCATACCCGGACGCCAGATCTCCAGCGGGCCGCGCTCCTGGGTACGACCGGCGCGCAACGCATCGACCGCAGCCTGCTCGGTCCATCCCTGCGGCAGGCCGAGATCGGTCGCCAACGCGTTGGTCTTACCCGACGGCAGCACCGCCACCGTCGGAAAGATGCCGCGGTAATGAAAGGCGGCGGCCGTCAGCACGTCGCGCACGGTTCCGTCGCCACCGTCGATCACCAGCGCGTTGACACCAGTGCGCGCGAACATGGCCAGCGCGTCGTGGAGCTCGTCGTGGGAACGCGGCATCGCGCAATTGGCGGCCAAGCCGATGTCGATACCACGTCGCGCGATGTTCAGCCGCGCTTTGGCATTGCGGATGATGCCGATCCTGAGCGGCGCCGTGTCGAGGCGAAAGAGGCCCGACGGGCGGGCGTAGGCCGTCGCCGTCGCCTCGGATCGCCGCAGTGCGGCGCCGGCGATACCCTCCAGACGTAGGGACAGGTCAGGCGTCATGAACGATAGGTACCTCGAAACGTCATGTTTTGAGTAATGACCCTGTAGCAAACGTCAACTACACCGGCCTAGTTGCATTCCGTTCCCTATGACACCGCTATTGCGGCGGTTTCATGCCCTATCGGTGACAATTTGCTCGCCGCTTGCGCCGGCGGTTCGATTCAAACAGAGCGGTATACGATGTACGCTCCCGCTTCGCCTCCGGCCACACCCCCGCTTGCGGAACGCCGCTCGCTTTGGATCGTAGCCGGCGTGCTTGTGATCCTGCTTGCGCTGGGGCGGCTGTGGTGGCTGCCCGCGCATGCGCCGCTCAACGTCAACGAGGGCTGGAACGCCGGCCACGCGGTGCGCGCGTTCGGCTCAGCGCTGCTTTACCCCGCGCCCGACGCACTGGTCGCCAATAATTATCCACCCTTGTCTTTTTTCGTCGTCGGCGCGGTCGGACACGTCGTCGGCGACCACATCGTCGCCGGACGGATCGTGTCACTTCTCGCCGAGATGGCGACCGGCGGCGCGGTCTACGCGATCGTCGCGCGGCTGACGGGGGCTCGCATTTGGGCGGCGGCAGGAGCGCTGCTGTTCGCGGGGTTCGCGGTGACGCTGCTCCGCAGCTACCTGGCGATGAACGATCCGCAGTGGCTCGGGCAGGCGATGATGGCGTGGGCGCTCGTCCTGCTCGTGCCGCGACACAGCGGCGAACGCGCGTCAGCGGGGGCGGTCGTCGCCGCGGCGGCGCTGGTTGTCGCCGGCGGCCTGGTGAAGCACAACCTTGTCGCGATCCCGCTCGCCGCGACTCTGTGGCTCTGGTTTGCCGACCGGCGCGCATTGGCCGTCTGGGTCGCGGCGGGAGCGGCGTTCGCGGCGGCGGCGTGCGCGGGATTGTTCGCGATCTGGGGACCGAACGTCTTTCTCGACGTGCTCGCGCCCGCGCGCAGCTATTCGCTGGCACGAATGGCGGCGCAGGGTGCACCTTTGCTGCTCGCCTTGCTGCCCGGCTTCCTCGCAAGCCGCCCGCTGGTCGCTCAGCGGCGGGTCGATCCCCGCTATCTGCTGCCGCTCCTGCTGCTTGCGGTCGCGATTTCTACCGCGATCGTCCAGCGCTCGGGCGACGGGGTGGACATCAATGCGACGTTTGAATCCATCTTTGCCCTGACGATCGCGGTGCCGGCGGCGTGTGCGTTGCGGCCGGCCGCACCCTGGCGCTGGCTCGGTACCGCAGCGCTGCCGGTGCTGGTTCTGGCGCCGGTCGCCGTAGTGGCGGACGTGCGCGAACTTGCCGGGCGGGGGGCGGCCGTCAGGCACTGGCAGCCTTTCATCGATCGGGTCGCTGCGGCATCGGGGCCGGTGGCGTGCGACGATCAGGCGGTGTGCTATTGGGCCGGGAAGGAGAGCGCGCTCGACTTCTTCGCGATCAAGCAACGGCTGCTCAAGGGCGACGTTCCGGCGTTCCGGACCGCGCTCGACTCACACGCCTTCGAGCTGATCGCGATGCGCAGCAACAACCCCGGCTGGCACGAGAACCGGCTGATCCCCGCCGTCCGCGCACGCTATCGCCCCGTCTATGCCGACGGCGGGTTCGAACTCCTGGTTGCGAGATAGAGCGGGACAAGCGCTTCCAGCCGGGCGCGGATATCTTCGGGCAGCGCAAAGGTGTCGCGTGCATAGCGGAACGTGCCCGCAGCATTCTGCGTGACGAGCTCGTCGTGGAACTGCCCCATCAGTCCGTTGAGCGTCGCCAGCCACCGCGCCATCGCGCGATGCTCGACGGCTTGCTCGCCGTACGGGTTCAAAGTACGCATGTCGTCGTGGAACGAGACCTGACGGCTCACCACTTTGCGCGCGGCATGGAAGGCGTGCGCGCCCGTGACCGGCGTGGCCAGCAACGGCGCAAGCGATGCGATCTGCGACACCGTAAACCGGCGAAAGGCCGCAGCGTCGCTCGGCACCAGCCGGTCGACCTCGTGCGCGAGCAGCAGGCGCGCGGGACGGGAAAGAAGCAGTTGCAGCCTGGCCGCGTGGCGGGCGACGTCGCGCGCGTGTCTCACCCGAACCGCGTCCTGCAACTCGCCCATGACCAGCGTCACCAGTGACAGCATCGCGGGTGAGCGATGCCCGGCGGCGTACAGGAAGAAGGCGAAGCGCAGGTGCTTGAAGCGCGCACGGACCTGCTTGAACCAGCGGCCGGTATCCGCGTCCAGCTGCCCGCCGCCCTTGAGGCGGATCGCCAAAGCGGTCAGCGCCGGCGGGTCGAACCCTTCCCGCCACAACTGGCGCGACAGCGCGAAGCCCTCGACGAACCGCTCCGCAGGATAATGAAGGCGAACCGTCGTCGGCAGGGCTGCGTCCAGGTCGATCCGATCGTTGATGTCGATCGCCGCGACCAGCGCGTCGATCCGTTCGGCCGCGAAGCGGACCGCTGCCAATTCGGCCCGGCGCAGGATCGTCATGCGGGAACGGACCACCGCAGGGTCGCTCGGCGGCGGTAAGCACCCAGCGTCGGTACGAGCATGCACAACGCCACCGCCACGCTACCGGCAAGGTACGCAATGCCCGCGCCCTCAAGCCCGAACGTGTGGGTAAGTCCGGCGAGTAGCGCGAGATAGGCTATGACCGCGACCATCTGCGCCACCAACGCCGCGGTCTGGCGGTGCGCCATATACAGGAGCGATTCAAGCGGGAAGAAGGCCATCGCCACGACCAGCGACACCGCCATAAGCTTGAGCAGGTCGTAAGCCTCGAGATATTTGCGGCCGAATACGAGTGCGATCAGCGGCTTGCCGCCGACGAGCACCAGCAGCACGATGACCAGCCCCGCCCCGCCTGCCAACAGGCCGGTGCGCACCCCCAGCAGCCAGGGACGGCGCTCGCGCGGGTCGAGGCGCATGATCTCGGGATAATAGCCGCGCCGGAGCAGATCCGCGGGCTTGGCAGCGGAATCGAGCAAGGTGCTGGCGATCTTGTACAGCCCCGCTGCGACCGGACCGAGGATGCCCGCAACGACCAGATTGCTGAGCGGTCCCCAGGCGGCATAGACCGAATGCGCCGCGTTGGTGGTCCACACGAACCCCCACGCGCCCGGCAGCCTGCGCGCAGTGCCGAACAACCCGGGCTTCAGCGCGTTCAGCATGCCGCGTCGCCGCAACTCGCACACCGCATAGATCCAGAGCACGAGATCGCCGACCAGGTCCGAGACATACCAGGTCACCGCGAAGCCCACGAAGCCGAGATCGGCCAGGTACGACAGCAAGGCTCCGCCCGCACGGATGACCGGTGTCACGACCTGCTGTCCGGCGATGAGATCGAACCGGTCGAGCACGCGCAGCGTGCCGGTCGCGGTGGCGGACGACATCGTCGGTACCAATGTGCAGTAGATCAGCGCCAGCGGCAGCGTGGCACCGTCGATGCCGACGCGGCCGGCAAGCCAGGGCAGCACCGCCATCGCCCCGATCATGCCGATCAGGCCGCTGGCGATGTCGAGCCCGAAGGCGAAGCGGATGACATCGTTGGCGCGGGCGCCGTCACCATGGTGGAGCGCAGGCGTGGCCTCGCGGACGATGAACTGCCAGGTCTGGAATTTGGCAAGCCCGCCCGCGGTCTGCGCATAGCTGTTGACGACCATCAGTACGCCGAACACCGCAGGCGTCAGCGCGCGGCCCGCGCAGGCGAACGCAACAAGGCTGAATATCGCGCCCGCGAGCTTGCCCGAGACGAGATAGCCGGCGTTGCGCAGCACCGTGCGGAACACGCCATCGGCGAACCACGCCTTCACGAAAGCGGAGCCTTCACAACAGCGGCTCGATCGCGCGCTTGGCCTGCGCGATCACCTGGTCGAGCGGCCGGGTCGCGTCGAGATCGAGGATCGGCGCGCCCGCAAAGGTCAGCAGCGGCACGTCGTGGATCTTGCGCGCCAGCGTGGAGGGACGATGATCGGGCTTGCGCGCGAGCGCGGTCGCCAGATCGACGTTGAGGCGGATCACCAGGTCGGGGCGATGCGTCGCCATCCAGGCATAATGCGCGCGCTCGCACCGCGCCAGGCGCCCCCGCAGCCCCCCGGCATCGGCGACGGGCGCGAGCCCCAGGCCATCCATCGGCCCCGGCACGCCAAGCTGCGGGAACCGGTCGGCAAGCACCGCCAGCCCTCGCCCCCTGTCGGCCAGCATGTGCCGGAAGCGGCGCAGGCGGCGCATCGAGAACATGTAGATGATCAGCACCGGGACGATCCCCGGACGGCGCACGGCACCGGCGATGTCGGCGCGCCGGGCGATGCCGCTATCGAGGCGGCGACCGACCAGCGGCCAGCGCGCGATCGCGCGGCCGATGCCGCCGGTCTGCTTGCCGAGATGGTGGAGCACGGTCGGGCGGCGGTCCTGCATCCACGCCAGCAGCGCTTCCCCGACCGTCGACTTGCCCGAGCCGTCGGAGCCTATGATGGCGATCAGCGGCGCCCGGAACGGTTCGGTCATGCGTGGGTCCGTACAGGCGCGGGCGGCGCGCGTCCTTCGTCAGCCGACGTCGCGGACGACTGGCAGCAACGCTGCCCAGGCCTGACGCCGGACCTCGGCATAGGGGGCTCGCGCGTCGATATCAACGATCGCGGCGCCCGCGAAGCCGAGCAGCGGGGTCGCGGCGATCTTGCGGCGGAGCAGGTCGGAATCGTGATCGGGCTTGCGCGCATGCGCGGTGGCGAGGTCGACATCGAGGCGAATAACGAGATCGGGGCGAAAGCTTGCCATCCACGCGTACATGCGCGCCTCTCGCGCTGCCAATCGCGCAACGGCGCGGCTGCCCGAACTCGCCGCGGAAAGTCCGGGGCCGTCATAGAAACCGGGCACCTCGGTCTGCGGGTAGCGATCGGTAACGACGATCACGCCGGCGCGGCGGGCGGCCAGCACCGCGCGAAACCGCCTGCGCCGCAGCAGCGAAAAGCCGTACACGACGAGCGCGGTGGCGAGTCCGGGTATGCGATCGCCCTCGGTTCGGGTCCGCCGCGCCTTGTTCGACAGCACGCGTTCGGTGACGCTGCCGATCAGCGGCCATCGCTTGATGCGCTCGCCGATCGCGCCCGATCCGAGACCCAGATAGTGCATTTCGACCGAATGTGTACGTGCCAGGTCCAGGCACAGGTCGCGCGCCAGCGTCGACTTGCCCGATCCGTCGCAGCCGACGATCGCGATCAGCGGGGCGAGCGCGCCACCGGCTCCGTTCTCAGCCATGCGGGCGGGCACGGGCGATCAGCGCCATGGCTTGAACGCGCCGCCCTGGAGGTACATCAGCGTAACCGAGACCGTCGTCACGCCCGAGCCGACGCGGACCTGGACCCGTGCGGGATCGGGCTTGCGCCCGAGCAGCACGTCCAGCAGCCCCAGGCGCGGATTGCCCGATGCGCCGCCGCCGTCGGCGCGGTCGGTCTTGCCGTTGCCGTTGACGTCGTGACGGACGTCGATCGCATAGACACCGGGCCGCGGCACGGGCACGCAGATCGTGACGCGGCCCGACGCGGGGACCGCGATCTCGGTGCGGACCAGCGCATGCTTCTTGTCGAAATAGGTGCTGGTGGGCGGGCCGAACAGCCGCACGCGGACCGCGCCGACGCGAGCCTTGAAGCCGGTCACGTCGACCAGCACGGCCGCGCTGCCCGCCGGGGGACAGGCTCCGTGCGGGGCAGCGGGCGATTGTCCGGCCACAGCCAGGGATAGCAGCATCGCGAACGGCATCGCCGAGCCCTCTGGCGCAGGAGCGGATCGCGGGCAAGTGCGGATCGTGTATCGGGTGCGCTTGCCCAAGCCAGCGATGCCGCATACCAAGCGACGATGTCATCCAAGGATATCCGCTTGCTTTCCAAGGCTCTCCCGCTCGCGCTGCTGCTCCTGTCCGTCGCAAGCCCCGCACTCGCCCAGGCGCTGCCGCCGCCCGTCGCGCAGGCGGACGACAGCGCGGAGGACGCGCGGCTCAAGCGGCTGTTCTACGACAGCGACGAGGCGAGCCTGAAGCGCAATCCGGTGTCGGCGATTTTCCGCGGCGACCTGCGCTACGCCGACCGGCTCGGCGATCAGCTCTCCGACGCCTATATCGCCGCCGAGCGGGCGGCGGCCGAGGCCGACCTGCGCGGCCTCAAGGCGATCGACCGCGCCCGGCTGACCCCGGTCGACAGAATCGCCTACGACGTTTTCCAGAATCAGACCCAAATCGCGCTGCGCGGGCTCAGCCCGGAGATCGTGGCGCTGACGATCGTCCGACCGATCGACCATTTCTTCGGCTTCCAATCCTTCTATCCCGAATTCGCCTCCGGGATCGGCGGAGCGCCGTTCAAGACGCTGGCCGATTACGAGAACAACCTGAAGCGCAACGCGCAATATGCCGCACTGCTCGACGAGGCGATCGTGCGCTTTCGCCAGGGCATGAAGACCGGCGTGGTCCAGCCCAAGCTGGTCGTCCGCAACATGATCGGCCAGTTCGACAACCTCATCAAGGAAGGCGTCGAGACTTCAACCTTCTACGGCCCGGTCAAGACCTTTCCCGCCGGTATCGCCGCCGCCGACCAGGCGCGGCTGCGCAGCGCCTATGCGGCGCAGATCCGCGACGTGGTACTGCCTGCCGAGCAGCGGATGCGCGATTTTCTCGCGAACACCTATCTGGCGGCGGCACGCGACAGCGTCGGGCTATCGGGAATGCCCGGCGGCGACCGGCTCTACGCCTATCTGATCGAATCGAACACGACGCTGCCGCTGAAGGCCGAGGAGGTCCATCAACTGGGGCTATCCGAGGTCGCGCGTATCCTAAAGGGCATGGAGGCGCAGAAGGTCGCGGTAGGGTTCAAGGGCAGTCTGCCCGAGTTCTTCACCTTCCTGCGCACCGACAAGCAGTTCCAGCCGCAGTCGGCGGCGCAGTTGCGTGACGGCTATTTCGCGATCGGCAAGCGGATCGACGCGCGCATCCGCGAGCAATTCTCGCTGATCCCCAAGACCCCGCTCGAAATCCGCGCGGTGCCGCCGTTCAAGGAAAAGACCGACGCGGGCGGTTCGTATCAGGGCGGAACGCCCGACGGATCGCGGCCGGGGGTGTTCTACTACAACACCTACGACCTGCCCTCGCGCTACATGTGGGAGATGGAGACGCTGTTCCTCCATGAAGCGGTGCCGGGGCATCATTTCCAGATCAGCGTCGCCCAGGAGAACCAGGCGCTGCCCGCCTTCATGCGCTTCGGCGGCAACACCGCTTATGCCGAAGGTTGGGCGCTGTACGCCGAGACGCTCTGGCCCGAGCTCGGGATGGAGACCGATCCGTACCAGCGGATGGGCGGGCTGAACGACGAGATGCTGCGCGCGATGCGGCTGGTGGTCGACACCGGCATCCATGCCAAGGGTTGGACCCGCGACCAGGCGATCGACTACATGCTCGCCAACTCGCCGATGGCGCGCACCGACGCGACCGCCGAGGTCGAGCGCTATATCGCCATTCCGGGACAGGCGCTGGCGTACAAGATCGGCCAGCTGACGATCTCGCGGACCAAGGCCAAGGCCAAGGCGGCGCTCGGCGACCGCTTCGATCCGCGCGCCTTTCATGCCGCCGTTCTCGATACCGGCGCACTGCCGATGCCGGTGCTCGAAGCCAAGATCGACCGCTGGATCGCGGCTGGAGGCAAATAGCCGACCAGTTAATTCCGTTCGCCCTGAGCGAAGTCGAAGGGCATGGCTCTGGGCGATGTGCTTCGACTTCGCTCAGCACGAACGGCATTCTTGACGATTCGACGCGAGGATTTGCCGCAGTTCAAAAGAGCGTCGTCAACGCGTAGAAGGCGGCGCCGACCACCGCCGACGCGGGAATGGTGACGATCCACGCGATCACCACCGTCCGCGCGACGCCCCAGCGCACCGCGGACGCCCGCCTGGCGGTGCCCGCACCGATGATCGCGCCGGTGATGGTGTGGGTCGTCGATACCGGGATGCCGAGTGCCGATGCGCTGAACAGCACGATCGATCCCGCCAGCGACGCGCTGAACCCCTGGTGCTGCGACAGCTTGGTGATCCGCGAGCCCATCGTTTCGATGATCTTCCACCCGCCGGTCATGGTGCCGAGCGCGATGGCGATGTAGCAGCTGATCGCCACCCAATGCGGCACCTGGAACGGCCCCTGGAGCCGCCCGGTCGAATAGAGCAGGACGGTGATGATCCCCATCGTCTTCTGCGCGTCGTTGAGGCCGTGGCTCAGCGAATAGGCCGCCGACGAGACCAGGTGGAGCGCGCGAAAGCTGCGTTCCGCCTGGTGCGCGGTCGCGCGGTAGAACGCCCAGCTGCTCGCCAGCATGACCAGCATCGCCAGCATCATGCCGAGCATCGGCGACAGCACGATCGCCAGCAGCGTCTTGTTCAGCCCCGTCCACTGGATGCCGCCGATCCCCGCGTGCGCCACCCCTGCCCCGATCAGCCCGCCGACCAGCGCATGGCTCGACGACGACGGGATGCCGCGAATCCAGGTCACGACGTTCCAGAACATCGCGCCGCCCAGCGCGCCGAAGATCACCGCAGGAGTGATGACATCCTTGTCGACCAGCCCCTTGCCGATCGTCTCCGCCACTGCGTGCAAGCTGGGAAAGGCGATGGTCAGGAAATAGGCGGCGAAGTTGAACACCGCGGCGAACAGCACCGCCTTGACCGGCGACAGCAGCCGCGTGGCCACGACGGTGGCGATCGAATTGGCGGCGTCGTGCAAGCCGTTCAGGTAATCGAACGCGAGCGCGACGCCGATCAGCGCGACGAGCAGCGGGAAGGCGAGTTCATGCATGGGGAGCGGCGAGGGTCACGAGTGATCGATGACGATGCCGTCGACCTCGTTGGCGACATCCTCGAACGCGTCGACGATCCGTTCGAGATGCTTGTAGATCTCGCGCTCGACGACGAAGCGTAGCGTGTCGGTGGTGCCGTGATCGCGCAGCGAGCGCTTCAGCCCGGCGACGTGGATCTCGTCGGCCTGCCCCTCCATGCGCACCACGCGCTCGGTCAGTTCGTGCAGCCGGCCGCCGTTCGCCGCGACGTCGCGCAGCAGCGGCATCGCCTCGCAGGTCAGCCGCGCGGCGTCGACGATGATCGCCGCCATGTCCTTCATCTCCGGCGCGAAATCGACGACGTCGTAGAGGTCGACGGCCTGCGCCGCGGCCTGCATCTCGTCGATCGTATCGTCCATGGCGCCGATCAGGCTGGTGATCGCGCCGCGGTCGAACGGGGTCAGGAAGGTCTTGCGGACGGTCTGGAGCACCGCGCGGGTGATCTCGTCGGCGTCATGCTCGCGCTCGATCACCTCGCGGATATGTTCGGCGGTGGCGGGGCCGCCCTGAACCAGCCGCGCCATCGCCTCCGCGCCGGTCGTCACCGTGCGCGCATGCGCCTCGAACATCTCGAAGAAATTGCCCGTTTGCGGGAGCAGCCGCTGAAACCAGGAGAACATCGATCCCACCTTTGATCTGTCGGCGACGCGGCCGAGCATGCTGCGCGCCGCCGCCGCCTTGAATTCGGTTGCACTGAACGAGCGGATGAGGTCGCGAAGATCGGGCTCCTCGACCGCTCCCGCCGCCTCGGCGAGCGAGAACCAGCGCCGCTCGCGCTCGCCCTGCTCCTTCCACTTCGGCAGCTCGTCGGTGACGGCGAGCGGAAAGACGTCGACGTCGACCATCAGCGACGCGCCGCTGCCGCGCCGCTTGCGGTAGCGATAGCTGCCGAGCGGGGTCGGGCAGGCCGCACCACGAACCCCGGCTTCCTCCTCCGCCTCCTGCGCCGCGGCGGTGTGCGGCGCGACGCCGGCACCCATGTTGCCCTTCGGGATCACCCAACGTTTGGTGCTTCTCGAGGTGACCAGCAACACGCGCACGCCGCCGTCGACCGGCGATCCGTCGGTGCGATAGGGCAAGGCGGCGATCTGGCGGATGGCGGATACTCGGGGCGGATATCGTCCGCGGCGACTAGCGCATGAAGACCCGCACGGGAACAGCCAAGTCGTTAGCGCAATGCCGTACGCGCCGCGACCATTATGGCCAAAACGGCGTCCGCCCTTTCATTCGCCCGGCTTCTGCCCTATATGGCGGGGGCTTACGTCGCATGCGACGGATATGGGGCCGCCTCGGCTCCCCCTTGTCCCTTTCTAGCCTCAACGAAGCCGGGATGTGCCGCGGTTGGCCCATGCCCGTCACCTATGGGACAAAGGAATTCCCCATGACTATCGGAACCGTCAAGTTCTTCAATGCCGACAAGGGCTATGGCTTCATTGCGCCCGAGGGTGGCGGGGGCGACGCCTTTGTGCACATCTCGGCGGTGGAACGCGCCGGCATGGCGACCCTCGACAAGGACCAGCGCGTCTCGTTCGAGCTGGAAACCGATCGCCGGGGCAAGACCTCTGCGGTGAACCTCCAGGCCGCATGACCTGACAGGCGGCGGGGCACCTTATGGTGCTCCGCCGTCATTCTTTTCGGTGGCCCGGTGCCGCCAGCCATTCGGAGGCGCCCGTGTCCAGAGCGATCAACGTCAATGCCACCGAGGCGCATGTCATTGCCACCTGCGCCAAGCGCAAGATCACGATCAGCGCGATCGAGACGCTGCATTCCGGCGGCACCCGCGTGGTGATGAACAATGCCGACGATACCGCAGATATTGCCAAAGCGTATGGCTCCAAGGTAATCGCCGGCCCCGTGCAGCGGACGCCGACCCGGCTCAGCCGCTACCAATAAGACAGGACCACGACCCTACATGCCGTCGTTCAAGGAACCCGGATTTCAAGACCGCGTCGCCAGTGCCAATCGCGCGCGCGCCGAAGCCCTCGCCAAGTTGCGCGACAAGCCCAAGCCAACCGCGGAAGAGCTTGCCGAGCGCAACGCCGCGCGCCTCGCCCGCGAGGCGGTGGAAGCCGAGAAGCGCGCCGCCGCTGCGCGCAAGCGTGAGGCAGAGCGCCTGGCGCGCGAGGAGGAAGCCGCCGAGCGCAAGCGGATTGCCGAAGCGGAATTCGCCGCCAAGATCCAGGCCGAGGCAGAGGCCCGTGCGGCCGCTACCCCGACGCTGACCGAGGCCGAGCGCAAGGCGGCGCGCGACGCACGCTATGCCGCGCGGAAAAAGCGCACCAAATAGGGCTGCGGTCAGCGCACCCGGATCAGGAGGCATCATGGCCAAGAGTCAGAAGAAGTCGAGCCGCGAAGTGCGCAAGCCCAAGGCCGAAAAGCCACCCAAGGCGAATGCGTCCAATCCGACGACCAAGGGCAAACCGGTCGAGATGACGACGCTGAAGTAGGATTCCGCCACCGATCGGTGGCGGCGGATGGCATGATTGCACGCGAATTGATCGGAACCGCCGCTGTGCCTGGCGGCGAGACGCTGCGGCTGTTTCGCCGTGGCGGCGACTTCATGATCGTGCTCGACTGCAACGAGCTGATGAACAGCCGGATGAGCGGGTCGGAAGAGGCGCTGGCCACGATGACGGCGGCGCGGCTCGGGAAGCGTGCCGGGCTGCACCTGCTGATCGGTGGCTACGGTATGGGCTTCACGCTGCGTGCGGCGCTGGCCACACTGCGCGCCGACGCCCGCGTGACCGTGGCCGAGCTGGTTCCCGAAATCGTCGATTGGGCCAGGGGCCCGATGGCCGTGCTGACCGCCGGCTGCCTTGATGACCCGCGCGTCGCGCTGGTGCAGGACGATGTCGCGGCGGTGATCGAACGTGGTCGCGCCGCATACGATGCCATCCTGCTCGACGTCGATAACGGCCCCGACGCGCTTACCCATGAGGACAATGGCCGCCTCTATGCGGCGCGCGGCCTGGCGAGCGCGAGCGCTGCGCTGAAGCCGGGCGGCGTGCTGGCGGTCTGGTCGGCGGCGCCCGACACCGGCTTCGCACGCCGGCTCGAGCGCGCCGGGTTCGACGTCGACGAGGTCGCGGTGCGCGCGCGCAGCAACGGCAAGGGACCGCGGCACGTCATCTGGTTCGCCCGGGCGCCGGGCTGAACCAAAATCAGCGCGCGATAGTCGGCCGGGCGTCCGAGGTTATGCGGCAAGATCAGCGCCGGGTCGCGTCCACATCCGCTGGGGACCAGCCGCCGCCGAGTGCCTGGTAGAGCGAAACGTAGGCGTTCAGCCGATCCGCGCGCGCCTGGACCAGTGCGAGCTCGGCCTGGAGCAGCCCGCGCTGAGCGTCGAGCTGATCGAGATAGGCGGAATAGCCCGCGCGGTAGCGGTTCGAGGCGTTGCGCAAGGCGCCCGCCAGTGCGTCGCGCTGGCGGGCAAGCGCAATTGCCTGTTCGCCCGAGCGCAGCACGCCCGCCAGGCCGTCGTCGACCTCGCGAAAGGCGACCAGAGCGGCGCGCCGGTACGCGAACCCGGCCTGGTCTCGCCGCCCCACCGACGCATCCGCCTGCGCGCGCAACCGCCCGCCGTCGAACAGTGGCGACAGGACGCTCGCGCCGAGCGAGAACACCCCCACCGGGTTCGACAGCGCGGTCGAGAGCACCAAACCCGCCGACCCGGTCAGCGCCAGATTGGGCAGCAGCGCCGCGCGCGCGCTGTCGAGGCTGCGGTCGGCGGCGACCAGCGCCTGCTCGGCGGAGAACAGGTCGGGGCGCCGCCGCAGCAGGTCGGCGGGCAGACCGTCGGGGACGGGCGGAGTCGTCAACGCGTCGAGCGCCAGGCCGCGCGGGATCGCTCCGGGCGTGTCGCCGACCAGCAGGCTCAGCGCATTCTCCTGCCGGCTGATCGCCAGTTGCGCCTGCGGCACCAGCTGTTCGGTGGCGCGATATTCGGCCTCCGCCTGGCGCAGTTCGAGGTTTGAGGTGTAGCCGGTCTCCGCCCGCCGGCGCGCGATGCGCAAGCCCTCGGCGCGCGCCGCGAGCGTTTCGCGTGCCACCGTCAGCCGCAGGTCGAGCGCGCGCAGGGTAACGTACCCGCTCGCCACCCCCGCGACGATGCCGAGCCGTACCGCATCGCGCGAGGCGTCGCTCGCCAGCGCCTGCGCGCGCGCCGCTGCGCTGGCATCGCGCAAGCGGCCGAAGAGATCGAGGTCGTAGCTGACCTGCAGAGCCGGCTGCGCGCCGAAGTTGGTCGTCGGCACCCCGAACGGGTTCAGCGCGCGGCCGTCCGACAGCGGCGCTCCGGCGGTCGCCAGCGGCGACAATTGCGCGCGCGCCAGCCGGGCCAGCGCGCGCGCCTCCTCCACCCGTGCCGCCGCGCTGCCGAGATCGGGGCTGTTCGCGAGCGCGCGCTCGACCAGCCGCGCGAGCACCGGATCGCCGAACACCTGCCACCAATCGGCGCGGATCGGCGCGCCCGGCCCCAGCGCGGTCCGCCAGACAGGGGGTGCGACGATCGCCGCTTGGACCGGGATCGCGGGGCGCGGGCCGACGCAGCCCGTCAGGAGCAAAAATGCGGCGAGCAGACCGGCCGACCTCATCGGGCCGCGGGTCCGCCCGCGGTATCGATTCGCGCCTGCACCGACATGCCGGGCCGCAGCCGCGCGATCAGCGGCTGGCCGGAATCGATGCGGATGCGCACTGCGATCCGCTGCGGCACCTTGGTGAAATTGCCGGTGGCGTTGTCGGCCTTGAGCACCGCGAACTCCGATCCGGCCGCGGGCGAAATCTGCTCGACCCGCCCGGTGAAGCGGGCATTGCCGAGGCCATCGACGGTGAAGGTCGCGGGCTGGCCGATCGCGATTCGCGCGGTCTGCGCCTCCTTGTAATTGGCGATCACCCACGTTTCCGGCGGCACCAGGAACATCAGCTGCGACCCCGCGGTGACATATTGGCCCAGCCGCACCCCGACCTCGCTCAGCCGGCCGGCTTCGGGTGCACGGACCACGGTGTTGGCGACGTCGATCTGAGCCAATCGTTCGGTCGCAGCGGCGCCGCTGACCCCGGCCTCCTGCCCGCCGCGGCCGACCTCGACGGTGCGGATGTCCTGCTGTGCAATCTCGCGCGCAGCCTGTGCCTGACGCAATTGCGCTTCGGCCTGGCGCAGCGAGGCCAGCGTCTGGTCGCGCTCGCGCAGCGATACCGAACCGTCGGTGACCAGATCGTTCACCCGGTTCATGTCCGCACGCGCGCGCAACAGCTGCGCCTGCGCATTGTCGACCGCGGCATCCTGCGCGGCCAGGCTTGCAGCACGCGAGCGGGCGGCTTGGCGGCTGTTGGCGAGTGTCGCCTGCTGCGCCGCGACTTGCGCCGCGGCCTGTTCGACCCGCTGTCGATAGATGCGATCGTCGATCCGCACGAGCGGCTGGCCTGCCCGCACGTCGGCGAAGTCGCGAACGAGCACCGTCGCGACATAGCCGCTGACCTGCGGGCTGATGACGGTCGTGCGGCCGCGGACATAGGCGTTGTCGGTCGATTGGACGTCGCTGGCGAAGGGTGGCAGCCGCCAGGCGGCGAGGACCAGGCACACGCCCGCGATCGTCACCAGCACGATCGCGATCAGCGTCGTCCGTCCCGGACGCGGCGGCGCCCAGCCGGATCCCGCCGGCGACGCCAGCTCGGCTTCGCGCTCGGCGGTGACGGGTTCTGTGGCCACGGGGCTGGAGCGGCTATCGGTCATGCCGCTCCTACGGCCCTGCGCGCGCGGCGTTCCAGTTGCCCGCGTCGAAACAGCAATCCGCCGAGGAATGCGGTGGTCAGCGCAGCCAGGACCGCGATCAGCCGAAAGGTGTCGTCGTACGCGAGCACGTTGGCCTCGCGCACCGCCACCTGCGACAGCAGAGCGCCACCCTCCGCCGCGCGCAATGCGGGGTCGCCGACGACGCGGCCGACCGCCGCAGCGCCTGCCGCCAGCCGCTGTGCGACCAACGGGTCGGTGGGGTCGATCGCCTGGACGATGGCGCTGTCGTGCGCGCGCTCGCGCACCGTCTGATAGGTGCCGATCAGCGCCGCACCGCCCAAGCCGCCGATCGAATTGATAATGCCGAACAACGCCAGAAAGCTGATGACGTGCCCGGTCCCCTGTTGCAGCGCGCGGTTGAGCCCGAACAGCAGCGACGGACCGATGAAGAAGGTGGCGGCGAAGGCGATCACCGCCTGCGTCACATACAGCTGCGCTGGCCGGGTCAGGCTGGTCGCGTGCGAATCGACGAGCGCCGCGATCGCGACCAGGCCGATCGCCAGCATGACCGGATGCGCCAGCTTATCGACGTCGAGCGTCACTGCGCTGGCAACGACCCCGGCGACGGAGGCGGCCAGGATGACGACGAACAGCGACTGGAGCTGGTCGTTGGTCTGCCCCAGCACGGTTAACAAGCCGACCGCGCCGGTGGTCTGTTCGGACAGGACAATCCGCGCCATCACCGTGACGATCGTGAAGCGCACGATGTCGCGGCTGCCCAGCCAGCGGGTGTTGAGCAGCGGATTGGCGCGGTCGTGTTCCAGCAGCAGCGCCCCTGCGAACAGCGGGATCGCCGCCGCCAACGCCCAGCCGATCCAGGCGCTCTGCGTCCACCAGACGATCCGCCCTTCCGCCAACACCGCGCAGACGAGCGCCGCGGCGGTGGCGAACAGTGCGAAGGTGGCGAAATCGCGCGGCTCGAACGCGGGCTTGCGCTGGGTCGGCGGCAGGCGGAGCAGGCTCACCGCGGCGAGGCTGAGCAACGCGAGCCCGAGCTCGAACATGTACAGCGCGCGCCACTGCGATTCGACCAGCAGCTCGGGGGAGAACAGCCGTGCCAACGGGGTTGCGCATTGCGGCACGCCGATGCCGATCACCACCGCCTTCAGCCGCCATTTGGCGGGCAGCGCCTGCATCATGTAGTAAAGGCCGAGCGACGACAGCGCCGCCCCCGCCATCCCGCTCGCCGCGCGCACCGCGACCGCGGACCAGAAATCGCGCACGAACAGATGCGCGAAGGCGAGCAGCACGTAGAGGCCCAGAAAGATGAGCGTGAACGGCCGCAAGCCGTATTGCTGACGGAACTTGATAAGCAGCAGGTTGATCGACACGTTGGTCATCACATAGGCCGCCGGCAGCCACGCGATCTCGGCGGGATCGAGCCCGAGCCCGCCCGCCAGCACCGTCGTGTTCACCGCGATTAGCGCGTTACCGAGCCCGCCCGTCAGCCCCACCAGGATCGCGATGGCGCCGTAGGCAAGCCTGCGCGCGGGCGGATGCGCGGGCGATCCGGGCGAGCCCGGCATCGCCGGTTGCTCGTGCGGCGCGAACGTCCATTGCTCTTCGGACAGAAATCGGCGGATCCGCGACATCGCGGTTCTATGCACCAAGCCTGCGGACCGGTCACGCAGCCGCGCGCGGTTGTCGCGCGCGTCGCCGCCGGGTAGGTGGCGGGGTGTGAACGTTCCGCTCTGGGCCGGCTTCGAATGCGGCCATCTGGGCTGGTGCGACCAGGATTTGCTGGTCGAGACCCGCCATACCCCCACCACCGACATGACCCGCCACTATCGCGACGCGATGGCGCTGGGCGTGAGGATCGCGCGCGACGGGCTGCCGTGGCGGCACGACGCCGCGGCGCGGGTGGCGGCGGTGCCCGACGGGGTGCAGGTGATCTGGGACCTGTGCCACTTCGATCCGCCGCCGCACCGCGCGGCGCACGCGCTCGCCTGCGCCAAGGCGATCACCGGCCCGGCGCATGTCGTCGCGGTCAACGAGCCGTCGGTGTGGCCGCTGCTGTGCCGCCGCCCCAAGCGCGAGGCGATCGCCGCGGCCAAGGAGATGATGACCGCCTTCGGGCTGATGCGCGAGGCGCGGTTCTACACGTGCGACCCGTTCCACCACCTGCACGACGCGACCTTCGCCGCGACCGACGCGCTCGTCGCCACCGGGTGGATCAGCGTCGTCGGCGTGAACTACTATCCGCACGACGCCACCGTGCCGCTGGCCGAGGTGCTGCGCGCGGTGTGGGCGCGATATCACCTGCCGATCGCGATCATGGAGACGAGTTGGCATGTCGGCCACACTCGGGCGCGCAAGCGGTTTCCCTTCATCGGCGATTCGCAGGCCAATTGGCTGGCGCATGTCCGGGACGAGGTCGCCGCGTCGGGGGTGCCGATAGAGGGGATATGCTGGTATCCTTTCCTGGACCAGCCGGTGTGGGGCAAGCCGGGCACGCGGCGGCGATGGCCGTGCGGATATCTTCGCCATCATGCATAGAGGGTGCGATACGTTCCGGCACCGCGAGGTGGGTGCCGGCGCCAGGGAGCGACGATGACGATCATGTCGGGCATGTTGGAAGCCGGGTTCTGGGGACTGGTCGGCGGGTCTGCGCTGATCCTGGGGGCAGGCATCGCCTACTCCGTTACGTTACCGCAGCGGCTGATCGCGGCGATCATGGCGGTCGGATCGGGGGTGCTGATCTCGGCGGTCGCGTTCGACCTGATGGACGAGGCGTTCCGGCAGGGCGGGTTCGATTCGACCGCGGTCGGTTTCCTGGGCGGCGCGCTGGTCTACACGATCGCCAATATCGTGGTGTCGCGGCGAGGCGCGCGCCACCGCAAGCGATCGGGGTCGAACTCGGACGAGAAGCAGCCCGATGCGGAAAGCGGTTCGGGCGCCGCCATCGCCATCGGCGCGCTGCTAGACGGGATCCCCGAATCGGTGGTGATCGGGGTCAGCCTGCTCGACGGCAGCGGGGTGAGCGCGGTGACGGTCGCCGCGGTGTTCCTGTCGAACGTGCCCGAGGGGCTGT
The DNA here is from genome assembly GCF_964263785.1 of Sphingomonas sp. Lineage (GTDB taxonomy): Bacteria > Pseudomonadota > Alphaproteobacteria > Sphingomonadales > Sphingomonadaceae > Sphingomonas. The sequence continues at coordinate 82,685 of NZ_CAXVWL010000050.1, forward strand.
CGAGTGCTGCGGGAATGAAGAAGGCCGGGCGCGGCGCCGGTTACATCTTCGGGGTCTGGGGCGGCATTGCGATCGTATCGGGCATCGCGGCGATGATCGGCAACGTCGCGCTGGCGGGAAGCAGCCCGGAGATCATCGCTGCGGTCACCGCAGTCGCTGCGGGTGCGATCCTGGCGATGCTGGTCGACACGATGATCCCCGAGGCGACCGAGAGCACCCACGAATATTCCGGGCTGATCGCGGTGATCGGCTTCCTGCTCGCGTTTGTCCTCACCAAGCTCGGCGGCTGACCCTCAGCCCGCGTCGGCGAGATAGCGTTCGAGGTCGTCGCTGCCGCCGATGTGTTCGCCGCCGATCGTGATCTGCGGGGTCGTGTCGACGCCCTGTTCGGCCTTGTACGCTTCGACCTCCTCGCGCGAGCGCAGGATGCAGTCCTCGACGGTATAGCCGGCGCCTTCGAGCATCTGCTTGGCGCGCACGCCGAACGGGCAGGTGTGTTCGGGCAGGACCATGCGGACCAGGGTTGCGCTGCGATCGTCGGCCATCGTGGGTTCCTCGATTATCAGGATGTCGGGAGCAGAGTGCCGGGCGGCGCGGGTTGTTCCGTGGCGAGTATGCCGGCGATCATCGCGCGCACGTCGACCCGCGCCTTCAACCGTGCGGCGAGCAGCGCGGTGCCGCTGATCTTGCGCTGGACGAACAGGGTCTCGATCGGCGGCACGTGCCAGTTGGCGCGATCGGCGGCGATCCCCATCCCCTCGTCGCGCAGCACGCCGACAAAGGCGCGGTCGCCGAAATCGAACGGGCCTCCGCGGTTCAGTTCGCCCAGGACCACGTCGATCATGCGATCCACGGTCGCGCGGTGCTGCGTCACCGCAGCATCGCCCAGGAACCCCGCCACGATCGCCGCCTCGCGCATCGCGTCGCGGTCTCCCCGGAGCCCGGCGAGCAGCAGCGCGCGATAGCCCTGCGCCGCCTCGTCCGCCACTTCGCGCGCGGCGCCGAAATCGAGCAATACCAGGCGGCCGCTTTCGGCCTGCCAGCGGTAGTTGGCGAAATTCGGATCGGTCTGCATCAGCCCCCAAGCGAACAGCTCGCGCAGAACCAGCGCGATCAGCGCCGAGACCACGCGGTCGCGGGTGTCCTGCGGTGCGGCTTCCAGCGTCTCGATGGCAGTGCCCTCGACAAAGGTCATCGCCAGCACATGGTCGGTGGTAAAATCCGGCTCCGGCGCGGGCACGACGAAGCGGGGGTCGTCCGCCAACAGGGTGCGGTAGCGCTCCAGCATCGCGCCCTCGCGTCGGTAGTCGGCTTCCTCGTGCAGCTGCCGCTTGGCCTCGGCGAGCAGCGGCGCGATGTCGAGCGCCTTGGGGAGCAGCCCGGACACGCGCAACAGGGTGGCGACATTGTCGACATCGGCGTCGATGCTTTCGCGGACGCCGGGATATTGCACCTTGATCGCCAGATCGCGGCCGTCGCGCGTGCGGGCTCGGTGGACCTGGCCGATCGAGGCGGCGGCGACCGAATGGGCCTGGAAATGCGCGAATTTCCCCCGCCAACCCTGCCCCCATTCTCGCGCCAGCACCGCGTCGAGCTGCTTGGGTGGCATGTGGTGCGCGCCGTCGCGCAGCCGCGCCAGGATCGCGGTAAGCTCGGGCGGCAGCAGGTCGCCCGCGTCCATCGAGATCATCTGCCCCAGCTTCATCGCCGCCCCGCGCAGGTGCGAAAGCTGGTCGGCGACGCGCGCGGCGTTGGCCGGGGTGAGCAGCAGGTCCCCCATCCGCGGCCGTTCACCCGCGGCCAGCCGGCGCGCGCCCTCCGCGACCACGCCGCCCGCGACACCGCCGGCGAGCCGCCCGAAGGCGCCGAGCCGGGCCAGCCGCCCGCTCGGGACTGCCCTGCCCGGCGGAAGTGTCATCCGGTTATGGCCGCTTTCACCTTCTTGGCGGCGCGCGCGATGAAGCCTTCCTCAGCCGCTTCGGCGTCGGCCTTGGTCCGGTGCGCGACGCCCGCGGGCTCGGCGGGGGGTGCGTAGACCGAGAACAGTTTCAGCGCACCGTCGCCCCTGTTGACGATATTGTGCTCGGCACCCTTGGGGATGACGATCATGTGGTTGGGCGTCACCTTGGTGCGGTGCCCGTCGACGACCGCCTGACCTTCGCCGTCGACGAAGAAGGTCGTCTGGTCGGCGCGGTGACTTTCGGTGCCGATATCCTCGCCCGCCGGGATGCTCATCAGCACGATCTGGACGTTGGCGTCGCGGTAAACCTCCTTTTGGAAGAAGTCGTTGGCGTTCGCCAATTCCACCATGTCCTTGTTGAAGATCGCCATCGTCTTGCTCCTTGTCCGTGGGAATCGGGTTCGTCTCAGCGGCTCAGCGCCGCCATGCCCGCCGCCGGGTAGCGCGTTCCGCTCGCCGCACCGGGAGGCAGGACGCGGTCGATCCGCGCATGGTCCTCCGGGGTCAGCACCACGTCGAGCGCGCCGAGGTTCTCCTCCAGATACTTGCGCCGTTTGGTGCCCGGGATCGGCACGATGTCGTCGCCCTGCGCCAGCACCCAGGCAAGCGCCAGCTGGGCCGGCGTGCAGCCCTTGTCGGCCGCGATCCGCTCGATCTCCGTCACGAGATCGAGATTCTTCTGGAACGCCTCGCCTTGGAAGCGCGGATGGTTGCGGCGGGTATCGCCGGTCGCGAGATCGTCGGGCGACTTGAACTGCCCGGTCAGGAAGCCGCGGCCGAGCGGGCTGTACGGCACGAAACCGATGCCGAGCGCGCGTACCGTCGACAGCAATTCGTCCTCGGGATCGCGGCTCCACAGCGAATATTCGGTCTGCAGCGCGGTAATCGGGTGAACCGCATGCGCACGCCGGATCGTCTCGGGCGACGCTTCGGAGAGTCCCAGATACTTGACCTTCCCTTCCTGCACGAGCTCGGCCATCGCGCCTACGGTCTCTTCGATCGGCACCTCGGGGTCGACGCGGTGCTGATAATAGAGGTCGAACACGTCGAGCCCGGTGCGCTTGAGGCTCGCGTCGCAAGCGGCGCGGACGTATTCCGGGCGCCCGTTCACGCCGCGAAAGCTGCCGTCCTCGCCGCGGACGTTGCCGAACTTGGTGGCGACGACCACCCATTCGCGGCGCTGGCGGACGACGCGGCCGACCAGCTCCTCGTTGCGGCCGACGCCGTACATGTCGGCGGTGTCGAGGAAGGTAACGCCCAGGTCGATCGCACGGTGGATCGTGGCTTCGGATTCCACATCGTCCTGCCCGGCGTAGAAATCGGACATGCCCATGCAGCCCAGGCCGAGCGCCGACACTTCGAGGCCCTGAGAGCCGAGCTTGCGCACCTTCATGATCGTATCCGTCCCATGCTGGTCGCGGCAAAACACCGCGCGGAGCAGATGGTGCCAACCGCCGGAAAGCCCGCACGTTCCACGACGTCGCCGCTGCACTGCAACGAACGCGGTTCCCGGGAGTTGGCGCTATGAAATCGACAGGCAGGTCGCCGCGACAGGGAGATTCGACCGCCATGACCACCACGGGGACTCATGACATTACGCGCAGGGGCATATTGGCCGGCGGCGCCGCGAGCGTGGCGGTGACCGCGATTCCGGCGGTCGATGCCGCACCGTCGCCGGCGGCGGCGCCCAGCATGGCGACGGTCCGGCTGGACGTGAACGGAACACGGCGCACGCTGTCGCTCGACACGCGCACGACCCTGCTCGACGCGCTGCGCGAGCATCTGCAACTGACCGGCACCAAGAAGGGCTGCGACCACGGCCAGTGCGGCGCGTGCACGGTGCTGGTCGATGGGGTGCGGATCAATTCCTGCCTGACGCTGGCGGTGATGCACGACGGCGACAAGGTCACGACCATCGAGGGGCTGGGCACGCCCGGCAAGCTTCACCCGATGCAGGCGGCGTTCGTGGCACACGACGGCTATCAATGCGGCTATTGCACGCCCGGGCAGATATGCTCGGCGGTGGCGGTGCTAAACGAGATCAAGGCGGGCATCCCGAGCCACGCGAGCGTCAGCCTGACCGAACGGCCGACCGCCAGCAATGCCGAGATGCGCGAGCGGATGAGCGGCAACATCTGCCGCTGCGGCGCCTATTCCAACATTCTGGAGGCCATGACCGACGTGGCGGAGGCGCGCGCATGATCCCCTTCACCTACGAGCGCGCACGGACCCCGGCCGAGGCGGCTGCGGCTGCGGTGAAGCCGGGCGCCAAGTTCATCGCGGGCGGCACCAATTTGCTCGACCTGATGAAGCTCCAGATCGAGACGCCGCGCCACCTGATCGATGTCGGCGACCTGAAGCTCGACCGGATCGAGGCGACGCCCAAAGGCGGCCTGCGGATCGGTGCGCGGGTGACCAACACCAACCTGGCTGCCGACGCGCGCGTGCGCCGCGATTACGGCGTGCTGACCCGCGCGATCGTGGCGGGCGCCAGCGGGCAGCTGCGCAACAAGGCGACGACCGCGGGCAATCTGCTCCAGCGCACCCGCTGCCCGTATTTCTACGACACCAACATGGCGTGCAACAAACGCCGCCCGGGTTCGGGCTGTTCGGCGATCGGCGGGTACAGCCGCCAGCTGGCGATCGTCGGCGTCAGCGACGCGTGCATCGCCACCTATCCCGGCGACATGGCGGTCGCGATGCGGGTGCTGGACGCGGTGGTGGAAACGGTGAAGCCCGACGGCAGCACGCGGGCGATCCCGATCGCGGACTTCCACCGGCTGCCCGGCGACGCGCCGCATATCGACACCAATCTGGCGGCAGGCGAGCTCATCACCGCGGTGACGCTGCCCAAGCCGATCGGCGGCACCCACATCTACCGCAAGGTGCGCGACCGGGCGTCCTATGCCTATGCCTTGGTGTCGGTCGCTGGCGTGATCGGGCGCGACGGCAGCGGCCGGGTCGCGATCGGCGGGATCGCGCACAAGCCGTGGCGGGTCGAGGCGGCGGAGGCGCAATTGCCGCAGGGTGCGGCGGCGGTGACCGCGGGGCTGCTCGCGGGTGCCAAGCCGACGCACGACAATGCCTTCAAGGTGCCCCTGGTCGAGCGCACGCTGGCCGCAGTGATCGCAGAAGCGAGGACGGCATGAAGTTCGACACACCCGCCGGCGAAAACCCGATCGACCAGCTCAAGGTCATCGGCAAGCCGACCGACCGAATCGACGGCAAGTTCAAGACAACCGGCACGGCGCCTTACGCCTACGAGCGCCATGACGTCGTTGCCAAACAGGCCTACGGCTACATCGTCGGATCGGCGATCGCCAAGGGGCGGATCAACGCGGTCGACCTGGCCGAGGCGAAGGCTGCGCCGGGCGTGCTGGCGATCGTCACCGCGGACAATGCGGGCAAGTTGGTAAAAGGCGATTTCAACACCGCGCACCTGCTCGGCGGGCCCGATATCGAGCATTATCACCAGGCGGTGGCGCTCGTCGTCGCCGAGACCTTCGAGCAGGCACGTGCCGCCGCGGCGCTGGTCCGGGTCGATTACGCACGCGCCAAGGGCGGCCGCTTCGATCTGGCGACCGAGATCAAGACCGCGCCTTTGAAAGGCGACAGCAGCGGCGAAGGCAGCGCCGCGCCAGCGGTCGACCGGGTCGGCAAGTTCGAGGAGGCCTTTGCCGCCGCACCGGTGACGATCGACGCCAATTACACCACCCCCGATCACAGCCACGCGATGATGGAACCGCATGCGACGATCGCGGCGTGGTACGGCGACAGGCTGACGCTGTGGACGTCGAACCAGATGATCGCCTGGGGCAAGGGCGACGTCGCGAAAACGCTGGGCATCCCCAAGGAGAACGTCCGCCTGATCTCGCCCTATGTCGGCGGCGGCTTCGGCGGAAAGCTGTTCGTGCGTGCCGACGCGATCCTGGCGGCGCTGGGGGCGCGGGCGGCGGGGCGGCCGGTGAAGGTCGCGCTGCAACGGCCGCTGATCGCCAACAACACCACGCACCGCCCGGCAACCGTCCAGCGCATCCGCATCGGCGCGGACCGGCAGGGCAAGATCGTCGCGATCGCGCACGAGAGCGGCTCCGGCGACCTGCCCGGCGGCGGGCCCGAGACCGCGGTGTCGCAGACCCGGCTGATGTATGCGGGCGCCAACCGGCTCACCTCGATGCGGCTCGCCGTCCTCGACCTGCCCGAGGGCAATGCGATGCGCGCGCCTGGCGAAGCGCCCGGGCTCATGGCGCTCGAGATCGCGATGGACGAGATGGCGGAGAAGCTGGGGATGGACCCGGTCGCCTTCCGCATCGCCAACGACACCCAGGTCGATCCCGAGCACCCCGAACGACGCTATTCGCAGCGGCAGTTCATCGAATGCCTGAACCAGGGCGCGACCCGCTTCGGCTGGAACCGGCGCAATGCCAGGCCTGCGCAGGTGCGCGACGGCAAGTGGCTGGTGGGCATGGGCATGGCGGCGGGGTTCCGCAACAACCTGCTGACGAAGTCGGCCGCACGCGTCGGCATCGACGGCAAGGGCGTGGTGACGGTCGCGACCGACATGACCGATATCGGTACGGGCACGTACACGATCATCGCGCAGACCGCGGCCGAGACGATGGGCGTTTCGCTCGACAAGGTGGTCGTGCTGCTCGGCGATTCGGACTTTCCCGCATCGTGCGGCTCGGGGGGCCAATGGGGTGCCAACAACTCCACCGCGGGCGTGTACGCCGCGTGCATGAAGCTGCGTGAAGCCGTGGCGCAGAAGCTGGGGTTCAACTCGGCGGACGCGACCTTTGCCGACGGCAAGGTGCGCAGCGGCAATCGCACCGCCGATCTGAAGGACGCGGCCGGGCTCTTCGCGGAGGACCACATCGAATACGGCGATCTGGGCAAAAAGTATCAGCAGTCGACCTTCGCGGGGCATTTCGTCGAAGCCGCGGTGGATTCGTACACCGGCGAGACGCGCATCCGCCGCATGCTGGCGGTATGCGCGGCGGGACGTATCCTGAACCCCAAGTCGGCGCGCAGCCAGGTGATCGGCGCGATGACAATGGGCGCGGGCGCGGCGCTGATGGAGGAACTGGCGGTCGACACGCGGTTCGGCTTCTTCGTCAATCACGATCTCGCGGGCTACGAGGTGCCGGTCCATGCGGACATCCCGCACCAGGAGGTGGTCTTCCTCGACGAGGTCGATCCGATCTCTTCGCCGATGAAGGCCAAGGGCGTCGGCGAGCTCGGCATCTGCGGGGTCGGCGCGGCGATCGCCAACGCGGTCTACAACGGCACGGGCGTGCGGGTGCGCGACTATCCGATAACGCTCGACAAGCACCTGGACCGGCTGCCGCCGCTTATCTGAGCGCGTCGGTACCGATGGCGCCGATAAAGTTGCGGAGTTCGGTACGCCGCCGGTCCTCGATCGCGACGCTGTCGTCGACACCCAATCGCCAGCGGACGTCGCGGCTGTCGGGCTCGCGGTGAAGGCGGTCGAACAGCGCGGCCTGCGCCTCGACATGGTCGGGCGAGTCGACCAGCCCGGTCTCCGCCAGATCGGCGGCGTCCCGGCGCAACGCGGTCGCGATTTCGCCGGGTGCCAGCTCGGGATGATATTGCACGCCCCAGAACACGCCCTTGCCGCACCGGATTTCCGCGGCCTGCACCTGCGCCGCCCAATTGGTCGCCAGCAGCGTCGCGCCATCGGGCAAGGTCTCGACCTCGTCGCCGTGGATCGACAATGCGTCCCAAGCGGCAGGACGCCCGGCGAGCAGCGGATGATTTCTGCCCTCGGCCGTCGCGGTGATCCGCCGTACCAGACCCGCCTCGCGCCGGGTCGGCATCTTGCGCACCGTACCGCCCGCCGCCGCCGCCGCGACCTGCAGCCCGGCGCACGACCCGAAACTCGGCACGCCCGCTGCAAAGACCGCGCGCATGAACGCCAGCTGCCGCCGTGTCTCGGGCGTATCGCAATAGACGTGAAGCGGCGATCCGGAGACGAACACCGCGTCGTAGCGAAGGTCCGCACCGGTGATCTCGGGCTGGCCGGAGTCGGCCGGCGCCCTCACCTCGACGGTGCAGCCGGGTGCGATCTGCGCGAGCGTCGCGGCATAGCTCTCGCCCGCGCTTTTCCCCGCGCTGCGCCGCCGCTGCTCGCGCTCGGCCGCGGTTTCGCTGTCGGCGACCAGGAAATCGTATCTGCTGGTCATGCGGGTCCGGCCATGTGCACCGCCACGCTCTGGACCCAAGCGTGCGCCACCGCTGCCCAGTACCACCCTGCTCTCGCGCGCTCGCTCAACGCGCGGTGACCCGCCAGACCGTGTTGCCTACGTCGTCGGCGATAAGCAGCGCGCCGAAGCGGTCGACCGCCAGCCCGACCGGCCGCCCCCGGCTCTTGCCCTGCGCGCGGTCGAGAAAGCCAGTGACGACGTCCTCGACCATACCCGACGGACGACCGTTCCGGAACGGCACGAACGCCACCTTGTAGCCCGACGGCGTGTACCGGTCCCAACTGCCATGTTCGCCGATGAACGCGCCGCCGCGGTAGTGCGCAGGGAGCGTCGTGCCGGTGTAGAAGGTCAGGCCGAGCGCGGCGACATGGCTGCCGAGCGCGTAATCGGGTGGGATCGCGCGTGCGACCAGATCGGGGCGCTGCGGGCGGACACGCGGATCGAGGTGCTGCCCGTAGTAACTGTACGGCCAGCCATAGAAGCCGCCGTCCTTCACCGAGGTCAGGTAATCGGGCACCAGATGCGGGCCCAGCTCATCGCGCTCGTTGGCGACGACCCAGAGCGTGTTGGTGCGGGGGTAGAAATTGGGGCTGTTGGGGTTGCGCAAGCCCGTAGCGAACTCGCGCGACCGCCCGCTGGCGCGGTCGATCTCCCACACCGCCGCGCGGCCCTTTTCGGCCTCGAACCCGTTCTCGACGATGTTGCTGTTCGAGCCCACGGTCGCATACAGCCGTTGGCCGTCGGGGCTGACTGTCAGGCTCTTGGTCCAGTGATGGTTGATCGGCCCGCCGGGCAGCGGCGTCAGGATATGCGCCGGCCCGCTCAGCCGAGTCTGTCCGGGGGTAAACGGATAGCGGATCACCGCATCGGTGTTGGCGATGTATAGATAGCCATCGACCCACACCACGCCGAAAGGCGAGTTGAGCTTGTCGAGCAACGTCACCTGCAGCTCGGGCTTCCCGTCGCCGTCGGCATCGCGAATCAGCGTGATCCGGCTCGCCGCCTTCGGCCCGCCGGGGATCGCCGTCGCCTTGTTCTTGACCCATCCGGTGATCGGGTCCTTGGGCCGCTTCACCGGCTCGACCGGCGGCGATTTGGCCTGCACCGCCAGAATGTCGCCGTTGGGCAGGACATAGACCATGCGCGGATGGAGCAGCCCTGTCGCCAGCGCCTGGATGCGCAGGCCCGCCGCAACCGTTGGGGTCTGCCCGGCTTTCCAGCCGATCGCGGGCGAGACGTTGATGGGGGGCACGAGATACTGGTGCGGCTCGGGGAGCAGCGGGTTGGCGCCGATCTGCTTGCTCTCGTCGAATGGCGGATCGCTGCACGCGACGAGGGCGAGCGTCAGCGCAAGGGCGATGCGCGCGCGGGTCACCGGGCGAGTCAATGGGCCGGTCAATGGGCGGGTCACTGGGCCACCCCCACGCCGTGGCGATAGGTGAGCGATGCGCCCAGCCAGGCGCTGACCGCCAGGATCGCGACCACGATGCCCGACAGGACGATCCCCTGCGGCACCACAGCGGTCCAGCCGTCGCGGCTGTGGACGAAGGCGTTGAGCAAGGACAGCAGCATCGCCGCGATGTTGAGCAGCATGTGCGGCGTCGCCGGGCGCTTGGCCCGCACCCGCCGGTCGCCGAAATAGTCGATCAACCCCGCGACGGCCGCCAGCCCGCCCATCAGCAGCCCCGCCGAAATCAGCCAGATCGAGAAATACTGCCACATCAGATCGGCGGTTTGCGCATAGACGATGTCGGTGACGAAGGCGCCGACGAAGAAGGCGATCGGGAACGGCACCAGCATGGCATGGATGGGGTGGCCGAAGATGCTGGCGGTGGAACGCGGGTTGGATCGGTCGTGGTCGGCGCGCATCGGGCAGCTTTCGGGCGAGGGAGCAAGGCGCCTCTACGACCGGTTAAGGGCGATGTTCCGCATTCGGGCGTATTCAGGCCCCGCTAGAACTTCCCTTTCACGCTGAACGAGAAGATCGGGCCGATCAGCCGATTGCGGCGTTCGACGAAGGCAATGGGCGACGCGTCGCGGCGGCCTTCGTAGACGGTGCGGTCGCGCAGGCTGCGACCGTTGGTCAGATTGGTGACCTCGGCGCGCATGGTCAGGCCGAACACGTCCTTGTTCTCGACGAACAGCGAATCGAACAGTGGCCCTTCGTAGATGCGGTCGACCTGATCGAGTCGGTAGCTCGGCTGGATGTGGGTATATTCCAGGCCGCCGCCATAGGCCCAGTCGGAGCCCGGCACGTCGCGCCGAAATTCGGCGGTGACCAGCGTGTCGGTGAAGTCGCTGTACTGCCGCCGCTCGCCCGTCAGCGGATCGCGCAGCCGCGAGCGCTGGAGCAGGACGCGGGTATCGAGCTTGGCGCCCTTCCATCCCAACGGATCGAACTGGATCGTGCTCGTCCAATCGATCGCGCCTGCGCGCGCCTTTGCGACGTTGCCCACCGCCTCGCCCGCCTCGCCGATGGGAACGACGCCGACATAATCCTGGACGTCGCGGTAGATCAGGCGGACCTTGGTCGATCCCCACGCACCGAAGCGCCGGTTCGCCTCGACCTCCAGCGTCCAGTCCTGCTGCGGCACCAGCTCGGCATTGCCGCCGTTCTGGCTGCCGTTGTCGAGGAAGACGCGGCCGAGGAAGTCGTAGAACGACAGTTGCAGCACCCGCCGCCGGAGCTTGGCCGACACGTCGAACCGCGCCGACGGCTTCCACGCGAGCGACACCGAGCCCTTGGGCCGCACAAAGGTGCGCCTCGCGCCATCGACCCCGGTCTGGGCGATGGTCGACCGCTCCGCCCCGGCGACGATCTGGAGCGACAGCGTCTTGCCCAGCGGATGGCCGAAGCTGAGGAGCCCCTCGTACCGGTCCTCGTCGACCCCTCCGGTGCCGTCCGGGAACGGCAGTCCGACGAAGTCGCCCGCGCTGTCGAGGGTGAACAAGGCCGCGACATTGTCGAGCGTGTTGAACGCCGCCTCCCCCGACAGCTGCCAGTCGCCGCCGAACATCTTCCAGCTGTATTCGCCGCGTGCGATCCGCTCCTTCAGGTCGCCGGTCTGGGTGTAGCGATCGCCGACCGGGTCCGCGCCGTCGGCGAACGCCGTCGCGATGGTCTGCGCATAGGGTTCGTGGCTCCAGCGATCGAGCCCGATCAGCTTCAGCCGTCCGGGCCCGAGCGCGAATTCGACGTCGCCGCCGAACTCCCGATTCCAGCTGTCGGCCCGTTCGCGCACGGTGCGCCGCCGGTCCGGCGGTATCCGGCGCGATCCGCGTCCCCACCTCGTTATAGTGGCTGTAAATGCGCTGATATTGCGCGTTGAGCGTCGCGACAGACGATCCCGGCCCGTCGATCGTCGCGCGGCCCGACAGCTTGGGCTCGTCGTCGGTCGATCGGAACACGTCGTGGCGTCGCTCGATGACGTCGCCTGTGGGGCCATAGATCGTCGTCGGGCCCCCTGCCCCACCCGATCCGCCGCTGTTGGCGAGCCCCACCTCATATTGCACCGGTCCACGTGTGCCGCTGACCGAGACATCGCCCTGGGTCAGCACCGGATGCGTGTAATGCGCGCGCAATTCCGGGTTCCAGGCGAACTGGCCCGAAAAGGCATCCGCCTTGACGATCACGTTGGCGACCTGTCCCGACAGGCCGGGCAGGTCGAGCGTGGACCCATCGACGATTTCGATCCGCACGACATTGTCGACCGGGATGCGCGCCATCTGGGTGAAGATGTCGTCGGACTTGCTCGACAGCCGCTTGCCGTTGATCAGCACGTTGCCGCTCGCCTGCCCCAACCCGCGCAGCTGCTCGCTCTCGCGGATCGAAAAGCCCGGTATCTGGCGCAGCATGTCGAGCGCGTTCTTGGGTGCGAAGCGCGCGAAATCCGCGACGGTGTAGACCTGGCGATCCTTGACCGGAGCGGCACCGGGAGATGCGGGAACTTCGCTCGGAGCGGGTGGCGGTGCGCTGCCGGTCTTCGCCGCGTCCTGTGCAAAGGCGGGCGCGGCGAGCGTGAGCGCGACGGACAGGCAGACCCCCGCGATGGAGACGCCGCTCCAGCAGCACCTCGAGCAGCGCAGGCGCGCGGCCGGCCGCCATCCGTCGAAGAACACCCGCGCCACCCGTCGCCGTCGCCGCAGCCTATCTGCGGTCCACCCCCGGCTGATCGACCGGCACGATCGGCAGCAACACCGCGCTCGGCGTCGCGCCGCCGCGGCGCAGCGTCACCGTCGCCTTGCGATAGTCGCCCGGTTTGGCGAAAAAGATGTTGGGCACATAGGTCTGCGGGTTGCGGTCGTAGAGCGGGAACAGGCTGGACTGGACCTGCACCATGATCCGGTGGCCGGGCTGGAACACATGGTTCACCGTCGGCAACCGGAAGCGGTAGCGCTGGACCTTGCCCGCGGGGATCGCGCTCGGCCGCTCGAAGCTGTCGCGGTAGCGGCCGCGGAAGATGTCGAGGCTGATCGGCAGCTGATAGCCGCCCATCTTCGGATCGGTCGCGTTCTCGGGCGGCATTACGTCGATGACCTTGACGACGAAATCGCCGTCGGTGCCGGTGGTCGCGGCATAGATGTCCGCCATCGGCGCACCCGATACCCGCACTGCCTTGGTCAGCACGGGCGTCGAATAGGTCATCACGTCGGGACGGCCGTCGGCAGCGCGCTGGTCGCTGACCAGCCAGTCGCCCCAGCGCCCGTCCTCGAAATTCACCGGTCTCGGCAGGTGCGGCACCGGCTTCGCAGGGTCCGACACATAACTGTCGCCCCCGGCCGCACCCTTGTCATAGCCCAGCGCGCCGTCGGCTTCGAGATAGACCGGAGTCAACGGCGCCGCGCAGCCCGTCGCGCACGCCAGCGGCCAGTTCGCCAGCCGGTCCCAATGGTTCTCGCCGGTGTTGTAGATCGCCGCCGCGGGCAGGTTCGCGGGCGCACCGTCTTTCAGATACTGGTCGAAGAACGGCAGCACCATCTGCTCCCGGAATTGCGCCGCGGTGTCGCCGTTCCACTGGAAGGGCCCGAGACTGCGCCCCTCACGGTTGACCTGGCTGTGCCGCCACGGGCCCATGACGAGGTGGTTGTTGCCGAGCTTCCCCTTGGCCTTCAGCGTCTCCCACGAGGTGATCGCGCCGTACATGTCCTCCTGGTCCCACAGCCCCTGCTCCCAGAGCGTCGGCACGTTGGACGGATTGGCGGCGAGCAATTTGTCGAGCGCCTGCCCCTGCCAGAACGAATCGTACGCCGGATGCGCCGACATCCGTTTCCAATAGGGCAACTGGTCGTAGCCCGATTTCTTTGCCCAATCGCCCGCGGAGCCGATCTCGCGGAAATTGTCGTAATCGTCCCAGCCGCCGGTCGGCGGTGCTTTGCCCTCGCCTTTGTACCCGGTCTGGCTCCCCAGCCAGGCGATGTTGGCGAGGCGGAAGGCGCCGTAATGGAACCAGTCGTCGCCCATCCACCCGTCGATCATCGGACTCTCGGGCGCCGCGACCTTCAGCGCGGGATGCGGGTTCAGCAGCGCCATGACGACGGTGAAGCCTTCGTACGACGACCCGATCATGCCCACCCGCCCGTTCGATTCGGGCAGGTTCGCCTTGTTCACCAGCCAGTCGATCGTGTCGTAGGCGTCGGTGACATGGTCGACCTTGGTCGGGTTGAGCGCGCCGATCACCGGGCGAGTGACGACGTAATCGCCCTCAGATCCGTATTTTCCGCGGATGTCCTGGTAGACGCGGATGTAGCCGCCCTTCACGAAGATCTCGTCGGCCAGCGGCAGCGTGGCCAGCATCGACGAACTGTCGCTGCGATTGGCGCGGGCCTTGGCGTTGTAGGGGGTGCGGGTCAGCACGATCGGGGCATTGCGGGCGCCCTTGGGCACGACGATGACGGTATAGAGCCGCGTCCCGTCGCGCATCGGCACCATCGCCTCGCGCTTGTCGTAATCCTGGTCGGCCCTGGGCGGCGTGAACTTCGCCGGGATATCCCCCGCGCCCGCCTCGGCGCGCACGCCAGCATCCTTCGGCGCATTGGCGGGCTGTTGCTGGGCATGAACCACAGAAGACAGCAGCGCGGCGGACGACAGCAGGATAAGACAACGACGCATGGGAGTCTCCGGGAGGTGCGTGCACACGCTACCCGTCCTGCTCGCGCTCGCAAGCCCCATGATGATCGAGCGATGTGGCGGAGAGGGTGGGATTCGAACCCACGGTACCCGTGAGGGCACGCCGCATTTCGAGTGCGGTACATTCGACCACTCTGCCACCTCTCCGCGAGGTCGTACGCACAACGTCGTGGACGCCGGGCCGGTCAGGGGCGCGCCTCTAACCCAGCGTCGCGGCGACCGCAAGCATGCTTGTGCGCCGCCGCGAACGCACTAGATTGGGGCCATGCCACGCCACGACCTGCCCGACTCCCACATCGCCGACCCCAAGGCTCCGCCGATCGCGCACGCGCGCTTCTCGATCGGCGAAGTGGTGCGCCACCGGATGTTCGACTTCCGCGGCGTGATCTTCGACGTCGATCCCGTCTTCGCCAACAGCGAGGAATGGTATGCCGCGATCCCCGAAGGCATCCGCCCGCGCAAGGACCAGCCCTTCTACCACCTGCTCGCCGAGAACATGGAGTCGACATACGTCGCCTATGTCAGCCAGCAGAACCTGGTGCCCGACGACACCGACGAGCCGGTCGACCATCCCGCCATCTCCGGGCTGTTCAAGGCCTATGCCGACGGGCGATACGAACTGAAGCGCGAACATCGCCACTGACGTGCTTCCAGGTTGACACGCGGACGCGTGTTGCCTAGCTGGCACCTCTTTCCCGGCAGGCGTGCGCCTGGCGGGTCTTGAGCTTTTAGAAAAGAGACTTTTAGCCATGTTCGCTATCGTGCGCACAGGCGGCAAGCAGTACCGCGTCGCCGCCGGAGACAAGATCGTCATCGACAAGATCGATGGCGATGCAGGCGCGTCGGTGACGCTGGGCGACGTCCTGATGGCGGGCGAAGGCTCCGAACTACAGGACGTAGCAGGGTTCACCGTTGCCGCCGAGATCATCGCGCAGGCCAAGGCGGACAAGGTCATCGTCTTCAAGAAGCGCCGCCGTCACAATTATCGCCGCCGCAACGGCCACCGCCAGCAGCACACGATCCTCAAGATCGTGTCGGTCGGCGGTCATACCGCGAAGCAGTCTGAGGGCGAAACCGCCCCGGCCGTGCAGGCGTAAGGGAGCTATTCGATATGGCACATAAGAAAGCAGGCGGCTCGTCGCGTAACGGTCGCGATTCGGCCGGGCGTCGTTTGGGCGTGAAGAAGTTCGGTGGTCAGGAAGCGATCGCGGGCAACATCCTCGTGCGTCAGCGCGGCACCAAATTCTATCCCGGCGCGGGCGTCGGCATCGGCACCGACCATACGCTGTTCGCGCTGGTCGACGGTCGAGTCGCGTTCAAGCAGGGTAAGCTCGGCCGCAAATTCTGTTTCATCGAGCAGACCATGCCGATGGCGGACGCCGCCGAATAACGGGCAACCGGCCGGGTTGCCCACCAGGGTGACCCGGGTTCCGCATCGGAACCAGCTTCAAAGGGAGACGGGTCACCCCGGCTCCCTTTTTTCATGCTCCCTCACCTGCGTTGTCGCGAGCGCGTCATTCGGACGTGCAACTGCGCCGACGCGACGCGAGAGGAGAGACGCGGATGTTCGCGCGCACGAAGAGATTGACGCTCCGCCCTGCTTGGCCGGAGGACGCCCCCGCCATCGCCGCGGGAATCGCCCACGAGCCGGTCGTGCGAATGCTGGCGCGTGTGCCCCAGCCTTACACGCTGGCCGATGCGGAGGCGTTCGTCGCGCGGCCGCGCGGTGCCGAGGAGCCGGTGTTCGCGATCGAGACTCACGACGACGGCCTGCCCAGGTTGATCGGCGGGATCGGCATCCATCCCGAGGACGATGGCCTGCAACTCGGCTATTGGATCGCCCCCGAGGCCTGGGGCCGCGGCTATGCGACGGAAGCCGGCCATGCGGTAATCGCGATGGCGCGCCAAGCGCTGCCGGTCCGGCGACTGACCGCCTGGCATTTCGTCGACAATCCGGCGTCCGGGCGGGTGCTGACCAAGCTGGGATTCCGGCCGACCGGCGAAGTGACCGCAAGGCGCTCGGCCGGGCGCGGGCGCGAAGCGGCGGCGACGGGGTACGCGCTGGATCTCGGAGAAGACCGAACGGTGCCGCTCCCGATCGCGGCCTGATCGGCGAGCGTTGCATTCACCGCGAAACCCGCCAAACAGGCGCGGAACAACTCAGGTGTCGCTTACCCCCGTGTCGCTCCCCCGCCGCCGCCTGTCGCCCGAGCAATCGCGCGATGCCGCCCTCGATGCCGCTCGCGCGCTGCTGATCGAGGACGGCCCGCCCGCCGTCACGCTGAAGGCGGTGGCGGCGCGGGTCGGGCGGACTCACGCCAACCTGCTGCATCATTTCGGCTCGGCGGCGGGGCTGCACAAGGCGCTGATCGCCAGCATGACGCAGGCGGTGGTCGGCCACATCAAGCAGGCCGCGCTGCGCGCGCGCGCGGGCGACCAGGACCCGCGCGAGGTCGTCGAGATGACCTTCGACGCATTCGGCAGCGGCGGCGCGGGGGCACTGGCGAGCTGGATGATCCTCTCGGGCGACGAGGACGCGCTCGATCCGATCCTGACCGCGATCCACGATCTGGTCGACGACCTGGCAGGGGGGCACGCGGAAACCGCCCTTCCCTTGCACGAGGAGACGTTGCAGCTCGTGCTGATGGCATTGGGCGACGCGCTGCTCGGCGGACCGATGGCCAAGGCGCTGGGCTTGCCGCGCGAGAAGGCGCGCGAACTGGCGACACGGGCGTTGCTGGCGTCACGGGCGCCATCGGCGTAGGGCATTCCGATGCACTTCTTAGACCAGGCAAAGATCTTCGTGAGGTCCGGCGCAGGCGGCCCCGGCGCCGTCAGCTTCCGCCGCGAGAAATATATCGAATACGGCGGCCCCAATGGCGGCAACGGCGGCAAGGGCGGCGATATCGTCTTCGAAGCCGTCGCCGGGCTGAACACGCTGATCGACTTCCGCTACACCCAGCATTTCCGCGCGCCCCGCGGCCACGGCGGGTCGGGACAGAACCGCACCGGCGCGGGCGGCGACGACCTGATCATCAAGGTGCCGCTCGGCACCCAGGTGCTGAGCGAAGACCGCGAGGAGGTGCTGCTCGACTTCACGCAAGTCGGCCAGCGCGAGCTGTTCCTGCGTGGTGGCGACGGCGGCCGCGGCAACGCCAGCTACAAGACCTCGACCAACCGCACCCCACGCCAGCACGGCGACGGCTGGCCATTCCAGGAAGCATGGGTGTGGTTGCGGCTTAAGCTGCTCGCCGATGCCGGTCTCGTCGGGCTGCCCAACGCGGGCAAGTCGACCTTCATCAACGCGGTGACCAACGCGCAGGCCAAGGTCGGCGAATACGCCTTCACCACCACGCGCCCGCAATTGGGCGTGGTCCGCCACAAGCAACGCGAGTTCGTCGTCGCCGACATCCCCGGCCTGATCGAGGGCGCGGCCGAGGGTGCAGGGATAGGCGACCGCTTCCTAGGCCATATCGAACGCTGCCGGGTGCTGCTCCACCTCGTCGATGCGCAGGACGACGACGTCGCCGAATCGTACCGCATCGTCCGCGACGAGCTGGAGAATTACGGCGCGGGGCTGACCGACAAGCCTTTCGTCGTCGCGCTCAACAAGATCGATACGCTGGACGACGAACTGGTCGAGGCGCTGTCCGCCGAATTGGCCGAGATCAGCGGCGCCGACGTCATCCCGCTGTCGGGCGCGGCGGGCACCGGCGTCGACTGGGTGCTGGACAAGTTGATCGAGGCGATCGGGCCGGAGGCAGGCAAGGTCGGCGACGAAGACGAGGGCGAGGAAGCCGTGGAATGGTCGCCGGTGTAACGCTCGGTCGAAGAACGATGCTATGCTACCGCAAGGTCGTTCCGGGAGTCTGCCATGCGCCATGATCCTGCGTACAGAAAGATCACCGCCGACGAATTCTTGGAAATGGACTTCGGCACCGACCGGCGCTTCGAACTCGAGGACGGCGTCATCGTGATGATGGCGGGCGGCACCGAACCGCACGCATGGGTTCAAGGTAATGTGTTCGCCTGGTTGCGGCAGCGCCTGCGCGGGACCGGCTGCCGGCCCTATGGTCCCGACATGGCCGTCCGCGTCAGCGAAACCGACGTGCGCTATCCCGACGTCAGCATCTATTGCGATCAGCCGCCACGCGACGACTTGGCCGACGCCAAGACGCTGACCAACCCGACGGTGATCATCGAGGTCTTGTCCCCAAGTACCGCGACTCTCGACCAAGGCACCAAACTGGAGGAATACAAGCGGCTGCCCAGCGTTCGGACGATCGCGTTCGTCGATCCTGTCAACGACATGTGCCGGACGGTGGAGCGGATGAACAAGGGCTGGTTGGACCAGATGTTCTCAGGCGAGCGCGGGATCGCGATACCGAGCCTTGATCTCGTCATTCCCCACCCAGACATCTTTGCCCGCGATTGAGGCGGGCCGCTTCCGCGGCTAAGCGCCGCTCATGCTCTTTCCCCCCGCCTCCTGCCCGCGCCTGATCGTCAAGGTCGGCTCGGCGCTGCTCGTCGACGTCGGCGGTGCGGTCCGGCGGGACTGGCTCGCGGGGCTCGTCGCCGACATCGCGGAACGCGTTCGCGCCGGGCAGCAGGTGGCGGTCGTTTCCTCCGGCGCGATTGCGCTGGGGGCGCGGCGGCTCGGGCTCGCCAGGGGCGGACGCGCCAGCCTGGAGGACGCGCAGGCCGCCGCCGCCACCGGCCAGATCGCTTTGTGCCAGGTCTGGGCCGAACTGCTCGGCGCGCAGGGGCTGACCGCGGCGCAGATGCTGGTGACGCTCGACGACCTTGAGGACCGCCGCCGCTACCTCAACGCCGCCGCCACGCTGTCGCGACTGCTGGCGCTCGGCGTGGTGCCGGTCATCAACGAGAACGACAGCGTCGCGACCGCTGAAATCCGGTTCGGCGACAACGACCGGCTCGCAGCGCGGGTCGCGCAGGCGGCGGGGGCAAGCGCGGTGGTGCTGCTATCCGACGTCGACGGGCTTTATGATGCCAACCCGCACATCGCCTCCGGCGCACAGCACATTCCGCGCGTCGAGCGGATCGACGCGGTTGCTGGCATGGCGGACGCGGGCTCTGCTTCGGGGATGGGCTCGGGGGGCATGGTCTCCAAGATCGCCGCCGCGCGTATCGCCACCGCGGCGGGCGCGCACTTGGCGATCGCCAGCGGCCGGGTCGAGCGGCCGCTCTCGGGCGAGCATCGCCACACATTGTTCGTCGCGGAGAAGACGGCAAGCGCGCGCAAGGCGTGGCTCGCCGGCGGGCTGACCGCGCGGGGGTGCATCCACGTCGATGCGGGCGCAGCATCGGCGCTGGCCGCCGGCGCGAGTCTGCTCGCGGCTGGGGCGGTTCGCCTGGAGGGGGCTTTCGCTCGCGGCGATCTCGTCACGGTGGAGGGACCGGGCGGCACGCTCGCGCGCGGGCTCAGCGAATATGACGCAGCCGACGCGGCAAGGCTGCTCGGCCGCCGCTCGGACGAGCATGCCGCCATCCTCGGCTACGCGCCGCGCGCCGCGCTCGTGCACCGCAACCACCTGGCATTGCTGTGATCCTTGCGGTCACCGGCGGGACGGGCTTCGTCGGCGCGCGCCTGATCGATCGGGCGGTCGCCGCGGGACACAGTGTCCGCGCCCTCACCCGCCGCCCGCAACCGCCGCGCACGGGCGTGACCTGGATCGAGGGGACGCTCGCCGACCCCGGCGTGCTCGCCTCCGGCGCCGACGCGACCGTTCATGTCGCCGGCGTGGTCAACACCGACCGAGCCGGGTTCATCGCGGGGAATGTCGAGGGCACGCGCGCCGTCCTGACCGCCGCCAAGGCCGCTGGCGTGCACCGCTTCGTCCACGTCTCCTCGCTGTCGGCGCGCGAGCCGCAGCTGTCAAACTACGGCTGGTCGAAGCGCAAAGGCGAGCGGCTCGTCGAGGCGAGCGCGCTCGACTGGACGATCGTGCGACCCACCGGCGTCTATGGCCCCGGCGACACCGAGCTGCGCGACATGTTCCGGATGGCACGATACGGCCTGGCGCTGCTTCCGCCGCGCGGCCGAGTGTCGCTGATCGAAGTCGACGATCTCGCCGCGCTGCTGCTCGCCTTGGCCGAACGCGGCGGCGCCCGCGCGATCTACGAGGCTGACGATGGCGCGAGCCTCACCCATGCCGAACTCGCCCAGGCGATCGGCGCGGCGGTCGGCCGCAGAGTGCTGTCCCTCCACCTGCCCCGCGCGCTTCTGTCGCTCGCCGCCGCGCTCGACACGCGGTTCCGCGGAACGGATGCGAAGCTCACCCCCGACCGCGTCGGCTATCTGTGCCATCCTGACTGGACCGCCGACCCCGCGCTGCGCCCGCCCGCGGACCTGTGGCAGGCCCGTACGCCGCTCGCCAATGGCCTCGCCGCGACCGCATCATGGTATCGCGCCCACGGCTTGCTATAAAGCCGCCGCATTCGTGGTCCAGGGAGCGTGCATGACCGATCGCCAAGCCATCTTCGACACCATCGCCGCCCAGGTCGAACCCTTCAACAAGAAGGGCGTGGCGCTGAGCGATGCGACGACCTTTCAGGGCGATCTGGAGTGGGACAGCCTGACTGTCATGGACTTCGTCGCTGCGATCGAGGACGAGTTCGAGATCATCATCACCATGAACATGCAGGCCGAGATCGAGACCGTCGGCCAGCTGGTCGACGCCGTGGCGAAGCTGACGGCATGAGCGCTGTCCTACAGACTGCCGCTTGTGCCATGCTCGGCGGATGATCGATCCGCGCAGCCTCACTCAGTCTCGTCACCGCGGTGACGAAGGTAGAAGGCAGTTCATCAAGCGCATTCCACATGACAACCAGTGTCAACGTCCTGCCTCGATCGGCCGCGTTGTCGCTTGGTTCGCACGCGACAACCAGTGTCAACGTCCTGCCCCGATCGAACGCGTTGACACTGCGTTCGTACGTGACAACCCGTGTCAACGTCTTGCCGCCAAGCCGTTGACATCGCGCCGCAATCAGATGGACCTCCACCGATGACCGAAACCGGCTTCCAGTCCGAAACGCTCGACCTCGATCCGCCCGCGATCGCCCCCGAACGCGACCTGATGAGCAAGTTCGACGCGCTGATCGCCGAGCGTCAGGCGCTGATCGACACCGGCGTCACCGATCCCTTCGCGATCGTGATGGACGAGGTACGCAGCCCGACGCAGGCGGTGATCAAGGGGCGTGAGACGATCCTGCTCGGCACCTACAATTACATGGGCATGACCTTCGACCCCGACGTGATCGCTGCCGGCAAGACCGCGCTCGATCGGTTCGGGTCGGGCACCAACGGCAGCCGGATGCTGAACGGCACCTTCCACGACCATATCGAGGTCGAACAAGCGCTGCGCGATTTCTACGACGTCTCCGGCGCGATCGTCTTTTCGACCGGCTACATGGCCAATCTCGGGATGATCTCGACGCTGGCGGGCAAGGGCGAATACGTCATCCTCGACGCCGACAGCCACGCCTCGATCTACGACGGCTGCGCACAAGGCAATGCCGAGATCGTCCGCTTCCGCCACAACAGCGTCGAGGACCTCGACAAGCGGCTGGGGCGACTGCCCAAGGAGCCCGCCAAGCTGGTAGTGCTGGAGGGCGTCTATTCGATGCTCGGCGACGTCGCGCCCTTGAAGGAGATGGTCGCGGTCGCGAAGAAGCACGGCGCCATGGTGCTGAGCGACGAGGCGCATTCGATGGGCTTCTTCGGCCCCAACGGCCGCGGCGTCTACGAGGAGCAGGGCTTGGGCGACGATGTCGATTTCGTCGTCGGCACCTTCTCCAAATCGGTCGGCACCGTCGGCGGCTTCTGCGTGTCGAACCATCCGAAGTTCGAAGCGATCCGCCTCGCCTGCCGCGCGTACATCTTCACCGCCAGCCTGCCGCCGTCGGTCGTCGCCACCGCCGCCGCGTCGATCCGCAAGCTGATGACCGCCACCGCCAAGCGCGAGGCGTTGTGGCGCAACGCACGGGCGCTGCACGGCGGGCTGACGCGACAAGGCTTCAAGCTCGGCACCGCGACGCCTGAAAGCGCGATCGTCGCGGTGATCCTGGAGGACCAGACCCAGGCGGTCGCGATGTGGCAGGCGCTGCTCGAAGGCGGGCTCTACGTCAACATGGCGCGCCCGCCCGCCACCCCTGCCGGCACCTACCTGCTGCGCTGCTCGCTATGCGCCGAGCACACGCCCGAGCAGATCGAAACCGTGCTCGGCATGTTCGAGGCCGCCGGGCGCGCGACGGGCGTTCTCGGCTGAGCCGCGCCCGCCTTTTCGCGCAGACCGGATTGCGATAGGGACACGGTCGTGGAGTGGGATACCGACCCCGCCGTGCCCGATCGTCCCGCGATCTGGCGCACAGCCTCCTTCGTCGCGATGGCGATGTTGGGAGCGGCGACTCTTGTCGCGTTGATCGTCATCCTCGGCGGCGCCAATCGCCAGCGCGATCAGGCGCTGGAGCTCCAGTCACGCAGCTACGACGTCATGATTCTGGCGCGGTCGCTGTCGGCGACGATCGCGCGGTCCGAGGCCTCGCTCGGCCGCTACGTCATCTCGGGCGACCGCCAGGTGGGGCAGCTCTATTCGGAGGACTGGAGTCTCGCGGGCAACCAGATCGACCGGCTCGACCGGATCACCGAAAATCGCGAGCAGCAGCATCGGATCGACGCCCTGCGCGCCGCCTATCTGGAGCGCGGGCGCGACCTGTCGCAGACCGCGCTCAGCACCGCCTATCACAAGAACCGCCAAGCCTATGCGCTCTACAACCAGGCGGGCAAGGCGCCGGCGCTGGCCGAGATCAACCGGTTGCTGGACGCGATCATCGCGCGCGAACGCATATTGCTGGGTGGGCGCACCCAGGCGGTGATGGGCACCGTCGACCGGTCGAGCCGGATCGCGGGCGTGCTGTCGGTGTTCGGAACGCTGCTGGTGCTCGGCGCGATCGTGCTCGGCTGGCTGACGCTCAGCGCCGACACCGAGCGCAAGGTGGCCGAAGCCGAAGCCGATGCCGCCCGCCAGCGCGCCGCCGAACTCGCCGCTGCGGTGACGGCGGCGACCGATGAGTTGCGCGCGCAGGAAGCCAAGCTGCGACAAGTGCAGAAGATGGAGGCGGTCGGCCAGCTGACCGGCGGCATCGCGCACGATTTCAACAATATGCTGGCGGTCGTTCTCGGCGGCCTGGAACTCGCGCGGCGTTCGCTCGATGGCGACGGCGCCGCGGTGGCGCGCCATATCGACAGCGCCGCCGAGGGCGCCAACCGCGCCGCCGCGCTCACCCGGCGGCTGCTCGCTTTCTCGCGCGAGGATTCGCTGAAGGCCGAGAGCATGGTCGCGGGCGAGCTGATCGGCGGCATGTCGGACCTGCTCGACAGGACGCTGGGTGACGCCATCACCCTGGTCGCCAACGACGGCTCGGCAGGCTGGCGCATCCGCGTCGATCGGGTGCAAATCGAGAATGCGATCCTGAACCTGGCGGTCAACGCCCGCGACGCCATGAACGGGCGCGGGACCCTGACCATCGCGACCGGCCGCGCGACGCTGAGCGAGGGCGAAGTGGGCGAATGCGGCGCGGGCGACCACGTCACGATGTCGGTGACCGACACCGGCACCGGCATGGAGCCGGCGGTGGTCGAGCGGGTGTTCGAACCCTTCTTCACTACCAAGCCGGTCGGCAAGGGTACGGGACTTGGGCTGAGCCAGATCTTCGCGCTCGTCCGCCAGCTCGGCGGCGGCATCGCGATCGACACCGAGGTGGGCAGCGGCACGACGGTGACGCTGTACCTGCCCCGCGACACCGCGACGCCGATCGCGCTGGCGCCCGAGCCCACTGCCGCGGTGGCGATCGAAAGCGCGACGCTGGACATCCTGGTCGTCGAGGACGATCCGCGGGTGCTGGCCGCGACGATGGGGGCGCTCGACGAACTGGGGCACCGGGCGGTGTCGTGCGACGACCCGCTGGCGGCACCCGGCATGCTGGAACGTCATGCCGACATCGACTTGGTCATTTCAGACGTGCTGATGCCGCGCCAGACCGGACCCGAGATGATTGCGGAGCTGACCGCGCGCTTTCCGCATCTCGCCGTGCTGTTCGTCACGGGGTTCGCGGGAGAGGCCAAGCCGCAGGCGTTCGGCGACCATGTCCTGCTCCGCAAGCCGTTCACGCTCGCCGGGCTCGAACGCGCGATCGACGCAGCAATGGCGCGGCGGCAGCGCTTGGCGCCGGATACCATTGCTGCGGAATAGTCTTTGCCGATTAAGGCTGACGGAACCCTGACCCCGGCCTATACCCGCCGCTCCAACGTCCGAAGGCCCAAGCGCGTCCGAGCATGAAGTCCATCGACCGCTACATGGCCCGGCTGATCGCGGTGCCGCTGTTTTCGACGCTCGTCATCGCAGCGATGCTGCTGGTGCTCGATCGGATGCTGCGACTGTTCGATTTCGTCGCAACGGCCGGCGGACCGATCAGCGTCGTCTGGCGGATGCTCGCCAATCTGCTGCCCGAATATCTCGGGCTCGGCATTCCGATCGGCCTGATGCTGGGCGTCCTGCTCGCCTTTCGGAAGCTGGCGACCACGTCGGAGCTCGACGTCATGCGCGGCGTCGGCATGAGCTATTCGCGGCTGTTGCGCGTGCCGTACCTCTACGCGATCGTCCTTGCACTCGTGAACCTGGCGATCGTCGGCTATGTCCAGCCACGATCGCGCTATGCCTATGAGCAGCTCCGCTACGAACTGCGTACCGGGGCGCTGGGCGCGTCGATCAAGATCGGCGAGTTCACCCATCTGGGCGACCGGATGACGTTGCGCATCGAACGCAGCCGGGAGAGCGGGCGCGACCTGTCGGGCATCTTCGTCAACGTGCGCACCCCGAAGGGCGACTGGCTGGCGGTTACCGCCGAACGCGGCCGGTTTTTGGGTACTGACGACAAGAACGTCATCATCTTTCGCCTGACCAACGGCACGCTGATCCATAACCGGCCGGAGTTCAAGGCGCCGCGCGTGCTGACGTTCAGCAGCCACGACCTGCCGATCGACCTGCCGAAATTCGAGAATTTCCGACAACGCGGTGACGACACCAACGAATCGACGCTGATCGAACTCGCGCGCAGCGGCCATCGCGCGTCGACCCAAGAGGCGCGCGAGTCGAACCGCGCCGAGTTCCATTTCCGCCTCACCGAGGTCGCCTCGATGTTCTTCCTGCCGCTGCTCGCCTTGGCGCTCGGCGTGCCGCCCAAACGCTCGACCTCCGGGCTCGGGGTGGTCGTCGCGATCGTCATGATCGTCACCTACTTCAAGGTGAGCCAATATGCGCAAGGGATCGGCGAAGCCGGCAAGATCGATCCGCTGATCGCCTTGTGGGTGCCGCTCGGCATCTTCGCGGCGCTGTCCAGCTGGATGTATTACGTCATTGCCTATGTCCCCGGCGGGCAACCGATCGGGGCGTTGGAGCAGGGTTTCGCCAAGCTGACGAAGGCGATCGGACGCTGGCTGCCGGGTCGTCGCAAGGCGCTGGCGGCATGACGGTGGCCAATTTCTTCCCGTCGCGCACCGTCGCCATCTACATGGCGCGGCTGTTCTTGACGCGGACCTTCTCGATCGTCGCCGGGCTGGTGCTGGTGCTGCTGACGCTCAACCTGCTGAGCGAATCGAGCAAAATCCTGGCCTTTCCCGGCAACGGGCAGGACCAGATCTGGCGCTACGTGTCGTTGCGCGGGCCCGAGCTCATCGCCTTTGCAATACCCTATTCGGTGCTGCTCGGGACGATCCTGACGCTGATCACGATGAATCAGAACAGCGAAGTGATCGCGCTGAAGGCGTCCGGGCTCTCCGCACACCAGGTGCTGGCGCCACTGCTGATCGCCAGCCTGGGGGTGGCGATCCTGTCGTTCGCGTTCAACGACCGTATCGTCACGCGTGCGACCGCGACGCTGCAGCAATGGAGCAACGTCGATTACGGGCCGCTGCCGATCGACCGCGGCGACCGATCCAATGTCTGGGTGCGCGACGGCGACGATCTGATCCAGGTCGATCAGATCAGGGGCCGGGGCGATGCCGCCAGGCTGGGCGGCGTGACGGTGTACGACCGCACGGGCGGCAACCTCGTGGCCATCATCCGGTCGACCGCGGGCGTTCGGCGCGGTGACGCCTGGCGGATCGCCGATGCGCAACGCTTCGACGTGGCGAGCGGCCGGCTGACGGCGCTCGGCGCGATCGACATCGCACGCGGTGTCCGGCCCGACCAGTTCACGCTGGCGACCGTCGATGCCGACGGATTGCCGTTCAAATCGCTGAAGGCCGCGATCGACGATCTGTCCGAATCGGGGCGCCCGACCAAGGCACTGGAAGGCGCGTTATGGCACAAGCTCTCGGGACCGCTGTCGTCGGTGCTGATGCCGCTGCTCGGCGCGGTGGCGGCGTTCGGGCTGGCGCGATCGGGGCAGCTGTTCGTCCGCGCAGTCATCGGCATGGCGCTGGGATTTGCCTATTTCGTCGCCGACAATTTCGCATTGGCGATGGGCAATCTGGGCGCCTACCCGCCGTTTTTGGCCGCTTGGGCACCGTTCCTGCTGTTTCTGCTGATCGGCGAAGCAGTGCTGATCCGCACCGAGGAATGACGGAAGGTGAGGCTAAGGTGAGGCCAAAGACGCCTTTTGCGTGGTCGTGTTCCCCGACGAGCGACTCCAGCGATGTCAAAGACCGGCGAGGATGCTTGCAGGATCGGGCGTTGTAGGAAAGCCCTTTTTAGCGCGCGATCCGCATCGTGCTGCGCGCGATGCGTCCGACCAGCCCCGGCAAGCCGGCATAGCTCGCCTTGTGGTAGGGCGAATCGTGATCGAGCGCCGCGGTAATGCGACGGTGCGCTTCGCCTAAAGCGTGATACGGCAGGCTGGGCAGCAGGTGATGGAGCGCGTGGTAGCGCAGGCCGACCGGCGCCCAGAGCGCGGGCAGCAGCGTCGGCGGCGGCACGTTGACCGAATCGAGATATTGCGCGGTAACGGTCATCGCCTCGCCCTCATTCTCCCATAAATGCGCGACAAGGGTGCGCACCTGGTTGGTCACCGCAACCGCCGATGCGATTGCCAGAGCAACTACGAAGCCGTGGAACGGGACGACGCCGGTCGCAACCAGCGCCACGATCGTGATCGCCCAGAGGCTGGCCGCGACCTCGATACGGTTCCACTGCGCGCGCGCCTCGCCCTCGGGCGATCGGCGGCGGAACGAGGGATTGATCGCCAGTGCCGAATAGCGCTCGACGACCGTCCGGCGCAGCGCGGGAACCAGCACCGACAGCGGCGAAAGCACGGCATAGCGGACCAGCAGCGCGACCGGTGCCAGCGCGGAGATCAGGATGAATAGCGGCAGCGTCCACGGCTTCATGAGCGCGAGCGGCAGATATTCGGGATCCTCCGACGTGCCGTAGCGCGTGCGGGCATGGTGGAGGTTGTGGACGCCTTCGTACATGAACGATGGGGTCAGCATCGGCACCCCGACCAGCACGTTCCAGCCCAGCCGAAAGCCGGGCAGCGAACTGTGCTTCACGTGGCTGACTTCATGAATGAAGCTGAGCGCACGGTACAGCGCCAGCATCGCCACCACCCCAGCGGCGATCATACCCGTGGTCGACGCAGTCGTCACCGCCAGCGCGAGGGCGCCATAGCCGAGCGTCGCCGACGCCACGAGATCGGCCCAGTAGATCGCAGGACGCGGCGCCGCGAGATCGCGGGTGAGGTCCGCCGCGGTGCGCAGCATCGCGCGGTCGTCCGCGATCCGGTGCGTCGGCGCACGCGACGCCGTCGTTGAGGCAGCGCGGTGGAAGGAGAGCGTGGTCATGGCTTCGGGCATTGCCGAAAGATAGTGGCGGCAGCGTGGCATTTACAGGTGCCCTTCCGCCACTCCCCCCTCGCCTTCGCGATGGACGCTGGCTACACGCGACAGCGAATTTGGAGGCGAGCTTGGCCCAACTGACCATCCGACCCGTCGAGACGACGCGTGACCGCAAGACCTTCGTCGATCTGCCGTTCCGCCTCTATGCCGACGACCCGAACTGGGTGCCGCCGCTGAAGGGCGAGGCGCTGGGCCTCATCACGCCCGAGAAGAACGGCTGGTTCAGTCATGCCAAGGCGCAGCTTTTCCTGGCGGAAGAGGACGGGCGCGTCGTCGGGCGCATTTCCGCGCACATCGATACGCTGGCGCTGACGATGCCGGCCGAGCAGGGCTTCGGCCCGGGCGTCGGCCAATGGGGGCTGATGGACGCCGAGCGCGAGGACATCTTCCAGGCGCTGCTCGCCCGCGCCGAGGAATGGTTGCGCGCCCAAGGCATGACGCGCGCGCTGGGGCCGGTCAGCATGTCGATCTGGGAAGAGCCCGGGCTGCTGATCCAGGGGTTCGACCATCCGCCGACGATCATGATGGGGCATGCGAAGCCCGAATACCGCGCTTGGATCGAGGCGGCGGGCTATGCCTGCGTCAAGCGGCTGATGACCTACGACGTCGACATCACCAAGCCGTTTCCGCCGATCGTGCAGCGCATCATCCAGTCGGGCGAGAAGAACCCGCGCATCCGTGTCCGCGAAGTCGACAAGCGCAAGTTCGAGGAGGAGGCCGCGATCATCCTGGGCATCCTGAACGATGCCTGGTCGGACAATTGGGGCTTCGTGCCGCTGACCCCACCCGAGATCGAGGACGTCGGCGTCAAGCTGAAGCCGATCGTCTTCAACGACCTGATCCGCATCGCCGAAGTCGACGGCCGGCCGGTGGCGTTCATGATCACGCTGCCCGATTTGAACGAGGCGATCGCACCGCTGGGCGGCAGTCTGCTGCCGTTCGGCTGGGCCAAGCTGCTGTTGTGGTTGCGCCACCCGAAGGTGAAGACGGTGCGCGTACCGCTGATGGGGGTGGTCAAGGCGATGCAATCGTCGCGGCTGGCCAGCCAGCTCGCCTTCATGATGATCGAGTATATCCGCAAGGCATCGGCCGAGAATTACGGCGCGGTGCGCGGCGAGATCGGCTGGATCCTGGAGGACAACCAGGGAATGGTGTCGATCGCCGAGACGCTGGAGGGCGACATCAACAAGGTCTATCAGGTGTACGCGCGCGACCTGTAATGCGCGGGTGAACGATGCGGATCAGGGGTTGTAGGGCAGCATCGTCTCAGAAGCCGACCGCGCCGCCCGCAAGCATGCGGACGTCGTCGGCATCGCGGTTGAGCCCGGCGCCGACCAGCACGTCGAGCTGGAGCCCGTGGCGCGGCTGCCACGCGAGCGACCCGGCGGCCAGCGCACGGGTCTGGTGGTCGGCGGGATCGCGCTCGCGCTCGACCTGGAGTTCGGCGACTGCGGTGAGCTTTTCGGTGAGGTCGTAGCCGAGGCCGAGTACCTCGTTCAGCGCGAAATGGCGACCGCGACCATCTTGGTCGGGCGCGGCATCGACCTCGTTGGTCAACGCGATGTTGAGCGTGTCGGTCAGATCGTAGGTGACCGGCACGACCAGCGCCGCACCCCAGGTGCCCGCACCCACCGGCGAACGCCCGACCGGCAAGGTCACGCGTGGCTCGATACCGAACGACAACCCCGACCCGTCGGGACTCCGCAAATTCTGCCGGTAGCCGATCACGACATCGCCGACCCGCTCGTCGCCCTCGATCGCGCCGGTTGCCCGATCGCGGGTGCGGACATGGCCGTAGGGCGTCCAGCCGACCTGGAGCTCGGACGTGGGCGATACGCCCACCCGCACGAGGAAATCGCCCGCAAGAACGGTGTCCTCGCGCGCGTCGGCATCCTTGGCCAGCGTCCAGTCGACCGCCGAAACCTCGACCTGGACGTGGCCGGGTTCGGTGACGCAGGCCGATTCGCCCAGGCTGGGGCGCGTCGGGCAGAAGCGCGGTCCCCTGTCCTGCGCCTGAGCGGCGTCCTGCGCATGGGCGCCGACCGGCACGAGCACGGCCGCGGCGATTGCCAGTGCCCATCTCATCGCAGCCGCACCCAGGTCGGGGCGTGATCGCTCGCCCGCTCGCGGCCGCGGTGCGCCTTGTCGACGCCCGCATCCAGCAATCGGTCCGCAACCGCCGGGCTGAGCAGCAGATGGTCGATCCGAAAACCCGCATCGCGCGCCCACGCGCCTGCCTGATAGTCCCAGAACGTCCATATGCCCCCCTTCGGGTGTCGCATCCGCAACGCATCGGTCCACCCTTGCGCGACGAGCCGCCAGTATGCCTCGCGGCTTTCGGGCTGCATCAACGCATCCTCCGCCATCGCGCGCACCGAGAACGTATCGTCGTCGTTGGCGATGACGTTGAAATCGCCCGCGAGCACCGCAGGCACTTCGGCGGCGAGCAGCTCGGCGGCGCGCGCGCGCAGGCGCTCGAACCAGCGCAGCTTGTAGGCGAACTTGGGGCCGGGCTGCGGATTGCCGTTGGGCAGATAGATCGACGCGACGGTCAGCCCATCGACGTCGCATTCGAGATAGCGGCTGTGATCGTCCTCCGCCTCGCCTGCCAGCCCGCGCTGGCGCTCGACTGGCTGGCGCCCACGCGCGAGCACCGCGACGCCGTTGAAGCCTTTTTGCCCGTGCCAGACCGCGCCGTAGCCCGTCGCCTCGATCTCGGCGGCGGGAAAGGTGTCGTCGCTCGACTTCAGCTCCTGGAGGCAGACGATATCGGGCTGTTCCTCGGCGAGATATTCGACGAGGCGCGGCAGCCGGGCCTTGATGCCGTTGACGTTGTAGGTGACGATTTTCACCTAGACCGCAAAGCTCGACCCGCAACCGCAGCCCGAGGCGGCGTTGGGGTTCTCGACCTTGAACGCGGCGCCACCGAGCGATTCGACGTAATCGACCGAGCAGCCGCGGACGAGATCCAGGCTGACGTCGTCGACGACCAGCCGCACGCCGTCGGTCTCGGCGATCGTGTCCGCGGCGTCGGGCGCGTCGGCGAGCCCGAACTTGTACTGGAAGCCGGAGCAGCCGCCACCGTCGACCGACAGCCGCAGGATCGCGGGCTTGTTCTGCTTGGCCGCGATCGCCGCGACGCGCGCCGCAGCGGAGGGGGTCAAAGCGATGTCGTACGCGAGCGTTGCCATATCAGGCAGATAGGCGTGTCGGGCCGACCCGGCAACCGGCGCCGATCAATCCTGCGGCGCGGGGCCGTCGGTCGATACGGGGATTGCGCGCACTGCCTGGTCCTGCGACGCGAGCAGATAGTCGGCGGTGGTCAGGAACGGGATCGGGTTGACCGCGTGGCCGTCGATGCGAACCTCGTAATGGAGGTGCGGGCCGGTCGACCGGCCGGTCGAGCCCATCAGGCCGATGAGCTGGCCCCGAGTCACCCGCGAATTGTCCGACACCAGGATCTGCGAGAGATGGCCGTAACGGGTGGCGATGCCCTTGCCGTGATTGACCTCGATCAGGTTGCCGTAACCGCCCTGGCGACCGGCGTGGCTGATGATGCCGTCGGCGGTGGCGTAGATCGGCGTGCCGACGGGCCCGGGAATATCGACGCCCGCGTGCATCGCCGCGGTGCCGCGGAACGGGTCGCTGCGGATGCCGAAATTGCTGGTGAAGCTGAGTTTACGGACCGGCTGGACCGAGGGGATGGCGATCGCGCCGATGCCGCTCTGCGGCGTGTCGAGGCGCTTCCACGTCTGGAACAGCGTTCGGAACTGCTGGTCGGAGCGGAGCTCTGCGGTGGCGGCTTCGGCCGATGCGGCGATGAACGGGCCGCCCGACGATGCCGGGGCGCTGGAGGCTCCGTCGGCTGCCTGCGCGACCCCGGACGCGGCGAGCCCCGCCAGTGCCAGCGCCACGACCGCGGCGCGAACCCCCGACACTGCCGATACGGTGAATTTGGTCACGCGAACCCCGATGCGATGCGCTTCGCGACCGCTTGCCGCGAAGCTGTTGACTGATCGACCGGGTTGCAGCCCCACCGCTCCCTGGACGGTTAACGTGTGACCCACGCCGTCAGGTTCGTGCAAGAGCGCTCCGGCCATCGCGCGTCAGACCGGCACCGGACTGCGGCGAGTCGTTGAAGCGAGGGGCGCCGCGGCCGACTACCGCGCCCGAACGGCCGCCAGCACGGATTCGGCATGCCCCGGCACCTTCACCTTGCGCCACGCTTTGGTCAGCGTGCCGTCCGCGGCGAAGAGAAAGGTGGCGCGCTCGATGCCCATGTAGGTCTTGCCGTACAGCTGCTTCTCGCCCCACGTGCCGAACGCGTCGCAGGCACTGCCGTCGACGTCGCTTGCCAGCCGCACCGTGAGCCCGTGCTTGGCGGCGAACTTCACGTGGCGTTCGGGCGCGTCCTTGGAGATGCCGATCACGGTCGCACCCGCCGCCGCGAAGGCCTCGCCGAGATCGGAAAAGTCCCTGGCCTCGCGGGTGCAGCCCGGCGTATCGTCCTTGGGATAGAAATAGACTATCGCCGGAGCGCCCTTGAGGTCCGCCAGCCGCAGCGTGGCGCCGTCGACCAGCGTCACGGTCACATCGGGAAGCGCGTCGCCTTCGGTCACCGGCTTGTCTCCTGCCACAGTCGTGCGACCTCCTGCCGCGTCGCGGCGAACGTCGCAACTACCGCGCGCCAGTCCGCCAGCCCGAGTGCGCGCGCCACCAGTGCCTGCGTCGCCGCGCCGGGTTCGGCGGCATCGGGGGCGACCAGGCGCAGCGTCACCAGCATGCGGGTGAGCAGATCGTGCGCCTGGCGCAGATCGGCCGGGATCAGTCCCTTCCCCGCAAGCAGCGCGATCGCGACGCGCAGATCGGGATCGAAGCCGGTGCGATGCGCGAGCTGGACGGTGTGGACGAGAAATTCCAGATCGACCAGCCCGCCGGGAAGCAGCTTGGCATCGAACGCGCCGCCGGGCGGCTTGTGCGCGGCCATGTCGGCGCGCATCGCCACCGTATCGGCGACCACGTCGCGGCCCGGATGCCCGGCCGCAAGCGTGTCCGCGACGATCTGCGATAGCGCTGCCCGTGCCGCCGCAGACCCGAACACCGGCCGCGCGCGGGTGAGCGCCATTTGCTCCCACGTCCACGCGTCCTCGCGCTGGTAGCGGGCGAACGATTCGAAGGAGACCACCAGCGGGCCCTGCGCGCCCTGCGGCCTCAGTCGGGTGTCGACCGGGTAGAGCGCACCCGCCGCGGTCGGGACCGACAGCGCCGCGGTGACCCGCTGGGCGAGCCGGTTGTAGTAGAGCGTCGCCCCCAAAGGCTTGGGCCCGTCCGATTCGTGGCGGAAATCGCCGGTGAAGAGATAGATCAGGTCGAGATCGGAGGCATGCGTCATCAATCCGCCGCCCATCCGCCCGAGCGCCAGCACGACGAACTCGCTGCCGGGCACGCGGCCGTGCGCGCGCGCGAAATCGGCGATCGTCGCCTCGGTCAGCACCGCGATGGCGGCTTCGGCGAGCCGGGCGTAGCCGGCGGCGACGTCGATCGGGTCGGCGGCGCCCGCGACGATCTGCACGCCGAGCGCGAAGCGGGTCTCGCCGACCACGCGCCGGACGTGATCGAGCAATCCCTGATAGTCCTGCGCCCCCTCACCTTCGCGCATCGCCGCCGCCAGTGCCGCGACGTCGCCGATCGGCGCCAGCGCGGTCGAATCGATCAGGCCGTCGAGCAGGTCGGCGCGTGCCGCCAGCGCATCGGCGAGCGGTGCGGCATGGCTCAGGATCGCGGCAAGCAGCGCCGCCAGCCCCGGACGGGCTTCCAGCAGGCGGAAAATGTTGATGGCGCTCGGCAACCGCTCGAGCAGCGCGTCCAGCCGCAACAGCGCCGCGCGCGGATCGGCCGCGGCGGCGAGCGCGGGAATGAGGATCGGCAGCACCGCCTCCAGCGCCCCGCGCGCCACGGCGCTGCGCAAGGCCGGATAGGTGCCGGCGCGCCACGCGCCGACGCGGCGTACCGCGGTCTCGACATCGCCGAACCCCGCCAGCGCGTCGGCGAGCTTGACCGGGTCTTGCGACAGCGCCGGGGGAGCGCCGTCGTCGAGCGCGTCATAGATGCGCGCGGTGACCGCGACATGCGGCGCCAAGATTGCGAGGAGCTCCGCGCCATCGCTCAACCCGTGCAGCCGTGCGACCCGGTCCAGCGCTTCGCCCTTGGGCAGCGCGTGCGTCTGCCGGTCATCGATCATCTGGACGCGGTGTTCGATCGTGCGCAGCAGCGTGTACGCCCGTGACAGCGCGTCGGCCGCATCGGCATCGATCCACCCCGCCACCGCCAGCCGCGCCAGCGCGTCGCGGGTGGCGGGCGCTCGCAAACCTGCGTCGCGACCGCCATGGATCAGCTGGTGGATCTGCGCAAAGAACTCCACCTCGCGGATGCCGCCACGCCCGCGCTTGAGGTCGTAGCCGGGGCCGAACGCCTGCCCCTGCGCGTGATGGTCGCGGATGCGGCGCGAGATGCCGCGGATTTCGCCGATCGCGCCGAAATCGAGCCCGCGTCGCCAGACGAAGGGGCGAATCGCATCGAGAAAGCCTTGCCCTAGCGCAAGGTCGCCCCCGGCGGCGCGCGCGCGGATAAAGGCGGCGCGTTCCCACGGCAACGCCTGGCTCTCGTAATAGCCGATGGCGGCGCCCACCGGCAGGACGATCGGCGTGGCCTCGGGCGACGGCCGCAGCCGCAGGTCGACGCGCAGGACATAACCGTCGCCGTCGCGCGCCTGGAGCAGCTCGACCACGCGGCGCCCGATGCGGACCGCGGCCTCCTGCGGCTCCTCGCGCGCGCGCCGCGGCAGGGTGGCCGGATCGAAGAGCAGGATGGGATCGATGTCCGACGAATAGTTGAGCTCGTGGCTGCCCTGCTTGCCGAGCGCGATGGCGGCGAACCCGCGCGGCGCTTCGCCGGGCGTTCGCTCGACGATGGCGGCCGCGATAGCGGTGTCGAGAGCGCGATCGGCGAACGCGGTCAGCGCGCCCGTCACCGCGGTGAGATCGAGGATTCCGGCAAGATCGCCGACCGCGACGCTCAGCGCCAGTGCGCGGCGTTCCAGCCGCAGCCTGCGGGCGACCGGTATCTCCGCGGCGATGGTCGGTGAGGACGCGAGGAAGCCGCTCGCAAGCCGTTCGGCGATCAGCGGCTCGCGGTCCAGCAGCATGGCGAGAAACGGTGCATTGGCCCGGGCGCGTCCGGTTGCAGCGACGATGCGCGGGTCACCCCCAGCCGCGATCATCGTGTCGGTTGAGTCGGCGGCTGCATCGCCTGGCATGACCTCTCCTATCCAACACCTTGCAAAAACTGGGAAACGATTCGTCGCCTCGTCCGTCCTTGACACATGCTAGGTTTCATCACCTCGATCTCGCGCACCGACGACCAGGGTGCCGTTCGGCGTCCCATGCCCGGCGATGCGCTGGGTTCGGCGCTGCGCAGCGTCTATGGGGACCAGCACGGCGTCCCCGACGAGATGCGCCGCCTGCTGCGGATGCTGGATCGGCCAATGCGCGGCCACTGACCCCGCCGCTCGCCATTCAATGGCCTCGGCTGAGTCCCTCGACTTCGTCCATGATCGTCTCCAGCGCGGTCTTCGAGACATCGACTTCGTGCTGACGGCGCGACGGTAGCGAACCGTTGGTCAGGATGGCTTCCAGCGCCACCCGACCGCGCGCGACCCGACTCTTGATCGTGCCGACCGCGACGTTGCAGATGTCGGCGGCTTCCTCATAGGCGAACCCGCCTGCGCCGACGAGGATCAGCGCTTCGCGTTGCGGCTGCGGGAGGTGGAGGAGCGCACGCTGCATGTCGCCGAGTTCGACGTGGCGATCCTGGCTGGCAGGTGCCGCAAGGATGCGATCGGCGACCAGATCGTCCCATTCGCCTTTGAACCGGGCGCGGCGCATCTGCGACAGATACAGGTTGCGCAGGATGATGAAGGTCCATGCGCGCATGTTGGTGCCCGCCTGGAAGCGCAACCGGGCGCCCCATGCCTTGAGCAATGTCTCCTGCACCAGATCGTCGGCGAGATCGCGACTGCCCGACAGCGAACGGCCGAACGCGCGCAGATGCGGGATCACCTGCGCCAGTTGCGCCTTGAAGTCCTTGTCGGAGAGCGGGATGTGCTCGACAGGCGCGGGGGCGTCCCCGCTGCCTTCACCGTCGGCATCGTCGCGCATAGCAATGTCAGTCATGCAATTCCGTTCGATCCCGCGGCCATTATGCCGCGGGCAACATAGGGCGCATGCCGGCGATTACCAGCGCACGCGCCTCCAACGCGTTACCGCAGGATCATTACGGCGAAGATCACGATGACGAGCGCCATCGAAATTCCGAGCACGTACCGCATGACGCCCAGCTTCTTGCCCGCACTGGCGTCCTGCTCGCCGATATCGATCTGTTCGTCTGCCATGTCGCTTCAACCTACCTGATTCGTTTTGGGTCCGTAACCGTCGCCACTCATTCGGGCACGGTGGCCTGGTTGAAGAACAGGGCCTGGCTGATCGCCGCCTTCACCGTCGAGCGCTGGAACGGCTTGGTGATCAGGAACGTCGGCTCGGGGCGCTCGCCGGTCAGGAGCCGCTCGGGGAAGGCGGTGATGAAGATGACCGGCACTTCGAACTTGGCCAGGATGTCCTTGACCGCGTCGATTCCCGAGCTGTCGTCCGCCAGCTGGATGTCGGCCAGCACCAGACCGGGCCGATCCTCCATCGCCAACCCCACCGCCTCGTCGCGGGTAACTGCGACGCCGGTGACGTCATGGCCCAGATCGCGAACGATCGCCTCGATGTCCATCGCGATCAGCGGCTCGTCCTCGATGATCAGCACCCGCGCGCGGGTCTGCTTCTCGATCTCGGCGAGCGCTTCGGCGACGAGCGCATCGACTTCGCTGGCGTCGACATCGATCAGATAGGCGGCGTCCTCGGGGGTGAAGCCCTCCATCGCGGTCAGCAGCAGCGCCTGACGCGACAGCGGCGTCATGCGCGACAGCCGCGCACGGGCCACCGCCTCCGGATCGCCGCCGTCGGTCGCTTCGGTGCCGTCGCCGGGCTGTTCGTCGTAGTTGGTCGAATTCCAGATGCCCTGGAACATCCGGTACAGACCCAGCCGCGGATCGACGTCGGCGGGAAACTCCTCCGGCGCCGCGACGATCGCTTCCAGCGTCGCACGGACATATTTGTCGCCGTGCTTCTGGCTGCCGGTCAGCGCGCGCCCGTAGCGCCGCAGAAAAGGAAGGTGCGGTGCGAGTTGCTGTCCAAGCGACATGGGTATGCGAAACTCCCTGATATCCACTGCCCCGCCAGCGGCGAGCATGCGTCATTAGAACGTCGAACGGCGGAATGCCCACCCCCAAACGAAGCGGCGAAAATTCCGTTGCGGATCGGGAACCAACGAGCGCGTCTTTTGTTTCCACGCCGTTGCTGCATGTTCACGCTCCAGAGATGTCATGCTGCCATGGAGTTGCGTAGGCCC
The DNA here is from genome assembly GCF_964263785.1 of Sphingomonas sp. Taxonomy (GTDB): domain Bacteria; phylum Pseudomonadota; class Alphaproteobacteria; order Sphingomonadales; family Sphingomonadaceae; genus Sphingomonas. The sequence continues at coordinate 120,418 of NZ_CAXVWL010000050.1, forward strand.
AGGCGGGCGGTGCAGGGGAAGCTTTCAGGTTGGGCCAGGATATGAAGACCGCCACGACGGGCAAGGCGGCAGACCAGCGTCCCCGTATCGCAGACACGGCGACCCAGCCGCGCGCAACCCCCCAGTCACTGGCGACCAAGCTCCAGGGCAAGGATCGCGACATGGGCACGGCCCTGCGGTCGGTCTATCAACGCACCGTCGACGAGGCGATTCCCGACGATCTGCTCGACCTGCTCGGCAAGCTGGGATAACGTACGGCCGAATGGCCACCCTATCGCCTTCGACACCCCCCGACCACGCCAGTTCCGACCGATCGTACGCGCCGACCGTCGTTCGCGGCTCGGACGCACGGCTGACCACGGGAGCCAAGCTTTTCCTGATTCTCAGCGCCGCGCTGCTGCCGCTTGCGCTGATTGCGATGGTCGCCACGCTCAAGACGACCCGGGTCGCGGATGCCGAGACGCGCGCGCGGCTTCGCCTGTCCGCCAACGAGAGCGCGCGCGCGATCGGCATCGAACTCGTCGGTGACATGACCGCGCTGAGGGTCGCGGTGAACGCCCTGCGGGCCGACCCCGCCGACGCGCCGAGCTGCGCCCGCGCGCAAGGCGTCTTCGCGCAACAATCCGCCAATGGCACATCGGGGGGCAATACCCGCTTCGTCATCGCCGATCGGAGCGGCCGCGTGGTATGCGGGGAGCCGTTGCCGATCGACGCGGCGATCCCGCACGCCGACATGCCGATCGCTGCCGCGATCGTCGCGGGCAAGGGGCTGGTGCTGGCGGTCGCCGGACCGGACGACCGCGTCACCGCCAGGGCGTACTTCCCCCAATCCTTTCTGGCCCGGATCGGCGCGCCCAGCGCGCGTGGCACCACGACGAGCAGCGTGCTGATTCACGACGACGAAGCGCTGCCGCTGGAGACGATGGCGGAGCAGCAGGGCATCGACCGCGTCGAGACAATGCGCACCGATCTGGGCATCGCCGGACTTCAGTTGGCGACCAGCGTGCCGAGCGCGCCGATCACGTCGTCGCTCATCATCGCGCTGCTGCTGCCGCTGCTGATGTGGGCCGCAGCGGCGAGCATCGGCTGGTTCGTCGTCGACCGGCTGCTGATCCGGCCGTTGCGGCGCCTGCGCTCCAGTGTCGCCTCGTTCATGCCGGGCGACCTGATCGACCCCCGCGCGCTCGGCACGTTGCCCGCGCAGGAAATCCGCGAATTGGGCGAAACCTTCCGGGCGATCAGCCGCACCGTGGCGCTGCACGAGGCGGGGCTTGCCGAAGGGCTGGTGCGCCAGACCAAACTGACGCGCGAAGTCCATCACCGCGTGAAGAACAATCTTCAGGTCATCTCAAGCTTGATCAATTTTCACGCTCGCGGCGCACCCAGCCCCGATGCGACCGCCGCTTATGCCGCCATCCAGCGGCGGGTGGATGCGCTCGCGGTCGTCCACCGCAATCATTTCGCCGAGATGGAGGAGAACCGCGGGCTGAACCTCAAGCCCGTGCTCGGCGAGTTGGCGGCAAACATCCGCGCGACCGCGTCGCCGGAGTCGCATGCGATGGGGATCGTGCTGGATGTCGACCCCTTTCTGGTCACGCAGGATGTCGCGGTTGCGGTTGCTTTCCTGATCACCGAGATGATCGAGCTTGCAACCGGCTGCGATCCGGTCGCGCAGGTCAGGATCGCGCTGAAGCCTGCGGAGCAGGCCGGTCGCGCGGTCCTGCGCGTCGTGTCGCGGGCGCTGATCGATTCGGAGGAGCTGCGGGACTTGTCATCGGCACGCTACGGCCGGGTGATGGAAGGCCTGTCGCGGCAGCTGCGCGCTCCGCTCTTCCACGATCCGCTGACCGGCGCCTACGAAATCGCGGTCGCAATCGTCGGGCGGGATTAGGGAATAGAAAGCCGCGCAAAAAGATGGCGCAGTGCGGAACAACATCCGTCAAGCGTCGTTTTCATCTTCGGACAGCGACCTTATGCCCCCCCGCTCTCGCTGTCCATGACATAGGCCCGAAGGCGTCCACCCTCCCCCCCCGGTGACGTCTTCGGGTCTTACTCGTTTCCAGCACGTCGCCGATGTGACCGCACTCGGAACGAACCGATAGGTGGAGCATTGCCGTCACGGCATCCAAGCCCTTCAAGGAGGTATCTATGCGTAAGGTATTCGGTCTGGCGATTGTCGCCGGCGCGCTGATGGTCAGCGCATGCAACACCGTTGACGGCATGGGCCGCGATGTCAGTTCCGCAGGCAAGACCGTGTCGAAAACTGCCGACAAGGCGAAATAAACACCGGCCATAGGCCAGCTGATGAACGGGTCTCGCGCGATGCGCGGGACCCGTTTTCGCGTCAGGCTTCGACGACGTCCTCAACGACAGCCTCGCGCGCCCGTTTGCGCTCGGTGAACCAGATACCGATGATCGCGACCTCGTAGAGCAGGATCAAGGGGACCGCGAGCAGCACCTGACTCATCAGGTCGGGCGGCGTCAGCACCGCGGCAACGGCCGTGGCACCGACAATGGCGTAACGACGTGCGCCGATCAGCCCTTTTCGCGTGACGATGCCGCCGCGCTCCAGCAGCATCAACAGCACCGGAAGCAGAAACGCCGCGCCGAACCCGAACAGGAACTGCATGACAAACGACAGGTAATTGCCAATTGCGGGCAGCGCCTCCTGGTGGATGCCGCCGACATTGCCCTGGAAGCTCAGCAGGAAGTGCAGCGCCATCGGGATCGCCAGGAAATAGGCGAGCGAGGCGCCGCATGCGAACAGGACCGGGGTCGCGAACAGGAAAGGCAGCAGCGCGCGGCGTTCCTTCTTGTACAATCCGGGTGCCACGAACTGCCACAATTGCGTCGCGATCATCGGGAATGCGATCATCATCGACGCGAAGAATGCCACCTTCACCTTGACGAAGAATGCCTCGAAAATCTGGGTGTAGATGACCGTTTTCTGCCCGGCGGTCAGCAACGGCTGCACCAGCACCGCAAAGATGTTCTCGGCAAAGAGATAGCTGACACCGAACGCCAGCACGATCGCGACGATGCAATAGAGAAGGCGACGGCGGAGCTCGATCAGATGATCGAGCAGTGGCGCCCGGCTGGCGTCGATCTCGTCGCTCACGAGGACGCCTCGCCAGCGCGCGCCGGAGCGTGCTCTGCCGATGCGGGCGCGGCGATGACCGCGGGCTTCTCGACGAGCACGGGCTCGCTCGTGGTATCGACCGGGGCCGGTTCGCCTTCGCTCGCGACCGTGTCGGCGGTCGCGGGGTGCTCGCTCATGATCCGCGCGTTCTCGCTTGCCCAGCGCTTTTCCATCTCCTCGAGCTCTGCCTCGCGTACCATCGAATCGAAGCCGGAGCGGAATTGCCGCGCGACGCCGCGCGCCTTGCCGACCCAATAGCCGACGACCCGCATCGCCTTGGGCAGATCCTTCGGGCCGATCACCACCAGCGCGACAAAGGCGACCAGCAGCAGCTCGGACGGCGCGATATCAAACATTCAGTTCACCAGCGAAGAGCGGATCAGCGGTCGTCGCGCGTGCGGTCGGTGTCGCCCAAAGCGCTCCGCTCGCCCGCCCGCTCACGCAGCGGGTCGCCATCGCGATCGAAGGCCGGCTCGGCCGCTGTCTTGGCCTCGATCCGGGTGGACGCGGGGCGATCCTCCTCGGCCATGCCCTTCTTGAAGTTCTTCACGCCCTTGGCGACATCGCCCATCAGGCTGGAGAAGCGCCCCCCGCCGAGCAGGAGGATCGCGACGACCGCGAGGACGAGCAGGTGGATGGGGCTGAAACCGCCCATGATTCTTCTCCTGAGGCTTGATCCCTATCTAGGCGCGGTCGCGCGCGTTTGCCACTCCCGCGTTGGCGCCGGCGAGATCGGGCGGATCGAGCAGTCCCAGGGCACGCAGATCGTCGATGCCGGGCAGGTCGCGCCGCGATCGCAAGCCGAAATGCGCGAGGAAGCCGGGCGTGGTCGCATAGGTCAGCGGGCGCCCGGGACCGTCGCGGCGGCCGGCCGGGCGAACCCACCCCGCCTCCATGAGGGCGTCGAGCGTACCCCTAGAAATCTGCACTCCGCGGATCGCCTCGATCTCGGCGCGACTGACGGGTTCGTGATAGGCGATGATCGCCAGCGTTTCGGTGCCGGCGCGGCTCAAGCGCCGCGGCTCGTCGCGGTCGCGGCGCAGCAGATGCGAGAGATCGGCCGCGGTCTGCATGTGCCAGCGCTCGCCGCGGCGCACGACCGCGATGCCGCGACCGGCGTAATCGCTTGCGAGTTGGTCGAGCACACCGCGGACGTTTCCGGCGCCGACGTACGCGGCGATCGCGGCGACGCTCAGTGGTTCGGCCGCGGCGAACAATACCGCCTCCACCGCCCGTGCGAAATCGTCGGGCGGCGTCATGACGCCTGGCGCAGGTACAGCGGCGCAAAGGCTGCCTCCTGCCGCAGCGCCACCCGCCCCTGCCGCGCGAGTTCGAGTGCGGCGAGGAAGGTCGACGCCAGCGCGGAGCGGCGCAACGCCGGACCGGCAGAAAGGGGCAGCAGCGCCTCGATGGTCTCCCAACTCGCTGTGGTGCCGATCGATTCCGAAAGCCGCGCCATGGCGTCCTCCAACGTCATGACGGCCCGGTGCGCGATGACATGCAGCACCGGCCGCGTCCGCGCCGCCACACGGCCGTAGGCGGCGACGAGGTCGAGATACTCCGCCTGCCAAGCGGAATGGCGCGTGGTGCGCAAGCCCTCGGGCGCATCGCGGAGGAACACGTCGCGGCCAAGCCGGTCGCACGCCATCAGTCGCGCGCCTGCATCGCGCATCGCGGCGAGACGTTCGAGCCGGAGCTGAAGATGAAGCGCGACGATCTCCGCGTCGGGCTCCTCAACGGGTTCGCGCGGGAGCAGCAGCGCAGATTTGAGATACGCAAGCCACGCCGCCATCACCAGCCAGTCCGCCGCGATCTCCAGCCGCAAAGCCTGTGCGCGCTCGATGACCGCCAGATATTGCTCGACCAGCGCCAGGATCGAGATCTGGCGCAAATCGACTTTCTGCGATCGTGCAAGCGCCAGCAGCAGGTCGAGCGGCCCCTCCCATCCGTCCAGATCGAGGGCGAGCGCGTCGTCCAATCTCTACGCCAGCGCGAGCAGCGCGTCGCGCTTGGCGACCAGTTCGGCGAAGTCGCCGGTCGGCGCGGCGACGCTCGCCATCGCTGCATTCAGCCGCGCGCGCGATCGGTCGGCGATGGCCCCGAGCCGGTCGGCGATCGAGATCATCTCGGGCATTCGCGCCCAGCAATCGAGGACGATGTCGCAACCCGCGGCGATGGCGCCCGCCGCCTTGTCCCCCGCGCTGCCCGACAAGGCCTTCATGTCGATGTCGTCGGTCATCAGCAGCCCGTCGAAGCCGATGCGGCCGCGGATCACCTGCTCGATCACGATCGGCGACAGGGTGGCGGGGCGCTCCCGGTCCCATGCCTCGAAGACGATGTGCGAGGTCATTCCCATAAGTGCCGACGACAACGCGCGAAAGGGTTCGAGATCGACCTCCAGCTCCGCTGCGCTCGCACGAACGGTGGGCAGCAGGTGATGGCTGTCGACGATCGCGCGGCCGTGACCGGGCATGTGCTTGACCACGCCGACGACCCCCCCGGCGGCAAGTCCCTCCAGCGTCGCGCGGCCCATCGCGGCGACCCGCATCGGCTCGTTGCCATAAGCGCGGCACGCGATCGCCTCGGTCGTATCGGCTTGCGCCACGTCCAGGATCGGCGCGCAATCGACGGTGATACCGACTTCGTGCAGCATCAGCCCGAGCGCGTGTCCGTTGGCGCGCGCTGCCTCGATGCCGGAGATCGGCGCACGCTCATAGAGAGCGTCGAACGCCGGGCCGCCCGGGAAAGCAGGCCATTCGGGCGGCGCCATCCGTGCGACCCGCCCCCCCTCCTGATCGATCAGAATGGGCACATCGTCGCGGGCTGTCAGGTGGCGGAGCGAGTCGGTCAATACGCGGAGTTGCGTGCGATTAGCGACGTTGCGTTTGAACAGGATGTACCCCGCGGGCTCCGCAGCAGCGAAGAACGCGCGCTCGTCGGCGGTGAGGACGGGGCCGGACAGGCCGAAGATCACGGGCTTCATCGCGCCCGTTTAGCGCCTTCGCGCGATCACGTCATGCCTGACGCCTGCGACTAGCTGGCGACAAAGCAGCTTTCGCCCGCGACGCGCAGCCGGCCGCAGATATCCGCCGCCTGGTTGGCGCTGCCCGCATTCACCCGCAGCCGGTAGAGCGTCCGCCCGCCGGTCGCGACTGGCTGGACCGATTTGCCAAGTGGCGCGAGATAGGCGAATCGCTTGGAAAAGCTCGTCCAGGCCGAATTGGCGACCGCTTCGCTGGGAAAGGCGCCGAGTTGGACCAGCGAACCGCTGCCCGTCGCCATAGCGGCATCGCCACGTTTGGCGGTGACCGGTGCCGCGGCGACGAGCTTGCCGCCCGACGCGGGCACCTGCGACACGGCGTTGCGGCCACCTTGCCCGCGTGGCAAGGGCGTAGCGACGACGCGTGGCCCGGAGACCGGACGCTCTGGCACCCCGCGCAGGTCAATCGCACCGTTGCCTGCGCCCTTGCCCGCGCTGGTCGCAACGGCGGAGTCGCCTTCGCCCTCGACCTTCAGCCCGCCGGGATCGTTGGGCTTGACCTTGTAATCGCCCTCCTGTGCCGCAATCAACTGGCCGTCGCCCACGCTCTGCGGATTCTGCAATCGATAAATTACAAAGATCAGCGCCGCCAGCAGCGCGAGCCCGAGCAGCACCAGCGCCACGACGCGCCCGGCACCGACCCCGTCCTTCTCCTCAGGCTCGACCGTCTCGAGCCAAGGCAGGCGATCCTCGCCGTGTACCGTGGAGGAGCGCAGGTCCATCTCGTCGGCCATATCAATGCATCTCCGAAACCGCTTCGACACCCATGATAGCGAGGCCGTTGCGAATGATCTGCCCGATCGCGGATGCCAGGAATAGCCGCGCGCGCGTAGCTTGCGCATCTTCGACGACCAGAAACCGGCGCTCGGGCCGATCGTTGCCGACATTCCACAGCGCATGAAACCCGGCAGCCAAGTCATAGAGATAAAAGGCAATCCGGTGCGGCTCGCGCGCGCCGGCCGCGGTTTCCACCATTCGCGGGAACTGTGCGGCCAGCTTCACGAGCGCAAGCTCGTCCGTATCAAGCCGGGACAGATCGGCCGGTCCATCCTCGATTCCGGCCTCCGCGGCACGCCGGTGCAGCGACGCGATGCGCGCATGCGCATAGTTGACGTAGAAGACCGGATTGTCCTTCGACGCCTCGACCACCTTGGCAAAGTCGAAATCCATCTGCGCATCGGACCGCCGAGTCAGCATGGTGAACCGCACGACGTCGCGCCCGACCTCTTCCACCACATCAGCAAGCGTCACGAAGTTGCCGGAACGCTTGGACATTTTGACCGGCTCGCCCGCACGCAGCAGACGGACCATTTGGACCAGCTTCACATCGAAGCGCGTGCTTCCCCCGGTGAGCGCAGCGACCGCGGCGACGATGCGCTTGACGGTTCCTGCGTGATCCGCGCCCCAGATGTCGATCAACGCGTCCGCCGACTGCGCCTTCTGAAAGTGATACGCCAGGTCGGCACCGAAATAGGTCCATTGGCCGTCCGACTTGCGGATCGGCCGGTCCTGATCGTCGCCGAACGCGGTCGAGCGGAACAACGGCAGTTCGACCGGCTCCCAATCATCGGGAGTCGTCCCCTTTGGTGCCTCGAGCACGCCGTCGTAGACGAGTCCGCGCGCGCGCAACTCGGCCTCCGCCGCCTGCGGCTTACCCGCTGCCTGCAACGCGGCCTCTGAGGCGAAAACGTCGTGGCGGATGCCGAGCAGCGCCAAATCGTCGCGAATCATCACCATCATTGCGGCGACCGCGCGAGTGCGGAACAGCGCGAGCCATTCAGCTTCCGGCGCTTCTACGAAACTGTCGCCGAAGTCTGCGGCAAGTGCATGACCGACGGGTACAAGATAGTCGCCGGGGTATAATCCTTCGGGGATCGTGACCGCTTCGCCCAACGCCTCACGGTAACGCAGGTGGACCGAACGCGCGAGCACGTCGACCTGCCCGCCGGCGTCGTTGACGTAATATTCGCGGATCACCCGATGCCCTGCGAATGCGAGCAGATTGGCGAGTGCATCCCCCACGACGGCGCCACGGCAGTGCCCCATGTGCATCGGCCCGGTCGGATTGGCGGAGACATATTCGATGTTGACCGTCGTACCCGCGCCCGTTTGCGACCGGCCGTAATCGTCGCCGGCACTCGCGACCGCAGCGAGTTCGCCGCGCCAGGCATCATCGCTCAGCCGCAGGTTGATGAACCCCGGTCCGGCGACTGCGGTATCCGCAACATCGTCGATGCGCGCCAGTTCGCTTGCCAGTGCCTCCGCCAGGTCGCGTGGCTTGATGCCGGCAGGCTTGGCGAGCACCATCGCGGCGTTGGTCGCGAGGTCGCCGTGGCTCGTGTCACGCGGCGGCTCGACGCTCACGTTCGTGCGATCGAGACCGCCCGGGATCGTCCCGGCAGCGACCAGAGCATCGAGAGCGGCGTCGATGTGCGCGGCAAAGCCTGTGTAGAGCGTCATGCGGTGGGCTCTAGCCGATGCATCGGCGGTGTCCAATGTCGAGCCGTCTGCACGCATGCACATCGTGCAATTGCGTTCACGGACACGGCATTTGCGCGTGATGCTCCATCGCAATACTCAACCGCTCGAAAGTCATGGAGAGGACCTGAACGGCTCGACGCAACCATGCGGGAGTTCACGATCATGCGCACCACACTCAAGATGCTTGCCGCCGCCGCGCTGGCGCTCACGTCCACCATCGGCATGGCACAGGACGCCGAACATCGTTTCGTCCACGACGGCAGCACCTATGTCTATACCGTTGCACCCAAGCAAAACGGCCGCACCGTCCTAACCGGGCGTCGTCTGCCGGCGGGCGAGGCGTTCCGGCTCGTCGTCGACGGCCATCGCGTGTCGGGCGTATCGGGGGGTATGCCGGTCTCGTTCCGCACCTCGGCCGCCAAGGGCGCAGCGGCGGAGCTGGAAGTTGCCGCCAACTGACCGACTTGGCCGTTATCGTTCAGAACCCGTCGGGAAGGTCGATCGCTCCCACCACCTCGCGAAAGCGGGTGATGGCGTAGCGATCGGTCATCCCGGCGATGAAATCGGCGATGTGGCGGCTGCGCGCCGGTTCATCTGCAGGTAGCCGCTGGCGCCACTCCGCAGGCAGCGTGACTGCATCCGCAAGGTAGGCGGCGAACAGCCCGGATACCACCGTTCTCGCCACGTCGGCAGCAGCCAACTGACGCGGATGGTGGTACAGATTGGCATACATGAACCGCTTCAGATCGCGCTCGGCCTCGCGCATGGCGGGCGAGAAGCCGGCGAGGCACCTGCCCGCCGCCCGCACGTCGGCGACGCTGCCGACGCCGGAGGCTGCGATCCGCCCATGCGTTTCGCCGATCAGGTCGTTGACCATTGCGCCGATCTGACCGCGCACCAGTTCGCCCATGAGCCGCTCCGCTTCGACGCCGGGAAACCGCTGTCGCGCGGTGTCCCAGCTTCTCGCGACGATCGGCACGACCAATAATTGATCGAGCGTCAGCAGCCCGGCGCGCAGGCCGTCGTCGATGTCGTGATTGTCGTAGGCGATATCGTCCGCAATCGCGGCGACCTGCGCCTCCAGCGACGGCCACGACGCCAGCTCCAGCGCGCAGGCGGCATCCGCCTCAGCCAGCGCCCAACCGGGATGGCGCACCGGTCCGTTGTGCTTGGCGAGCCCCTCCAGCGTTTCCCACGTGAGATTGAGCCCGTTCCACAGCGGATACGGCCGCTCGATGGTGACAAGCGTTCGCAGCGTGTGACCGTTGTGATCGAACCCCCCGGCGTCCGCGAGCGCATCCTTGAGCGCATCCTCGCCCGCGTGCCCGAACGGCGGGTGGCCTATGTCATGTGCCAGGCACAAGGCCTCGGTCAGGTCCTCGTTCAACCCCAGCGTCCGAGCAACCGTGCGGCCTATTTGTGCGACTTCCAGGCTGTGGGTCAGGCGAACGCGGAAATGGTCGCCGTCGGGTGCCATGAAGACCTGCGTCTTGTGGCGCAGGCGGCGAAAGCTGATAGAGTGGATCACCCGGTCGCGATCACGCTGAAAGGCATCGCGGGGGCCACGATCGGTCCCGTTCTGTTCCGCGTGAAGCCGTCCTCTGCTGCGCGCCGGGTCCGAGGCCCAGGGCGCTCGGACGCTCACTTCTCGCCGAGTCGCTTTACGGGCTGACCGGGGTCGCTGGTGAAGGTGAAGGCGGACACGCCCTGTTTCTTCAGGTCGTTTACGAAGCCGCGTGCCTCGGCATCGGTCTTGAAGGGGCCGGCGAGCACCCGGTTGGTCGCGCGAAGCGGCGTGGTCCACGCCTGCCGGCTGCCGAATACCGTCGGCGCCTTGGCCTTTACGGTCGCGAACGCCTTGGCCAGGTCGCCCTCATAGGCGCCGCCCGCGACCTGAACCCAGATGCGCTCGGGATTGGCGCGCGCCAGCTTCTTGGCCTCCGCGACTTCCTTGTCGGCAATCGCCTTCTTCTCGGCGGCGGCCTTCTTCTCGGCCAGCGCCTTGCGGTCGGCGACTGCCTTGCGATCGGCGGCGCGCTTGTCGGCGGTGGCCTTTGCAGTCGCCAGCTTCTCCGCGGCGAGCCGGTCCGTCTCGGCCTTGGCGGCGATCGCCGGATCGGGACGCGAGGGTGCAGGGCGCGACGGCAGTGGCGTCGCCGTCGCCACGACCGCGGGGCGCTCGGCGGGCGTTGCCGCGGCGGCCCCAACGGGCGCGGGGCGTGGTGGCGGCTCGACGCCGAGTTCGGACGCGGGAATCGACAGGCCCGCGACGATACGGGCCAGGATCGAATCCTCGCTCACCCTGCTGCTGGCCACAGCACGCGACGGCGCGGGGCGGGTCAGAGCGACCGGCGGGGGCGCCGCGCGGGCGACTGTGGACGGCGGCAGTTCGGCTGTCCGCACGGGTTGCGGCTCAGGGTTCATGACCCGCTCGGCGACCACCGGCCCTCGCTCCGGCATCGCCGTCGCGATCACCGTCGGCGGCGGCGTCGCGGATGGAGTCGAACTTGCCCCCACATCGGTGGACGGGACGGAAATCGCTGCAACGACCGCCGGCACGCGCATTGTCGCCGCCGGTTCTGCCGACTTACCGGGCGAGACGTCGACGCGCGAGGGCAGCGTCGCGGCGGTCAGGACGGAGGCAAGCGGAGGGCGCTCCGCGATCACCGGCGCAGGCCGTGTGCTAGGCGTGTTGGCCTGGACGGCGGGCGACGGCATTGTGCGTGCGTTCGCCACCAAAGTCGCCGGCGTCGGCAGCGGTGTGCGATAGCCTCCGGTCGCAGGCGGCGACTGCACTGCCGCGACCTGCGTATCGCGACCGCGGCGATTGCGGCGGGCGGGGGGAGCGGGAACGGCATTGCTGGCGAGCAGCGTCGCGGTGCCGGGTTCGCGCGCCAGCGGCGACAGCGCAGGCGTCAGGCGTGCGTCGGCGAGCCGTTCCGGGGTCGCACGGACCTCGCCGAAATGCACCGCAAACGCCCGGTCGGTGGCGGGCAGCGTAGGCAGCCGCTCAAAGAACGCCGACAATCCGGCAGCGCCACCCGGCATCATCGTCGCCGCGATCCGCGAGGCGCCGCCAACATCGCCGGTCATCGCCAGCACAAAAGCCTGCGCGCGCCAGGCGGCCCGATCGCTGCGGCGGATCATCGGATCGAGCAGCGCGAGTGCCTGCGCCCGCTGGCCCGAAATGCCAAGCGACAGCGCATAGCGGCGGAGCGTTTCGTCGTCCTGCGGATGGTCGCGCAAGGCGGTGCGGTAATCGCGTTGCGCGCGATCCTGCTCGCCGACGAGATCGTAGGCAAGCGCCCGGTCGCCCGCGAACATGCGCGCATCGAGCCCCAGGCTTTCGGCCTGCGCGAAGTAGCGCAGCGCCTGCCCCGGCCGCTCCGACTGGACGAGAATCGACCCCTGCCCCGCCTTCACCCGGGCATTGCGCGGATCGACGTTCTCGGCGCGCGCAAGCAGCGCGGCGGCGGCGCGCATGTCGTCGAGCCGGAGCGACAGATGCGCGGCGTCGACCAGCGCATCGACGTCGCGCGGGTTCGCCGCCAGTCGGCGCATGTCCGCCGCCAGCGCATCGGCATCGGTGGTGCCGGGCAATGGCTGGACGACTTCCTGCGCATGCACCGGTGCGATGGCGAGCAACGCGACCGACAGGCCGATCAGGAACATGGTGGACCGCATCGGGCGGACAGCTTCCCTTGGGTGCGCGTCATCCCGGTCGTAAACCGGGCAAGCGCCGAAGAATCGATTTTGCGAACGCCACCCTACACCCGAGTGCGGCTGAACCCGCAATGACCGATCTGCGGCGCCACGACAAAGCGGGTCAAGGGGACGGCGGGATGCCGATGCGCCCACCGTTCGCGCCGCATGAGCTCACCTTCGCGACTCCCCGCCTGCAAGGGGCGACCGAAATCGTCCTATTGATTGTTCTGCCGATGCAGGAAGCGCGGAATGTCGACCGGGTCCTTGTCGGCTTCGCCGTCTTCGCGTTGCGCACCCCGCGCGGCGTTGGACATGCGCTCGAACAAGGTGCCACCCATCTTGACCCGCGGAGTCGGCGCCACCTGCTCCGGCGCCGCCTCGGTACCGGGGGAAAGCCAGCGACGGCGCGCCCCGCCCTCGTCGGCAGCGGGCACCGCCGCGGGATCCTCGAACGCCCGCGCGGCGACGGGCTCGGGCGCGGCGTGTTGTGGCTGCGGTGGCTGCGCGAGGATCGTCTCGGCGCCGAGCACGAGCTCGTCATCCTGCGCGTCTTCGGGCTCGGGGGCGCGATCCGCCTCCACGGGCGCCGCCGCGGCGACCGGCTCCGGCTCGGCGACCGGCGCTGCCGGGGCGGGCGACGGTGTCGCGACCGCGGGGCGGAACGACGGCGCCTCGTCGGGCTTGCGGGTCATGCCGAAGCTGAAGCCGCGAGTCTGCTGCTCCGCGGGCATCACCGCCGAGGGCCGCGGCCCTTCGGCCTCTATACCCGTGGCGACGACCGAGACGCGGATGCGGCCCTCCAGATCGGGGTTGAACGCCGACCCCCAGATGATGTTGGCGTCCGGATCGACCAGGTCGCGGATGTGGTTCGCGGCTTCGTCGACCTCGAGCAGGCGCATGTCGTCGCCGCCGGTGATCGAGATGATGACACCCTTCGCCCCCTGCATCGACACGCCGTCGAGCAGCGGATTGGCGATCGCCTTTTGCGCAGCTTCCAGCGCGCGGTTGTCGCCGCTCGCCTCGCCCGTGCCCATCATCGCCTTGCCCATCTCCTGCATCACCGAACGGACGTCGGCGAAGTCGAGATTGATGAGCCCGGGCATGACCATCAGGTCGGTTATCCCGCGCACGCCCTGCTGCAGGACCTCGTCCGCCATCGAGAACGCTTCCTTGAAGGTCGTGTTCGCGTTGGCGATCAGGAACAGATTCTGGTTGGGGATGACGATCAGCGTATCGACGTACTTCTGAAGCTCCTCGATGCCGGCGTCGGCCGACTTGGCGCGACGATTGCCCTCGAACGCGAAAGGTTTGGTGACCACGCCGACGGTCAGGATGCCCATGTCGCGTGCCGCCTTGGCGATGACGGGGGCCGCGCCGGTGCCGGTGCCGCCGCCCATGCCCGCGGCGATGAACACCATGTGGCTCCCCTCGAGCATCTTGGCGAGGTTGTCGATCGTCTCCTCGGCCGCGGCGCGCCCGATTTCGGGCCGCGAGCCTGCGCCCAGCCCCTGGGTGATCTTTGCGCCCAACTGGATACGCTGCGGCGCGGTCGACTGCTTGAGCGCCTGCGCGTCGGTGTTGGCGACGAGGAAGTCCACCCCCTGGACGTCCGCGCGCATCATGTTCGCGATCGCGTTGCCGCCCGCGCCGCCGACGCCGATCACCGCTATGCGCGGGGTCAGTTCGTCGACCTCGGGGGAAAGGAATTCGATGCTCATGCCCTGTTTGCTCCACGTGCCCGGTTTTTCACGCCGCCGGGCCCCTGACTTGCCGTTCTGCCCGAACGATTCACCACGTTCTAGTTCTAAAGTGTGCCCACGCGTTAATAATTGGCGCGCGCCGCCTGCATCAGCTTGCGAAACATACCCATTCCCCTGGTGCGGTGGACCGTCTGCGGCTGCGGCGCGAGCGCACGCAGGTCGACCGGATCGGACGCGGCGTAGAAAGCGAGCCCCGCCAGCGTCGCGAACGCCGGCCCCGAATGCGCCTCCGGCAACGCGGTCAGGCCACGGGGGCGGCCGATCCGCACCGAACGGCCGAGTGCGCTCTGTGCGTAGTCCGCAAGTCCCTTGAGTTCGGCCCCGCCGCCGGTCAGCACGACCTGTCGGCCGACCGGGCCGTCGAACTTCAGCCTGGCCAGCGCCGCGCGAATCTCGCCCATCTGATGTTCGAGCCGCTGGCGGATGACGCCGATCAGCGCCGCCTTGGTAATCTGCGCGCCCTCCTGGCCGCCGTCCTCGGCCGAGATCGGCATCAGCGGGATCATGTCGTGATTGTCGCGTGGAGAGGTGTTGGCCGATCCGTGGAAGCATTTCATCCGCTCCGCATGCTGGCGCCGGGTGCCGAACGCCGACGCGATATCGTCGGTGATGTCGGACGCGCCCATCGCGATCGAGGTCAGCCCCACCAGCATGCCGCCGGCGAACAGCGAGACGTTCGTGATCCCCGCGCCAAGCTCGACCAGCGCGACGCCAAGCTCGCGTTCCTCGTCGCTGAGGCAGGCGAGCCCCGTAGCCACGGGCGAGGCGATGATCGACTTCACCTCGAGATGCGCCGAGCGGACGCACAGGTCGAGGTTGCGGACCGGCGGGCCGTCGGCAGCGACGACGTGGATGTGGACACCCAGCCTGTCGGCGTGCAGCCCGAGCGGCTTCTTAACCCCGGTCAGCCCGTCGAGCGTGTACAGCGCCGGTTGAGCATGGAGCACCATCCGCCCCTGCGGATCGATCGAATTGCGCCCCGCTGTCAGCAGCGCGTCGATATCCCCCTGTTCGACCCGGTGACCGCCCAGCTCGAACTCGACCTCGGCGACGTCGCTGACCAGACCGCCCGCGGAGAAGCCGACCCAGACGTTCTCGATGTTGATCCCCGCGATCCGCTCGGCCTGTTCGACCGCCTCGCGTACCGCGACCTCGGTCACTTTCATGTCGGCGACATAGCCGTGCTTGACCCCGCGGCTCTCGCGCTGGCCGGTGCCGAGCACGATCAACTCGCCGCCGTCGCCCTTCTGCGCGATCATCGCCGAAACCTTCGACGTGCCGACGTCGAGCGCCGTGATGAGACCTTCGGGTGCTGCCTTGGCCATGATTATCCCTCCGTCGCCCCAAGAATCGTTTTGGGCGCGACTATCGTTGTGGGCGCCGCGACCGGGGGCGCCTTTCCGTCATCCGGCACGCTGCGGGCCAGCGTCGAACCCGGCTTGCGCGCAACCAGCTTGGCCGGATCGCGCATGTCGAAGCTGAGCCAGCCGCGTCCGAGCAGCGGGTTCGCGCCGTCCTTCTGCGCAAAGGCGAGCAGTGCGCTTGCCGCGCCATCCTCGGGCAGCTTCAGCGTCTCGCCCGAATCGAAGGTCAGGTCCCAGCGACGATTGCCGATCCAGGTCGCCGCCTTGACCCGCGGCTTCATCGCAGGCGCCGCGGCGAGCAGCGCTTGATAGGCGACTTCCTGCCGGTCTGCGCCGGGGCCGATCATCAGCGGGAGATCGGGAATGGCGTCGGGCGATACCGGCTCCAGCAGCACGCCCTCCGCGTCGATCAGCGTCAACTGGCCATTGTCCTGCCACACCGCGGCGGGGGTGCGCTCGACGATGTCGACCAGCAGCGTGTCGGGAAGGCGGCGCGAGACGTGCGCGTCGGCGATCCAGCCATAGCGCAGCAGCTTCTGGCGCACCGCCTCTAGGTCGACCAGCGGCATGGCCCGGCTCTGCTGGTCGAGCGCCACCGCATAGACCGACATGCGGTCCATCCGCTTGAGACCGGTCACCTCGATCTGATCGACGCGAAGCCCGGCGGCGCCGGCCTGCTCGGCCACCGCCGCCCCGACCATGCCGGGGATGCCGACCCAGGTCGCCGCCGCGATCGCCACTGCGCCGGCCGCGCCCAGCATCGTCCATGTCGCGATCCGGTGGAGCGTCGCCTCGCTGACCGGGAGCATGCCGATCACGCGGTCCATCGTGGACACCTTTTTCACCGTGACTTTGCGGCGCGGCGGGGGCTTGCGCGGCGGCGGCGCGCGCTTGATCGTCCGGCTCACTGCGCGGAGTCCTTCAGGGCCTCGTCGACGATCGCCTGGACGAGCTCGGCATAGCTCATGCCGATGTGCCGCGCCTGTTCGGGCACGAGGCTGAGCGCGGTCATCCCCGGCTGGGTATTGACCTCCAGCAGGAACAACCCGTCGACCCCGCGCTCGTCGTCCCAACGGAAGTCGGCGCGGCTGCACCCCTTGCACCCGAGCAGCCGGTGCGCCTCCAGAGCCAGCGACTTGCACGCATCTGCGATGGTGTCGGGGATGGCGGCGGGGCAGACGTGCTCGGTCATGCCGTCGGTGTATTTGGCGTCGTAATCGTACCAGCCGGTCTTGGGCTTTAACTCGGTCACGCCGAGCGCGCGGTTACCAAGCACAGCCGTCGTCAGCTCGCGCCCGCGGATATAGGGTTCAGCGAGCAGTTCCTCGAAATCCTGCCAAGGCCCGGCGACATCGTGGCCGATCGGGTTGCCGTAATTGCCCGCTTGCGTGACGATGGCGATGCCGACCGACGATCCCTCGTTGACCGGCTTGACCACGTATGGCCGCGCGATCGGATCACCGTCGAACAGATCCGCGCTCTTGACGACGCGCCCGCCCGGCATCGGCACGCCGTGGGGCACGAGCGCCTGCTTGGTCAGCACCTTGTCGATCGCGATGACCGAGGTCGCCAGGCCGGAGTGGGTGTAGCGCAGGCCCATGAGATCTAGCAGGCCCTGCACCGATCCGTCTTCCCCCGGCGTGCCGTGGAGCGCATTGAAGACGAGATCGGGCGTGGCCTCCGCCAGCCGCACGGCGACGTCGCGCGCCATGTCGATGCGGGTGACGCGATGGCCGAGCGACTCCAGTGCCTCGGCCACGCCCGCGCCCGACATCAGCGACACCTCGCGCTCGGCCGACCAGCCGCCCATGAGGACTGCGATGTGCAGGGTCACGACGCCACCCCCACCCGCTGGATTTCCCATTCGAGCGTCACCCCGCTGTGCGCCTCCACCTTCTCTCGTACCTCTTCCCCAAGCGCCTCGATGTCCGCGCTGGATGCCGAGCCCAGGTTCAGCAGGAAGTTGCAATGCTTCTCGCTCACCTGCGCATTGCCGCGCCGCAAGCCGCGGCAGCCCGCCGCGTCGACCAGTGCCCAGGCCTTGTGACCATCGGGGTTCTTGAAGGTCGATCCGCCGGTCCTGGAGCGCAGCGGCTGCGACTCCTCGCGCGCCGCGGCGATCCGATCCATTTCCGCGCGGATCGCCGCAGGATCGCCAGGGATGCCGCGAAAGGTCGCGGAGACGACCACCGCACCCTCGGGCACGTCGGAATGGCGATAGGTATAGCCGAGGTCAGCCGCCGCCAACGTCTGTCGCTCGCCCGAACGCAGCACGACGTCGCACTCGACCAGCACGTCGGCGGTCTCGCGGCCATAGGCGCCGCCGTTCATCCGGACGAAGCCGCCGACGGTGCCGGGGATCGACCGCAGGAACTCGGCCCCCGCGATGCCCGCATCACGCGCGGTGGAGGATACCAAGATGCCGCTCGCGCCGCCGCCGCAGCGCAACGCCGTCGCATCGAGCACCTCCACGGTGGCGAAGGGCTTGCCGAGCCGTACCACGACGCCCGGCACCCCGCCGTCGCGGACAACGAGGTTGGAGCCGAGCCCGAGCGCCATCACCGGCATCGCCGGATCGAGCGCCCGGAGGAACGCCGCGAGATCTTCCGGGTCGGCGGGCTCGAACAGCTGCTCGGCCGCCCCGCCCGATTTGAACCAGACGAGCGGCGCGAGCGGCGCGCTGCGCGTGATCCGGCCGCGGACCTGCGGCGTGGCGAGCGTCGCGATCATCGCCGTGCTCCGATCGCGTCGGCAAGCCCGGCGGCCCACTTCGTGATGTCGCCCGCGCCCAGGCACACGACCATGTCGCCGGCCTGCACGGTTGCGGCGAGTTCGTCGGCGAGCGCGTCGGCGTCGGCGACGGTCGCGGCGTGACGGTGACCGCGGCGCTTCAGCCCTTTGACCAGCGCGTCGGCGTCGACGCCGGCCACCGGCGCCTCGCCCGCGGCGTAGACCGGGGTGACCAGCACCCGGTCGGCATCGTTGAACGCGGTCTGGAAATCCTCCATCAGATTGCCGAGCCGCGAATAGCGGTGTGGCTGAACGATCGCGATCACCCTGCCGGGCGTGCTTTCCCGGGCGGCGGCCAGGACCGCGCGGATCTCGACCGGGTGATGGCCATAATCGTCGATGATCGTGGCCGAGCCGCCCGCAATCGGCACCTCGCCGACGTTGGTGAAGCGTCGCTTGACACCGCCGAACTGGGCGAACCCGGTCTGGATCGTCGCGTCGTCGATGCCGAGCTCCAGCGCGACGCCGATCGCGGCCAGCGCGTTCTGGACGTTGTGGCGGCCGGGCATGGGCATCTCGATGCCCTCGATCGACCGGGTCGATCCGTCGCGGGCGCGAACGATGCACTCGAAGCGGTTGCCGCCCGGCACGGGCTGCACGTTGACGCCGCGTACATCGGCCTGCGCCGAAAAGCCGTAAGTGACGACACGGCGGTCGCGCACCCGCGGCAGGATGTTCTGGACCTCGGGGTGATCGAGGCACAGCACCGCGGCGCCGTAGAAGGGCACGTTCTCGATGAACTCGACGAACGCATCCTTGATCGCGGCGAAGCTGCCGTAATGGTCGAGGTGCTCGGGATCGATGTTGGTGACCACCGCGATCGTGCCGTCGAGGCGCAGGAAGCTGCCGTCGCTCTCGTCCGCCTCGACCACCATCCAGTCGCTCGCGCCCAGCCGGGCGTTGGATCCGTAGCTGTTGATGATGCCGCCGTTGATGACGGTCGGGTCGACCCCGCCCGCGTCGAGCAGCGCCGCGATCATGCTGGTCGTCGTCGTCTTGCCGTGCGTGCCGGCGACGGCGACGGTGGATTTCAGCCGCATCAGCTCGGCCAGCATTTCCGCGCGCCGGACCACCGGGATGCGCGCGGACAGCGCCGCCTCGACCTCGGGGTTCGATCGGACGATTGCGGTCGACACCACGACCACCGCGGCATCGGCGACATTCTCGGCGGCATGGCCGATGGCGATGGGGATGCCCTTGTCGCGCAAGCCCTGCACGACATAGCTCTCCGCGACATCCGACCCCTGAACCGCATAGCCCAGGTTCTTCATGACCTCGGCGATACCCGACATGCCGATCCCGCCGATGCCGACGAAGTGGATCGTGCCGATCGAGAGCGGAACACCGTTCACGCGAACGCCTCTCGCGGTTTCGGCGCGGCGACCGGCAACCGCGCCGTCGGCGCATCGAGGCTTTCGACCAGATCCGCGAGATCGCTTGCGGCGGCCGGCCGCCCGCACGCCCGCGCGCGGCCGGCGGCATTCTCCAGCGCCGCCGGATCGAGCCCGAGCTTCTGCATCTGCTTGGCGAGTTCCACCGGCGTGAAGGCATCCTGCGCAATCGTCCGCGCGCCCCCCGCCTCAGTCATCTCGCGCGCGTTGACGCTCTGGTGGTCGTCGGTGGCGGACGGCAGCGGCACAAGGATTGCCGGGCGCCCCGCCGCGGTCAGCTCAGCCAGGGTCGAGGCGCCCGCGCGCGCGATCACGAGATGCGCCCAGGCGAGCTCGGCGGGCAGGTCGGCGATGTAGGTCGACAGGTCGGCCGCGATATGATGCTCGGCATATTTCGCGCGTGCCGCGTCGATATCCTCGATGCGCGCCTGGTGCGTCACCTGCAGGCGACGGCGGAAGGTGACGGGCAGCATGGCGAGCCCGTCGGGGACGACCTGGCTTAAGACGCTCGCACCCTGGCTGCCGCCGGTGACGAGGACGCGGAAGATGCCGTCCTCCTCCAGCAGCGGATAGGGTTTCGCGCGCAGCGCCAGCACCGCGTCGCGCACCGGATTGCCGACGCGGTGGACCTTGGCGCCGAGCTTCGCGGGCAGCCGCTCGGTGGGGTCGTAGGAGGTGGCGATCGCATCCACCCGCCCAGCAACCAGCCGGTTGACCCGGCCGAGCACCGCATTCTGCTCGTGCACCGCGGTCGGTATCTTTTCCGCGAACGCTGCCAGCAAGGCGGGCAGCGCGGGATAGCCGCCGAAGCCGACGACGGCGGCGGGCTTGAAGGTCCGGTACAGCTCGCGCGCCATCGCCCGGCCACGCCACATCTCGCGCACCGCGCTCGCCCAGCCGAGCGGGCGCTTCGCCTGGAAGCGGCCGGCGGGCAGGACGTGCGTCTGGATATTGTCGAACAATCCGGGAAAGCGAACCCCGCGCGCATCGCTGACCAGCGCGACCCGGTGGCCGCGACGCGTCAGTTCCACGGCCAGCGCGGCCGCCGGGACCATATGTCCGCCGGTGCCGCCCGCAGCGAGAACGAAGTGCCTGCTCATTCGCCGCTCCACCGCACGACATAGGGGCTGCGCGTCAGGAACGGGTTGCGGCGGGTGAACGCCAGCAGCATTCCCATGCCGATCGACAGCGCGATCATCGACGATCCGCCGTAGCTGATGAACGGCATGGTCATGCCCTTCGACGGCGCTAGCCCGGTGTTGACCGCCATGCTGACCAGCGCCTGCGCGCCGAACTGAACCGCGAGGCCGGAGGCGGCGAGCAGCTTGAACTCGTCCTGCTCGTCGAGCAGCTTGACGAACACCCGCACGACGATCGCCAGAAAGACCACGGCGATGATCGAACACGCGATCAGCCCGAATTCTTCGCCGATCACCGAGAAGATGTAATCGGTGTGCGCTTCGGGCAGCCCGAACTTCGCCGTGCCGCCGCCGGGACCGGTGCCGGTCCAACCGCCGCTTGTGATCGTGTGGTGGGCGGCATCGGTCTGGAAATGGTCCCCCGCGCCTTCGCCTTCGACGCCCGGAAACAGGAAGGCGTCGATCCGTGCGCGCGCGGTGCCGTAGAAGAGGTATGCCGCGACCAGCCCCGCGGGCGCCAGCGCGATCAGCCCCACCATGACGCGCACCGGCGTACCCGCGATCATCAGCAAGGCCATCCACACCCCGCAGAAAATGATCGTCTGACCGAAGTCGGGCTGGAGCATCAGCATCGCCGCGACCGCCGCGGTCATGCCGCCGGTGATGAGCACCGTCGGCAATTCCGGGTCTCTCGCCTTCAGCGACAGCAGCCAGGCGACCGCGACGATGAACATCGGCTTGAGGAATTCGGAGGGCTGGAACTCCGAAATACCCAGTGAAATCCAGCGGCGGGCGCCATTGTGCTCGACCCCGACGAACGGGGTCAGCGCCAGCAGCACGAGCAGCACCGCTGCGCCCGCAAGCGCCATCCGCCGTGCGAGCGCGACCGGCATCATCGACACGCCGAACAGCACCGGCAGCGACACCGCCACCCACATCAGCTGGCGCCAGAAATAATGGAGAGGGGCGAGTTTGTGGTGTTCGCCCGAATAACGCGCGGCAGTCGCGGGGCTCGCGGCGGCGACCGCGATCAGCCCGATGGCGATCAGGAACATCGTCAGCAGCAGCAGCATGCGGTCAATGTCCCAGAACCACGTGCCCAGCGGCGACCGGTCGCCGCGTCCGCCGCGGCGCTTCATCTGCGCGACAATCCCGCGGCCGCCTCGCACGTCGGTCATGCCAAAGCCTCCACAGCAGCGCGAAACGCGGCACCGCGTTCCTCATAGTCGCGGAATTGATCGAAGCTAGCACAAGCCGGCGACAGCAGCACGATATCGCCCGGTTTCGCTTGGCGTGCCGCGCTGGCGACCGCGGCGGCAAGCGTACCCACCCGCTCGACCGGCATTTGGGGGGCGAGGATCTCGGCGAAGCGCGGCCCCGCCTCGCCGATCGTATAGGCGCACACGACGTGGCCGAAGGCGGGGGCGCAGGCGTCGAGGTCGTCGCTTTTGGGCTTGCCGCCGACAATCCAGTGGACGCGATCGAACGCGGCGAGCGCAGGGGCGGTGCTCTCCGGGTTGGTTGCCTTGCTGTCGTCGACATAGGCGACGCCGTTCACGGTTGCCACATGCTCCATCCGGTGCGGTAAGCCGGCAAAGGTTTCCAGGCCGCGGTCGATATCCGCTTCCAAGATGCCGAGTGCCCTGGCGACCGCGATCGCGGCGAGCGCGTTCTGGGCGTTGTGCGGGCCCTGCAGCGCGGGCCAAGCGCGCTGGTCCATGCACACGCCCGGCGCGATCTTCGTCAAATGCTCGGCACGCGCGGAAAGGCCGCGCGCGATCTTGGCGGAGTGGTCGTCGCCGATGCCGATGACCGCATCGTGCTCGGGCGATTGCATCGCGAACAGCCGCGCCTTGGACGCGGCATAGCCGTCGATCCCGTCGTAACGGTCGAGGTGATCGGGGGAGATGTTGAGCAGCACCGCGACATCACAGTCGAGCGTCTGCGTCAGGTCTATCTGATAGCTCGACAGTTCGAGTACGTAGACGCCCCCCTCGGGCAGCGGGTCGGCCGCAAAGATTGGCAGGCCTATGTTACCGCCCATGAGGCTCGGCACACCCGCGGTCTGGAGAATGTGGTGGATCAGCGCGGTAGTCGTCGACTTGCCGTTGGTGCCGGTGATGCCGACGACCTTGTGCGCGGGGAGGTCGGCACGGGCTTGCGCGAACAGTTCGATGTCGCCGATCACCGCCACGCTGGCAGCCCTAGCGCGTGCGGCGACAGGATGGGTGTTGAGTGGAACGCCAGGCGACACGACCAGCGCGTCGAAGCCGGTGAGGTCGTCGAGCGGGGCAACGATTACCTCCCCGGAACGGGGAGGGGGACCAGCCGCAGGCTGGTGGAGGGGCAGCCCAGCAGGACCGTCGCTTGCGGCTGCGCCTCCACCAACGGCTGCGCCGTCGGTCCCCCTCCCCGTTCCGGGGAGGTACTGACTCCGCCTGGCTCCATCCGCATCCCACGCCACGACACGCGCCCCAGCCGCCACGAGCGCACACACCGTCGCCGCGCCAGACCGCGCCAGCCCCAGCACGGCATAGCGCCGTCCCCTCCAGGCCCCAGCCGTAATCATCGCAGCTTCAACGTCGACAGGCCCGCCAGCGCGAGCACCAGCGCGATGATCCAGAAGCGGATGACGACGGTCGGCTCGCTCCAGCCCAATTGTTCGAAATGATGATGGATCGGCGCCATCTTGAACACGCGCTTGCCGGTGCGCTTGTAGAAGAACACCTGGATGATGACGGAGAGTGCCTCGACGACGAAGAGGCCACCGATGATCCCCAGCACGATCTCGTGGTGCGCGACGACTGCGATGGTGCCAAGCGCGCCGCCGAGGGCCAGGCTGCCGGTGTCGCCCATGAACACCGCCGCCGGGGGCGCGTTGAACCAGAGGAATGCCAGCCCTCCCCCGACCACCGCACCGCAGAAGATCGCCAACTCGCCCGCACGCGGTACGTGCGGGATGCCGAGGTATTCGGCGAATTTCACGTTGCCGCACAGGTAGACGATGATCATGAACGCGACCGCGGCGATGATCACGGGCATCGTCGCCAGCCCGTCGAGCCCGTCGGTCAGGTTCACGGCGTTGCCGAAGGCGACAATGGTGAAGGCGGCGAACAGCGGGTAGAAATACCAGAGTTCGATGTACATGCGGTTGGTGAACGGCAGGAACAGCCCGCTGCCGTTCTGGCGCATGATGATCACCGCGGCGATGCCCGCGATCAGAAATTCCAGCGCCAGGCGCATCCGCCCGGATATGCCCGCGGTGCTCGCCTTCCTGACCTTGTCGTAATCGTCGAGGAACCCGATCGCGCCGAACCCCAGCGTCACGAACAGGCACGCCCACACGAACGGGTTCGACAGGTCCATCCACAGCAGGATCGATAGCGATATGCTGGTCAGGATCATCAGGCCTCCCATCGTCGGGGTGCCGCGCTTGGCAAGGTGGGTCTGCGGCCCATCGGCGCGGATCGGCTGGCCCTTGCCCTGTCGGACGCGCAACCAGCCGATGAACTTCGGGCCAATGATCAGGCCGACGAACAGCGCGGTCGCCACCGACGCCCCCGTCCGGAACGACAGGTAGCGGATCAGGTTGATCACGCCGGGAAATCCCAGCTGTTCGGCGATCCAGTACAGCATCTACGTCCCTCGCAGCCCAGCCACGACGTGCGAGAGGCCTACGCCGTTCGAACCCTTGACCAGCACCGTGTCGCCGGCGGCGAGCATGGCACGCGCAGCCTCCAGCGCTGCCGCGGCGTCGGCCACATGGACGAAATCGAGCCTGCCCTCAAGCGCTTCGGCAAGCGGCGCCATCGCTTCACCGACGAGGACCGCCGCTTCGACGCGCGCCTCGAGCATCGGCGCGGCTAGCGCGGCGTGGTAGGCGGCGGACGATTCGCCCATCTCGCGCATCTCGCCGAGTACCGCCACGTGCCGGCCTGGCTCCCTAGCCAGTACGGCGAGCGTCGCGGCCATCGAGGCGGGGTTGGCGTTGTAGCTCTCGTCGATGACCACCATCTCGCCACCTGCCACTTGCGCGGTAAAGCGCAGGCCCCGGCCCGGCAAGCCGCCCAGATCGGCGAGCGCGAGTCCCGCCAGCCCGAGGTCCCCGCCGACCGCATCCACCGCGGCGAGCACCGCGAGCGCGTTGGACACCCAATGCGCGCCCGGCTGCGATAGCGTGAAGCTCAGCTCGCGTTCCCCAACCCGCGCGGTGACGAAGCTGCCGCCGGTTCCGATCCGCATCGCCTCGATCGCACGCACATCGGCGCCGGCGCCGCTGCCGAACGTCACTATCCGAGCGGCATGCGGCGTCGCTGCGGCGATCAGCCGGTCGCGGTGCGGCGAATCGAACGGGACGATCGCAACGCCCCCTGTCTCCAGCCCCTGAAAGATCTCGCCCTTCGCATCGGCGATAGCGGCTTCGTCGGGAAAGAATTCGGTGTGCGCAGGCGCGATGGCGGTGACGATGGCAACGTGCGGGCGGACGATCCGAGTCAGTGCCGCCAGTTCGCCGGGATGGTTCATCCCCATCTCGAACACCGCCGCCCGCACGTCGGGCGGCATCCGCGCCAGGCTCAGCGGCACGCCGACGTGATTGTTGTAACTCTTGACCGAGCGATGCACCCTGCCGCCCCAACCGCGGTCGAGTGCGGCGAACAGTGCTTCCTTGGCACTGGTTTTGCCGACCGATCCGGTGATCCCGACGATCGCCGCATCGCTCCGCGCACGGCTGGCGTGCGCGAGAGCGTTCAGCGCAGCGGCGGTGTCCGCAACGCAGACATGCGGCTCCGCGCACGGTTGGGACACGATCGCGCCCGTCGCACCCTGCGCGAACGCCTGCGGCACGAAGCGGTGGCCGTCGGTCGCTTCGCCGTGCAACGCAACGAAAAGGTCGCCTGGGCCCACCTCGCGGCTGTCGAAGGCCACGCCGCGCACCGCAAAGTCCGCCGATGCCACGCCGCCGGTCGCGGCCGCGATCTCCGGCGATGTCCACAGCGCGTTCAAGAGTCGTCGCGCTCTTCGGACGGGGGCTGGCGGCCGTAGCGAAGCGCCAGCCGCGGCCGGCCGTTGCCCTGCACCGGTGCAGACGCGCGCGGCGCGGCGGGTCGCTCATGCTTGGCGGGAACGACGATCTTCCTCATGCGGCACACTCCCGCGCTACTGCCACGTCGTCAAAGGGCAACACCATGTCGTCGACGATCTGGCCCTGTTCATGCCCCTTGCCCGCGATCAGGACGATATCGGTGCTCCGCGCCTCCGCGATGGCGGTGGCGATGGCCGCGCGACGGTCGCCGATCTCGCGCGCGCCCGGTGCGCCGTCGAGGATCTGGCCGCGGATGGCGGCCGGGTTTTCCGTGCGCGGGTTGTCGTCGGTGACGATGACAAGGTCCGCCTGGGTCACCGCGACCTGCCCCATCGTGGCGCGCTTGCCCGCATCGCGGTCGCCGCCGGCGCCGAACACGACGATCAGCCGCCCGCCCGCATGCGGATTCAGCGCTGCAATGGCGGCTTCGAGCGCGTCGGGAGTGTGGGCATAATCGACATAGACGGGGGCGCCCGCGCGGGTGATCGTCGCGCGCTCGAGCCGCCCACGCACCGGCTGGAGCCGGGCGAGCGACGCGAGCGTCTCGCGCACAGCGCCGCCGGTCGCGATCACCAGCCCCGCCGCGACCAGCGCATTCGCAGCCTGATAGGCGCCGATCAATGGCAGCCTGACGTGGTGGGTCGCGCCATCGGCCTCGATCGTCAGCCCCTGGCCGAGCAGCGTCGGATCGCGATCGACGAGGCGCAACGTCGTCCCCCGCACCCCGACCGTGATCAGCCTGTTGCCGCGTGCATGCGCCAGGTCGATGACCCGGCTCGCCTCGGCATCGTCGGCCCACACCACCGCAGTGCCATCCGAGCTGAGTACTTCCGAGAATAGGCGCAGTTTCGCCGTCAGATACGCGCCCATATCGCCGTGGTAATCGAGATGGTCGCGGGTCAGATTGGTGAACGCCGCTGCGGCGACCGTGAGCCCCTCGGTCCGGTACTGCGTTAACCCGTGGCTCGATGCCTCGAAGGCGACATGGCTGACCCCCTCGCGCGCCAACCCGGCGACGTTGGACAGGAAGGTGACGACATCCGGTGTCGTCAGACCCGTCGTCGTGCGCTCGTCGGCAGTGGTGACCCCCAGCGTGCCGATCGAGGCCGCATGGAACCCGGCCATTCGCCACAGCTGCCGCGTCATTTCGACGGTCGAAGTCTTGCCGTTGGTCCCGGTCACCGCGACTGCCACGGCGGGGAACGGCGCAAAGAACCTGGCGGCGAGTTCGGCGAAGCGCTCGCGCGGATTGTCGTCGGCGATGTGGACCGCGCCATCGACCTGAACATCCGGCTCCGCCACGACCGCGACCGCGCCCGATCGCACCGCGTCGGCGATATAGTCCTCGCCATTGACGCGCATGCCGCGAAAGGCGCCGAACACCGTCCCGGGCGCAACCTTGCGATGATCGATCGCAAAGCCGGTAACCGCTGTGGTGTCGCCGGTGCCGGTGAGCTCGCCCAGCCTCAAGGTGCCCTCCTCACCGCCAGCCTCATTGGGCGTCCGCCTGCTTCTCGCCCGGCTCCTGCCAGAGCAGCGGCAGCAGGTCGCTCTCGTCAATGTCGCGGCGATCGTCCGGGATGACGCCCAGCAGCGAGCCGACCCGGCTCACCACCCGGCCGACCACCGGCGCGGCGTTCCAGGCCGCGGTCTTCCAGCCGGACGTCTCCTTGGTGCCGAGCGGCGAATCGAGCATCGCGAGCACCACATAGCGCGGCTGGTCGATCGGAAAGGCGGCCACGAACGTGGCGACGTTGCGGCTCTTGTCGTATCCGCCGGCGGACGCCGCCTCCGCGGTCCCCGTCTTGCCTGCGACACGAAATCCGGGCGCCTCGCCCTTGCGGCCCGTACCTTTCAGCACGATCAGCCGGAGCAGCTGGCGCATACGTGCGCTCGTCGTCTCGCTGATCACGCGGCGCCCGGCGGGCGCGGGATGGTCGGGCCCGACCTTGAGCAACGTCGTCGGCCGCCAGATGCCGCCATTGACGAGCGCCGCATAGGCGTTGGCGAGCTGCAGCGGGGTGATCGCGATGCCGTGGCCGTAGGCGGTGGTCATCGTCGTCGTCCGCGCCCAATAGGTCGGCCATAGCGGCCGCCCCTTTTCCTTGAGCTCGATATCGGGCCGCGTGTCGAAGCCCAGCCGGCGGAACATCGCCTGGAGCCGCTGGGGACCCAGCTCGTCCGCGACACGCGCGGTGGCGACGTTGGACGAGTAGATCAGTGTTTCCGGGATGTTGAGCCAGCGCTTGGGATCGCCGCGCTCGTCGTGGATCGTGAACCGGCCGACATGCAGTGGCGCAGTCGCGTCGAAGCGTCGGCTCATGTCGGTGACGACCCCCGATTCGATCGCGGTCGCCATGGTGATCGGCTTGAACGTCGAGCCGAGCTCGAAGACGCTCTGCGTCGTCGCGTTGCGGAGTTCCTCGACGCCCGACATGCCGACCCGGTTGGGGTTGAACGTCGGCAGCGATACCATCGCGACGACTTCGCCGGTGTGCACGTCGAGCACGAGTCCCGCGGCGCCGCGGGCGGAGAAGGTCGCCATCGCGCGGCCGAGTTCGCTCTCCATCGCCGCCTGGACGCGCGTGTCGATCGACAGCGCGACGGGCGTGCCCGCGGTCGCCGGGTTGGTCAGCCGGGCGTCGAGCACCCGCTCCATCCCGCTCATGCCGTGCCCGTCGGTCGACAGAAAGCCGAGCGCGTGCGCCGCCATGTTCGATTGCGGGTACAGCCGCTGGGTTTCGCGCGCGAACACCAGCGCGGGCTCGCCGATCGCATTGACCTGTTCCACCAACGTCGGGCTGGCGCGACGCTGGAGATAGGTGAAGCTGACGTTCTTGGTCAGTTGCGCGTAGAACCACGCCTGGTCGCCACGGTCGGGCATCAGCGCTGCCAACCGTGACGCGATGTCCATGGGGTCGCCGATCAGCTTCTTCGGGTGGACCGCGATCGTCCAGGCGTCGATCGTCCGGGCGAGCGGCGCGCCGTTGCGATCGACGATATCGCCGCGCCCCGCCAGCGTCGCCGTCCGGGTCGCCGCGTCCGCAGGGCCGGCGAAGATCGCCAGCATGGCCAGCCGCACGATCACCACCGCGACTGCGGTGGCGAACAGCATCATCAGCATCATCAGGCGGGTATGCGCCACGCCGATCAGCGCATGGCGCTGTCGCGGGTCGCGGCGTTGACCGATCGGACGGGCAACCAGCACGCTCACCGGCGACGGCCCGACTCGGCGCGGGCGCCGCTGAGAATGTCGCCGAGTGTCGAATCGGACAGCAGCTTGCGATCGAGCATCGCGACGGCTTGCGGGCGGACGTTGGCAACCGCCACCGCGCGGTACATCGCCGCCTGCGCCTTCGGGGTCGTCGCGATCGTACGCACGGGCGCTGCGGCCTGCACAACTCGGGCGGCTCGGATGGGCGCGGGCTCGATCGCGGCGACCTGCACGGAGGCGGTCTGGATCGCGGCAGTCGGTGCAGAGGGCGGCAGCGTCGGCGCAATGGTCTGGAGACTGACATTCGTCAGGCTCGGCACCAGCAGCGCGGCGGTACGGATCGGCGATCCGTCCGGCGCGGCGGCAGCCCCTGCGGTCACGTCGATCGACGCGAGCGCGGTTTCGTCGGCGACGAATTGGCCCGCCACAGGCGCGGTCAGTGCCAGCGTGTCGCCGTTCCACCGCTCGAGCTGCGCCAGGTTGGCGCGCGTGTCGAACTCGGTCTCCAGCGCGCGGATGTCGTGCTCGGCGTCGGCGACGCGGGCGTTGACCGCGTCCAGCCGGTTGCGCTCGGCCGCGACTTGGAGCGACACGAGATAGAAGGCCAGAACCACCACCACGCAGCTGCCGAACCAGCCCACGCCCTTCAACCGATGCGCCGCCGTCATGCTTTTCGCTCCTCGAACGCGTTACCCATTGTCCACGCCGCGGCGTCCGTGCGCCGCGCCGTCCGTAAAGTCGCCGACCGGGCGCGCGGGTTGCGCGCCAATTCGACCTCGCTCGCGCGCACCGCCTTGCCGACGCCCTCGAAGCTGGGCGCGGGCCCCGCGTCGATGGTGTTCGGAAGATGACGCGAACCTGAAGGCGCGGCGCCCGAGCGGTCACGCAGGAAGCGCTTGACCATCCGGTCCTCCAGGCTGTGGAAGGTCACCACCGCCAGCCGGCCGCCGGGTTTCAGCACCCGCTCCGCCGCCGCCAAACCGTCCGCCAGCTCGTCCAGTTCGCGGTTGACGTGGATGCGGATCGCCTGGAATGCGCGGGTCGCCGGGTCCTTTTTGTCGTGCGCGCGGTGGCCGAGCGCGCGGCGGATGACCGTCGCGAGTTCGCCGGTGCGCGTCAGCGGCCGTGCCGCGACGATCGCACGCGCGACGCGGCGCGACTTGGGCTCGTCGCCATAGCGGTAGAGGACGTCGGCGATGTCGCCCTCGTCCGCCTCGTTGACGAAGTCCGCCGCGGTCGGACCGTCCTGCGTCATCCGCATGTCGAGCGGCCCGTCGCCCTGGAACGAGAAGCCGCGCTCGGCCTGGTCCAACTGCATCGACGACACGCCGATGTCCATCGTCACCCCATCGACCGACGTCGCCTCGACCGCGCTCTCCATCGCGGAGAACTCGCGCTCGATCAGCGTCAGGCCGTCGATCTCCGTCGCGCGTCCCGCGGCGATCGCATCGGGGTCGCGGTCGAACGCGATCACCCGCGCGCCCCGGGCGAGCAGCGCGCGCGCATAGCCGCCCGCGCCGAAGGTCGCATCGACCATCGTCTCGCCGGGCGCAGGCGCAAGCGCAGCGACGACCTCGTCGAGCAGGACGGGGACATGCGGCGCGCCGGTCACAGCGCCACGCCCTTCTCGGCCATGTAGAAGCGCGCCATCGACTTCATGATCTCGGGCGCGTCGGGCGTGTCGACGAGCGTCTTGGGATCCCAGATCTCGATATAATCGAAAACGCCGTAGAAGAACGCATGCTCGCCGATGCCGGCGTGGAAGCGGGGAAAGCGCGGCATGATGAAGCGGCCCGACCCGTCGAAGGGCACTGCCTCGCCCGAGGCGGCCCGACGTTTGATGTTATAGTCGAACTCACCGTCGGCGTGCGTGTTCTCGGCCTCGCGGCGGTCGAGCTTCTCGGCCAGAATGTCGAGATAATTGGGGTCGTAGGCGACCAGGCACGGGTGGCGTTGGTGCGCGCCGATCACGATCGTGCCGCCGTCCTTGCCGTTCGACTTAGGGGTGTTGGCCGCCAGCGTAGTGCGGAGCGCGGAGGGAATCGCGACCCGGCCCTTGTCGTCGACAAGGCCGATCCCGTCCCCCTGATAGCGGCCCCTGCCCGACACCCCGTTCCCCGATACGCACAGGCGCTCTCGATCCGGCCGGCGCCCCACGATGCCGGTCGGTCCTGCTCGATGCAGATGTGAGTTTGCCCTCTGTTACGAAGACGTATCAGGGGTCCCCCGGGGACGCAACGGGATTTTACGGGAGATTACGGGAAATCATTCCGTACCGATCTCGACGGAGCACAAGTACGGCACTGCCACCAAGGTCGGTAAGCCGCTGTTATCGCAATGACATTCGGGATTTCCCCGGATTTTAACGGCGCTTCGGTCATGGCTGCACCGCAGGCGCCTGCGCGTTCGTGCTGGGCGCGACGCCGAGCTCGGCGAGCGGCTCGCTTGACGGCCCAGCGACGTTGTCGAGTCCCATATTGGCGACGACCTCGGGCTTGGGAGCACCGATCGCGACGACCGGGCGCTCACGCGTCGCCGATCCGATGACCAGGCTGGCAAGCGCGATCAGCAGCATGACCGCAGCCAATCCGATCAGGCCGACCTTAACACGCTGGATCGATTGGGAAGAGTCGCGCACAGGCTTCATTGGTCCGATAAAACTAGCCCAAGTCGGACCACCTGTCGAATCGACCGGTCAGGCGAGGCCTTTCTCCGCGCGCCATGCGGGGTTGTGGAGGGTCGAAAGATAGCGAAAACCGGTGTCGCACAGGATCGTCGCGACCCGGCTTCCGGTGCCCAGCGCCGTCGCCAGCCGTATCGCTCCGGCGACGTTGATGCCCGACGACAGCCCCAGGCACAGCCCCTCCTCGTCCAGCAGCCGACGCACCCACCCATAGCCTTCCTCGTCGGAGATGCGGAACTGGGTGTCGATCGGCGCACCTTCCAGATTGGCGGTGATGCGACCCTGGCCAATGCCCTCGGCGACCGAAGAGCCCTCCGACCGCAGCTCGCCGTGTGCGTAATAATCGTAGAGCGCAGCGCCATGCGGGTCGCTGAGCGCGATCGTCACGCGATCGTCCTTTGCCTTCAGCCCCAGCCCGACCCCCGCGATCGTCCCCCCGGTGCCCGCCGCGCAGGTGAAGCCGTCGATGCGCCCCTCCATCTGCGTCCAGATTTCCTCGGCCGTGCCCAGCACATGCGCGCGGCGATTGGCGACGTTGTCGAACTGGTTCGCCCAGATCGCGCCCGGCGTCTCCTCGGCGATCCGGCGCGAGGTGTGAACGAAGTGGCAGGGCGACGAATAAGGCGCGGCCGGAACCAGCACGAGCTCGGCACCGAGCGCGCGCAAGGTGTCCATCTTCTCGCGGCTCTGCGTCTCGGGCATGACGATGGTCGTCTTGTATCCTTTGGCGTTGGCGACCAGCGCCAGGCCGATGCCGGTGTTGCCGGCGGTTCCCTCGACGATCGTCCCGCCGGCTTTCAGCGTGCCGCGCGCGTCGGCATCCTCGACGATGAACAGCGCGGCGCGGTCCTTCACCGAGGCGCCGGGATTGGCGAATTCGCACTTGCCGAAAATGTCGGCACCCGCGGCCTGGCTAGGTCCCTTGAGCCGGACGAGCGGGGTGTTGCCAATAAGGGAGAGCGTGTCGGGAACGATATGCATGCAGCCGAAGATAGGCGCGCGGGCGGCGGGGACCAAGCGATCTTGCCTGCGTTGCCGCGAACCTGCGCTTATGGTAGAAATCTGGCGACTGGAGGTAGAATGATGGGCATGCAGCTGAACATCAAGAATCCTGCAACTGTACGGTTGGCGCGGAAGCTGGCGGACGCTGGCGGAACTTCGGTGACCCATGCCATTCACGCGGCACTGGAACGCGCCGATTCGGACCGAGAGGCGGCTATCCAGGCCAAGCTCCAACGCGTGAGCGCGTTGGTAGCGGAATTTCAGCACCTTATGCCCGACGACTGGAGAGGCAAAACGTCCAAGGAGGTGATGGACGCCATCTACGACGACGAGCAACCGGACGGTTTTGCCTTGTGATCGTCGATACTTCGGTGCTGGCCGCGATTCTCCTTGCTGAGCCCGGGCAAGAGCGTTTTCAGGTGGCGCTCGCCTCCTCCAACCAAATTCAGCTATCCGCGGGAAGCTGGATCGAACTGGGTGTGGTATTGTTCAGAAAGGACAAAGCCGAACTGGCGATAATTGCGGAACGGCTGCTCGAGACGTTCTCGATCCGGATCGCCGCCGTCGACGTAGCGCAGTCGGAACTCGCTCGGCTGGCATATCGCGCGTTCGGACGCGGCTCGGGGCATCCGGCCAAGCTCAACTTCGGCGATTGCTTCTCCTATGCGCTTGCCAAGGCGACCGGTGAGCCGTTGCTCTTCAAGGGCGACGACTTCGGCCACACCGATGTCCTGAAAGCGATAGAATAGGGGTGGACGTCAAATCCTCCTTCTCGCCCGTCGCTGCGCCAGATGCGCGGCTGCTTATCGTCGGCAGCCTGCCGGGGGAGCGCAGCCTGACGGAGCAACGCTATTACGCCCATCCGCAGAATCAGTTCTGGCGGTTGCTGTCGCCGGTCGTGGGGCGTCCGCTTGCGACGCTGAGCTACGACACGCGGTTGCGGGTGTTGCAAGGCCGCAGGATCGCGCTTTGGGACGTCGTTGCGACGGCGCGACGGCGTGGCAGCGCCGACGCCGCGATCCGCGATGCGGAAACGAACGACCTTGCGGCGCTGGTCCGCACGTTGCCCGATCTGCGCGCGGTCGCGTTCAACGGCGGCCTGGCGGCGAAGATCGGGCGGCCGCTGCTCGGTGACGAGCACGTCGCGCTGGTCGACCTGCCCTCGTCCAGCCCGCTTCACACCGTCGGCCTCCCTGCCAAGCAACCGGCGTGGAGCGCGCTCGCCGACTATCTCGCCTGAGTTCGCGCGTTCTGTTAATGTTCCACGGCCATGCGCCATGCCGAGTCGCCCTGCCCCGACCTTCCCCCGCGCCCGCTGCGATGGCTGTTCCTCGATCTCAACAGCTATTTCGCCAGTGTCGAGCAGCAGTTGCAGCCGTCCTTGCGCGGACGGCCGGTGATCGTCGCGCCGGTCGGCGCCGATACGACAGTG
The DNA here is from genome assembly GCF_964263785.1 of Sphingomonas sp. Lineage (GTDB taxonomy): Bacteria > Pseudomonadota > Alphaproteobacteria > Sphingomonadales > Sphingomonadaceae > Sphingomonas. Next base: position 154,641 of record NZ_CAXVWL010000050.1, read on the forward strand.
GCGATCGCGGCATCGATCGAGGCCAAGCGCTATGGCATCAAGACGGGCACGCCGGTGTGGGAAGCGAAGCAATTGTGCCGGGAGGTGATCGTCACGCCTGCGCGCCACGACCGCTACGTCGCCTTCCACGAGGCGATTGTCGCCGAGATCTGGCGGCATATACCGGTCACCAAGGTGTGCTCGATCGACGAGGTCGCGTGCCATCTGCTCGACAACGAGAACACGCGCGATGCGGCCGAGGCGCTGGCGCGGCGGATCAAGACAGGCATCCGAGCCAATGTCGGCGAGCGGCTGACCAGTTCGGTCGGGATCGCGCCCAACCGGCTGCTCGCTAAGCTGGCCAGCGACCTGCAGAAGCCCGACGGCCTGGTCGTCTTCGAGGACCGCGACCTGCCCCACGCGCTCTACCGCCTCGCCTTGCGCGAGATCGCGGGGATCGGCGCGAAGATGGAGCGACGCTTGGCGCTCGATGGCGTCAACGACATCCGCCAGTTGTGCGAGCGCCGCCCGCGCGAGGCGGGGCAGGCATGGGGCGGCACCAACGGCGACCGGTTGTGGTATCTGCTCCACGGCGTCGACCTGCCCGAGAAGCCGACGCAGAGCCGGACGATCGGGCATAGCCACGTCCTGTCGCCCACCCGCCGCGGCGTCGAAGCGGTTCGGCTGACCGCGCGGCGCCTGGCGCTGAAAGCCGCGAGCCGGTTGCGGCGCAAGGGGTATCGCGCGCGGCTGCTGGTGCTGCATGCGCGCTTCGAGGACGACAAGTCGACGTGGCGCACCTCGATCAAGCTGCCCGCGACCGAGGACAGCTTCGTCGTCCTCGACCGGCTCGAAACAATGTTCCCGCGACTGCGCGAAGCGGCGCGCGACCGGCCGGGAGGCTTTCGCATCCGCATGATCGGCGTCACCTTGTGCGAGATCGAGGCGATGGCGGGCGAGCAGGGCTCGCTCTTTGCGCATCTCGCCCCCACCGACCCGCTGGCACGCGAGACACGCGGGCTGGCGCTCAGCCGTGCGATGGACCGGCTGAACGAGCGCTTCGGGCGCAATGCGGTTTCGGTCGGGCCGCTCGGCGGCGGCAGGATCGACCATGTCGGCACCAAGATCGCCTTTGGCCGTATCCCCGAGGCTAGCGAGTTCCATGAGTGACGTGCGATCATCCGCTTGACGCCAGATGCTGCATCCGCGAAACGTCGCGGCGCTATGAGAACCCTCCCCTTCTTCGCCCTCCTCGCCGCTGCTTCGCTGTCAGGCTGCAACTCGCAGCCATCCGCACCCGAAGTGGTCGACGCCAACCCCGATCCGATGAAGACCGTGCTGGCGAACGCCGCACCGGTCGAACTGCCGCCCGCGATCAAGGCGGACAAGTCGTTCCGCTGCAAGGACAACAGCCTGATCTACGTCGCCTTTTTCGAAGGCGACAAGCAGGTCAATGTCCGCACCAAGCAGGACGGCCCGCCCACCCGTCTGACCGCGCCCGCCGCCGGCGAGCCGCTGACCGCAGAGGGCGGTTGGAAGCTGACCGGAACGCCCGCGAGCATCACCGTCACCACGCCCGGCAAGCCGTCGCAGACCTGTCGGGCCTAAGCGCGCCTTTTCCTCAACCCGGCGTCCGCGCGAGACCGTCGCGTGGGCGCTTTCCTTGCGTACCGGACGGCGTGACGCGGTTCGATGCGCGGAAGGTGAGGCTAAGGTGAGTCCAAGAGCAGCTTTTCGGTGTCGGCATTGGGACCGCGGTCGGAATCCTGCCGACCGGGAATGAAAGAGACGGCTGTAAAGCTGACGCAGCTTCTCCAACATCGCAAGTCGTTGCACGCGGCTTTCGAACGAAGCCGCGTAAACTGCCGTCGATCGATGCAGCCCTTGCCACTCGCCGCTCCTGAGGGCACGCTTGCACCATGGCGACGATCGCGGTGCATGCGCTGAAGGGCGGGGTCGGCAAGACCACGACCGCGGTCAATCTGGCCTGGGCCTCGGCGACGCTGTCGGCGCGGCGAACCCTGCTCTGGGATCTCGATCCGCAAGCGGCCGCGACGTGGCTGCTGGGCGATACCGGCGGCGAGCAGGCGCGTGCCATCTTTGCGCGCGACGCCGCAGCCAAGCCGAGGCGGACAGCCTGGGAGCGGCTCGACGTCATCGGCGCGGATGCCTCGCTGCACGGGCTCGACCGGCTGTTCCACGAAGCGGGTGCCAAGAAGCGGCTGACCAAGCTGATCGCGCGGGCCGGCGACTACGACCGGGTCGTTCTCGATTGCCCGCCCGGACTGGGCGAGGTCGCCGACCAGGCGATCCGTGCGGCCGACCTGATCGTCGTGCCCGTTATCCCCTCGCCGCTGTCCGAGCGCGCGCTCGATGCGGTCGTCGAGCGGGTCGGCGGGCGGACGCCGCTCATGCCGATCTTCACGATGGTCGACCGCCGCCGCCGCCTCCACGCCGATGCGCTGGCCCGGCACCCAGACTGGCCGGTGGTGCCGATGTCGAGCATCGTCGAGGCGATGGCGACCCACCGCGCCGCGGTCGGCGCCTTTGCGCCCCGCTCGGCGCCGGCGCAGGCGTTCGCGGCGTTGTGGCGCACGATCGAGCAACGGCTCGCCGGGTGAGCGCGAAACTTGCCCTCGATCCGCAGATGGTGCTCGGCGCTTATGCGGTGGGCGTGTTCCCGATGGCCGACGACCGCGACGCGCCCGACGTTTATTGGGTCGAGCCCAAGCGGCGCGCGGTGCTGCCGCTCGACGGCTTTCGCTGCGCGCGCTCGCTGCGCAAGACGATCGCCGCCGACCGCTTCCGCGTGACCGCCGACACCGCGTTCGGCGAGGTCGTGCGGCTGTGCGCGCAAAGCGTTGCGGGTCGTCCCGAAACCTGGATCAACCGAGGCATCGAGCGGGTGTTCGCCGAACTGCACGCTATGGGCTTCGCGCATTCGATCGAGTGCCGCGACAGGGACGGGCGGCTGGTCGGCGGGCTCTATGGCCTGGCGCTCGGGCGTGCGTTCTTCGGCGAGAGCATGGTCAGCCGCGCGACCGACGCTTCGAAGGTCGCGCTCGCCTGGCTCGTCGCGCGCCTGCGGATCGGTGGCTATACGCTGCTCGACTGCCAGTTCCAGACCGCGCACCTCGCCTCGCTCGGCGCGATCGAGATCGACCGCAAGACTTATGTCGCGTTACTGGGCGAGGCGCTTTCGGGCGTCGTCGGCGGCGCTTCGGCGGCGGGTTGCTTGCCCGCAGGCGACTTTGGCGCGCTCGACCTCGGCTGGAGGCTGCCGACGGGCACCGTATCGGGACCGCCATCCGGGAAGGACATCGCGCAGCTTTTGGTCCACACGTCGTAGATCGGATGCTGGACGACATTCAGCGCGGGGCGTTCCTTGAACAGCCATCCCGAGAAGGCGCGTCGCCATGCGCGATCAACGCCGCGGACGTCGAGCTGGACGAAGGCGCCGGTCAGCGGCGCATCCTCCCACGGCGCGCTGTGCTCGCACGCGCGCAGGCGGATGACCGTATCGCCGATCCGCGTCGCCTGACCAGGCTTCAGCGTCAGTTCGCGGCTGACCCCGTTGCGCTTGTTGAGCAGCCCCAGCACCGCGACCCGCTCGGCCATCGGGGTACCACCGGTGGGAATCGCATCGGCGCCGGGGTCCACCGTTTCGATCGTCTCGGCGGCGGGAGCAGCGGTAGGCACCTCCTGCTCGGCGACGCTCGCGGCGACCGGCACCGGGGCGGGGCGAGTCGCGCGCCACCCGAGCCAGCCCGCCAGCGCAAGTGCCACGGCCAGCACGGCCGCGGCGACGGAACGTCTCGTCACCCTTCGGGCGTCCAGGCTTCGTAATCACCGGTCGCCGCCGCACGGATGCCGCCCTTCTCGAGCGCACCTGCGGGCCGATAGGCAAGTGCGGTACCGGTGAGATTGGGGATCGCCGGCTTTTGCCACGCGCGCGGCGGCGGCAGCGCCTGATCGGGCACGCCATCGACCTGGTGGTGAAGCCAGCTGAACCATTCGGGGGGCACCCGGCTGGCGTCGTTCGCACCTTCGTAGATCACCCAGCGGCGCTTGCGCCCGGCGGTGTCGACGCCGCCCTCGTAATAGGCGTTGCCGAGCGCATCCGAGCCCATCTTCGCCATGCCGCGCAGGCCGTAGAGGCGGGTGCCGATGCTGGCGCCGTTCCACCAGGTGAAGATCGAACCGAGAATGGACATGGCGTGCGCTTACCGCGGGGGGGCGGGGGGTTCAATGGTGGATCGGTTGGGGTCTGCTGTGGCAACGCTGTCCCACTTCTATTCGAGCCAAGCGAAGTCTAAAGATCGTGCCAAGACCATGCCCCCTTCGACTGCCTGCAAAGGCAGGCGCTCAGGACGGCTTCGACTACGCTCAGGGCGAACGGAGAGCGAAGGCCGACATTGCCCTCACCGCGGCCAAGTGACCTTGTCCCCCTCGGCGATGCCCAACGCGCCCGTCCGTCCCCCCACCAGTTCGAGCACCGCGGCGACCGGCTCGCCCGACGGCACCAGCGCTTCGGAAAACGGCACGGTGTTCTCGGCGATCCGCGCGATCGTTCCGTCGGCGCGGATGAAGACGATGTCGAGCGCGGTCGGCGTGTTCTTCATCCAGAAGTTCGCCGGCTTGGGCGCGCCGCTCGCGTCCAGGTAGGGCGCGAACAGCATGCCGCCATTGGGCGTCAGATCGGTGCGGAACATCAGTCCCTGTTCCTGCTGCGCGGCAGTCTTTGCGGCCTCGACGCGGAACACGTGGGTGCCGTTGGCGCTCGCGATCGACACGGGGAGGCGCGCGCCGCCGCCTTGGGCGACCTCATTTCGCGACGCGGTGCCGGCGTCGGGGCTGCACCCGGCGATGGCGAGCAGCAATGCGCATCCGATGCGCCTCAAGCCGCGGGCTCGACCGCGACCGCGAGCGGCCCCTTGCGCCCCATCACGACACGCGCGCGTACCGGCTGTTCGGGCTCGATCCCGGCGAGCCCCGCGCGGCGCAGCGTTTCCATGTGGACGAACACGTCGCTGCCGTCGCTGCCGCGGACCAGGAAGCCGTAGCCTTTCAGACGGTTGAACCACTTCACCGTCACCGCCTCGAACGGCCCGGCGGCGTCGATCAGCGCGACCGGATCGACCCGGTCGTCGTCCTGGCGGCGCCGCACCGCGGGTTCCTCGACCGCGTCCGACAGGTCGATCGAGACGATCTCTCGCGCCTGGTATCCGCGGCCTCGCCGCACCGCCATGGTCTGGACCCGCGCACCTTCGGGGAGGCTGCGGCGGCCGTGCGGCTGGATGACCGAAAAATGCACGAGGATGTCGCCGACCGCCGGATCGTCGCACACCGCGAAGCCGAAGCCGCGGGTCATGTCGAACCACTTGATCGTGCCGCTCAGCGCCACCGCGTCGCCGTCCCCTCCGCCGGCTCCGTCGATAAGCCCTGTGCCGGCGCGTTCCCCCTCTGCACGCATCACGATTCCCCTGTACGGCCATGCCTAGCATGCTTGGTCGCCGCCGCAATCCGTGGCAGCACCGCGACCCTGTTCGATTTAACCAAAATCATCCGCGTCGGGCTCCGCGCCGGGGGGCAGCGCCACGATCCGGCGCGCGAGATCGAAGCGGTGGCCGGCGCGCAGCATCGCCGCGATCTGCTTTTGCGCACCCGCACGGTCCGCGCGGTCGCGCGCCCAGGGACCGATCCGCCGCCGCCGTGCGAACGCCAGCGCCGCGGCGCCCGCGCTCTCGGCGATCGCGGGGGCGACCGCTTGCGCGTCGACGTCGTCGATCCCGGCCTGGCGAAAGGCGCCCGCGATCCGCCGTGCGCCCAAACCCCGTCGGGTCATCGCGGTGGCGCGGGCCTCGGCATAGGCGCGATCGTCGATGTAGCCGAGTTCCGCCATCCGATCGGCCACGGCGCGTGGATCGGCGGGCGTACCCTCCCAGCCGCGTTCGCGAACCTTGCGCTTGAGGTAATCCGCCAATCGCCCGCGGGTCGTCGCGAACCGCTCGACATAGCGCAGCGCCAGTCGTTCGAGGGCAGCGGCGTCGAGCGGCGGCGGCGGCCGGCGTTCGCGCTTGGCGGCGGGACGGGTCGTTTCGGTCATGCGCCATGATTGTGCCACAGTAGCATCGGAATTTGAACGTGCGCGAAGGGCATAGGCGCAGATTGGTGCAATCCGCGCGCGTGGTGCTGGCGTAATTGGAACGTGCCGAGGATATCGAGGACGACGAACCGCATGACGATCGCCCAGCCGATGGCGCTGCACCCCGCCCCAGCCCCTACCCCGACAGACGACGCGCTGCCGCGGCGGCTGGCCGATTTCGCGACGTTGGGCGAGGCGCTGGACTATGCGGCGGCGGGTACCCGCGGGCTGAATTTCCACGATGCGCGCGGGGTGCTGACCCGCGCCTATCCCTATGCCGAACTGCGGCGCGATGCGCTGGCGATGGCGCGGCGACTGATCGCGACAGGTATCGCGCCGGCGGACCGGGTCGCGCTGGTCGCCGAGACGGGTGCGGAGTTCGCCGCGCTGTTCTTCGGCGCGGTGTATGCGGGCGCGTGGCCGGTGCCGCTGCCGCTGCCGACCTCGTTCGGCGGACGCGACACCTATATCGAGCAATTGCGCGTCCAGCTCACGAGCTGCGACCCCAAAATGATCCTCTATCCGCCCGAGATCGGCGAACTGGCCGGTGCTGCGGCACAGGCGGCGGGAATCGCCGGGGTCGACTGGGCCGCATTCGCGGTTGGCGCGGCGCCCGACGCCGCCCTGCCGCAGGCGGCGGCCGGCGACATCGCGTACCTGCAATATTCAAGTGGCTCCACGCGCTTCCCGCACGGCGTCGCGATCACCCACGCCGCGCTGCTCAACAATCTGGCGGCGCACAGCCACGGTATGGACATCCGTGCCGGCGATCGCTGCGTGTCGTGGCTGCCGTGGTATCACGACATGGGGCTGGTCGGCTGCTTCCTGTCGCCGGTCGCCAACCAGGTGTCGACCGATTACCTCAAGACCGAGGATTTCGCACGGCGTCCGCTCGCGTGGCTCGACCTGATCAGCCGCAACGAGGGCACCACCCTCTCCTATTCGCCGACCTTTGGCTACGACATCTGCGCGCGGCGCATCTCGTCGCAGACGCGCGCCGGCGACCGGTTCGATCTGTCGCGCTGGCGGGTCGCGGGCAACGGCGCGGACATGATCCGGCCCGACGTGATGCAGAGCTTCGTCGATGCCTTCGCCGACGCGGGGTTCCAGGCGAGCGCGTTCCTGCCCAGCTACGGTCTGGCCGAGGCAACGCTGGCGGTGTCGATCATGCCGCCGGGCGAAGGCATCCGCGTCGAGCTGGTCGCCGAAACCGACCTGTCGGGCGGCGAAGATCGCAAGGACCGGCCGCAGCGGTTTCGTGCGATCGTCAATTGCGGCAAGCCCGCGCGCGACATGACGATCCAGATTCGCGAGGAGGACGGCACGCCCTTGCCCGAGCGCGCGATCGGCAAGGTGTGGTGCAGCGGTCCGTCGGTGATGGCGGGATACTTCCGCGATCAGGCCGCGACCGACGCGTGCATGGTCGGCGGCTGGCTCGACACCGGCGACATGGGCTATCTGTCGGACGGCTACATCTACATCGTTGGTCGCGCCAAGGACATGATCATCGTCAACGGCCGCAATCACTGGCCGCAGGACATCGAATGGGCGGTCGAGCAATTGCCCGGCTTCAAGCAAGGCGACATCGCCGCCTTTGCGATCACCACGCCGGGTGGCGAGGAGACCCCGGCGGTCCTCGTCCAGTGCCGCAGTTCCGATGAAGGCGAGCGCGTGCGGCTGCGTGAGGAGATCCGCGAGCGGGTGCGATCGGTGACGGGGATGAATTGCGTCATCGAACTGATCCCGCCGCGCACCCTGCCGCGCACCTCATCGGGCAAGCTCAGCCGTGCGAAGGCGCGCAACCTGTATCTGTCGGGCGACATCAAGCCGTACGACCTCGCCGCCTGAGCCCGGTGCGCGCCTGCAGGATTAATTTGGATCACATCCCGGCGATGCAAACCATCCGCTAACCAGCGCCTGCTACGCACCACCGTGTGAACAACCAGCCCGCATCCGCCCCGGCCACGCCGAACGTCCCGCTGCTCGTGCTGCTGGGCTTGCGCGAAGGAAACGATGCGGCCGAAGCGGCGCGGATGCGCGCGGAGCAGATCCATGCGGCCCGCGCGCGCGCGCCGTCGCTGATCGCGCTTCACGTGATCGCCGCGGCGATCGTCGCGTGGATCTACGCCGGACAGGTCGCACGGCTGGAGCTCGCCGGCTGGTGCGCGGTGGTGGCCGCCGCCGCGGGGCTGATCGCGGTGCGACGGATGCGGACCCGTCACCGCGGCGATACCGGCGCGACGCTGGCCGAACTGCGCGCGACCGGGGTCGAGGGTGCCGCGCTGGCGATCGTCTGGGCGGTCGCGCCGCTCGTCTTCTACAACGACGCCAGCCATCATCCCGGGCTGTGGCTGATCGTGTCGGTGCTGATGGTGGCAACCGCGGTCGCGGCACCGCTCGCGCTTGCGGTCTGCGCCTTCGTGGCGGGCCTGGGCGCAGCGGTTGCGGTGCGGCTGGGCATCGCCGGGGACTATCCGGGCACGGTGGCGGTGGTGGCGATCGTCGCGCTGCTCTGCGCTGCCGCGATCGCGCGGACGCGCACGCTTGTGGCGATCCGCGCCACCCGGCTGGCGATCGACGAGCGCGACGAGACGGTCAGCCTGCTGCTCCGCGAATTCGAGGACGACGGCGCCGACTGGCTGTGGGAGACCGACGCCGCGCGCCGCGTCGTCCGCGTCAACGCGCGTTTCGCCCGCGCCTGCGGGCTCGATCCGCAAGCGATCGACGGCATGCCGTTCCTCCAGGTGCTCGCCGGCCCGAGCTGGGAGCAAGGCAATTTCGCTGCCGGGCTCCATACGCTTGCCGCCAAGCTGAAGGCGCGCGAAAGCTTTCGCGACCTGCGACTGCCGGTGATGGTCGGCGGCGCGCAACGCTGGTGGGAGATCGCCGCTTCGCCCCGCTACGACGAGGGCGGCGCGTTCTGCGGCTTCCGCGGCGTCGGCTCGGACGTCACCGAGCAGCGCGCGTCCGCGGACAAGATCAATCGCATGGCACGCTATGACACGCTCACCGGGCTGCCCAACCGGCTGATGCTGAACGAGGCGCTGGTCCGCGCGATGGCGGAGGCGGAGAAATGGGGCAATCGCTGCGCCTTCATGATGCTCGACCTCGACCGGTTCAAGGCGGTCAACGACACGCTGGGCCATCCGATCGGCGACCGCCTGCTCCAGCGCGTCGCCGAACGGCTGGCGCAGCTGATGGGCAAGAGCGAGATGTGCGGACGGCTGGGCGGCGATGAATTCGCGATCGTGGTCCGCGATGCCAGCGACACCGACGCGGTCGAGAAGCTCGCCAACCGCATCATCGAGACGCTGTCGCGCCCGTACGAGGTCGACCAGCATACGCTGCATGTCGGTGCCAGCATCGGTGTGGCGATGGCGCCGCGCGACGGGCGTACCGCCGAGATGCTGATCCGTTCCGCCGACCTGGCGCTGTATCGCTCGAAGGATGCGGGCGGCGGGGTGTTCCATGCCTACGAGCCGCAACTGCATGCGCAGGCCGAGGAACGAAGGGTACTGGAGATGGCGCTGCGCACCGCGCTGGAGCGTGGCGAGATGCACTTGAACTACCAGCCGGTGGTCGACGCCGAGACCGGCGGGCTGACCGGGTTCGAAGCGCTGCTGCGCTGGACCAGCCCGACCTTCGGGGTCGTCAGCCCAGTCAAGTTCGTGCCGCTGGCCGAGGAGGCGCGGCTGATCGGGCCGATCGGCGAATGGGTGCTGCGCACCGCATGCGAGGAGGCGGCGCGCTGGCCGAGGCACCTGCGCATCGCGGTCAACGTGTCGGCCGAGCAGCTGCAGAGCCCCGCCTTCGTCGCGACGGTCGCCTCCGCGCTCGCTGGCAGCGGCCTGCCCGCCGAGCGGTTGGAGCTCGAGGTCACCGAAGGCGTGTTCATGCAGGGCAAGCACGCGACCAAGGTGCTCGAACGCATCGTCGATCTGGGCGTGCGCCTCAGCCTAGACGATTTCGGCACCGGCTATTCGTCGCTCGGCTATCTCAGCCGCACGCGCTTCTCGTCGATCAAGATAGATCGCAGCTTCGTGACCGCCGCGTCGAAGGGCGTGCGCGAGGCGGTGGCGATCATCCGCGCGGTGGTGGCACTGGCGCGCAGCCTGGGCATGGCGACGACCGCGGAAGGGGTGGAGACCGAGGCCGAGCATGCGATGGTCCAGGACTTCGGCTGCACCAAGGTGCAGGGCTATTATTTCGGCCGGCCGCTGCCGGTGGAGGAAGCGCGTCGGCTGGCGTGCCGGGGGCAGAACGCCGCGGCGGCGGCTTGAGACCGCTTACGATTCGTACGACGCGGTTGCACCAAACACTGCGTCACCCCGGGCCCTTCGACTTCGCTCAGGAGAGCCTTGTTCCGGGGTCCAGCGAGCAGCCGGGCGACGTACTTTAGGCTTCAGCGCGTCGCCAGCCGAACCCCGGACCCGGCACAAGGCCGGGGGTGACGGAGAACGCTGATCGGAGCGCACGCCGTCACTTGCACGGATCGTGGCCCCAGTTCATCAGCGAGTAGCGCCAGTCGCTGTGCTCCTTGTCCGCCGCCGGTCCCTGCGCGGAATGCCGGGCGACGTAGGACACGACCTTCTTCATATGGGCGTAGTCCGCATCGGTCAGGTCGGCCTTTTTCGTCCGCTTGATCGCGACGATGTGCTTGCCCGATTTGTGACCGACGCTCTCGCCCGATCCTTTGCCGTCCTCGCCCTTCCAGCCGACGCGCTTGCTGTCGTCGGTGTCGAGCCAGCGCTCCAGCTCGGCGGGAGCCATGTTCACCGCGTCCGAGAAGTGCTTGAACAGGTCGTTCCAGTCGTCGGGCACACGCAGTCTCCTTCGCCCATGCCAACGCAGCACACCGAAGCGGGTTGCCACGCGTCAGTGGACGCGCACGCCGCCTTTGATGACTGCGGACGGATGTTCGAGGACGCGCACGTCGGCCAGCGGATCGCCGTCGACCGCGACGATGTCGCCCCAGGCGCCGGGCGCGATCACTCCAACCTGCCCCTTGCGCCCGAGCGCGTCCGCAGCGTTCGTCGTGGCGGCACGGATCGCCTCCAGCGGCGGCATGCCCCATTGCACCATTGTGGCGAATTGCAGCGCGTTGGTGCCGGCCGGAAAGACCGCGCCATTGTCGGTGCCGAAGATCATCTTGACGCCCGCCCTGTACGCATCGCGAAAGGTCTCGCGCTGCTTGCGCCCGATGACCCGCTCCTTTTCGAGCGATTCGGCATGCACACCGTTCTTCGCGCCCTCGGCCAGGATGTAGTCGTCGTTGTAGATGTCCATCGAGAACCACGTCCCCGCCGCCTTGGCCAGGCGGAAGCTCTCCGCATCGGCCAGGCTGGCGTGCTCGATGGTGTCCACCCCCGCACGGATCGCGTCGTCGATGCCGCTCTTGCCGTGCGCGTGCGCCGCGACCTTCAGCCCGGCCATGTGCGCTTCGTCGACGACCGCCTTCATTTCCGCCAAGGTCATCTGCTGCGCCCCGGGCGCATCGCCCTTCGACAGGACGCCGCCGGTCGCGCAGATCTTGATGACCTCGGCGCCGTATTTGCGCTGGGTGCGGACCAGCTTGCGATAGCCGTCGGGCGTGTCGGCGACATTGGGGCTGGGCAGCGTGGCGAACGACGGCGGAAACGCCTCGCTGCCGTCGCAATGCCCGCCGGTGGCGCCGAGCGCATAGCCTGCGCCGACGATCCGTGGTCCGGGCACGTAGCCGCCATCGATCCCCTGTTTCAGGCCGATGTCGGCGTAATTGTCCGCGCCGACGTTTCGCACCGTGGTGAAGCCGGCGTCGAGCACCTTGCGCGCGTTGGCGACGCCGACGACCGTCCAGAAGCTGTCGGTATATTCGAGCGCGCGATAGCCGCTGATCCGCGCGTCGCCGGTCAGGTGGACGTGCATGTCGATCAGGCCGGGCAGGATCGTCTTGCCCGGAAGGTCGATCCGCGTCGCGCCCTCCGGGATCGCCGGGCGGCCGCCGTTGCGGGTGACGACCGAGGTGACGCGGCCGTCGGTAATCACCACCACCGGATCGTCGAGCATCCGCCCGCTCGCCGGATCGAGCAGGTGCGCGGCGGTGACCACGGCAGTCTGCGCGGCCGCCGGTGCAGCGGCGATCGCAGCGGCGGCGGCGAACAGCGTGCGGATCATATGTGGATCGCGCGCCCGTAGGCGGCAAGGACGCTTTCGTGCATCATCTCGCTCAAGGTCGGGTGCGCGAAGACGGTTTCCATCAGCTCGGACTCGGTGGTCTCCAGCTGGCGCGCGATCACGTAGCCCTGGATCAGCTCGGTCACTTCGGCACCGACCATGTGTGCGCCCAGCAATTCGCCGGTCTTGGCGTCGAACACCGTCTTCACGAAGCCCTCCGCCTCGCCGAGCGCGATCGCCTTGCCGTTGCCGATGAAGGGGAATTTGCCGACCTTGAGATCGTAGCCGGCTTCCCTGGCCTTCGCCTCGGTCATGCCGACGCTGGCGACCTGCGGGCGACTGTAGGTGCAGCCGGGAATGTTGGCCTTGTCCATCTGGTGGGGGTGGCCGCCGGCGATCTTCTCGACCGCGATGAGGCCTTCGTGGCGGGCCTTGTGCGCCAGCCACGGCGCGCCGGTGACGTCGCCGATCGCCCAGATGCCCGGCACGTTGGTGGCGCCATAGCCATCGGTGGCGATGTGGCCGCGATCGGTCGCCACGCAGAGCGCTTCGAGGCCGATGTTCTCGGTGTTGGGGACGATGCCGATGGCGACGATGACGTGGCTGTAGTCGGTCGTCTCGACCTTGCCGTCCTTGCCCGTGATCGACGCCGTGGCGGCCTTCGCGCCGGCCTGTATCTTCTCTATCTTCGCGCTTGTGACGATCTTGATGCCCTGCTTGGTCAGCGCCTTATGCATGAAGTCGCTGATCTCGGCATCCTCGACGGGGAGGATGCGGTCGAGCATCTCGACGATGGTGACGTCTGCGCCCATGTCATTGTAAAAGCTGGCGAATTCCACGCCTATCGCGCCCGAGCCGATGACCAGCAGCTTGGTCGGCATTTCCTTTGGCACCATGGCGTGGCGGTAGGTCCAGATACGCTCCCCGTCGGCCTTGGCGAAGGGCAGGTCGCGCGCACGGGCGCCGGTGGCGACGATGATGTTCTTTGCTTCCAAGTCGACGGTCTTGTCGCCCTGCTTGACCTGGAGCTTGCCGGGCGCGGTGATCGTGCCGACGCCTTCGTGGACCGCGACCTTGTTCTTCTTCATCAATCCCTTGACGCCGGCGTTGAGCTGCCCGGCGACCTTGCGCGAGCGGTCGACGATCTTGCCAAGATCGAAGCCGACGTTGTCCGCCTTCAATCCGTATGCGTCGGCGTGGGTCATGTAGTGATAGATTTCGGACGTCCGCAGCAACGCCTTGGTCGGGATGCACCCCCAGTTGAGGCAGATGCCCCCCAACCGCTCGCGCTCGACGATCGCGACCTTGAGCCCGAGCTGCGACGCCCGGATTGCGGCGACATAGCCGCCCGGGCCGGAGCCGAGGATGATGAGGTCGTAGGTGTCAGGCATCAGTCATTCTCTTCTGCTTGTGCAAACCGAACATTATTGGTCGTCCAGACCGGCACGCCGACACCGAAAAAATCGACATCTTCCGACCAGATCTGACCATCGAAGGCCAGCGCCGCGGCAAGCGCAGGCCAATCGGATTTTCCACCCTCGCGAAGCCGGACGTCGGCGGCGGTTTGCAGATAATCGTAATCGTCGCTTAGGATCAGCTCGAATGGCGCGAGCACCCGCTCCAGCTCGACGGCGGCCTCTTCTTCGCTTAACCCCAGCTTGCCGACAAGATTGCGCCGCAACTCGAAGGCGTTGCGGTCGGTGGTCGCCAAACGGACGCCGCGTTGGCGTAAAGCCCTTACGTGCAGCATAGCCTTGCCCTGGCTCACCCGCTGCAGGATATTGGTGTCGGTCACGAGCACCGATCATCCGCCTCCAACTGTGCTATCTCATCCTCGGGAATGCCGAAGGCTGCCAGCCGCTCGCGCCAGCTTGGTGTCACTGCGCGCCATCGACGCGCCGATTCCTCCCGCTCTCTGACCCAGGCGTCCAAGTCAATGTCGCGCGGCTCACGCAGACGTTCAGGCAAGTAACGCCCGACGCGCTTGCCATGATGCGTGAGGACGATCACCTCGTCTCCCAACGCCACCTCCCCCAGCCGCTCTCGAAACTCCTTGATCCCCATCTTCATGACAGCTTTCCGAATTGTGTATCTGCAAGGTACACATCGGCCTTTCAAGTATCAATATGTCAGGCTCGCCACCATCCGCGGCTTGCGTTCCTCGTCCGTCGCGACGAACACGAAGCGGGCCTGCGTGACCTTGCAGGCGTCGTCGCCGTGGCGCGGCCTTCGCCAGGCTTCGACCTCGATCGTCATCGACGTGCGGCCGACCGCGACCAGCGTCGCGTAGACCGATACTTCGTCGCCGACGAGGACCGGCGCGTGGAACTTCATCGCGTCGACCGCGATCGTCACCGCGCGGCCGCCTGCGTGGCGAGACGCGACCGAGCCTGCGGCGAGGTCCATCTGGCCCATCAGCCAGCCGCCGAAGATGTCGCCGTAGGGGTTCGCGTCGGCAGGCATGGTCATGACGCGAATGGTCGGCGCCAGGTCCGGCAGCCCGCTCACCGTGGCCGGTCCTGCATCCATGCCCGTCGCAACGGACCCACCCCCATGACCACGGTCGCGACCATCGCCGCGCCGCCGCACCACCACGCTGTCGTCGCGCCGAGCGGATACGACCAGGCGACCGCGCTCGTCAGCGCCGCTGCCGCCGCCAGCCCGGCGAGGATGTGGAGCAGCTCGACCAGCGTGCGCGTCACCTTATGCGAGCATCCCCAGCGGCGTCTCGACCAGTTCCTTCAACACCTTCATCAGCTCGGCGCCATCGGCGCCATCGATCGCGCGGTGATCGAAGCTGCCGGTGGCGCTCATCACGGTGGCGACCGCGAGCTGGTCGTCGATCACGTACGGCCGCTTCTCGCCCGCGCCGACCGCCAGGATCATGCCCTG
>NZ_CAXVWL010000051.1:0-34696 GCF_964263785.1 Sphingomonas sp.
CCCTCCGGCGGCCGCCCCCGCGCCGCCCCGCGGCCGGGCGGGGCCCTGGCCTCGTTTTGCTCCCCAAACCGCGCCACGTCTCGCTCAATACCGGTAATGATCGGGCTTGAACGGCCCCTCGACCGGCACGCCGATGTACCCGGCCTGCCTGGCGCTCAGCTTGGACAGCTTCACGCCCAGCTTCTCCAGGTGCAGCGCTGCCACCTTCTCGTCGAGGTGCTTGGGCAGGACGTAGACCTCGTTCTTGTAATTCTCGGACTTGGTCCAAAGCTCGATCTGCGCCAGCGTCTGGTTGGTGAAGCTCGCCGACATGACGAAGCTCGGATGTCCGGTCGCGCAGCCCAGGTTCACCAGCCGGCCCTTGGCCAGGATGATGATCTGCTTGCCGTCGGGAAACTTCACCAGGTCGGTGCCCGGCTTCACTTCGTCCCAGGTGTAGTTCGACAGCGCCGAAATCTGGATTTCGCTGTCGAAATGGCCGATGTTGCAGACGATCGCCATCGGCTTCATCGCCTTCATGTGGTCGGCGGTGATCACGTCGGCGTTGCCCGTTGCGGTGCAGAAGATGTCGGCCCGCTCGACCGCCTCTTCCATCGTCACGACCTCGAAACCCTCCATCGCCGCCTGCAGCGCGCAGATCGGATCGACCTCGGTCACCATCACCCGCGCGCCGCCATTGCGCAGCGACTGGGCCGAACCCTTGCCGACATCGCCGAAGCCCGCGACGCAGGCGACCTTGCCCGCCAGCATCACGTCGGTCGCGCGCCGGATCGCGTCGACCAGCGATTCCTTGCAGCCGTACAGATTGTCGAACTTCGATTTCGTAACGCTGTCGTTGACGTTGATCGCCGGGAACGGCAGTTCGCCCTTCTTGGCGATCTCGTACAGCCGGTGGACACCCGTCGTCGTCTCTTCGCTGACGCCCTTCAGGTTCTTGACCGTCTCGGTCAGATAACCGGGCTTCTTGGCGATGAACGCCTTCAGCGCACGCTGGAACTCGACTTCCTCGTCATTTTCCGGCTCGCCGAGCGTATGACCAGCCTCCAGCTTGGCGCCCCACAACGCGAACATCGTCGCGTCGCCGCCGTCGTCGAGAATGATGTTGGCGGTCTGTCCGTCAATGTCGCCACCCCAGGAGAAGATGTCGCCGACATAGTCCCAATACTCCGCCAGGCTCTCGCCCTTGATCGCGAACACCGGCACGCCGGTCGCCGCGATCGCGGCCGCCGCATGGTCTTGGGTCGAGAAGATGTTGCACGTCGCCCAGCGGACGTCGGCGCCCAGTGCGGTCAGCGTCTCGATCAGCACCGCGGTCTGGATCGTCATGTGCAGCGAACCCGTGATCCGCGCACCCTTCAAGGGCTGCGACGCGCCGAACTCGGTGCGCAGCGCCATCAGGCCCGGCATTTCGGTCTCGGCAATGTCGATTTCCTTGCGGCCGAACGCGGCGAGCGAAATGTCCTTGACGACGTAGTCGTGCGTGTCGGCGGCGAAAGCAGTGGCCACGCGAAATCTCCTGAGCAGCAAGTTGGAATGCGCTACCTCTTAACCGCGCCAGCCGCCCGGATCAAATATAAAGATATCTTTATATCGTTAGGCAAGCGCAGCAATCGCACTGAAACCCCTATCCGACAGGACGGAGGCGGGTCACCGAAGGCTATTGTTCCTGAACAGCAGCACCAGGCGTCCCTTCGCGTTCGCGACTATGCTGAAGCCGTGCGCCAGCAGGAAGTTGGTCACCGCCGGCAGGGTCGATTCATGCTTCAGCCCGCGCTCGAAACCGACGTCGGCCGCAATGTACTCGATCCGGTCGAGAATGCCCCCGGCGCCTTCGAGCACCTCGGGTTCATAGCCCTCGGCTTCGAGTTTCAGCAGTTTCACACGGCCGAACGGCAGGGAGTCGAGACGCACGATGTCCACCTCGACCTTCTCCGTGGTCCCCGCGATCTCCAGTATCGAGCCGTCGCCGTCGTCGCTGTTCGCGTGAAACGTTGCCGTCCCATTCCTGTCGCCGAGCGCCTCGCGGTGCAGTTCGACCGTATGCTGCGGAAATCGTCCCGCATTGCGTCGCAGGCATTCGAACTCGACTCTACCGGGCTCGAACGCCACGTAGCGCAGCGCCACGCCCGTCGTATCCAGCGACAGCAACAGATCCCCGACGTTGGCGCCGCAATCGATCACCACATCGCCGGGCTGAAACCCGATGTGATCCAGCGAATAGTCGCTGGTCAGCCTTTTCGCGCGATACTCGAGCCCGCGCACGTAGAAAGGCAGCCGGCGCAGGCTGGCGACGTGGTGCCCACCGTCCAGGACGACCATTGCGCCCGAACGCTTCATGGTCATGCCGCCGCCGTCACCCAGCCGCGAGAGGCCGCGCATCGCCGCGAGATAGGCTCCTTCGGACGGGAGGTACTCGACCGCCCTTCGTACGATCAACCAGAGTTCTCTCTTCAAGGCTCGGCCCCTCGCACATGGTGGTCCGGCGCAGACAAAACCGTCTACCCGCACGTCCGTGAACGCGCGAACCCAAATGATTACCGCTTCGGTAGTTCCGTGCACACGCGAACCGCCTCAGGCGCGCCCACCGTCACTCGCCAGCAACCGCGGATCAATCCCTTCCGCCACGAACGCCGCAGCCCAACGTGCGTCGGCGGGAATGTCATAGAGCAGCGACGTGGCACCCTTCACCGGCACCCACCCCGGCTGCGCGAGCTCGCCATCGAGCTGCCCCGCGTCCCACCCGGCATAGCCCAGCGCAACGACCCACCGCGACGGACCTTTGCCCAGCGCGATCGCGCGCAGCACGTCGATCGTGCCAGACAGCGACCAGCGCCCGGCGACGTCGAGCGTATCCTGCCCGCCCCAATCGGCCGAATGCAGCACGAACCCGCGGCGCGGCTCTACCGGCCCGCCGAAATGCACCGGCGCATTGGGTGCATCGCCCGGCGCGATGTCGAATTGCGCGAACAGGTCGTGCAATCCCAGCCCGCCGATCGTCACGCCGATGCCCACCCCCAGCGCGCCGCCCGCATCGTGCGCGCACATCGCGATCACCGCGCGCGCGAAGCGCGGATCGCGCATGCCGGGCATCGCGAGCAGAAAACGGCCGGTGAGGTAGGGACTGTCCATCGCCGGTCAGCATAGGACCGCGAGCGCCGCCAAGCCAACGCTTGAAATCGCGCGTCATCGCGCCAAAGGAGGCTCACGCAACAGGAGATTCGCTGGTGACCATCGCAGTCGGGGACCGGCTCCCCAAAACGACCCTCGTCAAGGCGACCGCAGACGGCCCCGACCAGATCGACAGCGACGCGTTCTTCACGGGCCGCAAGATCGCGCTGTTCGCGGTCCCCGGCGCCTTCACCCCCACCTGCTCGAACCGGCACCTCCCCGGCTTCGTCGAAAAGGCAGACGCGCTGAAGGCCAAGGGCGTCGAGGAGATCGCCTGCACCTCGGTCAACGACGCCTTTGTGATGGGCGCCTGGGCCCAGGCCAACGATGCGGCCGCGATCACCATGCTCGCCGACGGCAATGCCGATTTCGCCCGCGCGCTTGGGCTGGAGATGGACAGCTCGCGCTTCGGCATGGGCATCCGCAGCCAGCGTTACGCGATGATTGTCGACGATGGCGTCGTCACGTCGCTCGACGTCGAGGGCCCCGGCGAGTTCAAGGTGAGCTCGGCGGACCACCTGCTCGGCACGCTGTAGCTCTACCCAATCCTCTCCCGCGATAGCCGGGGAGGTGGCAGCCGAAGGCGGTGGTCCCCAGTTTCGGCCCGATCATGCCTCCGGCATGATCTTGGGTTGCCTGGGCAATCCGACCCGAAACTCCCGCTGGCGCGAAAGAGGAAAAGCCCTTTGCAATGTTGGATTTCCTTCGGCAGCCAGCAGCGTAAGCTCTTTCTCATCGCCATGTTTTCCGGACGCTCCCGCCAGGTTGGGACGTCCGACCGCTCTTGAAGCCTAACGCTTCATCGACGTTTGCCCCCGCACCCACGTTACCTTCGTTACCTTTGCCACCCGCAGCGATGCGCGTCGGGCTGACTTTCGACTGACTTTCCAGACCGCCCGCCCTGTCGGCCGCCCCCGACTTGCCTCCGTCACACCGCGGCTGTAACACTCTGCGATGACACACGCCGCCGCCATCGTCACCGAACTCGACCGCCTCTACCGCGCCTCGGTCGATCGCCTCAAAGCCGCGCTGACCGCCTATCTGGTCGACGGCACAGTCCCCGATCCGCAGGCGCGCCGCGACGGCTGCTTCGCGTATCCCGAGATCCACCTTACCTATCGCAGCGGCGCCGACCGGCCCGCGCCGATGCGCTCCTTCGGCCGCCTCGTCACGCCCGGCGACTACCGGATCAGCGTCACCAAGCCCGAACTGTTCGCCGATTACCTGACCGAACAGCTCACCCTACTGATCGAGGACTACGACGTCACCGTAGAGGCGGTGCCCGGCCACCAGGAAATCCCCTTCCCCTACGTCCTCGACCCCGGTCATGCCTTGAGCCTCGACGAGGTCTCCGCCTCCGAACTCGCCCGCTGGTTCCCGGCCACCGAATTGGCGCATATCGGCGACGAGATCGCCGACGGCATCTGGACCTCCCCCGACACCGCGCGCCCGCTCGCACTGTTCGACGGCCTGCGCACCGATTTCAGCCTCGCGCGCCTGCGCCATTACACCGGCACCCCGCCCGAGCACACCCAGCGCTTCGTGCTGTTCACCAACTACCACCGCTACGTCGACGAATTCGTCCGCTGGGCGGTCGCGCAGCTCGGCCCCGACTCCCGCTTCACCGCGGTTTCGGGCGCCGGCGGCGTGATGATGCACGCGGGCGACGACGCCGACCGCATGGTCTCGGACAGCGCGTGGCGCCGCCACCAGATGCCCGCCTATCACCTGATGGCGCCCGACCGCACCGGCATCACCCTCGTCAACATCGGCGTCGGCCCCTCCAACGCCAAGACGATCTGCGACCACCTCGCGGTCATGCGCCCCGAGGCGTGGCTGATGATCGGCCATTGCGGCGGCCTGCGCCCCTCGCAACGGATCGGCGACTACGTCCTCGCCCACGCGTATCTGCGCGACGACCACGTCCTCGACGACGTCCTCCCCCCAGAAATCCCGGTCCCCGCCATCGCCGAGGTCCAGGTCGCGATGGCCAAGGCCGCCGAGATCATCTCGGGCCAGTCGGGCGAGGAGCTGAAACGCCGCCTGCGCACCGGCACGGTCGTGACGACCGACGACCGCAACTGGGAACTGCGCTACTCCAAATCGGCGCTCCGCTTCTCGCTCAGCCGCGCGGTCGGGATCGACATGGAATCGGCGACCATCGCCGCGCAGGGCTATCGTTTCCGCGTCCCCTACGGCACTCTCCTGTGCGTCTCCGACAAGCCGCTCCACGGCGAGCTGAAGCTCCCCGGCCAGGCCAATCGCTTCTACGAACGCGCGATCAGCGAACATATGCGGATCGGCATCGAGGCGTGCGAACAGCTCCGCCGCGAAGGCGCCAAGCTCCACAGCCGCAAGCTGCGCGCCTTCGACGAGCCGCCTTTCCGCTGATACAAACGAAACCTTCACGGCGCGGACGGCGTTACGCTTCCGAATCAATCCAGGAGCCCCGCGCCATGGCCGAAGACACCTCCGACACGCCGGAAACCAAGCCCGCCCCCAAGCCCCGCGCTCGCCGCGCCCCCGCCAAGCCCGCCGCACCCCGCGCCGCCAAAACCGCCCCCGCCAAGGCTGCGGATAAGCCTGCGGCAAAGGCACCGCCGAAGCCGCGCTCGTCCAAGCGCGCTGCCACGACGCGCACTGCCGCGAAGTCGACGGTCGGCAAGGCCAAGAAGGTCGCGGCCAAGGCCACCGACAAGGTCGGCGGCAAATGGGGCGCAGCCGCCATCGCCGGCGGTGTCGTCGCAGCGGCGGGTGCCGCCGCCGCGCTCTTCACCCTGCGCGGCAGCACTCCGAAGGATGCCAAGCCTCAAGGCAAGCCGACGCACGGCGCCAAGCAGGCCGACGGCACCGACTCGTCGAAGTCCTTCGAAGCCGGCATCGCCGACGAGGGCTCCGTTCCCACCGCGTGATCGGCGCGTCGAGGCGAGCCGCACATTCAATCGTCGCCCCGGGCTCGACCCGGGGCCTCGCTTCTTTTCTACGCGACCTTATAAGCGAGACCCCGCTCAAGGCCGGAGCAACGAAGGATTTGGATCGGCCGATAGATCCTATCACCATCCTGTCGGCTTGCCCTTGTTCTGCTTATCCAACCAAGTCTTCAGCGGCGCGAAATACCGCACCAGTGCCGCCCCGGACATTTCGCGGCTGCCGGTGAACACCTGCAACGCATCCGGCCACGGCTTGGACTGCCCCATTGCCAGCATTGCGTTCAGCTTCGCACCCACCGCTTTGTCGCCGTAGAAGCTGCAACGGTGAAGCGGTCCCTTCCACCCGGCCTGCTTGCAAGCTGCCTCGTAGAACTGGAACTGCAACACCCGCGCTAGGAAGTACCGGATGTACGGCACCCCCGCCGGCACATGGTATTTCGCGCCCGGATCGAACTTCGTCTCGTCGCGCGCGACCGGCGGCTTGATCCCTTGGTATTGAAGCCGCAACGCATCCCACGACGCCTGATACTGCCCCGGCGCGATCGCCCCGGAGAACACGCCCCAACGCCATTTGTCGATCAGCAGCCCGAACGGCAGGAACGCGACCTTGTCCATCGCCTGACGCAGCAGCAGCCCGATGTCCTTGTCCGCGCTCGGCACCTTGGCTTGGTCGAGCAGCCCGATCTGGACCAGATATTGCGGCGTGATCGACAGCGCGATGGTGTCGCCGATCGCCTCGTGGAAGCCGTCGTTCGCCCCGTTCTTGTAGAGGAACGGCTGCGTCTTGTACGCGCGCTGATAGTAATTGTGCCCGAGCTCGTGATGGATCGTCACGAAGTCGTCGCCATTCACCTTGGTGCACATCTTGATGCGGATGTCGTCGGCATTGTCGATGTCCCACGCCGAAGCATGGCAGATCACCTCGCGGTCGGCGGGCTTGACGATCTGCGACCGGTCCCAGAACGTGCTCGGCAGCGGCGCGAAGCCCAGCGACGAATAGAACCCCTCACCCGCCTTGACCATCTTGAGCGGGTCGTAACCCTTGGCCTTCAGCAGCGCGCCCGTGTCGTAGCCGACGTCGCCTGCCCCAGCAGGTGCGACGATGTCGTAGATGTTGCCCCATTCCTGCGCCCACATGTTGCCGAGCAGGTCGCTGCGGATCGGCCCGGTCTTCGACTGCACCGCGTCGCCGTACTTCTCGTTCAGCTTCCACCGGGTGTAGGTGTGCAGCGCGAGGTACAGCGGCTCGACCTGCTTCCAGATCTTGTCACTGAGCGCCGCGAACTGCTCTGGGGTCATGTCGTACCCCGCGCGCCACATCGCGCCGACGTCGGTGTAGCCGAGCCCCTTGGCGCCCTCGTTGGCGAGCCCCACCATCTTGCCGTAATCGCCGCGCATCGGCGCGCCGACCTGGTCGTGCCACGTCGTCCACATCTCCTGCAACTTGGCCGGATCGCGCGTCTCGCCCATCGCCGCTTCGATGTCCGATCCGTTGATCGGCTTGCCATCGAGCGTGCCGCGTCCCTTGCCGTACGCCGATGACATCTTGGTCGTCAGCGTCGCCAGCTCGTCCGCCGCACCCGGCCGCGCCGCCGCGGGCAAGGTGATGCCGCCGCGCAGCAGATCGAGCTTGCGCTTTGTATCGATCGACAGCCCGGGCACGCCTGCGAACCGCGCCGCCTCGCCCGCCAGCTTGACCGACAGCTCGGTCTGCTCGGCATTCACCTTGGCGGCGAGCGCGTCGGTGTCGTCGGTGATGTAGGTCGCGTTGATCCAGTTCTGCTGGTTCGCCGGGACCGACAGCACGGCCAACTGTTTCTCCGCATCGGCGACGAACGCGTCGGCCTGCGCCGGAGTCGGCGCGGTCGCTTGTGCAAAGGCGGGCGTCGCGATGGCAAGCGCAAGAACGGAGACGGCAGTACGCAGCATGCAGGGCTTCCTATCCGGTATCGATCGCGACCACCGTGTGCCTGCGGGCCCGCCCGGTCAAGCCGCCAGGAAGTCCGCCATCGCCTGCCCCAGCTCCGGCTTCACCACCGAGCTCATGTGCCCGCCCGGCACCTCGACATAGCGCGCGTCGGGCAGCGCCTCGGCAAGCGCCACCGCCGAACCATTGTCGAAATCCTCTGCCCCGCACACGACGAGCGTCGGCTGCGCGAACGTGTCGAGCGTCATACGCGGCGTATCGGCAAAGGTATCGAGGATGCCGAGCAACGCCTGCGCATCGCCGCCGGTGGTCTTCAGGAACGCCTCGGCCAGCCACTCGGGCGTGCCGCGCGGATGCTGTCCCAGATGCGTCAGGATATACCGGAAATGCCCCGCCCGACGCCCCGTATCGACCAACCCCTCCAGCCCCATACCCGAAAAGATCACCCGTCGCGGCGTCGCCCCCGTGGCAAGCATCCGCGATGTCGTCCGCGCGCCGAGCGAATACCCGCCGAGGTCGTAATCGGTCAGCCCGAGGTGCGCGACCAGCGCATGGCCGTCCCGCGTCAGCGCATCGCGCGGGAAGGCCGCGGGATCGTGCGGCTTGTCGCTTTCGCCGTGCGCGCGGAGATCGGGCATGACGACGCGAAAGCCGCGTCTTGCGATCGCAGCCGCGTGACCGTAGCGAATCCAGTTCGTCTTCGCATCCGAGAAGAACCCATGGAGCAGCACCACCGCACGCCCCTCGCCCATCTCGTGCCACGCCAATTGCGTGCCGTCGAAGCTCTCGAACCGGTGCGTCTCAGTCGGGTATGTGGCCAACGCTGTCCTTCCGCACCGCAGCGATCATCGCCTTGTCTCGCTTGCGTGGCGCCGGCAGCCGGCGTGTGTCAAGCTGGGCGCCGCCAAACCGCAGCCTTGACCGGATGTCCGATCACCACGCCGCGCCGGCGCTCATCGAGCGCCAGTCGAACGCGTCGCCGAGGTAAACCGGATCAGCTGATCCGCCGGTGCCGCCCGCCGTATCGCCGCCCGAGATAGTCGCCCAGCCCCTGCATCTCGCACACCGCGGCAGCGACTCCGTCCGAGCGGCAGGCAAAGGGATCGTGCGCGGCACGATCCGCGACCTTTTCCTTCAGCTCCTCGATATCGGCGCGGGTAAGGATATTCTTCTCGCGCAGCAGACACAGCAGGCTTTGCAGGATCACCAGGCTCTTCTCGTTGCTGTCGACTGCCTCGGCTTTGACCAGGTCCATCGCATCTCTCCTATACGTCCGTTTCGGAGCCTATGCATCGCCAAGCCGTTTGCAAGCGGTGATTTTTCAGGACGCGCTCAGCGCAATCCGCCGCCGAGCGAGCGATAGAGCTCGACGATGTTGCTGGCGCGCAGCAGCCGGGTGGTCACCAGATCCTGCTGCGCGCCGTAGGCGGTGCGCTGCGCGTCGAGCGAGACCAGGAACGAATCGACGCCAGCGCGGTAGCGCGCATCCGATAGCCGGGCCGCGACCAGCGCCGAGTTCGCGCGCGCTTCCCGCGCGGCGACCTGCTCGCCGATCGTGCCGCGCTGCGCCAGCGCATCGGCGACCTCGCGGAACGCGACCTGGAGCGTGCGTTCGTAGGTGGCGACCGCGCCGAGCTTTTGCGCCTCGGCCGCGCGCACATTGTTCTTGTTGCGCCCGAAATCGAAGATCGGCAGCGATGCCGAAGGCGCCACGGTCCACGTGTCCGAGCCCGAGCCGAACAGCCCCGAAAGCGCGGTGCTGAGCGTGCCCAGCGTCGCGGTGAGCGAGATGGTCGGAAACAGCGCCGCCCGCGCGGCGCCGATATTGGCGTTCTGCGCGATGAGCTGATGTTCGGCCTGGAGCACGTCGGGACGGCGCAGCAGCACGTCCGAACGCACGTCGGCGGGCAGATCGGGGATCGTGTAGGCGCGCGTGCCGAGGTCCGCGGGCAGCAGGGCGGCGGGCACGGTCGTGCCGGCGAGCAGGTTCAGCGCATTCTGGTCCTGCGCGATGCGTGCGGTGATCGTCGCGATATCGTTGCGCGCGATCTGGTAGTTGGTATCGGCCTGGCGCTGCTCGAGCTCGGAGGCGACGCCGATGCGGAACTGCGCGGTCGTCAACCGCAGCGATTCGGCAAAGCTCTTGAGCGTATCGCGCGCGATGCGGAGCTGATCCTGGTCGGCCGCCATCGTGACATAGGCCGAGGCGACTTCGGCGATCAGCGTGATCCGCGCCGCCCGCTGCGCTTCCTCGGTTGCAAAGTACTGCTCCAATGCCGCACGGGTCAGGTTGCGGACACGTCCGAACAGGTCGACCTCGAACGCCGATACGCCGATGTTGGCCTGGTAGATTTCGATCGTGCCGCTGCCGGTTGTGCCGGTCGTCGTGCCCGTACCGACCCCGGTGCCGGTGCCGCTTCCGGTGCCGATACCCGTGCCTGTCGCTCCCCCGGTTGCGCCGAATGCGCTGTTGGTGAAAGTCGCGCCCGCGCTCGCGGCGACAGTCGGGAACAGGTCGGCGCGCTGGACCCGGTACAAGGCGCGCGCCTGAAGCACGTTGGCGGTCGCGAGGCGCAGATCGCGATTGTTGTCGAGCGCCAACGCGATCGTGTCGCGCAGCGCCGGATCGACGAAGAAATCGCGCCAGCCGATCGCATCCGCCGCGACCGCGCCCGGGGTCGCCGCCGCATAGGCGCCCCCCTGCGGCAGCGCCGCCGGGATCGCGCCGACCGGCTGGATGTATTTCGGCGCCAGATTGCACCCGGCGAGCATCGTTGCGGCGAGCAGCGGAAAGGCGCGCACCTTTGCGGTCATGGTCATGGTCATGGTCATGGTCGTACTTCCTCGGCGGCCGATTCGGGCTCGCTCTCGCGCGGCTTGTCCTGGCCGAACAACCGCAGGACGACGACAAAGAACATCGGCACGAAGAAGATCGCGAGCACCGTTGCCGACAGCATGCCGCCGACCACCGCGCGTCCGATCGCATGCTGACCGCCCGCGCCCGCGCCCGAGGATATCGCCAGCGGCAGCACCCCGAAGATGAACGCCAGACTGGTCATCAGGATCGGGCGCAGGCGGAGCTTGGCGGCATCGATCACCGCATCGAACGGATTCAAGCCGTCACGCATCCGCTCCTCGGCGAACTCCACGATCAGGATCGCGTTCTTCGCCGACACGCCGATCGTCGTGATGAGTCCGACCTGGAGATAGATGTCGTTGTTCAATCCGGTGATCGCCGCCGCCAGCAGCGCCCCGAGCACGCCGAGCGGCACGACCAGCAGCACCGACACCGGCACCGACCAGCTTTCATACAAGGCAGCCAGGCAAAGAAATACGATCAGCAGCGCGAGTGCATAGAGCACCGGCGCCTGTCCGCCCGACAGCTTCTCCTCGAACGACAGGCCGGTCCATTCCAGCGCGGTGCCGGGCGGCAGCTTGGCTTGCATCTCCTCCATCGCCTTCAGCGCCTCGCCCGACGAATGGCCGGGTCCAGGCACGCCGAGCAGCTCCATCGCGGGCTGGCCGTTGAAGCGGGTGAGCTGCACCGGCGCGTTCGACCAGTCGAGTGTCGAGAAGGCGGTGAACGGCGCCATGGTGCCGCTCGCGCCGCGGACGAACAGCTTGCCGAAGTCTTCGGGCGAGGCGCGAAACGGCGCGTCTAGCTGGACGTAGACCCGCTTCACCCGGCCGCGGTCGACGAAGTCGTTGACGTAGCCGCCACCCCACGCGGTGGCGATCGTCGAATTGACCTGCGACAGGTCGAGCCCGAGCGCGCGTGCCTTGTCCTGATCGACGTGGACGTTCAGCTGCGGCGCATCCTCGAGGACGTTGGGACGGACTTGCGCGACGCGCTTGTCGCCCTGCGTCATGCCGAGCAGTTGGTTGCGCGCGGCGAGCAGCGCGGCGTGGCCGATACCGCCGTTATCGACGAGCTGCATGTCGAACCCGGTCGCGTTGCCCAATTCGGACACCGCCGGCGGCACCACCGCGAAGATCAGCGCATCGCCGAAGCGCGAGAACGCGCCCATCGCCCGGCCTGCGATCGCCTGGGCCGAATTGTCCTTGCCCGAACGCTCTTCCCAATCCTTGAGCAAGACAAAGGCGAGACCCGTATTCTGCCCCTGCCCCGCAAAGCTGAAGCCGTTGACGGTGAAGACCCCGCGGACGTTGGCCTGCTCGTCCTTCAGAAAATGGGCGCGAACGACCGCAAGCCCCTTTTCCGTGCGTCCGCTGGTCGAACCCGCAGGCCCCTGGACGAGCGCCACGACATAGCCCTGGTCCTCGTCGGGCAGGAATCCCGACGGCAGGCGCCAGAACATAACGCCGACCCCAACGACGATCAGCAAATAGACCAGCCCGGACCGCTTCCAGTTGCGCGCGGTGCTCTTGGCGCCGCGCTCATATCGTTCGCGTCCGGACTCGAACTTTTCGTTGAACCAGCGGAAGAAGCGCGACAGCGGTCCGTTGCCCTCGTGCTTCTTCGGATCGTGCGGCTTTAGAATGGCCGCGCACAGTGCCGGGGTTAAAATCAATGCGACTGCGACCGACAGGATCATTGCCGACACGATGGTGATCGAGAACTGGCGATAGATGACGCCGGTCGATCCGCCGAAGAACGCCATCGGGATGAACACCGCCGACAGCACCGCCGCGATGCCGATCAGCGCGCCGGTGATCTCGTCCATCGATCGCCGCGCGGCTTCCTTCGGAGACAGGCCCTCGGCCGCGATCAGCCGTTCGACATTCTCGACCACGACGATGGCGTCATCGACGAGCAGGCCGATGGCGAGCACCAGCCCGAACAGCGTCAGCGTGTTGATCGAATAACCCGCGACCGCCAGCACCGCAAAGGTGCCGAGCAGCACCACCGGCACCGCGATCGTCGGGATCAGCGTCGCACGCCAGTTCTGCAGGAACAGGAACATGACGAGGAAGACCAGCACGATCGCCTCGACCAGCGTCTCGACGACCTGCTTGACCGACAGGCGCACAAAGGGAGTCGTGTCATACGGGTAGACGATCTTGACGTCGCTGGGGAATTGCTTCGCGATCTCCTCGACCCGCGCCTTGGCCGCGGTCACCGTGGTCAGCGCGTTCTGACCGGGCGCCAGGTACAGTGCGATGCCGCTCGCCGGATGGCCGTTGTACTTCGATTCGAAGCCGTAGTTCTCGGCGCCGATCTCGACACGGGCGACGTCGCCGAGCCGCACGATCGCGCCCCCGGCATCGCCCTTCAGCCGGATGGCGGCGAATTGCGCCGGGGTCTGGAGCCGCGACTGGACCGAGACGGTGGCGTTCAGCATCTGCGTTGCGGGCGAGGGCTGCGCGCCGATCTGCCCCGCTGAGACCTGTGCGTTCTGTGCGCGCACCGCGGTCGTCACGTCGTCGACGGTCAGGTTGAAGCCGTTGAGCTTGACCGGATCGAGCCAGATGCGCATCGCATAGGAGGCGCCGAACAGCTGGATGTTGCCGACGCCGGGCACCCGGCTGAGCGGGTCCTGCACCTTGGACACGATGTAATCGGCCAGGTCGGCGCCGTCATGGCTGCCGTCCTCGGAATACAGGCCGACGATCAGCAGGAAATTGGCGGACGCCTTGGCGACCTGGATACCCTGTTGCTGGACCTCCTGCGGCAGCAGCGGGGTGGCGGCCTGCAGCTTGTTCTGGACCTGGACCTGCGCGATGTCGGGATCGGTACCCTGTTCGAAAGTCAGCGTGATCGTGACGATCCCCGCCCCGCTCGACGAGGACGAGAAGTAGCGCAGGTGATCGATCCCCTTCATCTGCTGTTCGATGATCTGGGTCGTCGTGGTCTCCAGCGTTGCCGCATCGGCGCCCGGATAGGTGGCGGTGATCGCCACCGCGGGCGGCGCGATCGCGGGAAACTGTGCGATCGGTAGCGAGCGGATCGCGATGATCCCTGCCAGCATCGCCATGATGGCGAGGACATAGGCGAAGATCGGCCGGTCGATGAAATAGCGGGCCATGCGGGGTTACCTGGCCTGCGCGGAAGCGGTGGCAGGGCGGGCGCGCTCGGACCAAGGCGACGCGGTGACCACCGTGCCGGGGCGCAGCATCTGCGCGCCCTCCACGATCACCTTGTCGCCGGGCTTCAGCCCCGCGGTCACCAGCCAGTCGGCACCGATGGTACGCGAGGTCGTGAGCACGCGCGATTCGGCCTTGGACCCCTGCCCGACGACCAGCACCGTCGCGCGCCCGCGCTCGTCGCGGGTGACGGCGCGCTCCGGCACGACGATTGCGGAACGCTGCGTGCCCTCGACCAGCTCGGCACGGACGTACATGCCGGGCAGCAGCAGCCCCTGCGGATTGCGGAAGACAGCACGGATCGTCTGGGTGCCGGTGGTCGGATCGACGGTGACCGCGGCGAATTTCAGCGTCCCCTCGATGGGGTAGGTCGTGCCGTCCCCCAGCTTGAGCCGCACCCGCGCATCGCCGCCGCCGCGCGACACCGTGCCCGACAGCATCTGCTGGCGCAGGCGGAGCAGGTCGGCGCTCGACTGGGTGAGGTCGACGTAGATCGGATCGAGCCGCTGGATCGTGGTCAGCGGGTTGGTCTGCGCCGCGGTGACGAGGGCGCCGCTGGTGTAGACCGAGGTCCCGATCCGGCCGGAGATCGGCGCGGTCACGGTGGTACGCGACAGGTCGATCTGCGCGGTCCTGAGCGCGGCCTGCTGCGCGGCGACGTCGGCCTGCGCCTGCGCCGCGGTGGTCTGCGAATTCTCGAAGTCCTGCCGCGCGATGGCGTTGATCTTGACCAGCTCGCCATAGCGGCGGGCGAGCGCGCGCGACGAGGCGATGCCGGCCTGCGCGCGGGTCAGCGCGGCGCGGGCGCTCGCCACCTGCGCCTGATAGGGCTGCGGGTCGATGCGGTAGAGCGGCTGGCCGGCGCGCACCTGATTGCCCTCCTCGAACAGCCGCGCCTGGATCAGGCCGTTCACCTGCGGGCGGACCTCCGACGTTTCGTATGCGGCAGTGCGGCCGGGCAGTTCGTTGGTCAGCGCCACCGCCTGTTCGGCAACCGTGACGAAGCGGACGCGCGGCGGCGGAGGCGCGGCGGGCTGATCCTGCTTGCCGCAGGCGGCGAGCGGGAATGCCGCCACGGCCAGGAATGCGGCGACATGCGCCACCTTGCTGCTTCTCATCGCGGCTTTGATTCCGATCACATATTTGTCATTGGATGTGAGTGGTCATTCACATTAAGGCGCCCTTAGGCCCGGCGATGCGACGCCGTCAACAGGGCACGGAGAGAGAATAGCGATGCACGCCCCCAGTCCCGTTGCGGAATCGCCGCCCGAGCGCGCGCATGTCCGGCGGCTTAAGGTCACCGATGCGGCGCGCAAATTGTTCTCCGCCAAGGGTTTCCACAACACCGGCATGGCGGAGATCGCGGCGGCCTCCGCGGTCAAGGTCGGCCAGATCTACCGCGACTTCCCGTCCAAGGAGTCCATCGTCGCGGCGATCGTCGAGGCGGATTTCGCGACCTTCGTCGACACCGACTCGCTGCGCATCGCGGTCGACGAGGGCGACCGGGAGGCGGTGCGCGCGGCGATTGAGCGGCTGTTCGATCGCAGCCCGTGCGAGCAGATAATGCCCGAGATCATGGCGGAGGCCTCGCGCAACCCGCGCATTGCCGAGATCGTCCGGGCGCTCGACACCCGCTTCCGCACGACGCTGACGTCGGCGCTGGCGGTGTTCGCGCCGGGCGCGGCGATGCATGCGCGCCGCGACGCAGTGGCCGAGGTCATCATGGTGCTGGTGATCGGGCTGTGCCACCGCGCGGTCGGCGCGCCCGCCGACACCGGCCTGTCCGCACCGATGCGCGCCATCATCGCGCGTGAGATCGACGTGCTGGCCGGGTCCGCGGGGCTGGAGTAACGCGGCGCTCATGCCCTTGTACGAACTTGGCGGGCAACGCCCGCGTGTCCACCCGACCGCCTGGATCGCGCCGAGCGCCGACGTCATCGCCGACGTGGTCCTCGGCGAGGAAAGCAGCGTCTGGTTCGGCGCGGTGATCCGCGCCGACAATACGACCATCCACGTCGGCGCGCGCAGCAACGTGCAGGAGGGCGCGATGCTCCATTCCGATCCCGGCGCGCCGCTGAGCGTGGGCGAGGAGTGCACGATCGGCCACCACGCGATTCTCCACGGCTGCACGGTCGGCGCACGCTCGCTGATCGGCATGGGCGCGACGATCCTCAACCGGGCGGTGATTGCGGAGGATTGCATCGTCGGCGCGGGCGCGCTGGTGACCGAGGGCAAGACGTTCCCCGCCGGCAGCCTGATCGTCGGTAGTCCGGCGCGTGCGGTCCGTCAGTTGGACGCGCAGGCGATCGCGATGCTCAAGGTCTCGGCGGCGCATTACGTCACCAGGGCGCGGGCGTATGCCGCGGGGCTGCGGCTGGTTACGTGACGTGGATCAGCGCAGCGCGCCGGCGACCAGCTTGTGCAGCTTGGAATGGAGCGCGTCGTTGGCAGCCAGGAACTCGTTGCGCTCCATCGCGCGGTCGCCGCCGCGGAAATCGGTGACGAAGCCGCCCGCTTCCTTGATCAGCAGCATGCCCGCCGCGACATCCCAGGGTTTCAGGTCGGATTCCCAGAAACCGTCGTAGCGCCCCGCCGCCAGCCATGCGAGGTCGAGCGACGCCGCGCCCAGCCGCCGGATGCCCGCCACCTGCGGCGCGATCGCGCCGAAGATGCGGCTCCACTGCGCGAAGTCGCCATGCCCCATGAAGGGGATGCCCGTCGCGATCAACGACTCGGACAATTCGCGCCGCGCCGATACCCGCAGCCGCTCGGACTGCACCCACGCGCCGCGGCCCTTTTCGGCCCAGAAGCTCTCGTCGGTCAGCGGCTGATAGATCAGCCCGGTCGTGATCTCGCGCTTGCCGTTCGGCATCGGCTCCTCGACCGCGATCGAGATCGCGAAATGCGGGATGCCGTGGAGGAAGTTCGACGTGCCATCGAGCGGATCGACGATGAACCGCGGCTTCGACGGATCGCCCGCGATCTCTCCGCGCTCCTCCATCAGGAAGCCCCAGTCGGGGCGGGCGTGGCTCAGGTCCTCGTAGATCGTCTGCTCGGCGCGCTGATCTGCCATGCTGACGAAGTCGGCAGGCCCTTTGCGGCTCACCTGGAGTTGCTGGACCTCGTTGAAATCGCGCCTGAGCCGCGGTGCCGCCTTGCGCGCCGCGCGCTCGATGACGGAGAAGAGGCCGGAATGGGATGGCAAAACGCTCGCTCCAATAGCCCTCTCCCGCCTTCGCGGGAGAGGAGGGGCCCGCTCGCGCAGCGAGTGGGAGGTGAGGGCCTTCTTCCGCTAAGGCGCTGGCAGACGAAGACCCTTACCCAACCCCCTCCCGCGAAGGCGGGAGAGGGATAAGAAGAAGGCTAGTCCGCCCGCCTCACATACGTCTGCTCGTACACATCGACCACGATCCGCGTCCCCGCGCCGATATGCGGCGGCACCATCACGCGCACGCCGTTCTCCAGGATCGCGGGCTTGTAGCTCGACGACGCGGTCTGGCCCTTCACCACCGCGTCGGCCTCGACGATCATCGCCTCGATCGTGCTCGGCAGCTCGACCGAGATCGGGCGGTCGTCGTACAGTTCGAGCACCACGTCCATGCCGTCTTGCAGGAAAGCCGCGGCTTCACCCAGGATGCCCGCGTCGAGCGTGATCTGCTCGTAATTGTCCTTGTCCATGAAGGTCAGCGCGTCGCCGTCCTTGAACAAGAACTGGAAATCCTTGGTGTCGAGCCGCACCCGTTCGACACTCTCGGCGGAGCGGAAGCGGACGTTGTTCTTGCGGCCGTCGATCAGGTTCTTCAGCTCGACCTGCATGTACGCGCCGCCCTTGCCCGGCTGGGTGTGCTGGATCTTGACCGCGCGCCAAATGCCGCCTTCATATTCGATGATGTTGCCGGGACGAATGTCCACGCCGCTGATCTTCATGCGCCGAACCTGTAGAAAGAGCCGTAGCCGTGTGCCTTAGCCGGGCAGCCGCCCGGTCGCAAGCAGGGGGTAGGGATTGATGTCCTCCCCTTCCCACCAGCGCTGCCCCGGCGCGGTTCGGGTCACGCCGAAATGGAGGTGGTAATTGCCCGGTCCCGCATCGCCGGTATCGCCGACATAGCCGATAGGCTGGCCGGCACGGACCCGCAGCCCCTCGCGCACACCCGCCGCATAGCCTGCAAGATGCGCGTAGTAATAGCGCCAGCGTCCGTCGGCGGAGCGCACATAGAGCGTAATCCCGCCGAGCCGACTCTTGAAGAGCTTTTCAACCGCACCATCGGCGACGGCGAGGACCGGGGTGCGCGCGGGTGCCATGATATCGGTGCCGTGGTGTCCCCGCCCCTGCCCGCGGGCATCGCCCCAGCTGTCGGTGATCGATCCGCGCGCGACGCCCACGACCGGTATCACCAGCGTTCCGGCATCCGCATGCGGCACCGCGACGGGCCTGAGAGGCGCAGAGGGAGACGCGGTGCCAAAGCTGGTCATCGCCAGAAACCCCGCCCCGGCTAGGACGATGATTGCCAGGATGAACCAGCCGAGCCGCGTCACTGCATCACGCCTGGAACACCGCCTTGATCCCGGGCTTGATCATCATGGAAAGCCGTGCGGCATCCCAATTGGTCAGGCGGATGCAGCCGTGGCTTTCCGCGCGGCCGATCGTCTCGGGATTGGGGGTGCCGTGGATGCCGTAATGCTCCTTCGACAGGTCCATCCACACGACCCCGACCGGGCCGTTCGGACCGGCGGGGAGCAGTTGCTTGTCGTCGCCCTTCTTGGCGTCCCAGAACAGCGCCGGGTTGTAGCGAAACTTGGGGTTGTAGTCCGCGCCGTAGATTTTCCATGTGCCGAGCGGCAACGGGTCGTGCTCCGACCCCATCGTCGCCGAAAATTGCGCGATCAACTTGTCCTGCGCGTCGAGCACGCGAAGCACGCCGTCGGACTTGTCGACGACAATGTGGTCGGCCTTGGGCTGGTTCGCATCGACGTTGAGCATGGTCAGCGTCGCCTTCCAGTCCGGCCGCAGCGACGCCGGATAGTCGCGCGACGCGGGCAGCGTGTTGGGCACAACGATCTTCGACCCCACCGTGATCTGCGTCACGCCGGGGTTGAGCGCCACGATCGTCGCTGGGGTTGTGTGGAACATCTCCGCCAGCTTCTCCATCGGGCGGCGGTAGGCGAGCGCGGGCAGTTTGGCCTGGAGCGCGTAGTCCTTGGGCAGCGGATTGAAGTACGGTCCTGCCATCATCGCCTGGTCGAGCTTGACCTGCACCGTCGGCCGCTTCTGCCGGTATTGGTACAGCGCCCGCAAGGTCGGGGCGTCGGGCTTGCCGGTCTTCGGCAGCCCCCTCGCCTCCTGAAAACCCTTCAGCGCCGCGACCAGCGACTGCCCGCCCTTGCCGTCGAGCACGCCGGGGCCGAAGCCGAGCATATCGAGGATGACCTGGACGTGAAGCACGTTGCGGTCGAGCTGCACAGGCGCCTTCTGCGCGAGCGCTGCGCCAGGCAGCATGATGGCCGCGGCGGCAAGGACAATCGGGATTCGCATGGGGCAGGCTCCAGAACTGATACGCTGGAGCCGCAACGGATCAACGGCGCGTTGTTTCCGTCCCGGAACGAGCAAGCGCTTCGTTGAAGGCGGTAACCGCCGCAACCTCGTCGCCACCCCACACCGCATGGCTCGCCGCGACGAAGTCCGCCCCCGCCGCCGCCAGCGCGCCCGCATTGTCCGGCGTCACCCCGCCGATCGCGACACAGGGAATTTCGAACAAGGTCGACCACCACGACAGGATCACCGGTTCGGGGTGATGCTCGACCACCTTGGTCGTCGTCGGGAAGAAGCTCCCGAACGCAACATAGTCCGCCCCGGCCTCCCCCGCTTCCATCGCGAGGTGGCGGCTGTCGTGGCACGTCACCCCGATCTGTGCCTCCAGCCCGAGCTCGGCGCGCGCCTCGCGCGGGTCGCCGTCACTCTGACCCAGATGGACGCCGTCGGCGCCCAGGCGCTTGGCCAGCGCGACCGAATCGTTGACGATGAACGCGACATCGGCATCCGAGCAGATGCGGCGAAGCGGCTCGGCCAGCTTCGCCGCCTCGTGCTGGTCGACGTCCTTGACCCGGAACTGGAACGCCGCGACCGGTCCCGCGCCCAGTGCGCGTGCGAGCCGGTCCGCAAACCCGCCGGTCACGTCGAGCGGCGATACGAGGTAGAGCTGGCAGGCCGGTCGCCGCTGGTCGCGCGTGAAGGACGCGGCGAAATCGGGGTCGAGCGGCCCGAGGGGATCGTCTTCAATCATGTCGCAGCCCTAGCGCGTCGATCGCCGCAGCGAAACCGGCGGGATCGTCGAGCTTGTGCGCGACCGCGTGCACCGGCCGCCTGTGCCCCGGAACGGGTGCACTCAAATCCACCACGACATTGGGCCAGCTCGCGAGCGCCAGGTTCAGTACGCCGCGCTCCTTCATCGCCGCCGCGTCCCAGCTCGACCGCAACCCGGCGACCTGCCCGACCGGCACGGCCACCGATCTGAGCGCACCCGCGCGCATCGTCAGAACGCCGTCGGCGATGGTCACCGGCAAACGCCTAAACGATCGCAGCAATCCGATCAGCGCGATCACCAGCGACAGGTCGAGCACGCCGGCGACGATCGCCGCTGTCCCGCCGAACAGCGCCATGACGACGAGATGCACGACCAGCATCTCGACGATGGCGATCCCTAAGAGCACGCCGATCGTCGGGCCAAGGCTGCGATGATAGGCGAACTGCATCGGCGATCTTATCCCTTACAGCCGCTGATCACGCGAGAAGGATGCAGCGGAGTTTCGATCTGTTGGACCAAGGAGATCGGTATCAACCAAGGCATGGCCGAAACCACGGATCAGTCGAAATCGTCGCGGGGCGCCATCGGATGCAGCGGCTCGGCAGCTGATGCCCAGGAGAGCATCAGTGCCGGGCGCTCCGCTTTCGGCAGTTTCTTATACGCCTTCCAAGCGGCCTCGTCCGGGCGGCGCAGCGTGTAACCTTTGGAGATCAGGCAATCGTAATATGTCGTCTTGAACCGTTTGCCGCCCGCCAGTCCGTCGGCAAAACCCCGCGCCAACGCGCCCCCTGCGGCTCCGGCCGTCGTTCCGTCCGTGACGGGATTCGGCGTCCGCGGATTGACCCACTTGGGGTCGTTCATTGCCTTCATGCCGTCGTTCCAGCACGCTGCGCCGTCGGCACCATGCTGATCCGCAGTAACGCCGGCCTTGTAGGCGTAGGCCGGGGGACGGGCAGCCGCAGGCGTGGCGATCATCGCAGCAGCCATCGCCAAGATCACAACAGCCTTTCGCATATCAGTCCTCGCCCTTGTAGATCGACACCAGCTTGGCGAGCATCTCCAGCGCCTCGTCGCGCGGGCGCTGAAAGGTGTTGCGGCCGATGATCGAACCGTTGCCGCCGCCGTCGCGGATGTCGCGCGCGTCCTGGTAGATCGCGTCCGACCCCTTGGATGCGCCGCCCGAGAAGACGACGATCCGGCGACCGGCGAAGCTCGACTGAACGACGTGGCGAACGCGATCCGACTGCTTCGACCAGTCGGTGCCCTCATACGCCTTCTGCGCATCCTTCTGCTCGATGTGCGCGGTCGGCAGCTTGACCTTGATGATGTGCGCGCCGAGCAGCGCTGCGATGTGCGCGGCATAGGCGCCGACATCAAGCGCGAGCTCGCCTTCCTTCGACAGGTCGCCGCCGCGCGGATAGCTCCAGATGACGGTGGCGATGCCGACCGACTTGGCTTCCTCGGACAGCTCGCGGATTTCTTCGATCTGCTCGAAGATGTTCTCACCACCGGGATAGATGGTGAAGCCGATCGCGGCCGAGCCGAGGCGGAGCGCGTCGGAGACGCTGGCGGTCACGCCCTGGTCGACGCTCGTCGCCCAGCTGTTCGAGCTGTTGCATTTGAGGATGGTCGGGATCTGCCCGGCGAAGGTGTCCGCACCGGCTTCGAGCATCCCGAGCGGCGCGGCATAGGCGCTCAGCCCCGCGTCGATCGCGATCTGGTAATGGTAATGCGGGTCGTAAGCGGGCGGGTTGATCGCGAAGCTGCGCGCGGGGCCGTGCTCGAAGCCCTGATCGACGGGCAGGATCACCAGCTTGCCGGTACCGCCGAGGTGCCCGTGCATCAGGATGCGCGCCAGGTTGGCCTTCACCGCCGGGCTGGTGGCTTCGTACTTGTCGAGAATGGCGCGGACGGCCGGAGTCGTGATCATGTTTGGTCCTCTTCGTTTTTTTAGAGCGTAAGCCAAGTGCGCAGGGCGCTCTCGACAGCGATAAGTGTCTCGTTGGTGGCCTTACCGATCACCCGGCTGACGCGATGGGTCCACACCGCCTGCAGCTTGTCGACCGCGACCTCGCTGTCGCGCAGCAGTCCGTTTCGATCGTTCGCCGCCACGGGAACGCGGTACATGGGCATCCCGGTCAGCTCGGTCGTAATCAGGCAAACGGTGACGCTTTGATGCGTATCGTTGAACAGGTCGCTTTGAACGATCAAAGCAGGACGAGGCTTGCCCGAGAAATCGCCGTCACGATCAGCGACGATCACATAGTCGCCGCGTTTCATTCCGCAGCGTTTGCCGTTGTCAGCGGTTCGGCATCGTCCCACATGGTTCCGAGCGCTTCCCATTCCCTGTCCTCGTCGCTCCAGCCGCGTGCAGCCGCGGCAAGCGATTGGCGACGCGCTTCCGCGCGGAACACCTCATCGTGGGTTTCGACGTACCGCTGGATGGCGGTGCGCGCGACGTCGCTTTTGTTCCGACCCTGCTGCCGCGCAACAGATTCGAGCATCGATTCCAGCTCCGTCGTCAAACGCACTCCGAGCATGACGTCCTCCGTTGAACACGTTCAACATACGCGTTCAGTTCAACGCGTCAACGCCGCCACCCCGGGCAGCTCACGTCCCTCCATCCACTCCAGGAACGCGCCGCCTGCGGTCGAGACGAAGGTAAAGGCCTCGGCCACCCCCGCCTGGTTCAGCGCCGCGACGGTGTCGCCGCCGCCCGCGACCGACACCAGGCTGCCGTCCTGGGTCAGCGCCGCCGCGGTCTTCGCCAGGGCGACGGTCGCGGTGTCGAAGGGCGGCGTCTCGAACGCCCCCATCGGACCGTTCCAGACAAGGGTGCGGCAGTTCTTCAGCACGTCGCCCAGCGCTTCGACCGCGGCGGGGCCGACGTCGAGGATCATCTCGTCGGCCGCGACCTCGTGGACGTTGACGGTGCGAGTCGCCGGGTTCGGCTTGAACTCGGTCGCGACCACGACGTCATAGGGCAGGTGTACGGTGCAACCCGCGCGCTCGGCGGCGGCCATGATCTCGTCCGCAGTGCTCGCCAGGTCATGCTCGCACAGGCTCTTGCCGACATCGACGCCGCGTGCGGCGAGGAAGGTGTTGGCCATGCCGCCACCGATGATCAGGTGGTCCACGCGGCCGACCAGATGCTTGAGCACGTCGAGCTTGGTCGACACCTTGGCGCCGCCGACGACCGCGGCGACCGGATGCTCGGGCGCACCGAGCGCTTTCTCCAGCGCGTCGAGTTCCGCCTCCATCGCACGTCCGGCAAAGGCGGGGAGTTTGTGCGCCAGCCCCTCGGTCGAGGCATGCGCACGATGCGCGGCGGAGAAGGCGTCGTTGACGTACAGGTCGCCCAGCGCGGCGAACCGCTCGACCACATCGGGCGCGTTCTTCTCCTCGCCCGCGAAGAAGCGGGTATTCTCCAGCACCGCGATATCGCCGGGTTGCAACATCGCGACCGCGTCGGCCGCACCCTCCCAGTCGATGAAGCGCACCGGCCGGCCGAGCACCCGCTCGTACGGCTTCGTGACGAGCGCCAGCGACATGCTCGGATCGGGCTGTCCCTTGGGACGGCCGAAATGCGCGAGGACGAGCACGATCGCGCCGCGGTCGGCGAGCTCGGTCACCGTCGGCACCGTCGCACGAAGCCGGGTGTCGTCGGTCACCGCGCCGTCCGCCATCGGCACGTTCAGGTCCTCGCGCACGAGCACCCGCTTGCCCGAGAGGTCGCCCATGTCGTCGAGCGTCTTGTACGGCTTGGGGCTCATGATCCGGTTCCGTCGCGTAAAGGTCAGAGGAACTTGGCCATCGCGGTTGCGGTGTCGACCATGCGGTTGGAGAAGCCCCATTCGTTGTCGTACCAGCTAACGACGCGGACCAGCTTGCCGTCGATCACCGCGGTTTCCAGGCTGTCGACCGTCGACGAGGCGGGCGTGTGGACGATATCGATCGAGACCAAAGGCTCGTCGGAATATTCGAGCACGCCATTCAGTGGCCCGCTCTCCGATGCTGCCTTTAGGATCGCGTTGACCTCGTCGCGGGTGGTGTCGCGCTTGGGGGTAAAGGTCAGGTCGACGAGGCTGCCGTCGGGCACGGGCACGCGGATCGCCGAGCCGTCGAGCTTGCCCTTCAATTCGGGCAGCACCTCGCCGACCGCACGCGCGGCACCGGTGGTGGTCGGGATCATCGACATCGCCGCCGATCGCGCGCGGCGCAGGTCGGGGTGGATCTGGTCGAGAATTTTCTGGTCGTTGGTATAGGCGTGGACCGTCGTCATCAGCCCGCGCTCGATGCCGATCGCGTCGTTCAAGACCTTTGCGACCGGCGCCAGGCAGTTGGTGGTGCACGACGCGTTGGAGACGATCGTGTGGTCGGCGGTCAATTTGTCGTGGTTGACGCCGTAGACGACGGTCAGGTCGACGCCCTTGCCGGGTGCGGAGATCAGCACCTTCTTGGCGCCCGCGTCGATGTGCTTCTGGCACGCCTCCTTGTCGGTGAAGAAGCCGGTGCATTCGAGCACCAGGTCGACACCCAGTTCCCGGTGCGGCAGATTCGCCGGATCGCGCTCGGCGGTGACTCGGATGCGCTTGCCGTCGATAACCAGGTCGTTGCCCTCGGCAACCGCGGTGCCCGGCCAGCGCCCGTGGATGCTGTCGCGCGCGAAGAGCCAGGCGTTGGACTTGGCGTCGGCGAGGTCGTTGATCGCGACCAGCTCGAGCTCGCTCTGGCGCTCCAGCATCGCGCGGGCGACCAGGCGGCCGATGCGCCCGAAGCCGTTGATCGCTACCTTGACCGTCATCCTTGCGCTCCCGTGATCTGTTCGAAAAGTCGCGCGAGCCTTTCGAGCGCACACGGACGCCTGTCAACCGCATGCGGACTTGCCGCCATCCGGCAGAATGCTATCGAGTCCCGGTGATGGACACCAATTCCCCGTCGGCGGTCGACCGCATCGACGCCGCGATCGCGCGGATCGAGACGCAGATATCGGCACGCGCCGAGGCCAGCGATGCGCTCGCCCGGCGCCATGCCGCGCTTAGGGCGCGGATGGCGGAGGCGGTCGCCGCGCTCGACGACGTGATCGCGCGCGAGACGTCCGACTGATGGCCGAGGTGACGCTCTCGATCGGCGGCCGCCCGCACCGAGTCGCCTGCCGCGATGGCGAAGAGACGCGCGTCCGTATGCTGGGCGATATGCTCGACACCCGCTGGACCGGCGCAGCCAAGGTTTCGGGCGGCAGCGTCGAGCGGGCCATGCTCTTCGTCGCGTTGATGCTGGCCGACGATCTCGACGAGGCGCACCGGCGCCCACCCGAAGGCGCCGCGGTCAGCGAGGATGCGCTGGCGCGGATCGCGGACCGGCTCGAATCGCTCGCCGCGGCTCTTGAGCACACGTCGTCGATGTCCTAGATAGGCGGTGGCGGGTTCTGCCCGGTGCGAGCCTTTATTATCCCTGAGGCTATTCATCATCCAAAGGGGGCTGTCCCTGCTAGGACCCTGGTCCGAAGTACATGGTCCCCACCTGACGTACCGTGCGTCAGTGGATAACCCGGCACACGGCCAAGGTGGTTCCCGCCACCGCGCAGCGCGCATGCAGCTAGCGAAGCTAGCCGCAAGACGCGCAAGCGCGGCCGGCGGGAAGCGCAGCGCTCCCGTCCGACGTTACGAAGCCTGTCCTGAGCGACGCCGCAGACGGCGTCGAAGGGCGGCTTTGCCGCGGCGCTCTTCCTAGCTCATGGACAAACGTGCCCTGCGCACCCGCATGCTGAGCATCCGCGGCAGCATCGCCGGCCACCCGATCGCCATCCCCCCTGCCCTCCAGGCCTGCTTCGTGCCCGGCGCAGTCGTCGCATCCTACCTGCCGATCGCAGGCGAGATCGATCCTGCGCCGCTGGTGGAGGCCGCACTGGTTGCGGGGTGCAGGCTCGCCCTGCCCTATGTGGTCGACCGCCCGACGCCGATCCGCTTCCTCGCCGGAGACGGGCCACTCACCGCAGGACCGTTCGGCCTCACTCAGCCGTCCGCGCATGCTGAGCCGCTGGAGCCCAGCGTCATCCTGACGCCGCTGGTCGCGTTCGACCGCGTGGGCAACCGGCTGGGCTGGGGCGCAGGGCACTATGATCGGGCGTTCACCGAGCACCCCAACGCATGGCGCGTAGGGGTCGCGTGGTCCGTTCAGGAGGTCGATGCGTTGACGCCGGACTCGTGGGACGTGCCGCTGCACGCCATCGTCA
This sequence comes from Sphingomonas sp., assembly GCF_964263785.1. Taxonomy (GTDB): domain Bacteria; phylum Pseudomonadota; class Alphaproteobacteria; order Sphingomonadales; family Sphingomonadaceae; genus Sphingomonas. The sequence goes on from NZ_CAXVWL010000051.1 coordinate 26,608, forward strand.
CCGAAAAGGAATGGATCGAACCATGACACCGAGCTGGCGCAAACCCGCAGGCGCGCTCATGATCCTGGGGCTGATCGTGCTGTGGTGTGTCCTGATCGCGAGCCTGTCGGGCGTCGTGGGGCAATTGCACTGGGCGGCGCAGACGATGTTCTATCTGGTGACGGGAATCGTCTGGATCGCGCCGATGAAGCCGTTGCTGGCGTGGATGGAGCGCTGACGCGCGAGACGCGGCAGCGAAGCTGGCGCACGCGCGCAAGCTCGGCCAGCGCAGCAGAGCGCGCCATGAGCGCAGCTTTGCTGCGACGTACGGCGTGCGGGCCAATGGGTTCGTATCGCGCTGGGGAGCGCCGCGGCAAAGCCGCATCGTCGATCCTGGCTTTGCCAGGTCGGCCGCGCTGGTGGAATGCGCGTTAGCTCCGCTATCGCGTCTCTCCACTGGCGCGTGGCGCGAGTGACGGGGCTCGAACCCGCGACCTCCGGCGTGACAGGCCGGCGCTCTAACCAACTGAGCTACACCCGCTTGAAGCGTGGGCGGCGAACTAGGCGAGGCTCCCCCGAGCGTCAACCCCCAGTTTCGTGCGGCCTTTGTGGATCGTCCGTGCGCCGCCGCCCGCGGTCGCGGCGCTGCTGGACCAGGGTACCGTGTTCGAACAGGAAGCCCGCAATATCGGGCTTTCCCGCCGCGCCCAGCACCGTCTGGAGGATGATGAGCAGCGGCACCGCGAGCAGCGCGCCCGCCGTCCCCCACACCCAGCCCCAGAAGCTCAGGGACACCAGGATCAGCACCGGGTTGATCGTCAGCCGGTGGCCGACGACGAACGGCGTGATGAAATTCGCCTCCACCAGGTGGCAGCCGATCATGATCGCGGGCGGCAGCATCGCCACCCAGATGTCGGGGAAGGTCATCAGCCCGCCGAGCGCCATCAGGAAGGCGGCGATCACCGGGCCGAAATAGGGGATGTAGTTCAGCAGAGCGACGATGCCCCCCCACATCGCCGGGTACGGCATCCCCACCGCCCACAGCGCGGTGCCGACGACGACCCCCAATGTCAGGTTGATCGCGGTGATCGTGCCCAGATACGCCGACACGTCGTCGACCACGTCCTGGATCACCCGCGCGGTCGCCATCGCTCCGTCGAAGCTGGTGCGCCCGGTGATCGTCCGCTTCCTCAGCCGCGTCCAGCCAGACAGAAAGAAGAACACGGTCAGCACGCAAAAGAAGAACTGGACGATAACCGTGGGCGCCGAGGTCGCGGCGAACTCCAGGATCGAACTTGGCGGCGACACCGCGCTGGCCTGCTGCTGGCGCACCGGCGTGGTGGCGACCTGGCGCAGGGTGCGGTTCACATACTTTTCAAGGCTGGAATACAGGTCGAGCAGCGGCGCCAGGTTCATCTGGATGCGGTCGATGCGGGTCGGCAGCAGGCGGAAGAAGTCCGTCGCGGGAATGACGATCGCGGCGATCGCGATGTTGGCGGCGACCAGGAACAGCAGCACGCAGACGAGCGACGCCAGCGGCGACGGCACGCGGTGACGTTCGAGCCATTCGAGCGCCGGGATCAGCGCCACCGCGATCACCAGCGATACGGTGAGCGGCAGAAAGAACTCCGCCCCCGCCTTCAGCGCGAAGGGTAGCGCGACGACCAGACCGATGCCCGCGATCAGCGTCAGTGCGGCGAGCAGCCGGTCGCGGCGCATGGCGATGCGCAGCGCATCGTCGGCCTCGACCCCGGCGGGCACGCCAAGCAGGCTGTCGGGAGCGGTATCGAGCGGTTGATCGGGTCGGGCGGCCATCGCGGCGCAGCCTAGCGGCTTTCCCCGGCGGTGTAATCCCGCATAGAAGGCCGCTGAGAGAGAGGAAGCGGATGGGCGATCATATCCTGGTCATCGACGAGGGCACGACATCGACGCGGGCAATGCTGTTCGCCCTTGATGGGCGCTGCATCGCGTCGGAGGCGGCGGCACTGACCCAGCATTATCCCGCGCCGGGCCGGGTCGAGCACGATGCCGCCGAGATCTGGCGCAAGACGCTCCGGGTCACCGCGGCGATGGTCGCGCAGGCCGGTGGTGCCGAGCGGATCGCCGCGATCGGCATCACCAACCAGCGCGAGACGGTGGTGTTCTGGGACCGGACCACCGGCGCGCCGCTGGCCCCGGCGATCGTCTGGCAGGACCGGCGCACCGCGGCGAAATGCCGGGCGTGGCGCGAGGCGGGCCACGAGCCCGATGTGCAGGCCAGGACCGGGCTGCTGCTCGATCCGTATTTTTCAGGGTCGAAGATCGGCTGGGCGATGCGCGAATGGCCCGAGGTCGCCGCGGTCCGAGACCGGCTTGCGGTCGGCACGGTCGAGAGCTGGCTGGTGTGGAACCTGACCGGTGGCGCGCACATCAGCGATGCGACCAACGCCTCGCGAACCGCATTGATGGACCTGACGACGGGTCGGTGGGACGCCGGACTGGCCGAGCTGTTCGGCGCGCCGATTTCGGCACTGCCCGAGATCATCGATTGTGCAGGCACCTTCGGGACCACCACCGCGTTCGGTGCCGCCATCCCGATCTGCGGGCTGGCGGGGGACCAGCAGGCGGCGAGCATCGGCCAGTCTTGCCTGGTTCCGGGGCAGACCAAGGCGACCTTCGGCACCGGTGCGTTCGTGCTGACCCAGGCGGGCCGGGCGGCGCCCACATCCTCGCACCGGCTGCTGTCGACGGTGGCATGGCAGCTCGGCGGCGAGCGGCATTATGCGCTGGAGGGATCGGTGTTCGTCGCGGGCAGCCTGATCCAGTGGCTGCGCGATTCGCTCGGGCTGATCGGAGATGCAGCCGAGACCGACGCATTGGCGCGCAGCGTCGCGGACAATGCCGGCGTGTATCTGGTCCCCGCGCTTAGCGGGCTCGGCGCGCCGTGGTGGGAGCCCGATGCGCGTGCCGCCATATCGGGGCTGAGCTTTGCGGCGAGCAAGGCGCATGTCGTCCGCGCCGCGCTGGAGGCGATGGCGCACCAGGCCAGCGACCTCAAACGCGCCTTCGCGGCGGATGGGCAGGACTGGGATGTGCTGCGGATCGACGGCGGCATGGTCGCCAACGACTGGATGGCGCAGGACCTGGCCGACATGCTCGACCTGACCGTCGAGCGCCCCCGCTTCGCCGAGACGACCGCATTGGGCGCCGCGATGCTGGCGGGCGTCGGCGCTGGGTTGTTCGCCGATCTGAAGGCGGCGAGCGCGATGCGCGGCGAGGTCGAACGGTTCGAACCGCGGCTGGACGATGACGTGCGCCAGGCGCGACTCTTGGGGTGGAAGCGGGCGGTCGAGTGCGTCGCGGCGGCGAAAGGTTAGGCTAAGGTGAGGCCAATGCGGCGCTTCGCGTGCCTGCCGATCGCCGCGAAAACCCGGATCGCGCGCGACCCCCGCACGATCGACTCGTTCCGGCCTACAAGTTCAAAGAGCGTGTCCGGGATCATGCACATCGGGCCCGCTGTAGGACAGCCGCAAATATCCGGTCGCCGGGTGCCTGTTTACCTTTCGGTAACCCGGGGTTGCGAAAAGGTGCCCCGCCCGAGGGAGAAGACCGAGGACGAGGCACCCGACGCAAACCGGCAATACACCGCCGGCGCCGTTCAATTGCCACGCCAGCAATGGAGACGGGCTCTACGGCTATGGCTGAGAGCCCGTTAACCATCGGGGCGCTTGAAGCTGTCCCCTGTTGCGCCGTCGCGCAGGGTAACCACAATTAGTCGGCAGCCGGCACCGCGTCCTCGAACAGCACCTTTAAATCCTTTTTCAGGATCTTGCCGTTGGCGTTGCGCGGCAGCGTCGCCGTGACGAAGCGGATCGCGACCGGGGCCTTGAAGGCAGCCAGCCGCTCGCGGACCCAGGCCTGGAGCTCGGCTTCGGTCGCCGTCGTGCCGGGCGCCAGGTGGACCACCGCGGCGGGTTCCTCGCCCAGCGAACGGTGGGGCAAGCCGATCAGCGCGCAATCGGTGACCGCGGGGTGGGCGTAGAGGACGTTCTCGACCTCCGTCGAATAGATGTTCTCGCCGCCGCGGATGATGATGTCTTTCGCGCGGTCGACGACGTAGAGGAATCCTTCGTCGTCGAGCCGCGCGAGGTCGCCCGTGCGGACCCAGCCATCGACGAAGGTGGCCGCAGTCGCCTCGGGCTTGTTCCAATATCCGCGCACGATCATCGGGCCGCGCGCCCACAATTCGCCGACTTCGCCCACGGGGAGCAGCGTGACGCCGTCGTCGGCCCTGATCTCCAGGTCGGCGGCGGCGACCGGCGGCCCGGCGCTGGTCGGGCGGTTGAGATAGTCCTCGCCACCGTGCTGGGTGACGGTCGCCATCGTCTCGGTCATCCCCCAGCCATTGCCGGGCAGCGCGCCGAACTCCTCGTGGATCCGCCGCACCAGCTCGGGCGCGGCGGGCGCGCCGCCATAGGCAATCGTGTCGAGGCTGGAGAGATCGTATTTGGCGCGATCGGGGTGCTCGAGCAGTTGCCACGCGATCGTCGGCACGCCCCCGGTCATGTTGACCCGCTCGCGTTCGATGATCGCCATCGCGGCCCCTGCATCCCAGCGGCGCATGAAGATCGTCGTCGTGCCCGTCGCGACTGCGCCCATCATACCCGCCGAGCACGCCGTACAATGGAACATCGGAATGACCGTCAGCATTGTCCGCGGCACCGGATCGGGCGGTGTCTCGCCCCGGCGCAGGTACGCGCGTGCCGCCGAATAGCCGCTCGACAGGATGTTCGACGTCATGTTGCGATGGGTGCCGAGCGCGCCTTTGGGCACCCCGGTCGTGCCGCTGGTATAGAAGATCGTGGCGTCGTCGTCGGGCGCGATGTCGACGATCGGAAATGCCCGGTCGGGCAGCGCGGCCCAGTCGGCAGGCGTGCCGATCGTGTCCTCCAGCCGGGTGGCGATGCCGTGCAGCGGACTGGACGCACGCGAGACGAGGACGTGCTCGAGCGCGGGCAGATCGGCATAATGCGTGCTCAGCCGCTGGTGCCGCTCGTCGTCGAGGATCAGCACCCGCGCGCCCGAATCGCGCAAGCCATATTCGAGCTCGCCGCCGGTCCACCAGGCGTTGAGCGGCACGGCGATCGCGCCGATCGCGGTGATGGCGAAGAAGGCGACCGGCCATTCGGGCAGGTTGCGCATTGCCAGCGCCACGCGGTCCCCCTTGCCGATCCCGAGGTCGACGAGATGCGCGGCAAGCGCGGCGGCGGCACGAAAGGCCGCGTCGTAGCTGACGCGTTCGTCCTCGTAGATCGTCATCGGCCGCGCGCCGTGCGCGTGCGCCGCGGCGGTGAACAGCCAGGGGAGCGATGGCGGCGCGTTCGTCCACACGCGGGTGGGGATGCCGCGGATGACGACGTGCTCCATTTCGAACTTAGCACCCGGCGCGGTGAGCAGATCGCGCGCCGCTTCGACGCTCATCGCGGGCCATGAATCGTCGGGTGCGATAAGGGGTACGCTGGCCACGTCTTGCTCTCCGCGTTGCGTTTTCGGGTGTCGGTTTGGCCCGTTGGTATGCAGGTTAGTGTTGATTCACACGCCGCTCAAGGCAATAGGCGTGCGGACGTTCGAAACATTGGTATGGCGAAACAGGGATATGGTGCGGATGGCGGGTTTCGATGCAGAGCGGCTGCGGCGGATCGACCGCTTCGTCGCCGCCCGCTATCTCGACACGGGCAAACTGCCCTGCGCGCAGCTGCTGGTGGCGCGCGATGGCGAGATCGCGCACTTCTCGCATCAGGGTTCGGCGCGAGAGGGCGGCGCCTCGATCGACGAGACATCGCTGTTCCGCATCGCGTCGATGACGAAGCCAGTCACCTCGATCGCGTTCATGATGCTAGTCGAGGAAGGCCTCGTCGCGGTCGACACCCCGGTCCACCACGTGCTGCCCGAGTTCAAGGGGATCGGCGTCTACAATGGCGGCGGCGGCGGAGTGCCGTTCCTGACCAAGCCCTGCGACGAGCCGATGCGGATGGTCGATCTGCTGCGGCATACCGCCGGGCTGACCTACAGCTTTCAGAACCGGTCGAATATCGATGCGGCGTACCGCGACGGAAAGATCGAGGCCTGGCACGGCAACCTCGACCTCGACGGCTTCGTCGCAGCGCTGGGCAAGCTGCCGCTGGAGTTTTCGCCCGGCACGTCGTGGAACTATTCGGTCGCCACCGACGTGCTCGGCGCCGTCGTGCAGCGGGTCTCGGGAATGCCGCTCGACCGCTTCTTCGAAGAACGCATCTTCGCGCCGCTCGGGATGCGCGACACCTTCTTCACGGTGCCCGCCGACAAGGCCGATCGGCTGACCGATTGCTATACGTTCAAGCCGGGTGAAGGCCGGGTGATGTTGGATACGGGCGCCAAAAGCGCATGGCTCAGGCCCCCTGCCCTGCTGTCGGGTGGCGGCGGACTGGTGTCGACCAGCCTCGACTATCACCGCTTCGCGACGATGCTGCTGAACGGCGGAGTCCTCGATGGCGTCCGCATCGTCGGGCGCAAGACAATCGAGTTGATGACGCGCAACCATTTGCCGGGCAAATCCGATCTCGCCAGCATGTCCAAATCGCTGTTCAGCGAAGCCGCGAACGCGGGCACCGGCTTCGGGCTGGGCTTTGCGATCAACGACGATGTGGCGAAGTCGATGATACCGGGCACCGCGGGCGAATTCTACTGGGGGGGCATGTTCTCCACCGCGTTCTTCGTCGATCCGGTCGAACGCATCACGATGGTCTTCATGACCCAAATGTCGCCCAGCAACCTTTACCCGATCCGCCGCGAGCTCAAGACGATGATCTACGCGGCTTTGAACTAGCAACCGTCACCCCAGCGAAGGCTGGGGTCTCTACGTAACTGGGAGACCCCAGCCTTCGCTGGGGTGACGATCAGAAGAACAAGGAGCTCAACAATGACGTCCCCGATCCGCACCGAACGCCACGACGACATCCTCGTCATCATCTCCGACAACCCGCCGGTCAACGCGCTCGGCGCGGCGGTCCGCCAGGGATTGGAGGCCGCGATCAAGCAGGGCGTCGCCGACGCCAGCGTCGCCGCGATGGTGATCCGCTGCGACGGCCGCACCTTCTTTGCGGGCGCGGACATCACCGAGTTCGGCAAGCCCTTCGTCGAACCCGGGCTGCCAACGGTGGTCGACATGATCGAGGCGTCGGACAAGCCGGTGGTCGCGGCCATCCACGGCACCGCGCTCGGCGGCGGGTGTGAAGTGGCGCTCGGGTGTCACTACCGGGTTGCGGTGCCCTCGGCCAAGCTGGGGACGCCCGAGGTGAAGCTGGGGCTGCTCCCGGGCGCCGGCGGCACGCAGCGAATTCCGCGCATCGCCGGGGTGAAGCTGGCGCTGGAGATGACCGCCAAGGGCGATCCGATCTCGGCCAAAAAGGCGCTCGACGCCGGGCTGATCGACAAGCTCGTCGGTGAGGATTCGCTGGAGGCGGATGCGGTCGCCTTCGCGCGGGAAGTCGCGGCCAAGCGGCCGATCCCGCGCGCCAGCGAGAAGACCGCGCAGGCAGACGCGGAGGCGGTCGCCGCGTTCAAGAAGGAGAATGGCCGCAAGTTCCGCGGCTTCGACGCCCCCGCTGCCAACATCGCGTGCGTCGAAAAGGCGGCCTCGGGCGCGACCTTCGAAGAGGGCGTCCAATTCGAGCGCGCCGAATTCATGAAACTGATGATGGGCACCCAGTCCGCCGCGCAGCGCCACATCTTCTTCGCCGAGCGGCAGGCGGCCAGGATCGACGACGTACCCGCGGATACGAAGCTGCGCGACATTAAGCGCGTCGGCGTGATCGGCGCGGGCACGATGGGCGGCGGCATCGCGATGAACTTCCTGTCGGCGGGCATCCCGGTGACGATCGTGGAAATGCAGCAGGAGGCGCTCGACCGCGGTACCGGCGTGGTCCGCAAGAATTACGAGGCGAGCGCCGCAAAGGGGCGGCTCAAGCCCGAGCAGGTCGAGGAGGCGATGGGTGCGCTCAAGCCCACGCTCAGCTTCGACGATCTCGCCGACTGCGACCTCATCATCGAGGCAGTGTACGAGCAGATGGAGGTCAAGAAGGACATCTTCTCA
>NZ_CAXVWL010000052.1:0-9053 GCF_964263785.1 Sphingomonas sp.
GCGTAGCGGAGATAGAGCGCGTCCCCGCGGGCGCGCCCGTCGTCCTGCGTTAGCGGCAGCGCGCCGCTTCAAGCTTTTCGGAATCGCCACACGTGGGATAGCCGGACGGCGGTTCTATCGGTCCCGTCTGGTCCGCGCTACGATCTGCCGACTTCGAACGGCAGAGAGCACCGGTGATGGCCAGCGTGACGTTGACTGCGACACCCAAGGGCAACGGCTTCCAGGCCACCCTGGCGTTCACCACGGGGGTGTCGATCAATTCGGCCGAGACCTATCCAACGATTGCCGAGGCGATCACGGCGGCTGCGCTCAAGCTTCTCGAGGTGCCCGAGCGGTTAGACGAGATGGACCGTGTCGCGGTCGAACCGACGTCCCCAGGGTCCTGATTACCGCAACTGGCTATCCTTGCTGCCCCGCCGGTTGATGCCGGAGGATCGGATCGTCGCGTCGCGTGCGGACTGGCAGGGCACGCAGGTGCGCGTTGCCGGAAGCGCCAGCCGACGCCGCTCCGGGATCTCCTCACCGCAATCATCGCAATAGTCCGCGCCCTCGCCGAGCGGTATCCTTGCCCGGGCGCTCAGGACGGCGTCGAGCACCGTATCGTCGATCTGGTCCTGCACCGCGCCATCGCGGGTCCAACCGCCAGCCATCCGTCCAACCCTTCGTTAAACTCCAAACACCAAGTCGAGACGCTTCGGTCGGTTCCACCCCCGGGGCGGTGCACGGATTGCACGGTCCGGTTGCTGAGGGTCCCAGTCATCGATCGAGCGCCGCGAGCCCCTTCGCGGAGAGGCTGCGAAACGTGATCGACCAGCGGGTCACGTCCATCTCGGCAATGCTGTGCTCCCAATCGTATCGCACTTCGCCGCTCAGGTGATAGGCCGATCGTGGCGGCAGCGGCACGTTCGCGCGGTCGAACCCGCTCGCCTTGCGCCTGCGAAAGCGCATGGTGGCCGCGACGCCGAGCGAAATGCCAACGACATGCTCGAACACCGGCCTGTCGCGATGCCAGCCAATGCCTGCTCCTGGATCGTAGCGGGTCAGCAGGACCTGAACCAGATTATCGGGCGCCAAGCCCGCGAACGCGGCCGCGCTGTTACGGATGGGCAGAAGCCAATCCGGGATCGGCTCGGTCGGGCCGAAGCTGGCATTTTCGAAATCGTAGCGCCAGCCGAACGACGCGGTCACGCGCTTGCCGAGCCAGCCCTGAAACCGAAACGGTGCAAGATCAATCGCGTCGATCCGCGCTATCAGCTCGGTCTCCACCTCGCGCGTGATCAGGTCAGTCTGGAAGGCAAGGCCTGCCACCAAGGGGCGTTCGAAGAGGTCGGGTTGAAGCATTGGTTGGTCGACCGGCAAGGTGGGCGGATGTCCTATGTAGGGAGGCGTTGCAGCGTTGCCTGGTCGGGAGCGCCGTCGAACCACCGCTTAAGCGCAGCGATGAAGATCATGCCGCCGCCGACCACGGTTCGCTGTCATCACGCCTGCCATCTAGCCGGACGTACCCGCTTGACGATCCCGCACGTAACGCGGAACATAAGGCGAACGATCGAGTCCCCCGAGTCCCATGCGTGTTTCCGATTCTCCTGCGGCCTCTATTGCCGATTTGCGCGCCCATGTCGCGGCGATGGCCACGTCGGCGCGTCCGGCGCTGGCGACCGGCGTGGCGGAGATGGATGGGCGCCTTGGTCATGGCGGGATCGCTACCGACGCCGTTCACGACGTCGCGGCGGCGTCGCCGTCGCTCTCCGACGATGCTGCTGCGACGCTGTTCGTGGCGGGTCTCGTGGCGCGGCTGGCACGCGCGCGGGAGGGCGGCCAGGTGCTGTGGGCGTTGACCCGGTTCGATCTCTACGCGCCCGGTCTCGAACAGGCCGGGCTGGCTGCGAACATGCTGCTGTTCGCGCAAGGCAAGGACGATGCCGAAGTGCTGGCGGTCGCCGAGGATGGCTTGCGCGAAGGCGCAATGGCGGTGGTCGTCGCCGAAGTGAAGCGCGCGAACATGGTGGCGACCCGTCGCCTCCAGCTTGCCGCGAGCGAGGGCGGCGTTCCGGTCGTGATCCTGCGGCGCTGGCGCAAGGCAGCGTCCTGCCCGCTCGCCGAGCCGTCGGCGGCGGTCACGCGCTGGCGGATCGGGTCGGCGCCGTCGGCCCGGCTCGGCCTGCCCGGGGTCGGTCGTGCCTGCTGGCAGGTCGAGCTCGTCCGCCAACGCGGCGGCGAACCTTTTTCATTGGTACTGGAGGCTTGCGATGGCGAGGGTTGCCTCGCTCTTTCTGCCGCAGCTCGCGATCGAGCGGCTGCGCAGGAACGAGCTGCCGCGCGCGCTGCCTGAGCGCGCCGCACTCGTCGAGCCGGTCGATGACGACCCCGGCGCCTGTTCGGTCCCGCGTGGCGGAGGCTGGCGACCCGGTGCGCGCTGGGCGCGCGATGGCAAGTCGCGCGCCGACGTGGCGGTCGATGCGGCGACGCTCCCCCTCCACCAGCGTCCGCCCGGCCGCGAGCTGGGGCGGCGCTCGGAGCCGGCGCCGCCTCCCTTTCGCGGTCCCGTGCCACGGGTCGATCTCGTCGCCGTGCCACCGCCGGCCCCCACGGTCGCCGCAACGCCGCTCATCCTCATAGCGGCGGTCGGGCAGCGGCAGGTCATCACCGCCGCCTGTCCCGCCGCGCTGGCGCTCGGCTTGGGCAGAGGCATGGCCGCGACGCAGGCGCGCGCGCTGGTGGTCGACCTCGATGTTCGCCCCGCCGATCCCGATGCCGACCAGGCGCTGCTCGATCGCCTCGCGTTGCACGCGGTCCTGCACTGGACGCCGATCGCCGCGTCGATCGGCGACGGGCTATGGCTGGACCTGACCGGCACGACGCATTTGTTCGGCGGCGAAGAGCGATTCTGCCGACGCGTGCGTGCTTTCTGCGCGCGACTCGGCCTGACCGCGCGGATAGCGGTCGCCGGCACCCCCGGCGCGGCTCACGCGCTGGCGCGATTCGCGCGCGGGTCCGTCGTCATCGTGCCGCCCGGGGGGGAGGTCGCTGCTATTGCCCCGCTGCCGCTCGCAGCATTGCGGATCGAACCGGGCGCGCTGACCGCTGCGGCGCGGTTCGGATTGGAACGGGTCGCCGACCTGCTGCCGATGCCGCGCGGCCCGCTCGCCCGTCGGCTCGGCTTGGCCAGCGTCGAGCGGCTTGACCAGGCGATCGGCCGCATTGCCGAGCCGATCGTGCCGGTGCTGCCGTTCGAGGCGCCGACGGCCGAGCGCCGTCTGCTGGAGCCGATCAGCACGGCGGAGGCTATCGCGACCGTCATCCGCGATGTCGTCGAGGATCTCGTCGACGTGTTACGTATGCGGGGCCTCGGCGCGCGCGCCGTCGAACTGACTGCCGCGCGCGTCGATGGCATTGACCAGCGTCTCGCGATCGGGACGTCGCGTGCCACCCGCGACGCCACTCATCTCACCCGCATGTTCAGCTTACGCATCGAGCGGATCGATCCCGGCCTCGGCATCGAAGCGGTGCGGATTGTCGCGGTCCGTGCCGAGCCGCTCGGCGCGACCCCGCTTGGCACGATGCTGACCGGCGAGGACAACGCCCCGAACCTCGCCGTCACCGTCGATCGCCTCGCCGGGCGCGTCGGCGAGGCGGCGCTGTTCCGAACGCGGCCGGTCGAAAGCGACGTGCCGGAGCGGGCGGTCGCCCGGATCGGCGCGCTGGACGAGGCGGGCAATTGGCCGCGTTGGCGGCGCCCGGCGCGGCTGCTCAGTCGTCCGGAGCCTCTTTGGAACGTGATCGCGCTGCTGCCCGATGCGCCGCCACGCCGCTTCTCGTGGCGCGGCGACACGCATGTCGTGGTCGCCGGAGACGGGCCAGAACGCATTCACGGCGAATGGTGGCGGCGCGACGGGGAAGTGTGGGCGGTGCGCGATTATTACCGCGTTGAGGACGAGGTCGGCGGGCGGTTCTGGCTGTTCCGGCGCGGCGATGGCGTGGAGGTAGCCACCGGCGATCTGAGCTGGTGGATGCACGGGCTGTTCGGCTGATGCCCGCATCCAAGCCCATCTATGTCGAACTCCAGGTCACGACGCACCATTCGCTCCTGCGCGGCGCGTCGTCGCCGAACGAGCTGTTCGCGGCTGCCGCGCTGTTCGGACACTCCGCGCTAGGCGTCGCCGACTGGAATACGGTCGGCGGCGTGGTTCGCGCCTGGGAGGCGCAGAAGGCAACCGGGGTCCGGCTGATTGCCGGCGCGCGTGTCGTTCTCGACGACGGTCGGTCGCTGCTGCTCTATCCGACCGATCGACCGGCCTGGTCGCGGCTGACTCGCCTGTTGAGCCTCGGCAAGGGCCGGGCTGGGAGAGGCGGCTGCGCGTTGGGCTGGGCCGATGTGGCGGCGGCGGCCGAGGGCATGATCGCGATCCTGCTGCCGGACGAGGCGGACGAAACGACCGGCAACCATCTTGCCGATCTCGCACGCGGGTTCGGTGTGCGCGCGTATTGCGGCCTCAGCTACCGGCGCCGGCCCGACGAGCATATCCGGCTGCATGACCTCGCCGCGCTGGCGGCTCGTGCCGGGGTGCGCGGGGTCGCGCTCGGCGATGTCCTCTACCATGCGTCGGACGTGCGGCTGCTCCAGGATGTCGTGACCGCGATCCGGGAGCGCACGACGATCGACGCGCTGGGGTTTCGGCGCGAGCGTCACGCCGATCGAAACCTCAAGTCGCCGGAAGAAATGGCGCGCCGGTTCGTGGCATTCCCCGACGCGATCGCCGCGACCGAGGATATCGCTGCCGCCTGCACTTTCGACCTCGGCGAACTTGCCTATCAATATCCACACGAACGTGTGCTGGATGGTCTCACCGCGCACGAGGCACTCGTGCGCCTGACCGATGAGGCGGCGCGACGCATGTTCTCAGGGGACGTGCCGCAGGCGCACCGTGACCAGATCGGCCACGAACTGCGTCTGATCGAGAAGCTGGGCTACGCGCCCTACTTCCTGACCGTGAACGCCATCGTCGCGGAAAGCCGCCGGCGGGGCATCCTGTGCCAGGGGCGGGGGTCGGCCGCCAATAGCTGCGTGTGCTTCGTGCTGGGTATCACCAGCATCGATCCGATTCGCCACGAACTGCTGTTCGAGCGGTTCGTGTCGGGCGAGCGCAAGGAGCCGCCCGATATCGATGTCGATTTCGAGCATGAACGCCGCGAAGAAATCATCCAGTGGATCTACGAGACCTATGGCCGTGATCGCTCGGCGCTGACCGCGGTCGTGCAGCGCTACCGCGCGCGCGGCGCGGTGCGCGATGTCGGTAAGGCGCTCGGCCTGCCCGAGGATTTGACCAAGGCGCTCGGCGGCCTGGTGTGGGGGTGGTCGGTCGAGGGCGTCGGCGAACAGCATCTCGATCAGCTCAATCTCAACAAGTCGGATCGTCGGCTCCGGCTGACGCTCGATCTCGCGCGCAAGCTGATCGGGACACCGCGCCATATGTCGCAGCATCCAGGCGGGTTCGTGCTGACGCACGAGCGGCTCGACAATCTCGTGCCGATCGAGCCGGCGCGGATGAAGGATCGCCAGATCATCGAATGGGACAAGGATGATATCGACGCCCTGAAATTCATGAAGGTCGACGTCCTGGGCCTGGGGATGCTCGGCTGCATGAACCGCGCTTTCAACCTGTTGGAGGACGCAAAGGGTGTGCAGGTCGGCATGGCTGACCTGCAGGACGATGACCCGGACGTCTATGCGATGATCCAGAAAGCCGACACGCTTGGCACTTTCCAGATCGAGAGCCGGGCGCAGATGGCGATGCTGCCGCGCATGAAGCCGGCGCGCTTCTATGACCTGACGATCGAGGTCGCGATCGTCCGCCCCGGCCCGATCCAGGGCGACATGGTGCATCCCTACCTGCGTCGGCGCGAGGGGCTGGAACGCCCCGAATATCCCAAGCCCGAGCTGCGCGCCGTTCTCGAGAAGACGCTGGGCGTGCCGCTATTTCAAGAACAGGCGATGAAGGTGGCGATCGTCGGCGCGGGGTTCACGCCCGCCGAGGCGGATCAGCTCCGTCGCGCGATGGCGACGTTCAAGGTGACGGGCGGGGTCAGCCACTTTTACGACAAGCTCGTCGAGGGCATGGTCGCACGCGGCTATCCACGCGATTTTGCCGAACGCACGTTCAAGCAGATCGAGGGGTTCGGTTCCTACGGCTTCCCCGAGAGCCACGCTGCCTCGTTCGCCAAGATCGCCTACGCGAGCTGCTGGATGAAGCATCATCATCCCGATGTCTTCTGCGCGTCCCTGCTCAATGCGCAGCCGATGGGCTTCTACGCACCGGCCCAAGTCGTCGGCGACGCCCGTAATCACGGCGTGGAGCTCCGCCCAGTCTGCATCAACGCGAGCCGGTGGGATTGCACCCTCGAACCCGGGCGGGGGCGCTATCTGGCGGTGCGCCTTGGCTTTCGGCAGGTGAACGGTCTGGCAAACGTCCACGGCGCGACCATCGTCGCCGCGCGCGGGGTTGCGCCATTCGGGTCGGTCGAGGAAGTCTGGCGGCGATCGGGCGTGCCGCGCAGCGCGATCGAGCGCCTAGCGGAGGCCGACGCGTTCCTCCGGCTCGGCGAGGATCGCCGGCAGGGTCTGTGGAAAGTGCGCGGCCTGGGCGAGGCCCCACTGCCGCTGTTCGTCGCGGCAGACGAGCGCGAAGCCGCGTTCAGCCCGGAGGGGATCGAGCCGGACGTCGCGCTGACGCCGATGACCGACGGGCGCGAGGTCGTCGAGGATTACCGCTCGCTCCAGCTCTCGCTGCGTGCTCATCCCCTGACCTTCCTGCGCGACGAGCTGACCCGCGCCGGCATCGTTCGCTGCGGAGATCTCGCATCGCTGCGAGATGGGCGACGGGTGAAGGTGGCCGGGCTGATACTCGTTCGCCAGAAGCCGGGCAGCGCCAAGGGCGTGCTGTTCATTACGATCGAGGACGAGACGGGGGTCACCAATGGCATCCTCTGGCCCGATCGGTTCGAGAAGCAGCGCCGTACCGTTATGACCGCGCACATGGTCACGCTATCGGGCCGCGTGCAGCGGGAGGGGGAGGTGATCCATGTCATCATCGACACCCTGACCGACGAGGCGCCCATGCTGTCGCGGATCGGCGGCATGGCAATCCCGCACAACACCGGGAGGGGTGACGGCGCGCGCCACGCCGGTTCGCCCGATCGCGGCGATCCGGGCTGGCGACCGCGCGATAGTTATTGGCCGCCTCATGCCGAGGGTATGGACCCCGAAGCCGTCGTTCGGGTGAAGACCCGCGATTTTCGCTGATCGATGGCGGATGCTTTGCCTCGCCACCAGCGGATCGTCATCGGCCTGGCGGTCCACGTCCTGCGCGGCGCGATGATCCGCGCGGGAAGCGTCAAGGTCGATGTCGTCGAGGTGCGCCTGGCGCTCCGCTGCCTGCTCACGCATTGCCCGGAGCGCTGGCCGCTGGAACTGTTCTGGGACGCGGCAGGGCAGGACAATGAGATCGGGCGCGCCCAGGGAACGACCGCGGCGTTCAACGGCATCGTCCGGCAATTGCGCCGGGCGGGGCGTTTCGAGGATGCCCCGCCTCCGACCCGCGGTGCCGCGTGACGCCCGGACAAACCGACGATCGCGATCATGTCGGTCGCGCGCTGCGCACGATTGAGCAATGCGCGCTGCATCGCCGAAGCCTGCGATTGACGTGTCGGCGCTGCCGATCGGTGCGCGTCCTCGATGCGATTGCGGTCTGGTGGCTGTTCCAGCAACGCGGCTGGACCGATGATCTACAGGGGGCGGCGCGCCGGTTCGCCTGCTCGGCATGCCGCAAAGACGGCCATCGCTCCACGCCGGCGATCGAGGTCGGCCGCGAGCGGTCCGAAGGACCGCAGCCGCCATACCCGGATGAACGCGAGTGGAAGAGGCTTGTATCGCGCTACCGCTCGTGATCGGATCGCTTGATGTGCAACCTATATAACATCAAGGTAAGCCGCGCCGAGTTCAACGCCTACTTCCAGTCAAGCGATGACTGGCGCAGCGAGCTGACGGTCGAGAAGATTACGTCTCGGCGTCGAAGCCCGGCTATGTCGTCCGCGAGATCGACGGCGCGCGCCAGCTCAGCGCGATGAATTGGGGGTTTCCGCCACCTCCCGGCGTGAAGTCGCCGGTGGTCAACGTGCGGAACTATACGAGTCCGTTCTGGCGCATCGCGCTCAGCACCCCCAATCGACGATGCCTAGTGCCGGTGACGGAGTTTCAGGAATGGTCGGTCGAGCCGGACCCTGTGACCGGCAAGAAGACCAAGCATTGGTTTGCGGTGCCGTCACGGCCGATCTTCGCGTTCGCCGGCGTCTGGCGACCAGTCGGTGACGGGGCGGCCTATGCCTTCCTGACCTGCGGCTATGACGGCGACCCTGCCGGCCACGTCGTCGGTGCGATCCATCCAAAGGCGATGCCAGTGATCCTCCATGAAGAGGATTTCGATCGGTGGCTGCAGCCACAATTACAGGACGCCCTACCGCTTGCGTGCGCGTTCCCTTCACAGCTTCTATCCGTCGGGTAGGACGTTGCTGTCTGAAGGGTGGTGGATTGCGGCCCGGCCGGTTTCGGGCGAGCCAATGAAGTAAGCGCACTTTTGTTCATCGGGGTCGGACGGGCGCACTGACGACTGGCGGCGCGCGGCTCGTCAGTTACCACCCTTTCGTTCTCAAACGCGCTCGTCGTCGAAAAGGTCGCGTGTAGACGCCCGTTGTCGGCAACGTGAACGTCTCGCCCCCGATGCGCCTTAGCGGTGTGAGCGTGGCCGCAGGCCACGGACAAGCTATCCAGGATAGGCGGACGGCAAACATTGATAGAAATCAAGGACATCTGACCCGTATACTTGGGAACGCGTCAAGGACTTCGTCGTTTTTCGACGAAACCGAATTACTGGAGTGATGCCGATGGCCTACGTGAAAACTCGTGACGGCACCGACCTGTTCGTCAAGGACTGGGGCAGCGGCCGCCCGGTGATCCTGACCCACGGTTGGCCGCTCGCCGCCGACATGTGGGACGCGCA
>NZ_CAXVWL010000053.1:0-2677 GCF_964263785.1 Sphingomonas sp.
GTCGGCGAGCTGGAGGCCGAGTTCCGAGACCGCCTGCTCGATCGACTCGAAATGATTGTAGAAGGTGCCGCGAGACACCGACGCGTGCCTGACGACGTCGTCGATCACGGCCGCGCCCGCGGGGCCGCGTCCGGCGCATACAGCAAGCACCGATTGCAGCAGCTGATTGCGCATCCGTTCGCGTCGTTCCCGTCCGACGCGGGTCCGGTGGTCCTCGCGAAGCGAGTCGGTGCTTCTGTTCGCCTGAACGGGAAGCGCTCCGTCGACCCCGGGGCCGTCTCGAGTTCCGTCTGCAAGCATGGTTGGTCAGTTAGCGACCCGGCAGCATTCAGGCCAGTCGTCTCCACTGCGCCGGAGCGGGGCTGAATGCCGCGTCAGAACAGCAGCATTCCCAGCAGCAGAATAGGCACCGACACCGACCAGCATGCCACGGTCAGCCAGCGGTGCCATGTGCTGTGCAGCGCGCCGCACAGAGCAGGATGGCGACACCGATGTCCCTGCTCCAGCCAACGTGACGAATGCCGCTTCCGTCGCAGCTTCCGCATCGACTCTCCACCGCCGCTCGACGCGCTTCCCTCGCGATATCGGTCGTCATGAACCGATCCTCTCCGCTCGCCATTGCTTGGCGCAGCCGGACTAATTGACTTCATACTGGCGAAAGTGTCAAGATGACGATCGGCGTGGCGGCGTTCGACTGCCATGGGTCATGGGGGAGAGGACATAAGTGGCGGAACCCGATTACGACGTCATCCAGATCGGCTATGGCCCCGTGAGCGCGACGCTGGCCCTGATGCTGGGGCGGCAGGGCCGCTCTGTGGCGGTCTGCGAGCGCTGGTCCAAGCGATACCCTCTGCCACGCGCCGTGTGCGTCGACCATGAGCTTTACCGCGTGCTCGCGGCGAACGGGATGGGCGATGTCCTGCCGCGCGTCACCCAGAAGGGGCCGTTATATCAGTGGTTCAACGCCGACTGGCGCGAGTTGCTGGTGATCGACTGGTCGGCACCGTCGATCTCGGGCGGGCCGGAGGTGAATTTCGTTCACCAGCCGACGCTGGAGGAGGCGCTGGACGAGGCGGTGGGGGCGTTGCCGACCGTCGATCTGCACCTCGGCTGGGAGGTGACGGCGGTCGACCAAGACGATGACCGCGCGCGCGTCCATCTGCGCCATGGCGACACCGGCGAGGTGAAGGACTTATCAGCCCGCTATGTGGTCGGTTGCGACGGAGCGAACTCGCGGGTGCGCGAGGCGATCGGCGGCGATCGCGAGGATCGCGGGTTCGAGGCGGACTGGCTGGTCATCGACGTGCTGCTGAAGGAAGGCGTCACGATCGAGGGCCTCGGCATCCCCGCCGCTGGCCAGTATTGCAATCCCGCGCGCCCGACGACGATTGTCCCCGCCGGGGTGCGCGAGGGTCGGACGTTCCGGCGCTGGGAGTTCATGCGACTGCCCGGCGAGCGCGTCGAGGATCTGGAGCGCGAGGAGCGCGTCTGGGAGCTGCTGCGCCCCTGGGCGGGGCCGGACGACATCGAGCTCGTCCGCCACAAGGTCTATAATTTCCGCTCTCTGCTGGCGGAGCGGTGGCGCGAGCGGCGGCTGCTGATCGCCGGCGACGCCGCGCACGTCATGCCTCCCTTCATGGGGCAGGGCATGTGCTCGGGAATGCGCGATGCGTGGAACCTGGCCTGGAAGCTCGGCTTGATCCTCGACGGCAAGGCGGACGACCGTCTGCTCGACACCTATCAGCCCGAACGCTTGCCGCACGTCGGCCAGATCACCGACATGTCGATCTACCTCGGCAAGATGATCTGTCTGCCCGATGCGGAGGCCGCCGCCGCGCGCGATGCCGAGTTCCTGGGCGGCACCGCCGAGCCGCCGCCGCCGTTCCCCTCCATGGTCGACGGGCTGCTGCGGCGCGACCGTGACGGCACCGTCGTGGTCGGTGCCGGCCTGCTCTCGCCGCATGTCGACGTGCTTCGCGAAGGCCGGCGGGCGCGGCTGGATCAGGTCACGGGAGGCGGCTTCGTAGTCATCACCCGCGGCTTCGACGCCGAAGCGGTGCTGGAGAGCGAGGCCGCCGACACGCTCGCGGCGTTCGGCGCGCAGTTCGTGACGCTGGGCGACGGCGAGAACGGCGTTCGCGATCTCGATGGCCGCCTGGACGACTTCCTGACGGCGCAGGGCTGGGCGGCGATGATCGTTCGGCCGGATTATTATGTCTATGGCGGCGTGGCGGCAGGGGACGAGCTGCCGGCGCTCGTCGATGACCTGCTCGCCGATCTGGCGGCGGCCGGCGTCGCGGTTCGCACGGTATCGAGGAACGAGGAGACTTGGCGTGAAGCTCGCGCGGTTTGAAGCAGGCAGCGGCCCGAGGCTGGGCCTGGTCGATGGCGAAGAGGTCGTCGACCTCGCCGATGGCGGTATCGTCTATCCGACAATGCTGGCGCTGATCAAGGACGCCGAAGGGTGGCGCGCGCACGTGGACGCGGCGGCTGGCGGGCGGCGCCACGCCTTGGAGCAGGTGCGCCTGCTGGCGCCGATCGAGCGGCCGGGCAAATATCTGGCGATCGGGATGAACTACGCCAAGCATCTGGAGGAGGCGGACAAGCTCGGCGTCAAGCGGTCGGCGCACCAGACCTGGTTCAACAAGCAGGTGAGTTGCATCAGCGGCCCGTTCGA
>NZ_CAXVWL010000054.1:0-38126 GCF_964263785.1 Sphingomonas sp.
CGCCGCGGCATACAACCTTCAGCTGCTCGCCCGGCAGGCTGCGCCGGCCTGATACGCGGCGTATCCTCCGGTGGCCGGCGTCACCAGCCATCCGCCACGCCGGTTTCGCGCAGACCTTTTTCAACGGTCTCGGTAGTTTGCGGAGGCCAAAGACCGGTCCGATGACGATGAGGTCAGCTGCTGACTTCGCAGCGAGCGTGCGGCTGCCGTATCGCACCGGTGCAACAACCGTCCGCTTTACCCGCCGCCGAGCACCCGGCGGTACAGCGCGACATAGGCCTCGGCCATCGCATCGACCGAAAAGCGGCGCGCCACGTCGGCGCGGCAGGCGGCGCGCTCGATGGTGTGCGCCTGGCCGATCGCCGCCACCGCTTCGTCGAGCGAATCGACGACGAAACCGGTGCGCGCATGATCGATCAGCATCTCCATCGAACCGCGGCGATAGGCGATAACGGGAGTGCCGCACGCCAGCGCCTCGACCACCGATAGTCCGAATGGCTCGTCGAAGCCGATCAGGTGGAGCATCGCGCGCGCGTTCCCCAGCGCGTCGAGCCGCGCCTGCCCGCCGATCGCGCCTTCGTAGATAATGCGGTCGCCGTCGATATGCGGCGCGACCTCGCGGTCGAAATACGCCTGGTCCTGCATCACCCCGTACATCCGCAGCCGCCGTCCGGCGCGCTTGGCAGCGCGGATCGCGTCGGCGGGGCCCTTGTCGGGGTGCATGCGCCCGAAGAACAGCAGGTCCTCACCCCCGTCCACGACGAACGGGAACGCGCCCACGTCGATACCGTGCGGGATCGTCGCGGCGTAACGCAAATCCGCGTGACGGTCGCTGTCGCTGATCGCGACGTAATGCGCGTCGTACTGGTATTCCGCGAGCATCGGTAGGATGCGCTCGGACGGGCAAGCGTGGAGGGTCATCACCATCGGCGTCCGCACCAGCCGGGTAAACCCAAGCGGCACGAAATCGGCCTGATTGTGGACGATGTCGAACGCCCCTGCACGCTCCATGACATGGGCGACATGGCGCATTTCCCAGACCTTGGCGTCGATCGACGGATCTTCCGAATACGGCGCGGGAACGACGGCGTCGAGCGTGGCGGCGGTCCGGCTGTCCTGCGTCGCGAAGAGCGTCACCGCGTGCCCGCGCGCGACCAGCGCCTCGGTCAACAGGCTGGTGACCAGCTCCCACGGGCCGTAGGCACGCGGCGGGGTGCGCCAGGCGATCGGCGCCAGCATCGCGATCCGCAACGGTGGCTCAGCGGGGGCGATAGCTGCGCACCTTCCATCGGCCGGTGCGCGTGCCCTGCCCGGCATGCCACGTCACCCCGGTGTCGCGCAGGAAGCGCGCGTGGATCGCATCGGCGTGCTGCGCGAAATCGTGGAAGTCGATGCGGTGGTGCGCCAGCACGAGCGTGCCGCCGGGGCGCAGCGCACGCGCGGTGTCGCGCGCCACCTGCGCCATCGCGCGCGCAGTCAGGTAATAGAGGATCTCGGCGACGACGATCGCGTCGTAGGTCGTGCGCGGGAACCGCCTGGGCAGCACGAGCCGCTCGACGCGCACCCGCGGGTCATCGCCGACCGCCTTGCGGACGAGCGCGGTCCCGGCCTCGGTCCCTTCGGTCGCGTCGAGCCGAAGCGTGCGCTTCGCCAGCGCGACGCTGTTCGAGCCATTGCCCGCCGCGAGTTCGAGCACGCGCCCCAACGGGCCGTGCCCGAGCGCGTGCAGGATGGCGTCGCGCTTGTGCGCCTCGTCGCGCGCGGCGAAGGTCGACCACGGATCGTCGTTCCCTGCGAACATCGCGTCGAAGCCGTCGAGCGTGATCGCGCGCGTCACCGCGAAAGCTCCCGGAACCACTCGATCGGCCGCGAGAAGGCGCGCAATTCGTGCGGCGCGATCGCGAACCCGCCCGGATCGTCGCGGATCGCGCCGGTCTGGGTACGGTAGCGTCCGATCGCCGCGCGTTTGGGCAGGCCACCGGCGGGAAAGCCGTACATCGGCGCGGATCGCGCGCCGCGCGTCCAGACCAGATAAGCGAAGCGACGCGCGCCCGGCATCCGCGCGCGCGCGGCGGCGGCGGCAACCGCGCGGTGATCGGGATGGTCGTCGGTGGCACACGGCAGGACAATGAGATCGGCCCGCGCCGCCGCAATCGCCCGCGTCACCGCTTGCGCCGCATGCCGGGCCAGCGCGGCGAGCTTGCCGTCGGGCAACCCCAGGAACACGACGTCCCGCGCGGACACCCCGATCGCGCGCATCGCGGCGCGGGTCTCGCGCCGGCGGGCCGCGACCAGGCGGTGCCTGGGCCACGCCACGCTGTTCGGATGCGACGCCGCGCCATCGGCGACGACGACCACGCGGACATGCCGCCCGCGCCGCCGCAGCGCGCGAATCACCCCCCACGCACCGATCGCCTCATCGTCGGGGTGCGGCGCCACCACCAGCGCGCGGCGGACCCGGCCGAGCGGCAGCCGCCTCACAGCGCGGGCACCAGCAGCCCGTCGGCACACGCGCGTGCGACCCGCATCCCCTGCGCGTCGGGCGCGGGCTGGCGCAAGTATACGGTCAGGTCGGCGATCGTCGTCGACAGCGGATGGTCAGCGAACATGCCGGGCAGCCCGACCGCGGCCTGCGCCAGCACGATCGCGCGCTCGGCCGCATCGGTCACCGCAAGCCGCGCTGCGGACACGCGTGCGGGATAGGCTTCGTCTTCCGTCCCCCAGGCCTGCGCCGTCGCGCGCACCGTGGACGCCGCCGATTGCGCCAATCCATAAAGCGAGGCGAGCCGCGTCGACTGGTGCGGATCGTCCGCCCGCGCCGCGGCGATCAGGTGATCGCGGACCTGGTCGAACAGCGCTGCCACCCCGCCTGCGTGGATCGCGACGAAGCGCAACGCGCCGCCGCTGAACCACGGCTCGCGCGCGTAATCGCCGGGCGCGCCGATGAAGCGAAACGTGTCGGGCGGCGCGCCGTGCCAGCGAACGAGGTGGGTGTGCGAGCGCTGCATCCCCAGCGTCCGCCACCAGTCACGGTCGATCGCGGGCGACGACGCGGCGAGATCGATCAGCACCAGCCGGTTGCCCTGCGGCGTGTCCGCCCCCGCCAGTGCATGCGTGAGGGTACCCGCGCCCGACGCATAGGCCTTGCCGCCGATCAGCCGCCCGTCCTCGACGCGCAACGGCTCGCCGGCAAGCGCCGCGTTCCACACGCCGAGCGCGTCATCCGCCACGGTGTCCGCACCCCCATAGCGCGCAACGATCTGGCAGGCGTCGACATGGCCCTCGAACAGCCGGGCCAGCGGCAGATCGGCGCGGCCGATGCGGTACAGCATCCGCAACAGCGCAAGCAGCGCATCGGCATCCGCCGGATCGCCCACGGCGGGCAGCAGCGCCGCGAGCGCCACGATCCGCTCGCGCATCGCGTCCGTGTCGGGTCTCGGCTGGGCGAGGATCGTGTCGAGCGTCGTCACGCCGCTTGCCGCGCGAGATCGGTTTCGAGTGCCGCCAGCGCGTCTTCGGCCACGTCGAGCGACACGGTCCGCTCGCCGCCGGGCCTTTCGGGAACGACGCACATCGCGAAGGCCTCGGCATTGGGCGCGGCCTTCGCGATGGCGGCGACTTCGGACGGCACGCGCGACAGGCGTTCGGACAAGCCTGCGGACTCGTGCCCGAAGGCCCGGCGCGCTGCCGCGTGCATGCGGTAGCGCCAGGCGGCGTCGTGCGGGTGCGCCATCGTGGGCGCAGCGGCGCCGCGGTCGAGCGCGCGCAGATGATCGGCCAGCCCGCCGCGCGCGCGCCCCTCGCGCCGCGACGAGGTTTCGACCGTCACCGCGGCATCGCGGCGGACGCGCAGCCCCGCACGATGTGCCGCATCGACGATCCGCGCATCCTCCGCCGCCGCGACGCCCTCGAACCCGCCCAGCGCGGCATAGGCGTGCGCGCGGAAGGCCAGACTGGCGCCGCTGGTGTAATGGTGGGTGCGCGGCGCTTCCCACGCGACGGGATCGAGCAGCCGGCGCAGCGCGAACAGCCGGTCGTAATAGGCCTCGATCCGATCCTGGAGCGGCATCGCGATCCACGCCCGGCGGACGATCCGCCCGGCCACGACGTCGGCATGCGCGAGCCCTGCCAGATTCGCCGCCAACCAGCCGGGTGCGGGAACCGAATCGGCATCGGTCGAGACGATCGTCCCCGCGCCGCCCAGGACCTCTTGCCCCAGCGCCATCGCCACGCGGCGCGCGCGCCCGGCATTGGCATCGCCGCCCGCGATGCTCCGCACGCGGACCGGAAACGGCAGCTGCGGCGCGCGCGCGGTGACGATCGCCGCACTGGCGTCGGTGCAGCCGTCGAGCAGGATGCACAGGGTCAGCCCTGCCATGCCCTGCGCGGCGATCGCATCCAGGAACCGCGGCAAGCGCTCGGCCTCGTTACGGACGGGAACACACACCGCGATTGGTTTCGTCATCCTCACCCCTTCGACGCGCCGGCAAGCCCTCCGCACGCCGCGCTGCCTGCCCCGTACAACATACGACCGCGCGCTTCGGTCCCCTTATCCGCTCGCGGTGCTCAGCCGGTGGCGGACCGCGGCGAGTACCATTTGGTGCGCGCGTTCGACGATGTCCTCCAGCGACGGGGTGCGTGCGTATAGCGTACGGGCTTCCGCCATCAACGCGGCCCGGCTCGGCAGATGCGGGTGGAGGACGCCCGTCGCCGCTTCGCTCAGCGCGTGGCGCAGCGCCGACAGCTCGCGCTCGGAACAGGCGGTGCGAAGCGCCTGGACGATCCGCTCGGCGCTGAAGCGCGCCGCGAGCTGCTCGGCGGTGCGATGGACGACCTTGGCGCCGAGGCGTTGCTCGCCGCGCACGACCGCTTGCGGCGGCTGCTTCAGCGCGCGGACGATTCCCGCCAGCGCCAAGCCCTTCAGGATGTAATAGGTCGGGTCGACCTGCCACCACCGGAAGCCCTGGCGCGCGCTGCTTTGGAACGCGTGATGGTTGTTGTGCCAGCCCTCGCCCATCGTCGCGATCGCCAACAGCCAGTTGTTGCGTGAATCGTCGCCGGTGACGTAGCGGCGCGTGCCCGCGACGTGCGCCAGCGAATTGATGCAGAACGTCGCGTGCCACAGCAGGATCGTGCTCCAGACGAACCCGACGACCAGCCCCTGCCATCCGCCGACGACCAGGCACAGCGCCGCCAGCGCGACCGCCGGTGCGTTCTCGTGGGCGTGGAGCCAGCGCAATTCGGGGTAGCGGGTCAGGTCGGCGACGCTCGTCAGGTCCGCCTCGTCGTGCTTGCGTGCGAACAGCCAGCCGAGATGGCTGTAGACGAAGCCGGTGTGCCGCGGCGAGTGGACGTCCTCGGGGGTGTCCGAATGCCGATGATGGTGGCGATGCTTCGACGCCCACCACAAAACGCTTTTCTGCGCGGTGCTCTGCGCAAGGCAGGCCAGGACAAATTGGAACCCGCGGCTCGTCGCGAACGCGCGGTGCGAAAAGTACCGGTGGTAGCCGCCGGTGACCGCGAACATGCGCAGGACGTAGAGTCCGGCGCACAGCGTCAGCGAAGCGGCGCTCACCCCCGTCCAGATCGCAGCGAACGCGGCAAGGTGGAGAAGGATGAACGGAACGGCGGATGGGTAGACGATGTCGTGATGGTCGGCGGGCATGATCGGGCGATAACGAGCGGCGGCGGATTTGTGAATGGGCGCAGCGGGTTGGCTCAATGCTTTGCGGGTGCGCGCGTTTCGATAAGCCAAGGCTTTACGCGGCCCGTGGGCTTGGCCACCCCGTCGAGCCGCCGCGCGGCGATGACGCGAACGGGTTGGAGGATCATCTGCCCCTTGAACGCGTCCATGCCGCCGCCGGTCGGCAGCGCCAGGATGCGGCGCACCACGGCCATGCCGCTTACCACATGGCCGAAAGCGGCGTAGCCCAGATATCCCGGGCGCGCGTCCATCTGCGGTGCGGGGCCTGCCAGCAGGACGAAATTGCCTCCCGCCGAATTCGGATCGCTCGCCCGCGCCATCGAGATCGCGCCGTCGGTGTGGCGGATGCCGGTCACCGCGGTGGTCTCCAGCGGGAACGGCGGCAGGATGCGGCGCGCATCGGTACGGATGCCGGCCTGGATGAAGCCCTGACCCGGACTGCGCTTGCTGCGCGCGGCGCGGTAGAAGACGGTGCCGTCGAACCGCTCGTCGTCGACATAGGCCAGGAAGTTCTCGACCGTTCTCGGCGCGTGCCGGGCATCGAGTGCGACGACGATCGCGCCCGCCGAGGTCTGCAGCCGCACGCGGACCGTGGCAGGCTCGCGCGCCGTGGCGGGAACGGCGAACAGCAGGGCGAGGATCAGGAGGACGCGCATCGCCGCGCGCTAGAAGCGCTCGCGGCCCCGCGCAAGCATCTGCTACGCGTAAGCCTTCATGGCCAAGCCCCCCAAAAGCCCGAAGCTGAAGGTCTTCCGCACCGCGATCGGCTTTCACGACGCCTATGTCGCGGCGCCCAGCCGTGCGGCGGCGCTGCGCGCGTGGGGCAGCGACAAGGACTTGTTCGCGCGCGGGGCCGCCGAGGAAGTGACCGATCCGGCGCTCGCCGCGGACGCGCTGGCGGCGCCGGGCACGGTTGTCAGGCGATCGCGCGGAACCGCCGCGGAACAGATCGCCGCGCTCCCGCCCGACCGGCCGAAGCGCACGCCGACCGCCCCGGAGGACGTGCCGGCCCTCGCCAAGACCGCAGCGCCGCGCAAGGCGCCGCGGCCGAAACCGAAGCCGAGCCGGGCGGCGCTGGACACGGCCGAGGCCGCGTTGGCGGCCGCACAGGCACGCCAGAGCGAAGCCCTCCAATCCCTGGCCGAGCGCGAAGCGGCGCTGGCCCGCGAGCGCCGCGACCTGGCACGCACGCAAGCGAGCGAAACCCGCCGCCTCGAACGCGACCGCGACGACGCCGCGGCCGATTACGATGCGGCGGTGCGCCGCTGGCGCCCGTAGGCCTCAGGCTACCGTCAATCCGACGTCGACGTTGTTCCGCGTGGCGTTGGAATACGGGCACACCGCATGCGCCGCCTGGACCAGCCGTTCGGCATCGGCGCGCTCGACGCCCGGCAGCGACACCTTCAGGTCGGTCGTGATGCCGTAGCCGCCCTCCGAACGCGGACCGAAGCCGACCTCCGCGGTGACGGTCGCATCGGCGGGGACGGTGACGCCCTCCTTGCCCGACACCGCCTTCATCGCGCCCAGGAAGCACGCCGAATAGCCCGCCGCGAACAGCTTTTCGGGGTTGGCG
Source organism: Sphingomonas sp. (assembly GCF_964263785.1). Taxonomy (GTDB): domain Bacteria; phylum Pseudomonadota; class Alphaproteobacteria; order Sphingomonadales; family Sphingomonadaceae; genus Sphingomonas. The sequence goes on from NZ_CAXVWL010000054.1 coordinate 7,278, forward strand.
CCGCTGCCACCGGGACCGCCCATCTCCTTGGGAACGACCAGCTTGACGTCGACCGAGCCGTCGTCGGATTTCGCGGCACCATCGCGCCCGCCGGTGGCCGTGGCGCTGGTTTTATAGATGACATCGACGGACATGGGGAGCTCCTGTGGTTTGCGCCCGAACGGATGACGCCACCCGCTGGATTTCGCAAGCCGCGTTCCCATCTTTGGCAGCATGCCGATCGACACGACGACCCACCCGAACGTGCTGGCGTTCGGCGACAGCCTGACCGCGGGCTATGGCCTGGCCACCGCCGACAGCTTTCCCGCGCAGCTCCAGACGCTGCTCCGCCGCACCCACGCCCACGCGCACGTTGCCAATGCCGGCGTATCGGGGGACACCAGCGCCAGCGGTCGGGCGCGGTTGCCGCGGGTGCTCTCGCGGATGACCGTGCGCCCCGACCTGGCGATCGTCGAGCTCGGCGCCAACGACCTGCTCCGCGGCATCGCCCCCGCCCGCATGCGCGAGAACCTCCATGCGATCCTGCGCGCATTCGCCGATTGCCGCATCCCGGTGCTGCTCGCGGGCATGCAGGCGCCGTCGTTCCTCGGCACGTTCGCGCAGACCTACGATGCGGTGTTCGCCGACCTTGCCGCGGCGCACCGCATACCGCTCTACCCCTTCTTCCTGGCGGGCGTCGTCGGCGATCCGGCGCTGGTGCTCGCCGACGGCATCCACCCCAACGCGCGCGCGATCGGCCTCGTCGCGGCCCGCATTCTGCCGCACGTCGTGGCGGCGCTGGCGCTCACGGAGGCGCGCGCAGCTTGAGGTAACCGCTTCTTAGGGACGTTGGCGGCATAGGCTTGCGGCACAATTGCCGACTGGAAGCCGATGCCGCCCCTGCCCCTGATCGCGCCCAACCCGCCCCGGCTGAGCGAGCTCGGCGATGCGCTGCGCCGGGTCGAGGCGTCGGGCATCTACAGCAACAATGGCCCGGAGGTCCGCGCGTTCGAGGCCGAGGCGACGCGCGACCTGTTCGGCGGCCACGGCGCCAGCCTTGCGGTCGCCAATGCCACGCTCGGGCTCATGATAGCGATCCGCCACGCCGCCGGGCTCGATCCGAAACCGGGCACCTATGCGCTGATGCCCGCTTTGACCTTCGCCGCGACCGCGCAGGCCGCTGCCTGGGCCGGGCTGACCCCGCTGGTCTGCGACATCGACCCGGACGACTGGGGCGCAGCCCAAGCCGAGGAGGAGCGGCTGCTGCGGCTCCACGGCGCGCGGATCGGCGTGGTCGTGCCCTATGCGACCTTCGGCGACGCGATCGACCTCGACCGCTATGCCGGATTCCAGCAGCGCTACGGCGTCGGCGTGGTCGTCGATGCGGCATCGTCGCTCGGCACCCGCGACGATGCGGGCCAAGGTTTCGGGGCGGAAGCGCTCTTCGCAATCGTCCACTCGCTCCACGCCACCAAGACCTTTGCGGTCGCGGAGGGCGGCTTGATCCACAGCGGCGACGCGACGCTGATCGCCACATTGCGGGCGATGACGAATTTCGGTTTCGAGAGCGGGCGCAGCGCGACCTTGCCCGGGATCAACGCCAAGCTGCCCGAAGTGCTGGCGATCATGGCACGCGAAAAACTGCGCGAGATCGAACACGTCTGTACCCGCCGCACCGCGGTGGAGGCGGCGTATCGCGACCGGCTCGGCGGCTTTACCCTGCAACGGGTCTCCGGCCAGCGCCGCGCGATGCAGTTCATGCCCGTCCTCGTCCCCGCGCACCTCGCCGGCCGCCGCGACGCGATCGCCGCGCGGATCGAGGCGGAGGGGATCGGCTGCGGCCGCTATTTCAGCCCGCATCTGGGCGAACAACCCTGGTTCCGCGCGACCGCCACCATCGAGCCGACCCCGATCGCCGACGCCATCGCCGCACGCATGCTGTCGCTGCCGATCACCGACGCGATGGACCAGGCCGACGCACACCGCGCCACCAACGCCTTCGCGCGTGCCTGTGCCGCGGAGGATCGCATCGTCCCCGCACGCGCCACTGCACCCCGAAGTTCCCTGGGGATCGCCTCGCTCGTCGTCATCGGCGGCGGCCCCGCCGGCACCGCCTTGCTGACCGCGGCGACCAAGCGCGGATTGCTGCCCGATCTCGCCCGCGCGGGGCTGGTCGTCGTCGAGCGCGACGCGCATGTCGGCGGCGGGCGGCTCGGACGCTACGCGATCACCTCCGATTCGACCGCGACGACCTTCCTATCGGCGGTCAAGGACAACACCCATCCCGAACTCGCCGCGCTGACGGACCATGCCGCCGGGCGCGCCGTCGCCGCCTACACCGACTCGCTCGGCGTCCCGCTGGTCGAGGTCGGTCCGCTGCTCCGCGAAACAGGCGACCGGTTGGCGGGAATCGTCCGCGCGAACGGCGGCACCGTGCTGACCGGGCACGAGGCGGTTGCGGCGGTTCGCGACCCCGATGGCCTGTGGACGGTAAAACTGTGCCGCGTCGCCGACGGCCACGTCTTCGACCAGCGTAGCCGTGCAGTAGCAATCGCGACTGGCGGCCACCAGCCGCTCGATCGCCTGGCCGCGCAGACCGTCGCGGGCGCACGCCTGGTCGATATCGCGGGCGACCGGCTGGTCCAGTCCGACGACGTGCTGACGCTCGGCGGCTTCGAGAAGGTCGCCGATGTGCTCGCCGCAAAGCGTGCGCCCAGAATCGCGGTGATCGGCGGATCGACAAGCGCGCTGACCACGGTCGCGCTGCTGCTCCGGGGGCGCCCGGCGCTGCCGCTCGGCGCCGGCGCGATAACCCTGCTCCACCGCCGTCCGCTCAGGCCATTCTACCCCTCGGTCGAGGCGGCACATACCGAAGGGTTCACCGATTTCGGCGCGGACGACATCTGCCCGGTGTCGGGCTTCGTCTATCGTCTCGCCGGTTTCCGGCTGGAAGCGCGTGACCTGGTGGTGCGGATGCTCGGTATCGACGGCCGCGCGCCCGATCCGCGCGTCGCGCTCCACCGCATCGAAGGCGACGACGCGCGCGCGAGAGCGATCGTGCAGGACGCCGATCTCGTCATCGCCGCGCTCGGCTATCGCCCGCATGCGCTGCCGGTTCTCGACACGAGTGGCGCCGCCATCCCGCTCGCCGCGCACACCGGCGCGCCGATGGTCGACAGGCATTGCCGCGTCGTCGGCGGCGACGGCACCGCGATCCCCGGCCTCTACGGCATCGGCCTGGCGGCGGGTTTCGTGCCCTGGGGCGCGCTCGGCGGCGAGGCGAGCTTTTCGGGACAGGCCAACGGGCTGTGGCTGTGGCAGAACGACGTCGGGCTGATGATCGTCGACCAGATCCTCGCGCAACAGGCACGCGCGGCGGCGTGACCACGCCCACGGTCTCGGTGGTGATGGCCGCATACAACGGCGCGGCGCTCGTCGCGGAGACGCTGGCGTCACTGTCGGCGCAGACCTTCAGCGATTTCGAGGTGCTGGTCGTCGACGACCGCTCGACCGATTCGACCCGCGAGGTCGTCGCCGCCTGGCCCGACCCCCGCGTCCGCCTGATCGCGCTGGAAGCCAACGGCGGCCCGGTGCGCGCGCGCAACCGCGGCGTAGCGGAGGCGCGCGGCCGCTACATCGCAGCGCTCGACCAAGACGATCTCTGCCGCCCGGAACGGTTCGCGCGGCAGGTCGCGTGGCTCGAAACGCACCCCGATTGCGCACTGCTCGGCACCCAGGTCGACTGGCTCGACGGCGCACGCGTCGGCCCGTCGCGCTACGCCCCCGTCACCACGCCCGCGCTGGTCGCGTGGCTGACATGGATCGAGAACCCGCTGGCGTGGTCGTCGGTGATGATCCGCGCCGACGCCGCCCGCGCGCTCGATCCGTTCACCCGACCCGAGATGCTCTACGCCGAGGATTTCGACCTGTATCACCGCATCCAGGCGCTTGGCGAGGTCGCCCGCCTCGACGTGCCCCTCCTCGCCTACCGCCGCCACGACGGCGGCGCGTCCCAACGCTTTACGCAAACAATGGAGGCGAGCGCCACGCGCGTTCTGGCCGAAGCGCACGCCGGGACGCTCGGCGACGCCGCGCCCGCGGTCGCCCGGCTGCTCGTCGTCCACCTCATGCGCGGCGACGCCGTACCCGATCGCCCGGCGCTGATCGCGCTCGGCGGCGCGCTGGCAACGCTCCAAAGCACGTTTCTCGCCACCCGCCAGCCCAATGCGGAGAGCAGGCGCCTAATCAAATGGGAAACCGCGCGGCGCTGGGCGGGCATCGGCCGCGCGGGGCTACGGGCGGGCACGCTGACGCTCGCCGACGTGATGGCGGTGCGCCCCGACCATCTCGGCCTCGGCCACGCCGGGCTCGACGACCTGGTCTGGTCGCGGATGATCGGCGGCGCGCGGGGCTTGCGCCGGGCCGGATAGGATAGCTGATCGATGCCCCAAGGGTAGCTCACGCCGGCCATCCTCATCATCAGGATGCCGTTCGTCATCGTCATGCAAGCGGTGCTGAAGGGCGCGGGCGGCATCGCGCTCCAGGTGATGAGGCGAATCGCGCGATGCTTGCCGCCTTCGTCGCGCTGGAAATCGTGCTGCTCGGCCGGGTGTTCCGCGCCAGCCTGCTCGCGGCGGGACAGCGCGCCGGTCTGGGACGACTCGTCGGATTGATGCGGCGGGGCGACTAAGCCCTTGCCGCCGATGCGCTTTGCCCCCATCTTTTGTGCAGCGCAGCATAACGCGTGATCCCGGAAGGATGAACATGCGTTCGATCAGCGACACCATTGCCCGACTGCACCCGCACACGACCGGCGTCGCCGCTGACCGGCTGACCGACCTCGCCGACGTCTTCGACAATCCCGGCGCGCTGCACGCCCGCTGCTACGTGCCGGACGATCTCGCAGCCGGCGCCGCGCTCGTCGTCGTCCTCCACGGCTGCACCCAGACCGCGGCCGGCTACGATCACGGATCGGGCTGGTCGGAGCTCGCCGACCGTTACGGCTTCGCGCTGTTGTTCCCCGAACAGACCCGCGCCAACAATCCCAACCTATGCTTCAACTGGTTCCAGCCCGGCGACACGACCCGCGGCCAGGGCGAAGTCGCCTCCATATGCGCGATGATAGAGAAGATAACCGCGGACCACGCTCTCGATCCCGCGCGCGTGTTCGTCACCGGCCTGTCGGCGGGCGGCGCGATGACGGCGGCGATGCTGGCGACCTATCCCGAAATCTTCGCCAGCGGCGCGATCGTCGCGGGGCTGCCGCACGGCACCGCATCGTCGGTGCCGCAGGCGATGGAGCGGATGCGCGGGTCGGGGCTGCCCGATCGCCATGCGCTGGCGCAGGCGGTACGCGGCGCATCGGCGCATCGGGGCCCGTGGCCGCGGGTGTCGGTGTGGCACGGCACCGCCGACGCCACCGTCGCGCCGGCCACCGGCGAAGCGGTGGTCGCACAGTGGCTCGGCGTCCACGACCTGTCCGCGGGGCCCAGCGAGACCCGGCAGGTCGATGGCGACGCCCAACGATTCTGGCACGGCCCCGACGGCCGCGTCGCGGTGGAGGCGCATGCGATCGCCGGCATGGGCCACGGCACCCCGCTCGACCCGCGCGGTGAGGACGGTTGCGGCACGAGCGGCCCGTTCATGCTCGATGTCGGCGTATCGTCGACGTTGCGCATTGCCGAATCCTGGGGATTGACCGACACGGTCGCGGTCCGCCGTCCCCGGCCCACGGTTGCGGCGGCCCCCGCAAAGCCTGCGCTGCCCACGCACGGCGTTGGCGACGTGATCGAAGGCGCCCTGCGCGCGGCGGGGCTGATGCGCTAGACCTCGATCAGCACCAGACTGGCATTGTCGCTCCCGTCGCGCGCCAGGGCCGCAGCGAGCAGGCGATCGGCGAGCGCGGCGAGATCGCCGCTTCGCGCGAGATCGCGGACGTCGAGCGAGCGCGACACGCCGTCGGAGCACAGCATCAGACGATCGCCGCGCGCCAGCGTCACCTGGGCGGTGTCGATGACGACCGGCGCCATCACGCCCAGCGCGCGGGTGACGACGTTGGCGCGCGGGTGCCCGTCCGCCTTGTCCTCGTCGAGCAGCCCGGCGTCGATCAGGTCCTGGACGACGCTGTGGTCGCGAGTGATCCGACGCACGACGGTGCCACGGACATGATAGGCACGGCTGTCGCCCGCCCAGAAGATCGTCGCGCGGCTCCCGGCGATGTGCGCGGCGACAATCGTTGCGCCGCTGCGACCCCCGCCTTCCGCCAGGATGGCGGCGTTGGCGTGCTGCAACGCGTCGAGCACGCCGGCTTCGGTCACCGGGTCCAGCGCCGCCAGCGTCGCAACTGTGCGTTCGGCGGCGACGTCCCCCGCGCTCAGCCCCCCCATGCCGTCGGCGACTGCCCACAACCCGTATCCGGGCCGGTCGAGCACGCGGTCCTCGTTAATCTTGCGCACCCGGCCGACGTCGGTGCGCGGCGCCGATCGCGGTTCGCCGGGCGCAGCCGCGGGGACAATGGCAGGCTCACGGCGCAAGCGCCGCAGCAACGCTCCCAGCGTCACGAGTCCGTGCGATCCGAGGCCCATTCCGCCGCATCATACGCTTTGACGAAGGCGCGGTCGAGCGACCCCGACGTCGCGCCCTCGACCTGCGCGACCAGATCGGCGTGGCGCTCCGCCACCGCTTGCATCTGCACCGACGCGCGCGGCTTGAGCAGCGATCCCTTGCCCACGGTCGCGGTGTCGAGCGCGACGGGATCGAACCGCGCGATCGCCGCCCGCAGCGCGCCCTGAAGCCCGCCGAAAGTGGCGACCAGATGCCGCTTCAGGTCGCGAAACGACGCCTGCAGCGCTTCGGCACCCGAGAGGAAACCGGTCGAGCTCGTCAGCAGCAGGTCGATCGCGAGCCGCTGGGTCGGCGCCCATTTGAACGGGTTGTTGTCGGCGCCGCCGATCGTCGTACGGTTGAGCCGGTAGCGCAGCCGGGCGCGGTCGCGCTCGGCCATCAGGTCGCCGACGCCCAGCACCATTTGCCGGTACACCGCGCCCGCGCGCCGCATGATGACGTCGGGCTCCTCGCTCGACAGCAGCGACGCGTCGAGCCCGGCGCCCTGGCAAAAGGCCTCGAGCAGCGACCCCGTCGCGGTCTCCGGCAGCGGCGCGGCGTCGGCCCAATCGATCGGCATCGCGCTGGTGCGGCCGAACGGCGCGACCAGGCTGATCGTCCGCCCGGCATCGATCGGCAGATCGGGCAGCGGCGCACGGCTGGCGACGATGCGGAATCGCCCCATCCGCACCGCGCCCGGCACGGCCAGGGGCGTGTCCACCGCCTCCGCCAGCCGCGCACCGGTGTCGGCATAGAACACGCCATTGGCGCCAAGCGCGCGCAACGTCAGCCCGTCGGCCTGCGCGGTCACCTCGCAATGCGCCCGCGACAGCGCGCAATCGGGGTCGGAGATCGACCAGTCGGCCCCTTGTCCGCGCCCGATCGTCAGCGTGCCGTCGCGCAGCAGCCGGACGTCGCACGGCTCCGCGGCGTCGTCTGTGTCGAAGAGCTGGAGCATGTACATGTCAGGCGGCTTTCCGGTGTGTGTCGGCCGCAAGACGCGCTTCGATCCGCGTCGCCATGGCCGCGCTGACGGATCCCTGCGGCCTGTGCTCGACCGCATCGGCGGCGCGGTTGAAGGCGTCGAAGGCGGCGCCGAATTCGTCGCGGCGGCGGTGCGAGATGCGCAGGCCGAAGTCGCTCTGCGCCGCCGCGTCGAGCGCATCGCGAAGCCGGGCAAGCGGGCGGGCGACCGCGGCCCCCCCCAGATAGCCGACGCTTCCGGCCACCGTCATCATCGCCAGCGCCAACGCGATCAGCAGGGCGCGCGCATTCGCCAGCGCCGCGTCGAGCGCGGTGCGCCGGAGCACCAGGTCGACCGTACCGAAATCGGCACCCGCATAGCGGATCGGCCGGACGAACCGCAGCCCTGCCCCGCGGCCATCGTCCGCGGCTGCGGTCACCGCCGATTCGCTGCCTTGCGAGATACGCGGTTCGCCGGCGCGCGCGACGTAGCGGCGACCGATCCGGCGCGGGTCGGCGGCAGCGCGGACGATCCCGGCCGTGTCGGCGACGACGACGTCGCGGATGCCCTGGTCGCGCGCCGCGTTGGCGACGAACGCCTGGAGCGCGGACCAGTCCTGTTGCTCGGGCGCGAGCCCCGCATTGTCGGCGGCGAGCACCGCGGCATTGCCGGTGACGAACGCCGCGATCGAGCTTCCCGAGACGATCGCCATATGCTCCAGCGTCCGCTGCTCGCGGCCGAGCACCAGCGAGACGCTGGCGACCAGCGCGACCGCGGTGACCCCGACGAGCGCCAGCGGCAGCTTGACCCTGAGCGACACGCCGCGACGCGTGGGCACCTCGGTCATCGCCGCCGATTCGCGCATCAGCGCGGCATGGAGCGCGGCGCCGTCGGCGAAGCGCGCGGCGGGTTTCTTGGCGAGCAGCTTGTCGATGATGAAGCGCAAGCCCGGCGGGCAATCGGCGGCGGAGCGCTCGATCGGCTCGACCTTGTCCTCCGCGATCTGACGCGCCAGCGTGGCTAGCCCGGCGCCGGGAAACGCGACCTTGCCGGTCACCATCTCGTACAATACCGCACCCAGCGAGAACAGGTCGGCACGGTGGTCGACCGTCAGGCCCAGCGCCTGCTCGGGGCTCATGTACCGAGGCGTGCCGATCAGCGTTCCCACCTGGGTGCGCGCGAGCCCGTCGCTTTCCGCCATGCGCGCCACCCCGAAGTCGAGCAGCTTGGCACAGCGGCCATCGGCGGAGAGCAGGATGTTGGAAGGCTTCACGTCGCGGTGGACGACGCCTGCGCGGTGGGCATAGCCCAGCGCGTCGGCGAGCTGGCAGCCGAGCGCCAGCACCCGCTCATAGGGCATCCGCCCTTCCTCCAGCACGACATCGAGCGGGCGCCCGTCGACCAGCTCCATCGCGATATACGCGGCGCCGTCGGCTTCCCCCACATCGTAGATCGTCGCGATATGCGGGTGGCTGAGCGCGCCCGCCGCCCGCGCCTCGCGAAGGAAGCGTGCGCCCAGCGCCGGATCGCGCGCGAGTTCGGGCTTGAGCGTCTTGATCGCGACGGTCCGGCCGATACCGGGATCGAACGCCCGGTACACGTCGGCCATCGCGCCTTCGCCAAGGCGAGCGTCGATCCGATAGCGGCCAAGCATGGTCATCACGCGAAACTACCTCAACGGGTTAACGACTCGTCGTAGCGTGCAAGCCTTAATCATTCGCTGCGGCTCACCGTCGGGCGCGCACGGTCGCCGCGATGCGCTCGGCACGGGCGAGATCGCGCGCGATCAGCGAATTGCCTGGATCGAGCGCAGCGGCGCGGCGCAGCGCGACAACGGCACGCACCGGTGCGCCGCCGTTGAGCGCCGCCAGCCCGGCCGCGCGCAGCCGCTGTGCCGCCGCCGGGTTGACCAGCGGCGCTACAGGCTTGGGTGCTGCCGCAGGTTTGGCCCGCGCCACCGGCGCCGGATGCGGCGACGGCGCTGACGGCAGCTTGCGCGGCAGCTCGATTCGCGGCGGTTCGCCGGGAATGCGCAGCACCTGCCCCGCGGTCAGTGTCCGCGGCACGTCGATGCCGTTGTAGCGCGCCAGCTGATACGCCTTCAGCCGATTGCCCAGGAAGCGCTCCGCCAGCCCGATCATCGTCTCGCCGCTGCGCACGGTATAGGGGAAGCTCTGCGGCCCGAGCAGGTCCTTGGGATCGTGGTCGATCGAATCGGCCAAAACCCGCAGCGACGCATTGGCCGGATCGCGCTTGAGCGCGCCGCGAACGCGCTTCCTCGCCGGATCGCGCTCGCCACGATCGAGCATCTGGACGATCGCGTCGACCTCGCTCGACGGTGCCGCGCGTACAGCGGCCGACACCGGCGGTGCCTTGGGCCCGTGCGAACAGTCAGCCAGCGCCAGCGCCGCGGCGACGGTGCCGAGGACACGGAAATTCATGCGGTAAGCCTTTCGATGGACGGCGCCGCCAGCCGATCGGCCAGCGCACCCGTATCGCGAACGAAGTCGACGAAATCGGCGGCGGGCAGCGGCGGGGAGAACCAAAAACCCTGGAAATAGCGGCAACCCTGACGGCGCAGCCACGCCAGTTCCTCAGGCCGTTCGACGCCTTCGGCGAGGACCCGGATGCCGAGTCCTCGGCCGAGCGCCAGGATACTCTGGCAGATCGCCTGGCTGTCGCGCCGGGTGTCGACTGCGGTCACGAATTCGCGGTCGATCTTGATCTTGTCGAAGGTCAGCGTGCGCAAGCTGCTGAAGCTGGAATAGCCTGTGCCGAAATCGTCGATCGCGATGCGGACGCCCAATGCGCGGACGCGCTCGAACAGCCGCGCCGAGCGCTCGCCATCGCCCATCGCGACGCTTTCGGTCAGCTCGAGCTCGAGTGCGGTGGCGTCCAGCGCATGGCGTTCGAGCGTGCGCGCAACGAGCACCGGCAGCGTCTCGTCCTCGAGCTGGCGCCCCGACACGTTCACCGCGACGCTGAGGTCGAGCCCCGCCTGGCGCCAGCCCTTCGCCTCACGCACCGCGGCATTGAGTGCCCATAGCCCGACCTCGTCGGCTAGCCCCGCGCCTTCCATGACCGGTACGAAGCGCGCTGGCGGCACAGCCCCCAGGACCGGGTGCCGCCAGCGGATCAGCGCCTCCGCGCCGCTCACCCGACCCGCCCGCGCGTCGACGAGCGGCTGGTAATGCAGCGCGAATTGCCGATGCGCGATCGCCTGGCGCAGATCCTGCTCCAACGCGAACCGCTCGCGCGCGACCGCAACAGGGTCGATCGCGGCCACCGTAGCGGAGGCGCCCTCCGGCAGCGAGAACGCCGCCAGCACGCGGAACAGCGACACCTGCGGACTGCCCGACTCGGATCGATGGCGGACCTCCCGCACGACGATTTCGGGCACGATCTCGCGCGCGCCGTCGACCACCACGTCGCCCAGCGCATAACCGATCGCGCGCATCGCCGCAGTGGCGGCGTCGGCGGCCGTGTCAGGGCCGAACCAGATCGCCAGGTGGCCGCGGTCGACGTGCGACACCAGCCGCTCATCGGGCACCATCCGCAGGATGCGCGCGACCAGCGCCAGCAATACGCGATTGGCCAGTCCCGGGTCGAAGGCAGACAGACGGTCGTAGTCGGCGAACGCCACGCCGCCAAGCACTCCGTCGCCATCCTCGGCCATCCGCACCAGCAGCGGCTCGCGGGTGGGCAGCCCGGTGACCGGGTGGCGCTGCTGCGCACGCTCGGCGCCCGCCGCGATCGCGTGCTCGAGCCCGTCGATGCCGCTGGCGAGTCGCACCGGCAGCGATGCCGACCCTGTCGGTGGCTGCAGCCGCTCGATCCGCGCCACCGACCGGCGGATCGCGCGATCGTGGATGAGCGCCGAGACCCAGGCCGCGACCACGAGCACGGCCGCCGCGGCGGCACCGGTTATCCCACGATCTGCCAGCCCGGCAACCGCAAGCGCCGCCAGCGGCACGAGCACGCCGGGCGGACGCAGCAGGGGAAGATCACGCCATTGCACACCGGGCGTCTACCGGCGCCAGGGATACCAAGGCGTTAAACGCCCACGCTATTTACCCCGTGCGAGCGAATGGCACCGCAGCGGCGGTGATCATGTCGGCGGCCTTTTCCGCGATCATGATCGTCGGTGCATTGGTGTTCGATCCGATCAGCGTCGGCATGACCGAGGCATCGACCACGCGCAGGCCCACAAGTCCGCGCACCCTGAGCGTTTCGTTGACGACCGCGCGGGCGTCGTCGGCCCGCCCCATCCGACACGTGCCGACGGGGTGATAGATCGTCTCGGCATGCGCGCGCACCCACGCGTCGATCTCGTCGTCGCTGCGCACCTCGGCACCGGGCGCGAGCTCGGCGTCGCGGTACGGATCGAGCGCGGCCTGTGCGACGACGTCGCGGCCGATCTTCACCGCTTCGCGCATCACCCGGCGGTCTTCGGGTGTGGCCAGGTAATTGGCGAAGATCGCGGGATCGGCGAACGGATCGGCACTGGCCAGCCCGATGCGGCCGCGGCTTTCGGGACGCAGCTGGCAGAGGTGGAGGGTGAAGCCATCCTCGGTCGGCATCACCTTGGCATGGTCGCGCATGATCGACAGCACCGCGTGGATCTGCACGTCGGGCCGCGACAGCCCTTCGCGCGATGCCAGGAACGCGCCCGACTCGAGGAACTGCTGCCGCCCCGGCCCCGCCCCGCGCAGCAGATAGTTCAGCCCGACCTTCAGCTGCCCCAGCCCACGCGTCGCCGCGAATGCGGTCACCAGCCCGCGGCTGCGCCAGTTCATCGTGACGTCGAGATGATCCTGCAGGTTCTCGCCGACCCCGGGCAGGTCATGGACGACATCGACTCCCACCTTGGCCAGCCGGTCCGCGTCGCCGACGCCAGACAGCTGGAGGATCTGCGGCGACTGCACCGCGCCTGCGCACAGCAACACCTCGCCCGACGTCTCGGCCTGTTGGGTGCGGCGCCCGACGACATAATCCACCCCCGTCGCGCGACCCCGTGTGATGCGGATGCGCGTCGTCCGCGCGCCGGTGACCACGGTCAGGTTCGCGCGTCCCAGCACCGGGCGCAGATACGCCTCGGCAGTGCTCCACCGCTTTCCGTCCGCGATCGTCAGGTCGTAGGGTCCGAACCCCTCCTGCCGCTCGCCGTTGAAATCGTCGGTTGTACCGTATCCGCCCTGCGCGCCCGCCTCGATCAGCGCGGCGTTGAACGGACTGTCGCTCTCGCCCGCCGAGATGCGCATCGGCCCATCCTGCCCGTGCAGCGGCCCGCCGCGGTGATGCCGCTCGAGCCGCTTGAAATAGGGCAGCACGTCGTCGAACGCCCATCCGGCCAACCCCATCTGGCGCCATTCGTCGTAGTCCTGCGGGTGCCCTCGCGCATAGATCATGCCGTTGATCGCCGAGCTGCCGCCCAGGCCCCGCCCGCGCGGCCACCACAGCCGCCGGTTATCAAGGTGCGGTTCGGGCTCGGTCCAAAAGCCCCAGTTATGCTTGCCCTTGGCCTTGATCAAATTGCCGACCGCCGCGGGCATCCGCACCGTCATCCCGGTATTGCGCCCACCCGCCTCGAGCAGCAGCACGCGTACCGCGGGATCCTGGGTAAGCCGCGCCGCGAGCACGCACCCCGCCGACCCGGCGCCGATGATGATGTAATCGTAGCCCGCCACGCGCCTCTCCCCCGCCCGTCGTTGCGGGCTCGCAGAGGGTAAGCGGGGATGGCGAAACGGTAAAGCCGCCCTACCGCCCGACCCAGTCCGCCACTTGCGCCGCAACCTGATTCGCCGCCTGGTTCAGCGCGGTGGCCGCCTGGTCGGGGGCGATCGCGGTCACCGTAACCCGCGCCTCGAAGCGCCGCTTGTCCACCGTCACCGCGCCCTCGCGAGTCAGCGATGCGTCGAAGGTCACCACGCCCTCGCGCGTGGTAGCATCAAGCCCGAACGTCCGCAGCTCGCCACCGAGCCGCGCACCCGGATCGTTGATCGACTGCGCGGTCGACAGCACCACGCGCCCCGTGCGTGCCGCCACGGTATCCGACAGCAACCGCGCGAACAGCCGCGCGGGCGGTTCGGCCCACACCGCGTCCGAGATGTAGGCGACGGTGGTCGGCGTCGCCTGCACCGGCACACGTGCGGTCGCCAGGGTCTGCGGCACGACCGGCACCTGAACCGTGATCGACTTGGCGGTGGCCGAGCTCACCTGCTGCCCCACCGGGACATTAGCCTCGGAGGTCAGCGTCAGCAGCGAGGGCGGCGGCTTGGCGCCGAAGCTGATGCATCCGGCGAGCGGCAGGAACGCGGCGACGGTCAGGAGGCGGCTCTTCATGTCATTGGCCCCATATCACTTACCTTTATAATCGGGGAGCTTGGGCGAACCGATCAGCGAGCTGGCGCCCTGCTGATCGATCTTTTCGGCGACCGACGACAGCGCCGTCGTCATCACCCGGAGATCGCGGACGAGTTGCCCGACCTCGGGGATCGTCTGCTTGGAGAATGCCTGCAAACCCGGCCGCGCATCGTCGATCGCCGAACTGAGCGAATCGGCGCTCTTCTGCGCGGAGCCGATCGCCTTGCTCAGGTTCTGCATCGCGGGCTGAACGTCGTTCGCCAACACGCCGTTGGTGGTCTGTGCCAGCGCGCCGATCTGCTGCGCCGCATCGCCCGCCTGCTGGATCGCGACCCGGGTCTGCGCCAGCGTCGCGGCGATCTCGGGCCCGCGATCGGCAAGTGCGTCGGACAGCCGGTTGGTGTTCTCCAATATGCCGGCAATCGAAGCCTGGTTGCGGTCGGAGAGCAGCGCGGTCAGCCGCTCGGTCAACGTCGACAGCCGCTCCAGCAGCTGCGGCGCCGAGTTCAGGATCGCACCGATGCCGCCCTGCTTGGTCGGAATCACCGGCACCCCGTACGGGCACACCGCCTCGGTATTCTCCGACGGGCAGACAATCGCCGCCGAACCTTTACGCGCGCCGTCGAGCGCCACCGTGCTGGTACCGGTGAAGCTGCCGAGCACGGTCGCGGTCGTGCCCTGCAGCACCGGCGTCTCGTCCTTCACCGAGATACGCACGCGCACGAACTGCGGATCGTTCTTCCACAGCGCGATTTCCTTCACCTGCCCCGACGGCACGCCCGAGTAAGCGACGGTGGAACCTTTCGCGAGGCCGTCGACCGACTGGCGGAAGAAGATGTCGTACTCCTTCTCGGACGTACCGCCCAGCCGCGCGATCCAGACAGTGAACAGCGCCAGCATCGCCAACAGGATCAGCACGACGGCGCCGACGAGGACGTGGTTCGAACGGGTTTCCATCAGCTTGCCCCTGCGATTCGCGAGGGCTCGACCCCGCGGGCATTGTTGTCGGCGGCGGACCCTTGCGAGCGCTGGCCGGTCTGCTCGGCCTTCACCTCGGTCGGATGCGCCTCCGGCTCGGCGTCGGCGGTCTTGTGCGCCTGTTGCGTGGCGACTGCGGCGCGGCCCCGCGGTCCTTTGAAATACTCCTCGATCCACGGGTGGTCGAGCGCGAGCAGCTCGTCGATCGTGCCCACCGCGATCACCTTCTTGTCCGCCAGCACCGCGACGCGGTCGCAGATCGCATAGAGCGTGTCGAGGTCGTGAGTGATCAGGAACACCGTCAGCCCGAGCGTCCGTTGGAGCGACTTGGTCAGCTCGTCGAATGCCGCCGCGCCGATCGGGTCGAGCCCTGCGGTCGGCTCGTCGAGGAACAGCAATTCGGGATCGAGCGCCAGCGCGCGCGCCAACCCCGCACGCTTCCTCATCCCGCCCGACAACTCGGCGGGGAACTTCGGCCCCGCGTCGCCCGGCAGCCCGGTCATCACCACCTTGTACGACGCAATCTCGTCGAGCAGCGACACCGGCAGGTCGGGATAGAATTCGCGCAACGGCACCTGGACGTTCTCGGCGACGGTCAGCGTCGAGAACAGCGCGCCGCCCTGGAACAGCACGCCCCAACGCTTGGTGATCTCGGCGGCTTCGGTGGCCTCCCGCCCGAGCGTATTCTCGCCGAACACCTCGACCTCGCCCGCCACCGGCGTCTGCAGCCCAATGATCGACCGCATCAGCACCGACTTGCCCGTGCCCGACCCGCCGACCACGCCCAGGATCTCGCCGCGCCTGACCTCCAGGTCCAAATTCTCGTGCACCACCTGATCGCCGAAGGCGTTCGACAGACCGTGGACGCGGATGATCGGGCCGGCGCCAGCGCCATTCGCGCCCCCGACCTGGGTCTCGGCTGCCATCAGTCCCAGCCGATCCAGGTAAAGAACACCGCAAAGAAGGCGTCGAGGACAATGACGAGGAAGATCGCCTGCACCACCGCGGACGTGGTCCGCAGGCCCACCTGTTCGGCGTCGGATTCGACCTGCATGCCCTGGAAACATCCGGCGATCGCGATGATCGCGCCGAACACCGGCGCCTTGACCAGCCCGATGTACAGGTCGGTGATCGGCACCACTTCGCGAATGCGCGCGATGTAGGTGACGGGCGGAATGTCCAGCGTCGCCCAGGCGAGGACCCCGCCGCCGATGATCGACAGCAACGATGCATAAAAGCCGAGCAGCGGCATCAGGATGACCGCAGCGATCGTCCGCGGCAGGACCAGCGCCTCCATCGGCGACACCCCGATCGTCCGCATCGCGTCGACCTCCTCGGTCAGCTTCATCGTCCCGATCTGCGCCGCGAACGCAGAGCCGGAGCGCCCGGCGACCATAATCGCGGTCATCAGCACGCCCAGCTCGCGCAGCGTGATCCGCCCGACCAGGTTGATCGTGAACGCTTCCGCCCCGAACTGACGCAACTGCACCGCCCCCTGCTGCGCGATTACGATGCCGATCAGGAAGCTCATGAGCCCGACGATGCCGAGCGCCGACACGCCGACATTCTCGAATTCATGGACAACCGCGTTGAACCGGAACCGGCGCGGGTGGCGAATGACCGCCAACGCGGCCAGCACGGTGGCGCCGAGGAAGCCCAGCAGCCCGAACAGCGTCTGGCCGGTCAGCACGATCGCGCCGCCGATCTCGCCCAGCACCCGGTTGAACGACGAGGGTGCGGGCGGACGCACCGCCGCGGGGTGATCGGCCGCGACCACTTGGTCGAACAGCGCCTTGGCGTCGTCGTTCAGCCCGTCGATGCTGGCATCGTTGCGCGCGGCGAAGCGGTGGACGATCCAGGCGCCGACGGTGTCGATACGCGCGACGTCGGACAGGTCGACGTGACGGACGTCGCCACCGACCGCCTCGAGCCGATCGGGCAGGTCGCCGAGCCGCGCGAGCAGCAGGTCGCCCGCGAAGCGCACCGTGCCGCCGTCCTGCTGGAAATCCGCCTTTCCGCTCATCGCCAGCTTCCTTGGGCGAAAGTCGCCGGTGCGGCAAGGCGATTGCGCATGACACGCGCGGCAAGCCAGCGTTTCACAAAAGCGTATCGACCGCGTGGATCAGCAGTCCGACCATACCACCCACCAACGTGCCGTTGACCCGGATATATTGCAGGTCGCGCCCGACCGCATTCTCCAGCCGCCGGGTGATCGTTTGCGCGTCCCAGCCACGCACCGTCTCCGACACCAGCCGGACGATCACGTGACCATAATCCGCCGCGATGCCGACGCCCACGCGCCGAACGAAGCGGTTGATCGTGCGCGCGAGGCGGGCATCGTCGCGCAGCGTATCGCCGAGCTGACGCAGCAGGTCGCCGAGCCGTCCCGCCATTGCCCGCTCGGGATCCTGCGCGATGCCCAGCAGCGCGGCGCGGGCCTGTTCCCACAGCCCGTCGAGCCAGCGCTGCATCGCCGGGTTGCCGAGCAGTTCCTCCTTCAGCGCTTCGACCTTGGCGCGCATCGCATCGTCGTAGCGCAAATCGTATGCAAGCCGGTCCAGCCCGTCCTCGGCGCGGACGCGCAAAGGGTGGGCGGGGTCGCCGGCCATGTCGGCGAGCAGCTTTTCCAGACCGTTGATGAGCTTGTCCGCCACCGTCTCGTCGAGCCCGGTCCAACGCAGGATCGATCCGGCGCGGTCGTGGACGATCTGGCGGATAAGGTGGTCGTTGGCCCCGAGCGCGTCCGACGACCAGCGGATGACCGAGGCGAGCAGCGGCTTGTGGCGGCCTTCCTTCATCGCCGCCGCGAGCAGGCCGCCGAGCAGCGGCGCGACCTGCGTCTCGCGCAGACGATTGCCAACTGCGCCCTTGACCATGCCACCCAGCCGCTGCGGATCGAGCGCCTGGAGCATCTGCGCGACGAGTTTCGACGCGCCCGCGCGAAAGCGTCCGCCCGCGCCTTCGGCCGGGTCGGTCAGCCAGCGCGCGGCGGCGGTCGCGACGTCGAGCCTCCGGCTCCGCCTGGCGATCACCGTGGGCACCAGGAAATTGTCGCGCAGGAACTGCGCCAGCTGATCGCCGATCCGGTCCTTGTTGCGCGGCACGATCGCGGTGTGCGGGATTGGGAGGCCGAGCGGATGCCGGAACAGCGCGGTCACCGCGAACCAGTCGGCCAGCCCGCCGACCATCGCGGCCTCGGCGAACGCCCGCACATAGCCCCAGCCCGGATGAACAGGGACCAGCGCTCGGCTGGCGAAGAACACCGCCGCCATCACGACGAGCAACGCGGTGGCGACGATCCGCATCCGCACCAGGGCGGCCGGTGGGGCCTCGCTCGCGCGGGAATTGGGCGTCATGCCCTCGACAATTCCCAAGACGCCGGATTGTTCATGCGCGCGCGGGACTTGCCTCCGTCACTCCGCAGGACCGTAGCCGATCGCCGGGCCGCCCGGGCGCCCTTCGATCACCGGCCCGTCCCGGTCGCCCGGGCGATAGGTGAGCAGGCGGCGGCTGAGCTTGGGCCCCAGCCAGTTCTCGACGCCGATCGCCAGGCTGAACGATGCGGGCACGATCAGCAGCGTCAGCAGCGTCGACAGCAGCAGCCCGCCGATCACGGTGATCGCCATCGGCTGGTTCCACGATCCGTCGCCGCCGATCGATAGCGCGGTCGGGATCATGCCCGCGACCATCGCCACCGTCGTCATCACGATCGGCTGCGCGCGCTTGTGCCCGGCATCGAGGATCGCCTCGCCGAAGGGCACGCCCTTGCGCATCTCCTCCAGCGCAAAGTCGATCAGCAGGATCGAATTCTTGGCGACGATGCCGAGCAGCATCAGCAGTCCGATCAGCACGGGCAGCGAGATCGGCTCGCCGGTCAGCTTCAGCGCCAGGATGCCGCCGAGCGGCGCGAGCAGCAGCGAGCCCAGGTTGACGAACGGCGGCATCACCTGCCGGTACAGCAGCACCAGCACGCCGAGCACCAGCAGCACGCCCGCGACCACCGCGATCGCGAAGTTGGTCACCATCTCCGCCTGCCACTTGGCGGAGCCCGAAGCGGCGTAATGCACGCCCGCGGGCAGGTTCTTCATCGCGGGCAGGTCCATCACCTTGGCGCGCTGCTCACCGCTGACCGCACCCGGCGCCAGATCGGCGTCGATCACGATCCGGCGTTCCTGGTTGAAGCGCTTGATCTCCGACGGCCCCGCGCCGAAGCCGATCTCGGCGACCACGCGCAAGGGCACGGTGCCGCCGCGGGCCACCGGCACCGGCAAGTTCTCGATCGTTGACAGGTTGCGCCGGCTGGCCGGGTCGAGCGCCACGCCGATCGGGATCTGCCGGTCGGACAGCGAGAATTTGGCGGCATTCTGGTCGATTTCGCCCAAGGTCGCGATGCGGATCGTCTGGCTCAGCGCCTGCGTGGTCACGCCCAGATCGGCGGCGACGTCCATGCGCGGCTTGATCACCATCTCGGGCCGCCGCAGATCGCCCTCGACTCGCGGCTCGCGTAGGCTAGGGAGCGACTTCATCGCCGCGGCGACGTCGTTGGCGGCCTTGTTGAGCAGCACCGGATCGTCGCCCGCCAGCAGCACCGACACCGCCCGACTGCTGCCGCCGCCGCCACCATCCTGACTCTGAAAATTGATCCGCGCGTCGGGAATCGCGCTCAGCAAGGGTTGCGTCTCGCGCTCGAAGTCGATGCTCGTGCGCTTGCGATCGTCCTTCAGCGTGATCGAGATCGATGCCTTGCCGACATCGACATATTCGACCGCGGTCTTCACTTCCTGCTGCCGGTTCAGGATCGCGGCCACCCGGTCCGCGACCGCCTCGGTGCGTTGCAATGTCGTGCCCGGCGCCATGCTGATCGACACCCGGCTGAAATCCTGGTCCTTGGTCGGCTGAAAGGTGAACGGCGTGCTGGCGAAGCCCCAGATCGTCATGAGGAACGCCACGCCGCCGATCGCCATCGTCTTCCACCGGTTCGCGAGCGTCCAGCGCAGCACGCGCATATAGGCGTCCATCGCACGCCCCTCGCCGTGCTCGGCATGGCCGTGGGATTTCAGGAAATAGGCCGCGACCATCGGCGTGACCAGGCGTGCGACGAGCAGGCTGATAAGCACCGCGACGACCACGGTGATGCCGAAGTTCTTGAAAAATTGTCCCGCGATCCCCGGCATCAACCCGACCGGCAGGAAGACGGCAACGATCGAGAAGGTGGTGGCGACGACCGCCAACCCGATCTCGTCGGCGGCGTCGATCGACGCCTGATACGCGGATTTGCCCATCCGCATGTGCCGGACGATGTTCTCGATCTCGACGATCGCATCGTCGACCAGCACGCCCGCGACCAGGCTGAGCGCGAGCAACGTCATGAAGTTCAGGTTGAAGCCGAGCAGGCTCATGATCCAGAAGGTCGGGATCGCCGACAGCGGGATGGCCAGCGCGGAGATGAACGTCGCGCGCTTGTCGCGCAGGAACAGGAACACGACGATCACCGCCAGGATCGCGCCCTCGACCATCGCGTGGATCGCGGATTTATACTGCTGCTTGGTGTATTTGACGCTCGTGAACCGCTCGATGAAGTGAAACTTGGGATTCTCCGCCTCGATCTTCTTCAGCTCCTTCTGCGTCAGGTCATACAGCTCGACCTCCGACGCGCCGCGCGCGCGGTGGATGCCGAAGCCCACGACCTGGCGCCCGTTCATCTTGGCGATGCTGCGCTGCTCGTACGATCCGTCGCGCACCGCCGCGATGTCGGCGAGCTTCACCGTCCGCCCCGCGCCGACCGGAATCTGCGTCTGGCCCAGCGCATAGGCGTCGGCGGCGTTGCCGACGATGCGCAGCGACTGTTCGGCCCCCGCCACCTCGGCGCGCCCGCCGGCGGCATTGATGTTGATCCCGCGCAACGCCTGGTTGACCTGCGCCGCGGTGACGCCGGCCGCCTGCATCTTGACCGGATCGAGGTTCACCCGGATCGCGCGATCCACCCCGCCCGAAGTCTCGACGCTCTGCATCCCCGGTATCGCGAGCAGCCGCTTGACGACGATCGTGTTGACGAACCACGACAGCTGCTCGAGCGTCATGTCGGTCGCCTCGACCGAATAATTGGCGATCGAATCGTCGTTGATGATGATCCGCTCGACGCGCGGCTCGATGATGCCTTCCGGCAGGTCGCCGCGAATTTTGGCAATGGCGTCGCGTGCGTCGGTGGTCGCGCGGTCGACCGGGGTGGCGAAGCTGAACTGGACGAAGGTGCCGCTCGATCCCTCGCTCACCGTCGAGTTCATCTCGTCGACGCCCTCCAGCCCGCGCAGCGCCGCCTCCACCTTCTGGGTGATCTGGGTCTCGATCTCGCTGGGCGCCGCACCCGGCTGGCTGACCGACACGTAGACCGCCGGGAAGGTGATCTCCGGGCTCTCGTTCAACTGCATGCGGTTGAACGAGATGATGCCTGCGATCGTCAGCGCGATGAACAGGACGATCGACGGCACCGGATTGCGGATCGACCAGGCGGACATGTTGCGGAACATGGGGTCAGCTCGCCTTGGTTGTGGTGGCCGCGACGGGGCGTACCGCCTGACCGGGATTGAGGAACGCGCCCGCCGACAGCACGACGCGCTCGGTGCCACTCAGGCCGCTGGCCACCGCGACGCCCGCGTTGGACACTTGCCCCACCTTCACGTCGCGGCGCGCGACCGTGCCCGCGCCGTCGACGATATAGACGTAATTGCCCTTGTCGTCGGTCTGGATTGCCGTTTCGGGGAGCAGCGGCGCGACGCTGGCGCCGCCGACGATCGCCGCGCTGGCAAAGCCGCCGGGGCGCAGCGCGGGATCGTATTTCAGCGCCACGCGCGCAACACCCTGCCGGGTCTGCGGATCGATGACCGGCGACACCTGCCACACCTCGCCCGCGAAGCTCTTGGCCGAACCGACCGGGGTCACCGACGCCCGCGCACCGGGCTGCAGGCCGACCAGGTCGCTTTCGGCGAGCGAGGCGCGCAGCTCCATCTGCCCCCCGGCCGCCATGCGGAACAGCATGCCGCTCCCCGAGCTGACGATCTGGCCCGGTTCGGCCTGGCGCGTCAGCACCAGCCCGGCGGCGGGCGCGCGGATGTCGAGCCGTCCGGCGCGCGCGCGCGATTCGCCCAGCGTGGCCTGCGCCACCCGCACCCGCGCGACCGCGGCATCGCGGGTCGCGGTACGGCGCTGGACGTCGGCCTTGGAGATGAAGCCCCGGTCGACCAGCTGCTTGGCGCGGTCGAGCTCGGCCTGCGCCAGCGTCACGTCGGATTGCGCGACAGAGACCTGCGCCGCGAGGCTGGCGGAGGTCTGGGTCTGCACCGACCGGTCGACGGTGGCGAGCACCTGCCCCGCACCGACCCACTGACCGGGCTCGACGAGGACGCGGGTGATCATCCCGCCCTCGCCCGCGACCCCGACCGGCATCTCGCGCCGCGCGGCGAGCGTGCCAGTGGCCGAGACGGTGCGATCAATGGTCTGACGGCCGGGCACGACGACGGTAACCGCGGGCAGCTGGTCCGCGACCTTGGCCTCGGGCTTGGCCGCGCGGCCGAAGACGAACCACGCGAGCGCCAGAGCAGCGACGACCAGGACCGCACCGATGATCAGCCGGCGGCGGCGCGCGGGCCGCGCGTCGGGGTCCGGCAGCAGCAGCGTGTCGCTTCCCTCGATCCGTCCCGATTCGTAGTTCATCGCCGCCACTCGTCCCATCCCCGCTTCGCCGACCCCTCGGTTGCAAACTGTATTAGAGCGATAAGTCACTTGGCTCAAGAGGGATCGTGCGCCCCCCCCCGCCTTCCTTCCAGCGCGACTGTGGCAAGGATGGGGCGTTCAGCTTTCGTTGTGGTGCCGAACCGCAGGCCCCGACCATGCCGCGACGGCAAGGGAGACGATCATGAAGACGATGGCAGCAGCGATGGCAGTATCGAGTGCGCTGGCGAGCCCTGCGGCGGCGCAGGACGTGCCGGTCGTGCCGATGGTTCCGGCGGCGGGCACCGTGCTGGACGTTAGCGCGCAGGGGCACACGACCCGCGTTCCCGATCAGGCGACGATCCGCGCGGGTGTCGTGACGCAGGCGGCGACCGCGGCGGCGGCGCTGTCCGACAATGCTGCACGGATGGCGCGCGTCCTCGCGGCGCTGAAACGCACCGGCATCGCCGCGCGCGATATCGCCACCGCCTCGGTCGGCGTCGCCCCGCAATACCGTTATGCCGACAACCAGCCGCCCGCGATCACCGGCTATCAGGCGACCAACAGCGTCAGCATACGCTTCCGCGATGTCGGGAAATCGGGCGCGATCCTCGATGCGCTGGTGGCGGAGGGCGCGAACCAGATTGACGGGCCCAATCTGGCGATTTCGGAGCCGGGCGCAGCGCTCGACGAAGCACGCACCGATGCGGTCGCCAGGGCACGCGCCAGAGCCGAATTGTATGCAAAGGCCGCGGGGCTGCGCGTCGCGCGCATCGTCTCCATCGCGGAAAGCGGCGAGAATGCGGGCGATCCCGCACCCCCGATCGCCTACATGCGCGCAGCGCGCGGCGAATCGGCGCAGACCCAGATCGCCTCGGGCGAAAAGGACGTCGCCGTCACCCTGTCGGTCCGCTTCCTGCTCCAGTAACGAAAAAGGGGCCGCCCGGTCCTGCCGGGCGGCCCCTTCGCCGAAATTCGGTCTGCGGCGGCGCTTAGCGCACGCTGCCGCGGCGGATCAAGTTGACGATCGCCAGCAGGATGATCGCACCCAGCAGCGACACCAGGAAGGAGGTGATGTTGAGCGGCTGGTTGTTGATCGATCCACCCGAGATGATCAGGCCGCCGATGAACGCACCGACGATACCAACGACGATGTTCAGGAAGATGCCCTGCTGCGCGTCGGTCCGCATGACTATGCTGGCAAGCCAGCCGATCACGCCACCCACGATAAGCCAGATGATGAGATTGATCATTACGCGGTCCCTCTGTTTGCCCCCGCTACGGTGCGGGTCTGCAGCCAAAGACTCGCGAAGCGCTGCGATTGTTCCGGGCGCGTACCGTCCTTCCTATAAGCCGTGATCCGGCCTCAATATTTCTGCTGGCGTTCGTACAGCGACTTGTAGTGCTGGATGCGGGTGACGCGCAGGCCTGGCATCCCCGACCGATCGATCGCGCGCTGCCACCCTGCGAATTCCTCGACGGTCAGGCTGTAGCGGTCGCACACGTCGTCGACCGACAGCAATCCACCGTTGACCGCGGCCACGACCTCGGCCTTGCGACGCACCACCCAGCGTGTCGTCGAGGGCGGGGGCAGCGAATCGACGGTCAGCGGCTCGCCGAGCGGACCGATGACTTGCGCCGGACGGATCTTCTGGTTCTCGATCATGCCAAACCCTTACCCGGGGCGTATCGCCCCATGTTCGTTCCTGTTGCAGCGGGTGGTACGCCCCGCGCCTTGAAGATCGCCTGAAACGCCGCGGTAAACGCGCTCTTCACTTCCTGCCCGATCGCTCGCCGGCCGCTCACTCCCCGCCCGCTCATTCCTTGTTCCACTCATCGATGGCGTGGGCGGTCGCGCCGTTGAAGGCGCCGTCGGCGGGGGCGAACAGCCGCGGATCGGGCGGCCCGTAGACGCATCCCGCCTGCGCCGCCGCGGTCGGGCTGGCTGCTTGCCGCGCCGCGATCCCCACCATCAGCACCGCCAGGTCGGGCGGCATCGCGATCGGCTCGGCATCGACGTCGAAGCGGGAGAAACTGAGGTCCAAAGCTCGTCCTTGGCGGATCGCCGGCAAAACGCCGTCGCACCCTCCCTAGCGCAGGCGTGGTGAAGGCTCGGTAAAGCCGGCCGCAACGCTTCGTACACCCGCTTTGCATCGCCGAGTGCCCGGTCCTATGTGGCGGGCATCATGAACCTTGCCGATTTTCAGCTTGCCGGCGGCCCGCGCCGGATCGTCGTAGCGATGTCGGGCGGGGTCGACAGCTCGGTCGTGGCGGCGCTCGCGCACGGCACCGGCGCCGAAGTGATCGGTGTCACCCTTCAGCTCTACGATCACGGCGAGGCGACCGCACGCGCCGGCGCGTGCTGCGGAACGCGCGACATCCGCGATGCACGCGCGGTGTGCGACCGCCTAGGCATCGCGCATTACGTCTTCGATCACGAAAGCAGCTTCCGCGCGCAGGTAGTCGACGCCTTCGCCGACGATTATCTCGCCGGGCGCACGCCGATTCCCTGCGTCCAGTGCAACATGGGGCCCAAGTTCACCGATCTGCTCGCGCTCGCACGCGATCTCGGCGCCGATTGCCTGGCGACCGGCCATTACGTCCGCCGGGTCGAGGGCGCAAGCGGTGCCGAGCTCCACCGCGGCGCCGATCCCGCGCGCGACCAGAGCTATTTCCTGTTCGCGACGACGCAAGAACAGCTGAACTATCTGCGCTTCCCGCTCGGCGGATTGCCGAAGGCGCGGGTGCGTGAGATCGCCGCCGAACTGGGCCTCGGCGTCGCGGCCAAGCCCGATAGTCAGGACATCTGCTTCGTCCCCGACGGCGACTATGCGGGCCTGGTCCGCAAGCTGCGCCCCGAGGCCGCGGCAACCGGCGACATCGTCGACCTGAACGGCCGCCGCCTCGGCACCCACCGCGGCATCGTCCATTATACCGTCGGCCAGCGTCGGGGACTCGAGATCGGCGGCACCCCCGAGCCGCTCTACGTCGTCCGCATCGACGCCGCCGCCGCGCGCGTTGTCGTCGGCCCGCGCGCCGCTCTGGCTGTCACGGCGGCGCGGCTGGAACGGACGAACGTGCTCGGCGCGTGGGATGGCCCGCTAACCGCCAAGGTCCGCTCGATGGCCAAGCCGGTGCCCGCGCGCTTCGACGGCAACCGGCTGGCCTTCGACACCCCCGAATATGGCGTCGCCCCCGGGCAGGCCGCGGTCCTCTACGCAGGCGAGCGCGTGCTGGGCGGCGGCTGGATCGCCGAAACCGAGGCGGCGCTGCTCGCGGCATGACCGATACCGTCGCCGACCTCCAACGCCGGATGGACCCGCCGCTGCGGCGCTCGACTTCGAGACCGCGCGGCTGCTGCGCGATCGCATCAGCCTGCTGCGCGGCGCGAGCGAGCCGGTCGATCCGGCCACGCTCGACGCGGCGATTGAATCGGGCGGCCTGACTCGTCAGCAACCCGGCGCGATGGGGCTCGGCACCAGCCAGCAGCGCATAACTCCGCCCGAAGGCTGGGTGAAGCCACTCAAACCCGATCCGATGACAACAGGCCGATCTCGCCGCCGCTGATCACGGCAGCAGGAACGCCCCCTCGATCACCGTCACGCATCCGCCGCGCAGCACCACGCGGTCGTCCGCAACGGTGCAGCCCAGCCTGCCACCGCGCGCACTCGCCTGATAGGCGGCGAAGGTCTCGCACCCGAGCCGTTCGGCCCACCACGGCGCGATTACCGCATGCGCGGAGCCGGTCACCGGGTCCTCGTCGATGGCGAACGCCGGCACAAACACCCGGCTGACGACGTCGGTCGCGTCGCCCGGCGCGGTGGCGATGGCGACGATCGGTCCCTCGGCGGCCAGCGCGCGCATGTCCGGGCCGAGCGCACGTACCGCGGCCTCGTCGGGCAGCACCACGACCGCATAGCCCTTGTCGTGCCACAGCGTCTCGCAGCCCGCATCGGCGCCGAGCGCCGCGACGATGCTTGGCAGGGGCTTGGGGCTCGGCGTCCAGGCGGGCAGCGCCATCGCATAGCCGATCCCGTCCCGCGCCACCTCCAGCACCCCCGCCTGCCGCGTCGAGAACCGGACCCGGTCACGCGCGGTGTCCGACGCCAGCACGACATGCCCGCTCGCCAGCGTCGCATGGCCGCACAGCGCCACCTCGGCGGCAGGCGTGAACCAGCGCAGGTCGAAGTCCGCGTCCTCGGCATTCGAGGGCACGAAGAAGGCGGTCTCCGCCAGGTTGTTCTCCTCGGCAATGGCGAGCAGCGTCGCATCGTCGAGCCAGCGCGCCAGCGGCATCACCGCCGCAGGATTGCCGGTGAACGGCGAATCGGCGAACGCATCGACCTGGGTAAAGGGTAGTCTCAAAGGCGTTTCCCGAACCAATGCGGCGTCACGTCCGCCTCGACCAGCGGATTGTCGGTGTCGACATGCCCCTCTGGATCGAGGTGGATCAGCACCTCCACCTTGGGAAACGCGCGCTTGAGGTTGCGCTCGACGCCCTCGACCAGGTCGTGCGCCGCGCCGACGGTGAGGCGGCGATCGACCTCCATGTGGAATTGCGCGAAATCCTGCGCGCCCGATCGGCGGGTACGGAAATCGTGAATGCCCTTCAGCCCGTCCTGCCTCGCCGCGACATCGAGGAAGGCGGCGCGCTGGCGTTCGGGCCATTCCTTGTCCATCAGCTGGTCGATCGCGTTGGACGACGCCTTGAACGCCCCGAACGCCAGCCACAGTGCGATGGCGATGCCGAACAGCGGGTCCGCGCCGTGCCAGCCGAACCACTGATCGAGCACCAAGGCGGCGATCACCGCGGCGTTCAGCAGCACGTCGGACTGGTAATGGACGTTGTCGGCGCGGATCGCGACCGATCCGGTGCTGCGGATCACCCGGCGCTGATACCACAGCAGCACCCCCGTCGCGGCGATCGCGACGATCGACACGCCGATGCCGAATCCGGCGTCCTGCGTCGGATCGGTCTCCCCCATCGCCAGCACCGCGCGCCAGGCGATGCCGCCCGCCGACGCGGTGATCAGCGCGACCTGGAACAGCGCTGCCAGCGCCTCCGCCTTGCCATGCCCGAAACGATGGTCGTGGTCCGCAGGCTGCGCGGCGAGGCGCACGCCGTACAGCGTGACGAGGCTGGCGAGCAGGTCGAGCCCGGTGTCGGCCAGGCTCCCCAGCATCGCCACCGATCCGGTATGCCACGCCGCAAAGGATTTGAGCCCGAACAGGAACACCGCCATCCCGACGCTGGCGAGCGCCGCACGCGTCGCGAGCGGTAGCAGCTTGCGGCGTTCGTCGAGCGTCATGGGTAGAGCTGCCCCTCGGTCCACGCGTCCGCCCCAATGTCCTTGGCGCGCACGAACAGGCGGCGTTCGTGCAGGCGGTGCGCGCGATCCTGCCAGAATTCGATCGCCGAAGGAATAATCCGGTACCCGCCCCAATGCGGCGGGCGCGGCACGTCCTTGCCCTCGAACCGCGCCTGCATCGCGGCGAACCGCGCCTCGAAGGTCTCGCGCGAGTCGAGCGGCCGCGACTGGTCCGAAGCCCATGCCCCCAGCCGCGAATCGCGCCCACGGCTGGCGAAATACGCATCCGATTCGGCATCGCTTGCGTGGGAGACCGCGCCCTCGACGCGCACCTGCCGCCGCAGCGACTTCCAGTGAAACAGCAGTGCCGCATACGGCTGCGCGGCCAGATCGTCCGCCTTGCGGCTCTCGCGGTTGGTGTAGAAGACGAAGCCGTCCGGCCCATGCCCCTTGAGCAGCACCATCCGCGCCGAAGGCCGCCCCGCCATATCCACGGTGGCGAGCGCCATCGCATTGGGATCGTTCGGCTCGGACGCCTGCGCCTCGGCGAACCATTCATCGAACAAGGCAAAGGGGTCGGTCATCGCACAGCCCTTTAGGGCAAAACCATTTGGTCCGCCAACCGCGCGCGCTTATGTTCGGTGCGGAGGTGCGCGATGGCGACGATGGTAAAGCTGGACGACGAATGGCAGGCATATGCCGAGGAACTGGTCCACGATGGCCGCTTTGCTTCGGTCGAACAAGCTGTCGAAGCGGGACTGCGGCAGATACAGGCGGACTCGGAACCGCCACTGGCGCCCCATGTGATCGCGGCCATTCAACGGGGCCTTGCCGACGCTGACGCTGGGCGGGTACGCGATGCTGACGAAGTATTCGACCGGCTGACCGCCAAGTATCGAGCGCTGGCACGCGACGCTTGAGGCTGATAATCTCGGACGAGGCTGAAAACGGTTTCGATCGGATCGGCGCATGGATCGCGCGCGACAATCCTCGGCGCGCAGCCTCATATGTCGCTGAACTCCGCAAGGTCTGCGAGGCTCTGCTCACGTTTCCGAACCGCTTTCCTTGGGCCGACGAAAGCCTCGGTGTCCGGAAGCGCACCTATGGCGACTACCTCATCCTTTATAAGGTTGGCGACGATGATGATATCGTCACCGTAATCGCAGTGGAACACGCAGCCCGCGATCTCAGCCGCCTCCTCTGACCCCCGCGGAACGACTCCCGCCCCCACGGATTGAATCGCCTCCGCAACGAGGTACTCCCGCATGGCCGCACGCGCTTACTGGCAGGGCCAAATCCGCCTAGCCCTTGTCTCGATCCCGGTGGAAATCTATTCCGCCACCAAGAGCGGCGCCACCGTCTCGTTCAAGCAGATCCACGAACCCAGCGGCCAGCCGATCCATTACGACAAGGTCGTCACCGGCATCGGCCCCGTCGACACCGCCGAGATCATGAAGGGCTATGAGGTCGAGAAGGGCGAATACGTCCTGCTGCAACAGGATGAGATCGACGCGGTCAAGCTGGAGTCCAAGAAGACGCTGGAGCTCACCCAATTCGTCGATGCCAGCGAGATCGACGTCATCTATTACGAGAAACCGTATTTCGTCGTCCCCGCCGACGACCTCGCCGAAGAAGCCTTCGTCGTGCTGCGCGAGGCGTTGAAGCGCACGAAAAAGGTCGGGCTCGGCCAACTCGCACTGCGCGGCCGCGAATATGTCGTCAGCCTCAAACCCTGCGGTCGCGGCATGGTGCTGGAAACGTTGCGCTACGCCGACGAGGTCAACAAGGCGCAGAGCTATTTCCGCGAGATCCCCGACACCGCGCCCGATCCCGAGCTCCTCGACCTCGCCGAAGCGCTGATCGACCGCAAGACCGCCGCCTTCGATGCGGGCGAGTTCCACGACCGCTACGTCGATGCGCTTAAAGAGCTGATCGAGCGCAAGCGCAAGGCCAAGGGCAAGACGATCATCGAGGACAAGGACGAGGCCGCGCCCAAGGCGTCGAACGTCGTCGACCTGATGGCCGCGCTGAAGAAATCGATGGAGAAACCCGGCGCGAAACCCGCGGCGGCGAAGACGCCCGCGAAGAAAGCGCCTGCCACGAAGGCGCCCGCAAAACCCGCGGCGAAGAAGCGCGCCTGACGCATGGCCGACCCCCTCGCCCGGTACAATTCCAAGCGCGATTTCGCCAAAACCGCCGAGCCTGCCGGCACCCTCGCGTCCGGAAACGGCAACAGCTTCATCGTCCAGAAGCACGACGCCACCCGCCTCCACTGGGACTTTCGCATCGAGGTCGACGGCGTCCTCAAAAGCTGGGCGGTCACCCGCGGCCCGAGCCTCGATCCGAACGAGAAACGCCTCGCGGTCCGTACCGAGGACCACCCTTTGTCCTACGCCGCGTTCGAAGGCACGATCCCCGCGGGCGAATATGGCGGCGGCACGGTGATGCTGTGGGACCGCGGCGCCTGGGCGCCGATCGCGGGCAAATCCGCCAAGGACCTGGAGAAGGGCCACCTCCACTTCGTCCTCGACGGCGAGCGGATGAAGGGCGAATGGCTGCTGATCCGCTTGAAGCCCCGGCCCAAGGAACGCGGCGAGAACTGGCTGCTCCGCAAGATCGACGACGCCGAGGCCGGCGGCACCGACACGCTGGTCGACGAAGCCCTGACCAGCATCGCTACCGGTCGAACGATGGCGGAGATCGCGGAGGGTAAAAACCCAAATTCCTCCCCGGCACGGGGAGGGGGAGTGTCGGGCCGAACGCGCCCCGCGCGTTCGAGAGCCGTCCGGGGGACGGCTCGACCCGACGCTCGCGCGAAGCGCGTGGTGGAGGGGCAGCCCCAAGCGGTGTCGCCCTTGGCTACCCTCCCACCACGCTCCGCGCGGTCCCCCTCCCCGTCACGGATAGTTAAGAAAAAAGCCCCCCCCTTCACCGACCCCCAGCTCT
>NZ_CAXVWL010000055.1:0-87622 GCF_964263785.1 Sphingomonas sp.
CGGCGCGAGCGAGGGCGACCGGATCGACCTGTCGGCGATCGACGCCGTGACGACCCGGGCCGGCGACGACGCGTTCGCGTTTATCGGCACCGCGGCGTTCACGCGCAGCGCGGGCGAGCTGCGCTACGACGTGGTGAACGGGCAGGCGCAGGTGTCTGCGGACCTCGATGGCGACGGAGTGGCCGACTTCGCGTTCGCCGTTGCCGCGACCCAGCTGGAGGCGGCGTACTTCGTGCTGTGATGTGGGGTGCTGTGAGCGGGGACTTGCCGCTGCGTGTATTGCTCCTATGTTACACCGACAGGAGACGCGCGATGGGCAAGAAAAAGCACAAGAAGGACAAGGCGCACGGCGGGCACGACGCGTTTGCGGTGCCGCCGCAGGTGGCGGGGATCGCCGCCGTGCTGGCGCGGCAGGTGGCGACGCCCGCGGCGCGGCAGATGCTCGCGGGCGTGCTGGTCGCCGCGGCGGGCGCGATCGCGGGCGAGGCGAAGCCGCGCGGACCGGTTCCGCCCGCCCCGCCAGTACCGCCGGAGCCGCCCGTTCCGCCCGAGCCGCGTGCGGCCTATGCCCCTGATTTCGAGACACCCTCGATCAACCTGCCCCCCGAGGCGGCGCGGGTGATCGGCGCGGCGGCGTCGGCGCTGGAGCGGTGGGCCCAAGGGCTGGCGACGGGGCTCGCTCGACCGCCCAAGCCGCCGGCGGACTGACCGGGTAGGTCCATACTGGAGGCATGCCGGTTGCGCGGCGGAGTGCTGGGTTCAGGATGCGCCCGAGATCGCACTGGGGGATCGCACTGGGGGATCGCACCGGGGGACTGCATGGACTTGGCCACAAAGCTCGTCGAGCTGGAGAAACGCACGTCGCAGCACCGCGAGCTGCTGCTGACCGAGGAAGCGGCGAAGACCGCGCTGGTGCTGCCGTTCTTCCGAGCGCTCGGCTACGACGTGTTCAATCCGTCGGAAGTGATCCCCGAGTTCACCGCCGACACGCCGGGGAAGAAGGGCGAGAAAGTCGACTACGCGCTTTGCGCCGAAGGCCGGGTCAACATCCTGGTCGAGTGCAAGCCGTCGAGCGTCGACTTGGACCTGAAGCACGCCGAGCAGCTGTTCCGCTACTTCTCCGTCACCGAGGCGCGGGTGGCGATCCTGACCAATGGCGTCGTTTACCGCTTCTATACCGATACCGAGAAGCCCAACATCATGGACCGGCAGCCGTTCTTCAGCTTTACGATGGACGCGATCCGCCGCACCGATCCGGCAACGCTGGAACGGTTCTCGCGCAGCCAGTTCGACATCGACGCGATCATCGCCGAGGCCGGGCGGCTGAAGCTGGAGACGCTGGTCCGCGCCGAGATCGACCGCGAGTTCGCGCAGCCCTCCGACGAGTGGGTGCGGCTGATCGCCAAGCGGGTGAGCCCGGCGCAGCTGACCGCAGCGATGCGCGAGCAATATGGCACGCTGATCGCGGCCGCCATCGCGCAACTGATCCGCGACCGGGTGAACGAGCGGCTGACGTCCGCGCTCCACGTCGCAAATCCCGAACCGGTGACGATCGCCGACGGCGCGACCGACGATCCGTCGAGCGGCGACGGCGTGATCACCACCGACGACGAGATCGCGGGCTTTCGCATCGTTCAGGCGATCGCGGCGCGGCATGTCGATCCGTCACGGGTCGTGATCCGCGATTCCAAGAGCTATTGCGCGATCCTGCTCGACGACAACAACCGCAAGACGCTGGCGCGGCTGCATTTCAACAGCCCGACGACGCGCTACGTGGGGACGTTCGCGGGCAAGGCGGAGGTGCGGCACCCGGTGGCGGCACTGACCGACCTGTACAAGCTGGAGGCGGCGATCGTGGCGCGAATCGCGGAGTTCGAGGGGGGTGGGGGGTGAACTACGCCGACAGACGCGCCGCCGTCACGGGACAGCTTGGCGACGTGCTTGGAATCAGAGCCTTCCCATGCCGCTTGCCAAGCGACGGGCGAGGAATTCTGCCGACCTTGCCGCGGGACATATTATGACGAATACAGATGTGGACCACGAGCAAACTGGGAGGCTTGTTGCTTTCCTGGATCATTGGCAACGCGAACGAAGCACCAATCCACGCATTCGGCGCCTTGACACGTTCCTTCGGAAATGGCGCACGATGCGGCCCGCTCAGAGGCACAAGCAGAATACGTCGGGGTTGACGGTCGAGCGGCTGGCGCCGGTGATCCACCCCCTCAACATGGCACTCCGTGCCGCACGGACCCAGGGACTCGGTGTGAATCCGTGGACCATGGCGGGGCTGAAGCGCAACGAGGTGCGTAACGCTGCGGTACTGGCCGGACTATGGTCGCCTGTGCAGGGGGGCGATACCGCGATCAGGTTCCTCAACGCGTTCCTGCGCCGTCTCCACGACCCGCAGGCCGTGCTACCGACAGTGAAGGAAATAGCGGCGGGCTACACCGTGCGGACGGAATGTTGCCCGGAAGGCGACAGCCGGGACCGGGTCGATCTGGTCATCGAAACCGTGCACCACGTCCTTGGCATCGAGGTCAAGATTGGCGCGGGCGAGGGTCTCGGCCAATTGGATCGGTACGTCGCCGCGGTAACAAACAACGCCGCCGGGCGGTGCAAACGGCCGGTCGTGATCCTGCTGGCTCCTTTCCCGCCATCGCGACCCGACGTGCTCCGAGCGACTTGGTCGACGGTGCGTACAGCGGCGACTGCGGCTGTCCCGCGCCGCCGCGCCGACTATGAATTCACCGATTACTTGGTTGCCGCATTCGGGCGGCACGTGGCCCGTTTCTGAGGGAGATAATGATGACCGAACAGCAAGGCCTCGATGCACTCGTGATCCGCAACATCGGCGATATTGCGGCGGCTATGAAGCACGCCGACGAGGTGCTGGGACCGAGGGTCTGGACCGAGGCAGGCAAAGCCGTCGAGAAAGCGGGTTCAAACGACACTTGGTACGCCGAGTTCGACGCGAGCATTGAGTCTGTATGGTTGGCAAAGCGCACTTGGTTGGACGGAAGTGCTGACCCAGATGCGACGTTCTGGCTCGGTCTCGACGAATGGACGACGCCAGGCGGTGACGGTGAGAACTGTTGGCTTGCGACCTTCACCGGCACCGGTGAAAACGGCGCGACTCTTGCCCTATGGATTTCTCAAAATATGTTCAGCGTCGCGCGCTGGAAGAAGCTGCTGAAGGCAAATGGAAAGCTGGTCGAAGAACTGCTTCAACATGGTTTTCGATTTGACGAGGAGGATGACCGTCGGCTCTACCTGCCAGTAACGATCGAGCCCGAAGCTTTGGTAAAGGCTTTCGAAGAAGAGGATTTCGATCAGGCCATGCAGCCGCTCGTGCAAGCTGTCGAAATCGCGATCAACGCCGGCGCGGAACTCGACCGCTTGCGGGAGGTAGCCAATGCCGAACTAGGTTGACCGATTTACGATGTCGATGCCCGGCGTGCTCGCCATCGCAGCGACCTTCGGTTCAATGCGTGCATATCAGTATCGCCTGCGATGGCCGCACGGCCGAGTAGAGACGCTTCCGTCAGTATTGCCTCGGGAGCGTGCACGTAGGCAGGGCGACCCTTGATCGTGTCGTACCATCGACCACCGCAGGCGCAGTCCAAGAGAATGCGCTGGAAGCAGTGGTCGGCAGTGACCGGCCAGTTGCGGGCGGTGGCCAGGGCGGGGAGCTCGACGCGGGTCAGGTGGAGCCATTCCGCCTCGAGCGCTTCGCGGGTCACGGCGCCTCCATCGCCCCCAGCAGGTCGTCGACGCTGACCGTCGCGAAGCCGGCATAATTGTCGGCGATGCCGTAGGGGAGCAGGAGGGTGCGGTCGCGGACGATGCCGCCGCAGCTGTAGACGACGTTGGGGACGTAACCGTCGCGGTCCTCGGGGCCGGGCTCCATCAGCGGGCGGGGCAGGCGTCCGAGCACCTTGGAGGGATCGTCGCGGTCGAGCAGCGCGGCACCGATCGCATAGTTGCGGACGACGCCGACGCCGTGGGTGAGGAGCAGCCACCCTTCAGCGATTTCCAGCGGCGATCCGCAATTGCCCATCTGGACGATCTCCCAGGGGTATTTGGGATCCAGCAGCTTGCCCGCCGGTTCCCACGTGAAGACATCGTCCGACGTCGCCAGCCACAGATTTTCGTTGTCCTGACGCGTGACCGACAGGAAACGGCCGCCGACCTGGCGGGGGAACAGCGCCATGCCCTTTGCGTTGGCGAGGTCGCCCTTGACCGGGTGCATCTTGAAGGTGCGGAAATTGTCGGTCTGGAGCAGTTCCTGGCGGATGCCGGCGCTGCCGAGCGCGG
The DNA here is from genome assembly GCF_964263785.1 of Sphingomonas sp. Lineage (GTDB taxonomy): Bacteria > Pseudomonadota > Alphaproteobacteria > Sphingomonadales > Sphingomonadaceae > Sphingomonas. Next base: position 4,315 of record NZ_CAXVWL010000055.1, read on the forward strand.
TGTAGGTGCCCGCATAGGTCTTCGGGCGTCCGGGATAGACGAAGGGCGTGAGGCGCAGGTCCTCGATACCGCGGCTCTGGCTGTCGAGGACGGGAAACAGCACGGTTTCGGAGGGCTCGCGGCTGCCGCGGCAATCGAGCTGGATGGTGTCGCCGTCGTGCCAGCCCTCGGGCGTGTCGAACATCGGCGGCACCGCGGTCTCGCTCGCCGGGTCCATCGCGAGGCTGCCGTCCGCCGCCCAGATGCCGGTGCGGAAGGTGACCGAGGATAGGTGGCCTTCGCCGATGCCGCGCAAGCTGACGACGATCCGCATCGCGCCTTCGGGCAGGTTCGACTGGTCGGGATGGGGCACCGCGCTGGGATTGAAGAGCGCGGCGGCCTCGAAACTGTATTCCGCGCTCAGATAGGCACCGATCAGGGTGCGTTGGTCGGCGGAGACTTCGGCGCCCGCGGGAACCATGGCGGTGACGCCTTCGAAGCGGCGTTCGAGCATTTCTGGAACGTCGCGGTGGCGCTGATCGAGCGACTGGCGAACGCGGTCGAGCTCGAGATGGAGCTCGCCGGGAGGGATCGCGAGCACGCGGGCGATGATCCGTTCGGCGCGGGGGTGCCCGGCGACGACGAAGCCGTCGGGGTCCGCGGGAAGGAAGGGGCGGATCACGGTGCGCATCGGATCGGGGCGCAGCGCGATGTCGAGGTGGGTGAGGGGGACGATTGGTGGGATGTCGGTCATGCGGGCGCAACGCGTAAGCGGCGCTTGGGGTGCATGGGCGCACGGTCCTTCCCGAAATTGCGGCAGATCAAGGTCGAGCCCGGTTCCCCGCGCACCGGTTCCACGATACGCTGCGGCCAATGGGGGATGTCGATGCGGGGAATGACGGTTGCGGCGGTGGTAGTGGCCGCGGTTTCGAGTGGCGCGTATGCGGCGGACAAGGCACCTGCCGACAAGCCGGTGATCGGGCCCGCGCCGGCCTGGGTGAAGCCGGTCGCAGCGGCTGCACCGGCAAAGGCCGACGAGGCTGCGGTCCGCGTCCTGCTGTCGGACCAGCAGGTGGCGCTGGAGCCCGGGCGGCAGACGGTCTATTCGGCGCTGACGCTCAAGATCCAGACTCCGCAGGGGCTCGCCGCGGGGAACATCTCGGTGCCGTGGCGCCCCGAGACCGACGTGCTGAGCGTCCACAAGCTGCTGATCCGGCGGGGCGCGCAGGTGATCGACGTGCTGGCATCGGGGCAGACGTTCACGGTCGTGAGGCGCGAGCAGAATATGGAGAGCGCGACCCTGGACGGCGTGCTGACCGCCAACATTCAGCCCGAGGGGCTGCAGGTCGGCGATATTCTGGAATTTGCGGCATCGGTGACGTCGAGCGACCCGGTGATGCAGGGGCATGTCGAGGCGATCGCGGGCGCGTGGAACGGTTTTCCGATCGGCCGCGCGCATCTGCGCATGCAATGGCCCGCCGCGGTTCCGGTCAGGGTGCGCGCGACCGGGTCCCTTGCCGTGCCGAAGCCGGTCAAGGCCGGGGGCACGATCAATGTCGAATGGACGACCGACGGGGTCGAGCCGGTCGCGCCGCCGAAAGGCGCGCCGCCGCGCTACCGGATCGGGCGACTGGTGGAATCGACCGACTTCGCGTCCTGGGCCGATCTGAGCGCGCTGATGGCGCCGCTGTTCGCCAGGCCGCGGTGCTGCCTGCGGCGGGTCCGTTGCATGCGGAGCTGGAGCGCATTCGCGGCGCGTCGAGCGATCCCCGGGTGCGCGCCGAGGCTGCGCTCGCGCTGGTGCAGGACCGTATCCGCTATGTCGCGCTGGCGATGGGGGCGGGTGGGCTGGTGCCTGCGGATGCCGACACGACCTGGTCGCGGCGCTATGGCGATTGCAAGGCCAAGACCGCGCTGCTGCTGGCGCTGCTCCACGAGCTGGGCGTCGAGAGCGATGCGGTGCTGGTCAGCACGGTCTATGGCGACGGGCTGGACGCACGGCTGCCGATGATCGGGCTGTTCAACCATGTGCTCGTGCGCGCATCGATCGCGGGGCGGACGTACTGGCTGGACGGTACGCGGAGCGGCGATACCGGGCTGGACCGGCTGACGACGCCTGCGTTCGGCTGGGGCCTGCCGGTGGCGGCGCGCGGGGCCGTGCTGGTGCGGATGGTGCCTGCGCCGCTGGAGACGCCGGGGCAGAGCGTGACGATCCGCATCGACGCGACCGCAGGGCTGAGCGCACCCGCCCCGGCGCGGGTCGAGACGATCCTGCGCGGCGACGAGGCGGTCGGCGCCAATGCCGGGCTGGCGAACCTGGCGGCGGACGCGCGCGACCGCGCGCTGAGGGAATATTGGAAGGGGCAGTACGACTTCATCGAGGTGAAGACCGCCAACGCCGCGTTCGACGCGAAGACCGGCGAGGAGCGGCTGACGATGGAGGGCGTGGCCAAGATGGACTGGTCCGGCGGCGCGTATGAAACCGACAGCACCGGCGTCGGCTACCGGGCGGACTTCGCGCGCGATGCCGGCCCCGACCGCGACGCGCCGTTTGCGGTGCCCTACCCCTATTTCACCCGCACGCAGGAGACGATCCTCCTGCCCAAGGGGCGCGGCGACTTCAAGCTGGGGGTGGGCATGGAGGTGGACCAGACGACCGCCGGCATCCACTATCGCCGCCATGCCGGAATCGCGGGCGACGTGTTCACGATCGAGAAGAGCGAGCGCGCGGTCGTGGCCGAGTTCGCCGCCGCCGACGCGCCCGCCGCGCAGGCGGCGCTGCGCACGCTGGCCGATCATCCGGCGAAGCTGCGCAAGCCGCTGGGGTACGAAGCGACCGAGAAGGAGGTCGCGGCGGCGAGCGCCGCGACCCCGGCGACCTCCCACGACTATGGCGAGCGCGCCAGTCTGTTCGTCGGCCGCGGCATGCGCAAGGAGGCGGTGGCCGATTACGGCAAGGCGATCGAGCTCGATCCGGGCAGCGTCTGGGCGTGGTCCAATCGCGCGATCACCCGCATCCAGCTCGGCGACCTGGCGGGGGCGCGGACCGATCTGGACAAGGCGGCGGCGATCGATCCGGCGTATGTCCAGGTGTTCATCGGTCGCGGCATGCTCGCCGACTTGGAGCAGCGCCCCGGGGAGGCGATCGCCGCCTATACCAAGGCGCTCCAGAGCGAGCCCGGCAACGGCTACGCCTTGCAGCAGCGTGCGGCGGCCTATGTGGCGCGTGGCGACCGGGAGCATGCGGAAGCGGACCTGACCGCGGCGATCGCCGCCAGCCCGGACGATGCGGCGGGTTATGTCGGCCGGGGCAATCTGATGCTCGAGGGCGAGCGTTACGACGCCGCGCTCAAGGATTTCGACAGTGCCCACGCGCTCGATCCGAAGAACGCATGGGCACTTGCAAACCGCGGAATGGCGCGTGCCTGGACGGGGGATGACGCGGCTGCGGCAAAGGACCTGGATGCGGCAGCGGCGATCGACCCGGAAAACGCGGTCGTGTTTCGCGGGCGTGGCCTGCTGGCGGAGCGGAGGGGCGCGCCGCGCGAGGCGATCGCGGCATACACTCGCGCACTCGCGATCGAACCGGCGAACGGCTTCGCGCTGGGCCACCGGGCGGAGGCCGAGCGTGCGGCCGGCGACGATGCCGCGGCGCTGCGCGATGCGGCGGCAGCGATCGGCCAGTCGCCTGGGTGGGCGCAGATGTATCTGCTGCGCGCCAACATCTTTCGGGGCCAGGGCAAGCAGGAGGCGGCACTGGGCGAAGCCGCGGCGGTCGCCGCCGCCAATCCCAAGGACGTCTATGCGCAGGTGACGGCGGCAAACATCTACGTCGCCTTGCATAAGGATGCGGAGGGTATGCGCGCCTATGATCGCGCGATCGCGATCAAACCCGAGGCGTATGTGTACCTCAACCGCAGTTACGCACGCCCCAGGGCCGATGTGCCAGCGCGGCGTGCCGATCTGGACGCCGCGCTGAAGCTGGAGCCCGGATTTCTCCCGGCGATCTCGGCCAAGGCGGAGTTGCAGGCCGAGGGCGGCGACGCGCCCGGTGCGATTGCAATCTATACCGCAGCATTGGAGCGCGCTCCCGCGGACCCCAATCTGTTGACCGGGCGCGGCATCGCCTATGCGCGCAGTGGCGACGGCAAGCGCGCGGACAGCGACTTTGCGGCGGCGCGGGTGAAGGCGGACGATGCGACGTCGCTCAACAACATGTGCTGGGCGAAGGCGACTTCGGGGGTGGCGTTGGAATCGGCGTTGGCGGATTGCGACGCGGCATTGAAGATGGCGCCCGATGTGGCAGGTTTCCTCGACAGCCGGGGACTGGCGCTGCTGCGTCTGGGTCGGCTGGACGCCGCGACCGCGGACTACGACCGGGCGCTGGCCAAGAGCCCTGACCTGGCCGGGTCACGGTTCGGCCGTGCGGTCGCCTGGGCGCGCAAGGGGGACAAGGCCCGGTCTGCGGCCGACGCGGCGGCCGCAGTGAAGATCGACCCGGACGTACGCGAGCAGTTCGCGCGCTACGGCGTGACGCTCTGACCGCGCGCTACTGGCGCTCCAGCGACGCGAGTTGCAGTGTGTTGGCGTGGGTGGTCCCGGCATCGGGCTCCGCCGGGGCGGCGGATTCGGGCACCCAGTCGTCGCCGGGGACGAAAGATTCGTCCATCACGGTCACGGTGCTGCCGACCGAGGTGATGCCGAAGAGCTTCCTGGCGAAGGCGGCGGGCATCCGCACGCAGCCGTGGCTGGCGGGGAAACCGGGGTTGCGGCCGGCGTGGAGCGCAATGCCGTCCCAGGTCAGCCGCTGCATGAACGGCATCGGCGCGGCGTCGTAGAGGTTGGATTTGTGGTCCGCCTCCTTCTGGAGGATCGGATAGGTGCCCGCGGGCGTGCCCTTGCCCTCCTTGCCGGTCGACACGCTGGAGACCGCGATCAGTGCCTGCCCGCGGTAGACATAGGCGCGCTGGTCGGCGATGCTGACGACCACGCTGACCGGATCGGCGCCGATGTTCGGGACGGTGTCGGCCCAGACGAAGCGGTTGGGGGCGACCGCGGATGCCGTCGCCGCGGTCAGCCCGGCCGCGGGCGCGCCATCCTCGGCGTGCGCGGTGCCGGTAATGGTGGCGCCGATCAGCACCATTGCGATTGCCCAACCCTTCATCGTCGATACTCCTGACGCCTGTACAATGTCGGCGAATCAACGCGCAGACCCCGGCTTCGAGTTCCCGCGTGTGTGCCGACGAAGCGTTGGAATCGCGCGGCGAAATTCCGGATATGCCCGCAACCGACGGAGATCGCGGGCGAAATTTAACGTCTTCGATGCTATGTGGAGCGGGCGGACAGGGCGATCTTACAAGGATATCGATGAGCGAGATGGGCGAAGCGGCGCGCGACCGGCGTGCCTTGGTCAAGAACGGCCTGGTGCTGGGCAGCCTGCTGGCGGTGCCCGGTGCGGTGTCTGCGGCGCAGAAAATGGCGCGTTTGACGTCGCGCGACCTGAAGCCGATGTCGCAGCCGCCGGTGCCCGGCCATGCCGCGCCGGTGCTCACGAGTTCCAAGGTGGTGCGGCCCGAACTGCTGCGCCGCGCGCTCGCTTCGCTTCAGCGGCACGGCGACCGGGTGAAGCGCGACCGCATCGCGATCGTCGACTTCGCGGCGCCATCGTCGCAGCCGCGGCTGCATTTCCTCGATATCGCCAGTGGGCGCAGCACCTCGCTGCTGGTCGCGCATGGCAGCGGATCGGACCCCGCGCACACCGGCTATCTGGCGCGCTTCTCCAATCAGTCCGGATCGAATGCGTCGTGCGAAGGGGCGTTCCTGGCGGCCGATTATTATGTCGGCAAGCACGGCCGGTCGCAGCGGCTGATCGGGCTCGATCCGACCAACGACAATGCGCTGAGCCGCGCCATCGTGGTGCATGCGGCGTGGTATGCCAACAAGGACATGCTGCGCACCCACGGGATGCTGGGGCGCAGCCAAGGGTGTTTTGCGGTCGGGGAAAGCGACCTGGCCGAGATGTTCGCCCGGCTGGGCGAAGGGCGGATGATCTACGCGACCAAGGTCTAGTAGACTTTTTTCCTCCCCGGAGCGGGGAGGGGGACCGCCGGGCGCAGCCCGGTGGTGGTGGGGCAGTTCCGTGGGCTGCACTGTTTGTGGCTGCCCCTCCACCACCGCTTCGCGGCGGTACCCCTCCCCGTTGCGGGGAGGTACCAGGGAGGCTTCGCCTTTCTGTCCAACAGCGTTAGGAGAGCCTCCAAGGGAGGCCCGATGGATCACAGCGCACAGCCGTCGCCGGCGGATATCCGGCTGGTCATCACCGCGTCGTCGCTGGGCACGGTGTTCGAATGGTATGACTTCTTCATCTACGGCACGCTGGCGGCGTCGGGGATCATCGGGCGGACGTTCTTTCCGGCGGGAAACGAGATCGTCCAGACCCTGCTCGCGTGGGCCGGGTTTGCGGTCGGGTTCGGGTTTCGACCGCTGGGGGCGGTGCTGTTCGGGTATCTGGGCGACCGGCTGGGTCGCAAATATACGTTTCTCGTCACGATCGCGCTGATGGGGGTGGCGACCGCGGGCGTCGGACTGGTGCCCTCCGCCGCGGCGATCGGCTTTGCCGCGCCGGCGCTGGTGCTGCTGCTGCGGATCGCGCAGGGGCTGGCGCTGGGCGGCGAATATGGCGGCGCGGCGGTGTACGTCGCCGAGCATTCGCCGCCGGGCAAGAGCGGTTTCTACACCAGCTTCATCCAGGCAGGCGTGGTCGGCGGCTTCGTGCTGAGCCTGGCCGTCGTGCTGGTGACCAAGGGGGTGCTGCCTGCGGCGGTGTGGCAGGATTGGGGGTGGCGGGTGCCGTTCCTGTTCTCGCTGCTGCTGCTCGCGATCTCGCTCTGGATGCGGCTGAAGCTGTCGGAGAGCCCGGTGTTCACCGCGATGCGCGCGGCCGGCGAGCGGGCGAAGAACCCGATCCTGGAAAGCTTCACCTATCCGGGCAATCTGAAGCGCATGGTCGTGGCGCTGTTCGGCATCGCGGCGGGGCTGACGGTGGTCTGGTACACCGCGATGTTCACCGTGCTGTCGTTCCTGCAAGGCGCGATGCGGGTGGAGGAGACGACCGCGCAGCTGATCGCGGGTGCGGGCGCGCTGCTCGGGCTGGTGTTCTTTGTCGGCTTCGGGCGGCTGTCCGACCGGATCGGGCGCAAGCGGCCGATCGTGTGGGGCTATGCCGCGACACTGGTGTTGCTGTTCCCGATCTTCTGGGGGCTGGGCGCGGCGGCCAATCCGGAACTGGCGCAGGCGGCGCGCGCGGCGCCGGTGATCGTGTCGGGGCCGCATTGCGCGTATTCGCCGTTCGCCAAGGAACAGGGCGATGCGTGCGGGCAATTGCTCGACCATTTGTCGAAGAAGGGGGTGGCCTACAGCACCCGGCGGACACCGGGCACGGTGCTATCGATCGGCGGGGTGCCGGTGCCCGATCATAGCCCGGCCGGGGTCGACGCGGCACTGGCGCAGGCGGGGTACGATCTGGCGCCGGTGGTGCCGCCCCTCGCGAACCTGCTGACGATCCTGGCGCTGATCCTGATGCTGGGCGCATTGTCGGGGGTGACCTATGGCCCCGTCGCGGCGCTGTTGTCCGAGATGTTCCCGCCTGCGATCCGCTACAGTTCGCTGTCGATCCCCTATCATCTGGGGACCGGGTATTTCGGCGGCTTCCTGCCGTTCATCTCCCAGTACATCGTCGCGCGGACGGGCGATCCCTATGCGGGGCTGTGGTATACCTGGGGCGTAGTGGCGCTGGCGCTGGTCGTGACCGCGTTCGGGCTGCAGGAACCGCAGAAGACCCGGGCGTGACGCGGGTGTCGGCGATCTCTCTTGCACGTCCCTCCCTTGCGACTGCGGCGCGGCGGGCCGTCGATCTGTCGGCGCGGCTGGCGCGCGCGGGGATGTCCTTGCCCGGCAGCACTGGCGCTGCGGTGGTGCCGAACGGGTGGCGTACGGTCCGGTGACGCCCGACGCGCCGTCGCTCTTGCGCCTCGATGGGGCGGCGCTGGTCGCCAATTGGCGCGCGCTCGACCGGCTGAGCGGGTCTGCGGCGTGCGGGGCGGCGGTGAAGGCCGATGGCTATGGCTTGGGCGCGACCGAGGTGGCGCGGCGTCTGGCGGGCGCGGGGGCCCGCGATTTCTTTGTCGCGACCTGGGCCGAAGCCGCGGTGCTGGCGCCGCTGGGGCTGTCGGTATCGGTGCTGCACGGGGTGCGTGATGCCGACATGGCGGCGGCGCGCGGCGGGTATGCGCGGCCGGTGCTCAACAGCGCCGTGCAGGTGGCGCGCTGGCGCGATGCAGGCGGCGGCGTGTGCGACGTGATGGTCGACACGGGGATGAACCGGCTGGGTGTATCGTGCGACGAGGTCGCAGCGGGGCTGCTCGACGGGCTCGCGATCGATACGGTGATGAGCCATCTGGCGTGTGCGGACGTGGACGCAGACGGGGACGACGCGATGAACGCGCGCCAGCGGACTGCGTTCGCAGGCGTCGCGGCGGGGGTGAAGGCGCGGCGGCGCAGTCTCGCCAATTCGGCGGGGATCGCGCTCGGGGCGGATTATGCCTTCGATCTCGTGCGGCCCGGGCTGGCGCTGTACGGCGGGGTGCCGCGGGGCGAGCTGTCAAACGTCATCGCGCAGGTGGCGTGGCCCGAGGCGGAGATCCTCCAGCGGCGGCGGGTGCGCGCGGGGGAGAGCGTGGGGTATAATGCGACGTGGGTCGCGCGCGCGGATACCGAGGTGGCGATCCTCAACCTCGGCTATGCCGATGGGTATTTCCGCGGCTTTTCGGATCGCGGGTGCGCACGGGCGCAGGGCATCGCGCTGCCGGTGATCGGGCGAGTGTCGATGGATTTGACCGTGATCGACGTGACGGAAGCGCCGGAGCTGGCCGAGGGCGACCGGGTGGGTATCGACTTTGCGTTGCCGGCGGCGGCGGCGGCGTCGGGACAGTCGCAATATGAGCTGCTGACGTCCTTGGGCGTGCGGTATGCGCGGTTTTGGGGATAACCGCCCCGGTCAGTTCGCGGTGCCGGCCAGGTTCCACGGATCGATCGGGTGCGCGCGGATCCAGCGGGTCGCCAGCCATTTGACACCCGCCCGGACCGGCAGCCCGGCGTGATTGGCGAGCGGATCGGGGAGTCCGGCGGCATCTGCGTTGACGAACAGGACCGCGTCGCCCTGCGCGGGTGAAATGGTCAGATCGGCGGCGGGAAAATACGTTTCGCCGCCCGCGAAGCCGTCGTTGAGATACACGAGAACGGTCTTTACGCGCTGATTGGCGACGCCGCCGATCGCGTCGTGGTGCATGCGGAATTGCTGCGGGGGCCGGTAGCGCAGGACGGAGAGCGCCTCTCCCTGGTCGATGTCGGTGTCGCTGATCGCCGCGATTCGGCGGTTGATCGCGCGGATCACCAGATCCTCGCGGGTCGGCCCGATCACCGCGCCGTCCGAGGTGCGGATGGGATGTGCGACATGGCGTCCGCTCTGGGGATCCACGACATAGGAGGGTTCGAGGAGGTCGTGCACTGCGGCGGTGACATGGGCGCATTCCGCGGGCGAAAGCAGCCGGTGGTAGCGGACGACATCTGGCGCAGCGCTGAGCCGTTCGGCCGCGGGCATAGTGCGCGGCGCCCCGGCGGCGTCGAGGTCCATCTTCGTCAATAATTCAAGCTGTCGGCGGGCCATGTCGTCGCTCCGCGCAGCCGTGGCCAACAGGGCAAGGGCGGCGCGCCAATCGGCCGGGCCGCCGCTACCGTTGGCGGTGAGCGCCACCTCCATCAGCGCAGCGTCGAGGTGCCCGCCCGCCGCGGCCTGACGCAGGATCTGCCGTGCCTGGGGGAGGTTGCGCGGAAGCGGATGCCCGACGAGGTTCCAGACCGCCAATTGCATCGCGGCGGCGAGGTTTCCGGCGCGCGCGCCGGCAAGGAGAGACTGTTCGGCATCGCGCACCCGGCCGGCACCGGCGAGCCGGGCCGCCTGGGTCACGCAATCGTCCGCTGTCGCCACCGTGGCGCTCTCCGTCATGAAAAAGGGCCGGGAATGACCCCGGCCCTTTTATCGCTACATGCTCACAAGCGCATTCAGAACTTTGCGGTGGCGCCTGCGAAGAAGAAGCGACCGCGGTTATCGTAGATACCGGAAGCAGCGCCGACGCCCGTCAATCCATATGGCGGCTTCTTGTTGCCGACGTTGACGATACCCAGGTTCATGTCGAACTTGTCGTTGACCTCATAACTGACGCGAACGTCGTGATAGGTGGTCACCGGATATTTCTCGATTTCCGCATAATCCGGATTCTGCGCAGGCTGTCCGTTGACGCTGTTATAGTCTTCCCACGTATTCAGGTACATCTTATCCAACCAGCGGAAGGTATGACCAAAGGAGAAATGGCCGATCTTCACGTCCGTGCTGATGTTGAAGGCATCGGAGGGATCGCCCAGTTCGTCCGTTATCACGTTCTTGAACTTCGGACGTGCCGGATCCGTAAAGCTGTCGTTCTGGATGACGTGGGTCCAGACGCCCTTGAGGCTGACCTGACCCCAGCCGAACCGGTGATTGTAGGCGATGTTGGTGTCGATGCCCCGTGTCTTCAGCTTGGCAAAGTTCGCCGATGACTGGAGCAGCGAGCCCTCCAGAACGCGGAACGGCTGCTCGCTGCGCGGGCCACCGGCAGCGCCTGCCCGCTGGAACAGACCGCAGAACGGATTGTCCAGCGTCGGGGCGTCGTAGCACAGGTTGAGGATCTGCTGCGCACCCACTGCGGTGATGACGTTGTTGACCTCGATGTTGTAATAATCCGACGAGATCGTCAGGCCGGGCACGAAGCGCGGCTGGAACACGCCGCCGAGCGTGATCGAATTGGACTTCTCCGCCTCCAGGTTCGGGTTTCCGCCGCTCCTGATCTCGAGCGACGAGGTGTAGACGAAGTCGTAATCGGCCGGACGCCCAGCCGCCGCGCAATTGGCGGCGCGGGTCGCCGAGCCGGTGCCGATGTTGCGCGCCGCGCAGGGATCGGCGGGCGCGGGCGTGAAATTCTGGCTTTGCGCCGCATACAGCGCACCGATGTACGGCGCACGGACCGAACGCGAATAGGCGCCGCGCAGCAGCAGATCGCTGACCGGACGCCAGGTCGCATCGCCGCTGTAGGCATAGACCGTGCCGGTCGCGCCCTTGTAATCGGCAATGCGGCCGGACCCGTGGACGGTGAGTTCCTGCAGCAGGAAGACGTCCTTGATCAGCGGCACCGACACTTCGGCAAAGGCTTCCTTGACCTTGAACGAGGGTGCGGTGAACGCCGGCAGGGCGTTGTAGAAGGCGTAGCCGGACTGGGTAAGGTCATCCAGATCGTAGGACAGCGTCTCGCGTCGATACTCGCCGCCGAACGAGAAGGCGATCGGGCCGCCCGGCAGCGAGAACAGCTTGCCAAGGTTGCCCGCGACGAAACCGCTGGCGACGAACTGGGTCGCCTTGCCGACCGCAAGGGTCGGGGTCGTCAGATACGCACGCGTCGCGTTGCTGACCGAACCTTCGCCGAACGGGTTGAGCGGAACGCACGATGCGATGTCCTGCGCCAGTTGCGCGGGATTGCCACCGCGGTCGGTGCCAGCATAGGCAGGGTCGACCTGCGCGCGGCAGACGATCTGACCCGCGGCATTGGTCGTCGTGTCGTTCGCGAGCAGGAAGCGTTGCACGTTGACGTTGCCGGTGATCACATTCGACTCTTTATGCCGACCGTAGTTGGCCGACAGTTCGTAATTGAAGTCGTCGAAGAAATCGCCGCGGATGCCCGCCACCACACGGTAGGTGTCGCGCTTGATCTGCTCGTCCCGGATGCCGAGATCGAGGTAGTTGCGGCGCAGCGAAAAGCGGTAGGTGCCCGCCTGCACCTGGGCAAGCGACGCCGCCTGGTTGGCGAGGCCTGCCGCGGTCGTGCCGAACGCGGTACCGGTGTTCGGGTTGACGCCGGAATTGATCGCCGCCGTCAGCTGCTGGCGGATCGTCGCCTGCGCGCTGGGGAGCGCCGCAAGATAGGGGTTGTCGAGGCGGATGCCTTCACGGTTCACCGTGGTGCCGCCCGCGTTCACGTAAGACCGGTCGTTGAAGCCCGCGATGGCGGTATTGCTGCCGAAGCCGCTCAGCGTGGTACCCTGGGAAAACAGCGGTCCGCTCTGCGAGCCCGACGCCTCGGTGCGGACGTATTTGGCTTCGACGAACGGAACGAACGCCGGCGCGATCTCGAAATGGCCGAGCAGGTTGACGACGTAGCGCTTCAGATCGGGCGACAGCACGAGCAATTGGCCTTCGCGCCCGGTCTGCCCGTTGCCGCCGATGTAATTGCCGTTGGGACCCAGACCGACACGCAGCCCGGTTTGCGGCACCAGCGCACCGTTGGGCTGGAACAGGAAGCCGCAGGTGAACGAACTACCCGCCGAATCGACGCCGCAGGGCGCGGTCGGAGCGTTGGCGTAGCGAAAGCCGAGCTGACCGCCGGGCGAGATCGTCGCGCTGCGTAGGTCACGATAGAAGATGCGGTCCTTGACGTCGTCCGAAGGTGCGCCGACGTCTTGATCGACCACGACGAATGTGTCGTTCTGGCGCAGGTTGGGTCGTCCGGAGGCGTAATAATCCTCCTGATGCGCGAATTCGGCGTTCAGCGCGATGTTACCGCGACCTTCGGCAAAGTTCTTGCCGACCAGCGCCGAGATATATTGATTACCCGCATCGCCATATTTGCTGACGCCGGTCTGGGCGTGCAGCTGTGTGCCGTCGTAATTGTCCTTGAGAACGAAATTGACCACGCCTGCGATCGCGTCCGAACCGTAGATCGACGAGGTACCACCGGTGACGATGTCGACGCGCTCGATGAGGTCGGTCGGAATGGTATTGATGTCGACCGACGAACCCTGGCCCGAAAAGACGCCGTTGACGATGTCGGCGGAAACCTGACGGCGCCCGTTGATGAGCGTCAATGTGCGGGCACGCCCAAGGCCACGCAGATCGAGGAAGTTCAGGCCGCGCGTGCCGAGACCGCCGGTCGAGTTCTGCGAACCCAGCGAGGTGCGCAACTGCGGCAGATCGTTGAGTACGTCGCCAACCGAGATGCGCCCCGTCTCGAAAATCTCGGCAGCGGTGACCGAGGTGATCGGAAGCGCGGAATCGTCGTTGGGACGGCGAATGCGCGATCCGGTGACGACAACGGTGTTGGTTTCATCTTCCGTCTCGACACCGCTGGCAGAAACGTCCTGCCCGGCCTCAGCCGGCTGGCTGGCCTGCGCGCGAGCGATGCCCGGCGCCGCGATCATGGTCAGGCCGACGAGCGCGGTCGCCGAGAGCAAGGTGGTGAGCTTCATCGAATACCCCATTTGACGGCCAGTCTTCGCGACGGGTCCGAGGTGCAGAATGGGTTGGTCGAAGCCGCGCGAGCAAGCAAAACATTAATCCGACGTTCATTTATATGTCATGCTGTCATCGAGATGTCACAGCAACGACCCCAGCCGCAGTCATGCGACATCAATCGTGCGCGAACATGAGCTTAGCTGCAACAAACATGCTTCAACGATCGAAAGCGGATCACCGCCGCTCGATGCACATCGCGATTCCCATGCCGCCGCCGATGCACAGGGTCGCCAGGCCCTTCTTGGCGTCGCGCTTGGCCATTTCGTAGATCAGCGTGGTCAGGATGCGCGCGCCGCTCGCGCCGATCGGGTGGCCGATAGCGATGGCGCCGCCGTTGACGTTGACCTTGTCGGCGTCCCAGCCGAGCTCCTTGCCGACCGATAGCGCCTGCGCGGCGAAGGCTTCGTTGGCCTCGATCAGGTCGAGGTCGCCGATGGTCCACCCGGCCTTCTCCAGTGCGCGGCGGGTGGCGGGGACGGGGCCGATGCCCATGATCGACGGGTCGACGCCCGCGCTTGCCCAGCTGCGGATGGTCGCAAGGATCGGGGACCCGCGGCGTTCGGCCTCGTCGCGGCGCATGACGACGATCGCGGCGGCGCCGTCGTTCAGGCCGCTGGCGTTGGCGGCGGTGACGGTGCCGTCCTTCTTGAAGGCGGGTCGGAGCCCCGCGACGCTGTCGATCGTGGCGCCGGTGCGGATGTATTCGTCATCCGAGACGGCCGTGTCGCCCTTGCGCCCCTTGATCGTGACGGGGGCGATCTCGTCGGTGAAACGACCGCTGCTGCGGGCTGCCTCGGCATTGTTTTGCGAGCGGACCGAAAAGGCATCCTGGTCGGCGCGAGTGACCTGATATTTCTCGGCAAGGTTCTCGGCGGTGATGCCCATGTGATAGCCGTTGAACGCATCGGTCAGCCCGTCCTTGACCATCGTGTCGACCAGGCTGAGGTCGCCCATCTTCTGGCCGGCGCGGATCGTCTGGGCGTGCGCGCTCTGCGACATCGATTCCTGGCCACCGGCGACGACGATCGTCGCATCGCCGGTCGCGACCGCCTGTGCCGCCAGTGCCACGGCACGCAGGCCTGAGCCGCAGACCTGGTTGACCCCCCACGCGGGGACTTCCTTGGGCACGCCCGCGGCCATCGACGCCTGGCGCGCGGGGTTCTGCCCCTGCGCGGCGGTGAGCACCTGGCCGAGGATGACTTCGGACACATCGGCACCGGTTATGCCCGCCTGGGCCATCGCCGCCTCGATCGCGACGCGGCCGAGCTCGTGCGCCGGCGTGCCAGCGAAGGCGCCGAGAAAGCTGCCGACGGGGGTGCGCTTGGCGGCGGTAATGACGATGTCGCTGGGCTGGCTGTTCATGACGGGCTCCTGTGAATACGCCGCCTTAGGCGGGGATCGGCAGGCGATAAAGAGCAGGCCTGCCGATGCTGCGGGTTCGCTGCGCAGCAAACTGGCACGCAGGTGCGGCAAAGCCGATGTTGCGGCGCGACATGCGCGGGCGTAGGATTGCGCCTTGTCATTGGGGGGAACGCGATGAAGAAGCAGCAACCGGCGGACGGCGTCGTCGTCATCAAGAAATATGCCAACCGGCGGCTCTATAATACCGAAACCTCGTCCTACATCACGCTGGAGCATCTGGCGGCGATGACTCGTGACGGGCGCGAGTTCCGCGTGGTCGATGCAAAATCCGACGAGGACATCACCCACAATGTGCTAACCCAGATCATCATGGACGAGGAGAGCCGCGGGCAGACGATGCTGCCGGTCAATTTCCTGCGCCAGCTGATCGCGATGTACGGCGATTCGATGCAGGCGGTGGTGCCGGGCTATCTGGAGGCGTCGATGGACAGTTTCCGGCGCAACCAGGAGCAGTTCAAGTCCGCGGTCGAGGGCGCCTTCGCGCACACTCCGTTCGCCGAAATCGCCAAGCGCAACCTGCAGATGTTCGAGACCGCGGCGCAGGCGTTCAAGCCGCCGGTTGCTGCGGCGGCGAACGGCGCTGTATCGAAGGACGCGGGATCGAAGGACGAGGAGATCGCGACGCTAAAGGCCGAGCTGGCGCGGCTGCAGGACAAGGTCGAGAAGCTGGTGCGGTGAGCGGGGCGGCGTGGGTCGCGGCGGCGGTGGCGCTCGCGGTGGCGGTGATGGCGGGGCTTGCGGATCGGGGGCGAAAGCGGCGTTCGGATCTCGATCGGATCGGCTGGGTCGATTGGCGAACGGTGCAGATGCTGGCGTTGATGGGCATGGCGATTTCGGTGGCGGTGGCAGTGAAGGGGTGACCCTGGCGGTCGATCCGTTCGGTCGGTCGGCACCTCGGCAATGCGCGCTTCGTTCATCGAGCCCCTCTCGCCGCCCGGTCCGGTGTACGTCGCCTTGGTTCGGAACGCGCTCGTGTCGAGGAAGGCGGACGGCGTCAGCGTGCAGGTGCCGAGGCCGGGCGTATATCGGCGGGGGTGGAGAGCCTTGGATTAAACGATCATCGCCTTCAGCGGGACGCTTGCGTCCGCCAGCCGCGCCGGGTCGATCCGGGCGCGTGCGACGACTAGGGCGCGGCCCTGGACGTAGTCGCGAGTCATGTTGACACAGTCCAGCGCGATGATGCGGCCGGCTTTCAGGTACATGACGGAGAAGCTGCGGGTGGCGATGTCGCCGCGGACGATCGCCTGGTCGTGGCCGGTCGACAGGCCGACGGTCTGGAGGCGCAGGTCGTATTGGTTCGACCAGAACCATGGCACCGCTTCGTAAGCAGCTTGGTGGCCCATGAGCCCCTTGGCGACAAGCATCGCCTGATCGTTGGCATTCTGGACCGATTCGAGGCGGATGCGGGCGCCGTCGGCAAAGCCGTTCTGGTGCGCGGCGCAGTCGCCGATCGCATAGACGTCGGGCAGGGTGGTGCGGCAGTGCGGGTCGACGTCGACGCCGTTGCTCGCCTGCGCTCCCGCTGCGACGAGGGGGGCGACGGCGGGAACGATGCCGATGCCGACGATGACGATCTCGCACGCCAGGACTTCGCCGTCGCCGAGCCGGACGCCGGTGGCGCGGCCGTCGGCTTCCTCGATACAGGCGACGGTGGTGCCGAGCCGGATATCGACGCCGTGGCCGCGGTGTTCGGCCTCGAAGAAGCGCGACAGCGGTTCGCCGGCGACGCGTGCGAGGACGCGGTCGAGCGCTTCGACGACGGTGACGTGCTTGCCGAACTTGGACAGCGCAGCGGCGGCTTCGAGGCCGATGTAGCCGCCGCCGATGACGACGATGCGCTCCGCGGTGGGGAGTTCGGCAAGCAGGCGGTCGACGTCGGCGCGGGTGCGCACCGCGTGGACGCCGGTGAGGTCGTGCCCGGAGCAGGTCAGGCGGCGGGGGTGACCGCCGGCGGCCCAGACGAGCGTGCCGTAGCCGATCGTGGCGCCGTCGTCGCAGCCGACGGTGTGCGCCTGGGGGTCGACCGCGTCGACGCGGCGGCCGGTGAGCATGGCGATGTCACGATCGCCCCAGAAGGTCGCCGGGCGGATCATGATCCGTTCGAACGTCTTCTCGCCGCTCAGGTAATCCTTGCTGAGCGGCGGGCGTTCGTAGGGGAGGTCCTGCTCCTCGCCGACGATGGCGATGGAGCCTGTGAACTTCTGCTGACGCAGCGCGATGGCGACCTGCGCACCGGCATGGCCCGCGCCGACGATCAGGACGTCGTAGGTCATGCGAGCCGCTCCGCGTGCCAGGCCAGATGATCCCCCATGAAGGTCGAGATGAAGTAATAGCTGTGGTCGTAGCCGGGCTGCATCCGAAGCGTCAGCGGGATGTTTGCGGCGGCGCACGCCTCCGCCAGCAGCTCGGGGCGGAGCTGTTCGGCGAGGAAGGCGTCGGCGTCGCCCTGATCGACGAGCAGCGCGGGCGCGCAGGCGCCGTCCTCGATCAGCGCGACCGCGTCGTGCTTGCGCCAGGCGCTGCGGTCGTCGCCGAGATAGTTGCCGAGCGCTTTCTCGCCCCAGGGCACCTGGAGGGGCGCGACGATGGGGGCGAAGGCGGAGATGCTGCGGTAGCGGTCGGGATAGGTCAGCCCGATGGTCAGCGCACCGTGGCCGCCCATCGAATGGCCGGTGATCGCCTGACGCGCGATGTCGACGGGGAAATGCTCGGCGACGAGCGCGGGCAGGTCCTGCGTGACGTAGGTCCACATGCGGTAGTTGGCGGACCAGGGGGCCTGCGTGGCATCGACGTAGAAGCCGGCGCCCTGGCCGAAGTCCCACGCGGGATCGTCGGGAACGTCCTCACCGCGCGGCGACGTGTCGGGGGCGACGAGGATCAGGCCGAGCTCGGCGCAGGCGCGGCGATAGTCGCCCTTATCGGTGACGTTGGCGTGGGTGCAGGTGAGGCCCGACAGATACCACACGACCGGCAGCGTCGCGCCATCGGCGTGCGGAGGGACGAATACCGAGAAGGTCATCGGCGTGCCCGTTGCGGCGGAGGCGTGGCGGTAGACGCCCTGGATGCCCCCGAACGCCTTGGCGGTGGACACCGTTTCCATCAGTAGACGACCACGCTGCGAATGCTCTCGCCCGCGTGCATCAGGTCGAAGCCCTTGTTGATCTCGTCGAGGCTGAGGACGTGGGTGATCATCGGATCGATCGCGATCTTGCCGGTCATGTACCAGTCGACGATCTTGGGCACGTCGGTGCGGCCACGCGCGCCGCCGAACGCGGTGCCGCGCCAGTTGCGCCCGGTCACCAGCTGGAAGGGGCGAGTGGCGATTTCCTTGCCGGATTCGGCAACGCCGATGACGATGCTGGTGCCCCAACCGCGGTGGCACGACTCCAGCGCCTGGCGCATCACGTCGGTGTTGCCGGTGCAGTCGAAGGTATAATCGGCGCCGCCGTCGGTCAGTGCGACGAGATGCGCGACGATGTCGCCGCCCACCGTCTTCGGATTGACGAAATGGGTCATGCCGAACTGGCGGCCCCAGCCTTCGCGGTCCGGGTTGATATCGACCCCGACGATCATCCCCGCGCCCGCCAGCCGCGCGCCCTGGAGCACGTTCAGGCCGATGCCTCCGAGCCCGAAGACGATCACCGTGTCGCCGACCTGGACCTTGGCGGTGTTGACGACCGCACCGACCCCGGTGGTGACGCCGCAGCCGATGTAGCAGCTGGTCTGGAACGGTGCGTCTTCGCGGATCTTGGCCACCGCTATTTCGGGCAGGACGGTGAAGTTGGAAAAGGTCGAACAGCCCATATAGTGGAAGATCGGCTGACCCTTGTAGCTGAATCGCGTCGTGCCGTCGGGCATCACGCCCTTGCCTTGCGTCGCCCGGATCGCGGTGCACAAATTGGTCTTGCCGCTGAGGCACGACTTACACTGGCGGCATTCGGGGGTGTAGAGCGGAATGACATGGTCGCCCGGTGCGACGCTGGTGACGTCGCTGCCCACCTCGCGCACGATGCCTGCGCCTTCATGGCCGAGCACGCTCGGGAAGAGGCCCTCCGAGTCCAGCCCGTCGAGCGTGTAGGCATCGGTGTGGCAGATGCCCGTCGCCATGATCTCGACCAGGACTTCGCCTGCCTTGGGCCCATCGAGATCGAGCTCGACGATCTCCAGCGGGCGCTTCGCCTCGAACGCTACGGCGGCACGGGTCTTCATTGCGTGGTCTCCTCGGGAAGCGGTTCTTAAAGCGGTGAGGGCGAAGGGCAAGCCTGGCCCTCGGTTACCTACGGTGCCGCGGCCGCGGTCTTGCGCAGCACGCGCGAGAGCTGTTCGATCGAATAAGGCTTCTGGAGCAGCTCGAAGCCGTGCGTACCCTGCCGCGCGAGAACGTCGCAATAGCCGCTGGTCAGCACCACGGGCAGATCAGGATAGCGCTGCCGAATCTCCGCGCCGAGTTCCAGGCCCGTCATTCCCGGCATCATCACGTCGGAAAAGACGATCTGGTACAGATGGCGGTTCTCGGCGAGCTCGGCCAGCGCGTCCGGGCCGTCGACGGTCAGCGTGCTGTGACAGCCGAGTTCCTTTAACGCCTCGGTCGCGAACTCGCCGACCTGGGCGTTATCCTCGACGACCAGGACGCAGACCCCGTCGCCGGCGGTCTCCGTCGCTGGGCTCGCATTCGCGGCAGGATCGGCGGCGAGGCCGGGTGCGCGCGGCAGGTAGAGGGTGAAGGTGGTGCCGGAGCCTGCGACGCTCTCGACACGGATATCGCCGCCCGACTGCTTGGCGAAGCCGATCACCTGGCTGAGCCCCAGCCCCGTGCCTTCGCCGAGCGCCTTGGTCGTGAAGAACGGCTCGAATATGCGATCGACCACGTCCGCAGCGATGCCTTCGCCGGTGTCGCGGATCGACACCGCGACGAAGTCGCCGGACACCGCAGGGTGCGCGCGCGTTTGCGGGATCCGGTCGACCGGCGCCGCCTCGATCGTCAGCGTGCCTTCGCCGTGCATCGCGTCGCGCGCATTGATTGCCATGTTGACGACCGCGGTGTCGAACTGGCTGCGGTCGGCGAGAATCGAGCACGGATCGGCGGGGAGCAGGATGTCGACCGACACGCGCGCGCCCGCCAGCGTCTCCACCATGCCGGCGACCTCGCGCAGGCTGTCGCGAGCGTCGAACAGCGCCGGGTTGAGCGTCTGGCGGCGCGCAAAGGCGAGCAGCTGCCCGGTCAGCTTGGCAGCGCGATCGGCGGTGTCGCGGATCGCGTCGATGTAGCGCGCGCGGCGATCGGGCGTCAGGTCGTCGCGGCGCAGCAGATCGACCGAGCCGCGGATGACGGTGAGCAAATTGTTGAAATCGTGCGCGACGCCGCCGGTGAGCTGGCCGACCGCCTCCATCTTCTGCGCTTGCCGGAGCTGGTCCTGCGCGGCCTCCAGCGCGGCCGCGGCGGCCTTCTCCGCGGTGACGTGGCGGCCGCTGGCATAGACCAGCCCCTCGTCGGGCGCCGCGACCCACGAGACCCAGCGCCAGCTGCCGTCGGCGTGCCGCATGCGGTTCTCGTAGGCGGGCAGCGTGTTGCCCGCGTCGGTGCCGAGCGCGCGCGCGCTGGCGCCGCGATCGTCGGGGTGGACCAGGTCGAGGTGGACACGGCCGATCACGTCGGCGGGCGCGTAGCCGAGGATCGTCGCCCAGGCGCCATTGGCGGCGCGCAGACGGCCGTCCGGATCGACGACCGCCTGCAGGTCCTGCGAGTTCGCCCAGGCGCGGTCGCGCTCGCGGGTGCGTTGTTCGACGCGGTCCTCCAGCGTGGCGTTGAGCTCGGCGAGCTGGCGCCGCGCGGCGCGCTCGTCGTCGATGTCGGTGTTGGTGCCGATCCAGCGGACGATCGCGCCCCCTTCGTCATGGAGCGGCATCGCGCGCGCGAGATGCCAGCGGAAGGCGCCGTCCGCACGGCGCAAACGGAACTCGACCTCGTAGGGCGTGCCGTCCGCCAGTGCGGCCTGCCAGACCGCGGCGGCGTGCGCCAGATCGTCCGGGTGAAGGCGGCGTTTCCAGCCGTCCTGAAGCAATCGCGCTTCATCGTAGCCGCCATATTCGTAGGTGCGCTGGTTGGCCCAGTCGACGCGGCCGTCGGGGGTCGCGGACCAGACCTGGTTGGGAACGGCTTCGGTGAACGCGCGGAAGCGCTGCTCGCTGGCCTGGATCGCGGCCTGCGCGATACGCTGGTCGGTCACGTCCTGAACGACGCCGACGAGGCGGATGGGGTTGCCGGCGGCGTCATGCTCGAATTCGGCGCGACGCGCGATCGTGCGGATCGCACCGTCGTTCGCGCGGCGGATCCTGTATTCGGCGTCGAGCGCGATACCGCCCCGCGTCCGCGTCTCGACAGTGGAGATGGCGGCCGTGTCCTCGGGGAGCACCAGCGCTTCGACCATGTCGCCAGGGTAGGTGGCGGCGTCCGGCAGCCCGAAGATGCGGCAGAATTCCGGGGAGGCCTCAAGCGTGTTGTCGGCCGCAGTGATCGCGAACACGCCGACTCCTCCGGCCTCCTGCGCCCGGCGCAATCGCGCTTCGGACGCCTGCAACGCTTCGGCGGCGCGGTGCTCTTCGGTGCGGTCGCGCAGCACCTTGACGAAGCCGATCACGGTGCCGTCATCGTCGCGGATCGGCGTCATCTCGCCGTTCGCCCAGAAGCGTTCGCTCGACCGGCGCAAGTGCCACCGCTCGTCGCGACCGTGGCCGGTGGCGAGCGCCTCGTTCATCTCGCGGGTCGGCTGTCCCGCGGTGCAGTCTTCGGGCGTGAAGATGCGATCGACCGGCATGCCGAGCATCTCCGCCTCCGACCAGCCGAGCGTTCGTTCGGCACCGACGTTCCAGCGGGTGACATGGCCCGCCAGATCGGTGGCGATTATGGCATAGTCGATCGCGCTGTCGAGGATCTGGCGGTGGCGCGCTTCGCTGGCACGCAGCGCCTCGGTCGCGGCATGGCGCTCGGTGACATCGGTACCCTCGACGAAGATCGCGATCACCGCGCCGTCGTCGTCCCGGATCGGCTGGTAGACGAAATCGAGACGACGCTCCTCGGCCGGGCCGCCGCCCGGCGGCACAAGGCCGATCGGCACCGCGCTGCCGACAAAGGCCTCCCCGCTCGCGAACACCTGGTCGAGCCGCGCGACGACGTCCTGGCCCGTGGTCTCGGGCAGTGCCTCCGCGACGGTCAGCCCCAGCACCGGGCGTCCGCCGACAAGGCGCTGATAGGCCGGATTGGCGAGCAGGAAACGATGTTCGGGGCCGACCAGCACCGCCGCGAAGCTCGGCGCTTGTGCAAAGAGCATGCGGAATCGCGCCAGCTCTTCGGCGCGGCGTGCGTCCGTCGGTGTCGGTTGGTCGGTGACGGTCATCGCTCCCCATCTGCCGCGTTTCGGCGGCCCTCGCCACTATCGCTTATTGCGCGCCGTCGTACTACCGCGCGCATCAGCTCGGCTGTTCCTCGACGTCGATGTCGCTGTAGATGGGGTTGCGGCTGACGACCTTGCGCGATGGCCCGCCGGTGCAGGTGCGCGCGACCGCGGCGCGGGTGGCGGGATCGTCGGGCTGCTCGATCACGGCCTCGCCATGCGCCACGCCGAAGTGGCGCGGGCCGATGCCGTCCTGGCCATCGACGGTGCCGCAGACCACGTGCGCGCCGATCAGGCGGACGTCGGCGAAGCGCGCGAGCGGCCCGCCGGGTGCGGCCTTGATGACGTTCAGACCGGTGCGCACCGCGGCGATACGGTCGTGCTGGACCCGCTGCGACGCCTCGTCGCTGCACGCGGCGGATGCCAGGGCGAGGAGCAGGAGGGTGCTGGCGCGCGCCATCACTGGCTCGCGCTCACGCGCCAGACCGTGTTGCCGACGTCGTCGGCCACCAGCATCGCGCCGGCCTTGTCGCCGATCACCGCGACCGGGCGACCGCGCGCACGGCCGTCGGCGTCGAGGAAGCCGGTGAGAACGTCGACCGGTTTGGCGCCTGCGACCGGGAAGCCGCCCTTGGCGAAGGGCACGTAGACGACCTTGTAGCCCGACACGGGCTTGCGATTCCACGACCCGTGTTCGCCGACGAATGCGCCGCTCGCAAACCGGCCGCCGACGCGGATGTCGTCGGAGAAAGCCAGGCCGAGTGCGGCGACGTGGGGCCCCATCGCGTAATCGGGACGCTTGGAATATTCCTGCAACGCTGGGTTCTTGGGCTCGACCCGGGTGTCGGGATAGCCGCCCCAATAATACCACGGCCAGCCGAACTGATCGCCGAATTCGACCTGGGTCAGGTAATCGGGTGCGAGATCGGAGCCGAGCATGTCGCGCTCGTTGACGACGGTCCACAAGCGGCCGGTGGCGGGGTTGATCGCCATGCCGTTCGGGTTGCGCAAGCCTGCGGCGTAGATACGCCAGTTCTTGTCCTCGGGCCAGACCTGGAGGATGTTGGCGCGGTACTTTTCCGCTTCCATGCCGTTCTCGGCTATGTTCGATGACGAGCCGACCGCGACGTACAATGTGCGGCCATCGGGTGCGGCGATGACATTGCGCGCCCAGTGATTGCCGCCGGGATTGAGCTTGACGACGAGCTCGGGCTTCGCGGCGATTCTGGTCTGGCCGTCGACGTACGGCACGCGGACGAGCGCGTCGGTGTTGCCGATGTAGAGCTGCCCCTTGAACAGCGTCATGCCCGACGGCGAATGCAGCCCGGTCATGAAGACGGTGCGGGTTTCGGCAACGCCGTCGCCGTTTGCGTCGCGCAGCAGGGTGATGCGATCGGCCGACGGCACGCCTGCGCCCGCGCGGCCCATCAGCAGCCCCATGACCCAGCCGGTGATGCCGCCGCCCTTGCGTGGCGGCGAATTGCTTTCCGACACCAGCACGTCGCCGTTGGGCAGGCGGTAGAGCCAGCGGGGATGGTCGAGCCCCGTTGCAAAGGGCTGGACCTTGAGGCCCGCCGCGGGGGTGGGCATCGCGCCGTTCTGCCAACCGACGACCTTGGCGACCTCGACGGTCGGCAGCGTCTGGATGCGCGGCGCGGTGATCTCCGGTCGTGCCCCGGCGACGCGGTCGAACGGCAGCTTGGCCTCGTCAGGCCAGGCGAGATAGGTGACGATCGCGATGCCGGCGAGGACGAACAGTCCGAGGACGATGAATATGTGTCTGCGCATCGCGGCAACCTAGGGTCACGGACGCGCAAACGAAAGGGCCGCCGACATCGCTGCCGACGGCCCCGGTATGCGCTACGTTGCGCTTCAGTCGATCCTGGGCGCGTCCGGATCGTTGTCGCCGGCGGTGTAGGCGCCGTCGCGGATGTCGTAGCGGTCGGCGTCCATCACCTTGGCCCAGGCGCTGACGAAGTCGGCGACGAACTTGTCCGCGGCATCGTCGCAGGCATAGACCTCCGCCAGCGCGCGCAGCTGGGAGTTGGAGCCGAACACCAGATCGGTGCGCGACGCGGTCCAGCGGTGTTCGTGGGTGTGGCGATCGGTGCCGACGAACTCCTCGTCGCTGTCGTCGGACACCTTCTTCCAGGCGGTGGCCATGTCGAGCAGGTTCACGAAAAAGTCGTTGGTCAGCTGCCCCGGACGGTCGGTGAAGACGCCGTGCTTCTCGGCGGTCGGATGGTTGGCGCCGAGCACGCGCAGCCCGCCTACCAGCACCGCCATCTCGGGCGCGGACAAGCCCAGCAGCTGCGAACGATCGACCAGCAGCTCCTCGGTCGGCACGTTGTATTTGACCTGCAGGTAGTTGCGGAAGCCGTCCGCCTTGGGTTCGAGCACGTCGAAGCTTTCGGCGTCAGTCTGCTCGGCACTGGCGTCGGTGCGGCCGGGGGTGAAGGGCACCTGGATGCTCTTGCCCGCCGCCTCAGCCGCCGCCTCGACGCCGACAGCGCCGCCGAGCACAATCAGGTCGGCGATCGACACCTTCTTCGCGCCCTTGCCGTCGAAGTCGGCCTTGATGCCGTCGTAGACGCCCAGCACCCTGGCAAGCTGCTCGGGGCGGTTGACCTCCCAATCCTTCTGCGGCGCCAGGCGGATGCGCGCGCCATTGGCACCGCCGCGATGATCGGACCCGCGATAGGTCGAGGCCGAGGCCCAAGCGGTCGTCACCAGTTCGGCGATCGACAGGCCCGAATTCGCGATCGCGGTCTTCAATCCGGACACATCTCCGGCTTCGATCGGCGTGTAGTCGGCCTTCGGGATCGGGTCCTGCCAGATCAGGTCTTCGGACGGCGCCTCGGGCCCGAGATACCGGACCTTGGGCCCCATGTCGCGGTGGCACAGCTTGAACCAGGCGCGCGCCCAGGCGTCGGCGAAATATGCCGGGTCCGCCCGGAACTTCTCCATGATCGCGCGGTAGGAAGGGTCGACCTTCAGCGCCATGTCGGCCGAGGTCATCATCGTCGGCACGCGCTTGCCCGGGGTATGCGCGGCCGGCGCCAGCGTCTCGGCAGGGTTGCCGACCGGCTGGAACTGGTTCGCACCGGCGGGACTCTTGACCAGCTCGTATTCGTGATCGAGCAGCATGTCGAAATAGGTCATGTCCCATTCGATCGGCGTCGGGGTCCACGATCCCTCGATCCCCGAGGTGATGGTGTCGTCACCCATGCCGATGCCGTGGGTCGATGCCCAGCCGAGACCCTGGCTGGCGATGTCGGCACCTTCGGGCTCCTTGCCGACCTTGGACGAATCGCCGTTGCCGTGCGCCTTGCCGAAGGTGTGGCCGCCCGCGGTGAGCGCGGCGGTCTCCTCGTCGTTCATCCCCATGCGCGCGAAGGTCTCGCGCATGTCGCGCGCCGAGCCCATCGGGTTGGGGCAGCCGCCGGGGCCCTCGGGATTGACGTAGATCAGACCGTGCTGGATCGCCGCGAGCGGGCTTTCCAGCGCCATGCCGGCTTCCTCGTCGATGCGGGTCTGGCCGAGCCATTCCTCCTCGGTGCCCCAGTAGATATCGCGCTCGGCCTCGAAGATGTCCTTGCGGCCGCCGCCGAAGCCGAACGTGGGCCCGCCCATCGATTCGATCGCGACATTGCCGGCGAGGATGAACAGGTCCGCCCAGGACAGCTTGCGGCCGTACTTCTGCTTGATCGGCCAGAGCAGGCGGCGCGCCTTGTCGAGGTTGCCATTGTCCGGCCAGCTATTGAGCGGTGCGAACCGCTGCGAGCCCGAGGACGAGCCGCCGCGGCCGTCGCCGGTGCGATAGGTGCCCGCCGAATGCCACGCCATGCGGATGAAGAAGGGACCGTAATGCCCGTAGTCGGCGGGCCACCAGGGCTGGCTGTCGGTCATCAGCGCGGTGAGGTCCTGCTTCACCGCGGCATAATCGAGCGTGCGGAACTCAGCCGCATAGTCGAAATCGGCGCCCATCGGGTCGGGCGAGACGCCGTTCTGGGTCAGGATTTGCAGCGAGAGCTGTTCGGGCCACCAGTCGCGGCTGGTGCGGCCGAGCAGGGTGCGCAGTGCGGTCGGCTGCTTGCCGGGATCGTTCAGCGGGCTGCCCTTGGTGATTGCGTCCATGAAACTTCTCCTTGTTCGCGCTTAGGCGATGTCAGCCCCGCTTGGGGCGGGTCGATCGCGAGTGATGTTTCGGCAAGCTCGGCCGTCGTATGCCAGCAGCTTGGACTTGCCGGACAGATTTAGAAAGGCAATTACACCGGTCTCATTCATCGTTTTCGTCGATCAAGCCTCGACATCTTCCGGCTCGGGTTTGGGCGGGTGCAGGCGCAACCGGTCGATGCGGCGTTCGTCGGCGGCGATGACCTCGATCCGCCAGCCGCTCGGGTGCTCGACGAAGGTGCCGACGTCGGGAACGCGCCCGGCGAGCACCGCGGTGAGGCCGCCAAGCGTGTCGACGTCGCTTTCGGTTTCGCCAAGCCTGCGATCGACCGTCCCGGCGACATCCTCCAATTCGACCCGCGCATCCGCCTCCCAGGCGCCGCCATCGAGCGCGACGAGCAATGCGGTGGGCTCTTCGTCATGCTCGTCCTCGATCTCGCCGACGATCTCCTCGACCAGGTCCTCGATCGTGACGAGGCCTTCGGTGCCCGAATATTCATCGAGCACGATCGCCAGATGGACGTGGCGCTGGCGCATGTCGGCGAGCAGATCGAGCGCGCCGCGCGACATCGGCACGTAGAGCGGTTCGCGGATCAGCGCAGCGATCGTCTCCGGGTACGCTTCGCCCTTGGCGAGGATCGCGAACACATCCTTGATGTGGACCATGCCGACGATCGTATCGAGTTCTTCGCGGTAAACGGGCAGGCGGCTGTGCCCGGCGTCGGCGAAGGTGCGGACGAGATCGGCAAAGGAAATACGCTCTTCGACCGCAACGATGTCCGCACGTGGCACGCCGACGTCCGACGCATCGCGCTCGCCGAAATGGAGCAGGTTGCGCACCATCTGGCGTTCGAGCGGAGACAGGTCGCCGGGCTCGTCGGGGGCAGGGTCGCCCTCGTGCCGGTCGATTGCGTCTTCCAGCTGATCACGCAACCGGTCCTCGCCCTGGCCGCCGAAGATCAGCGTTTTCAGCCCGCGCCAGATGCCCGATTCGTTGCTACTGTCGCCGTTCCCGGCAGAAGGGCCATCGGCCATGTCGTTCGTCAGTCCTCGCGCACAAGATAGGGGTCGGCGATGCCGAGATCGGACAGCGCGTCGCGTTCGATCGCTTCCATGCCCTCCGCCTCGTCGTCGTCCATGTGGTCGTAGCCTAGCAGGTGGAGCGCGCCGTGTACCAGCAGATGCGTGGCATGGGTCTCGACGGAGATGCCGCGTTCCTGCGCCTCGGCAACGCAGACACCGTGGGCAAGGACGATGTCGCCGAGCAGGAGCTCGCCATCGTCGGAGTTGAGGCTGACCGTCTCCAGCAGGTCGCGCTGGACCATCGGGAAGGACAGGACGTTGGTCGGCCTGTCCTTGTGCCGGTATTGCGCGTTGAGGGTCTGGACCTCCCGGTCGGAGGTCAGGCGCACCGACACCTCGACCGCGGCCGGCGTGTCGAGGAGCGGACCGTAGGGGGTCCGTGCGATCGCGGCGCGGATGGCAGCGGTGGCGAGGGCGTCCCAGTCGGCGGCGGGCCACGGGTCTTCGCGGGAGAGTTCGACGTGGATCATGCGAGGTCCGTGTGGACGAAGTCGTCACCTTTGTAGAGCAGCTTTGCAGTATTCGTCTTTGCGCATGCGTAGGCAAAGCAGTCGCCCATGTTGAGGCGCGCGGGATGACCCGTTCCTTTGCCGTAGCGTGCCTGGGCGTGCATGGCTCCGGTCGCTTCGGCGATTCCGATCGTCACGACGCGCATGCCGAAACCCCGGCAAAAGCGTTCGAGTTCACCCATCGTTTCATCCACCTCGCTCGTACGATCGCGCCGGATCGCCCTTGCCGCCTCCCACAGTGCGAGAGCGCTCGTCACACGGTCGGGGTCCGCAGCCAGTCGCTGGGTCAGGATATCCGCATCGTCCTCGTTCTGTACGATTGCAACGAGAGCCGACGCGTCGACGAACAGCGTCATTCGTCGTCGTACAGCGAATCGTAAAACGCCTTGTCCGCCACGAAACCGGTGGTCGGCGGCAGCTTGGAGGTGCGCCGGAGTTCGCGGGCGATTTCCACCAAGGACTGCTTGGGCTGATCCTTGGCGAGCTCGTTCGCCAGCGCCAGCTTCACCGCGGCGACCTTGGTCAGTCCGCGTGAAGAAGCCAGCCGTTCAGCCATTTGCAGAGCTTCATCATCCTTGACGTACAAGGCCGGCATCGGTCATCTCCTTGGATATCCTCCGCTAGAGAAAGGATATCCGCACGTCAACCCGTACCCTCATACGCCTCCACGATCCGCCCAACAATCGGATGGCGCACCACGTCGCCCGCGGTGAAGCGCGCCATTGCGATGCCCTCGATCCCTTCCAACCGTCCGACCGCGTCGGCCAGCCCGGAGCCGGCGATGCCGCCGGGGATGTCGACCTGACTGGGATCGCCGCAGATCACCATGCGGCTGTTCTGGCCGAAGCGGGTGAGGAACATCTTCATCTGCGCAGGGGTGGTGTTCTGCGCCTCGTCGAGGATCACGAAGGCGTCGGCCAGCGTCCGCCCGCGCATGAAGGCGATCGGCGCGACCTCGATCTCGCCGCTCGCTATGCGCCGCTCGACCTGCTCGGCGGGCAGGCAGTCGTGGAGCGCGTCGTACAGCGGCCGCAGGTATGGATCGACCTTCTCCTTCATGTCGCCGGGGAGGAAGCCGAGCTTCTCGCCCGCCTCCACCGCGGGGCGTGACAGGATCAGCCGCTGGACGCTGCCGGTGATCAGCTGCGCCACCGCCTGCGCGACCGCGACATAGGTCTTGCCCGTGCCCGCCGGCCCCAGCGCGAAGATCATGTCGTTGGCGGTCAGCGCGCGCATGTAATGCGCCTGCGCCGGGGTGCGCGGAACGATCGTCTTCTTGCGGGTGCGGATCATGATCGGCGGCGTGCCGTCGCCGCCGCCATCTGCACGGATGATGCCGTCGAGCACCGGTTGATCGGCCATCGCGATGGAGGCGTCGACGAGGCCGGCATCGACCTCCTCGCCGCGGCCGATCCGGTGGTAGAGGTCGTTCAGCACGTCGCGCGCCAGCGCCACCTGCTCGGCGCTGCCCTCCAGCCCGACACGATTGCCGCGCGCGGTGATGTAGACCCCCAGCCGGTTCTCCAGCGCCACCAGATTGCGGTCGTATTGCCCGAACAGCGCGCTGAGCGCCTGGGGCTTGTCGAACACGAGCTCGGCACGGCTGCGATCGCCATGCTGGGCGGCTACGGGCTTGCGACTCATGCGGTCCTTTCACGCGGGAGATGTTTGCCAAGCGTGGGGATTGCGAGGCCGGAGCGCAACCATCCAGGGTGTTGGGACCGATTCGGTGCAAACTACCTCAAACGAGCGATGCGCGAACGAACCGGACCGGCGTAGCGCCGGGCGAGGAGGTTGCTGCCCATGTACCATGCGCAGGTGGCGGAGCTGTCGCAGCCCCGGGACGTCACGATCGGGCGGGATCGCAGCTGGCGCATCTCGGGCATGGAATCGTGCCGTGCGCCGCGAACGACGATCGAGCCGCCCGACGCGGCGCTCGCGCACCTGCTGACCCGCTACGAATCGTGGTCGCCGCCCGCTCCGCGCGATGTACCGGAGGAGCACCAGCGCGCCTTGTGGGTCCTTCCCGGCGAGGCGCGGCTGGTCGTGGTCTGCGCCGGGGGCCAGGTGTCGGCGATGATCGGCAACCGCCGCTACGACGGATTGCCGCAGGTGGTGCTGTTCGGCCCGACCAGTCGCGCCACCCGGCTGGTGTCGACGGGTCCTCGGGTGGTGACGATCGGACTGTCGGCGCTCGGCTGGGCGATGCTGGTCGCGCGCTCGGCGGCGGCGCTTGGCGACCGCGCGGTGCCCGCCGCCGATGTGCTCGACGTGCGGCTGGTCGCGGCGCTGGCCGAAGCGATCCAAGGCGCGGAGGACGAAGGCGTCGCCGACCGGATCGATGCGGTGGTCGCCACCGCGACCTGCGCGCAACTGGCCGACGAAGCGCTGGTGCGGGGGCTGGCGGCAATCATCGACAAAGGCGTCGTCTGCGTCGCCGAAGCCGCGGGCGTGGAACTGGGCGTCGCCAGCCATGTCGTGCGGCGCAGCGCGCTCCGGCATTTCGGCTATCCCCCCAAGGTGCTGCTCAACCGTCGCCGCTTCGTCCGCGCGCTGGAGCGGATGGTGCTGAGCGACCGCGGGTACAGCGAGGCGGCGCGGCACGGCTATTTCGACGCGTCGCACTTCATCCGCGATGCCAAGCGCTTCCTGGGAATGACGCCAAGGCGGTTCCTGGCGCTGGCGTCATGAGCCTGGGCGGTAGCGCCGTTAGCACCTAGCGGCGCTATACGAGCGGTGGCGCGATCTCAGCCGTGCGCGCGAAATCGCCTGACCAGGGGAGCGCCATACCGAATGCCCGGCTGTTCGATCAGCCGATAGCTGTAGAACGACAGGGTCAGTGTTCCGACGATCGTGACGACGATCATGGTCGGCGCGTATAGCCAGGCGGCGCCGTTCATGCGGTTGAACATGAACGTCCAAAGCGTCAGTGGAATGGTGTGAACCAAATAGATCGAATAAGATCGCTCACCGAACCATACTAGCGTTTCCGATCCCAGAGCGCGCGAGATATATGATCGAAATCGCGAGCTGGTCGGCCGCATGGTCAGCAACGCAGCGAGCCAGATGGAGAGGGGCAGTATCTGGGAGACGCCGTTGTGGATAACGGAGAATACGCAGAGCGCCGACAGCACCGCTATCACGACGGCGCGAAAAGATGCGTTAGCCCTACGGTCACGGACCAGATAGTAGGACGCTATGCCGATCCCGAAGAGTTGCGGCCTTCTGCCCAGGAACGCCACGCTCATTCCGCTGCTGACGAGCAACAAGGCGGCGATGAACAGCACAAGCAGCGGCGCTATGCGCCGGTTTGTCACACCAAGGTACACGAATGGCGCGATCAGGTAGAATTGCCATTCCATGGACACGCTCCATGCCTGACCAACGATCGCCGCTGCGGTTTTTGGCAGGACGTTCTCGGGTATCAACCCTTGTAAAAGGATCGCGTGCGCGACGAAATGATACGGAAAATTTCGTATCGACTCTCGGGCATTGACGATGCCGCCCTCATTCATGTCGCCGATGCCCTTCAATCCATCGAAAGCATGCACCGTTATGGGAAGAAGAGCGGAAGAGACGATCAGCACGACGAGGTAGAGCGGGAATATTCGCAAAGCCCGGCGAGTGATATAGGGAAGATAGGATTCGCGCTTCAGATCGATCAGCCTGAATATGACGAAGCCAGACAGGATGATGAATACATCCACGGCGAGGATGTTGTGCCGTATGAGATAGAATTGCTGGTTCGCCGCTTAACCGGCATGGCCGATCACCACCCACCACGCCATCAGGCCGCGAAGGCCTTCGAGCGACTGGATCTTGCTACGTTCGGGTGTGGGCTGAGCGATCACGACAGGCTCGGTCGACGCCGCCGCGTTTAACACTATGCGACGGTCCGTTGCAGTGCGGCGACCGTGGTGGGCACCCCCGACAGCGACTTCGGGCCGGCGGTCGCCAGCGTTATGTCGACGAGATCGCCGATTTGGCCACCGGTGACGAGATGCACCGATTGCAGCCACGGCGACTTGCCGAGCATCTGACCGGGGAGCTTGCCCGATCGTTCGATCAACACCGGGCAAGTGCGACCGACGCTGGCGCGGTTGAAGGCGTGCTGGTCGCGGTTTAGCGCTGCCTGAAGGCGCTGTAGGCGATCGTCCATCACCTCGGCGGGAATTTGACCGGGCAGGGTGGCGGCGGGGGTGCCGGGGCGGGGGCTGTATTTGAAGCTGAACGCCTGCGCGTAGCCGACCGCATCGACCAGGCTCAGCGTTTCGGCGAATTGGGCGTCGGTTTCGCCGGGAAAGCCGACGATGAAGTCGCCCGAGAGCGCGATGTCGGGGCGCGCGGCGCGGATGCGGTCGATCAGACGCAGGTACGAATCGCGGGTGTGCGCGCGGTTCATCGCCTTCAGCACCCGGTCGCTGCCTGCCTGCACGGGCAGATGGAGGAAGGGCATGAGCGATTCGACCTGCGCGTGCGCGTCGATCAGCCCCTGGGTCATGTCGTTGGGGTGACTGGTGGTGTAGCGGATACGCGCGAGGCCGGGAATGCGGTCGAGCGCGCGGATGAGGTCGTGCAGGCCCTTTTCGTCGTGGTCCCAGGCGTTGACATTCTGCCCGAGCAGCGTGATCTCGCGCGCGCCCGCGTCGACCAGCGCCTTCGCCTCGTCGACGATGGCGGCGAACGGGCGGCTGACTTCGGCGCCGCGGGTGTAGGGAACGACGCAATAGGTGCAGAACTTGTCGCAGCCTTCCTGCACCGTCAGGAAGGCGCTCGGCCCCACGCGGCGGCGGGCGGGCAGGTGGCCGAATTTCGTCAGCGCGGGCAGATCGGTGTCGAGCGCGCTGGTTCCCGCCGCCGCCTTGGCGACCAGCGCGGGAAGGTTGTGGTAAGCCTGCGGGCCGACGACGACGTCGACCTTCGCACGGCGGACGATCTCTTCCCCTTCCGCCTGCGCCACGCAACCCGCGACCGCGATCATCGGGGTCCGCCCGAGCTTGCCCTGATCCTTGCGAAGCCGGCCGATGTCCGAATAGACCTTCTCGGTCGCCTTCTCGCGGATGTGGCAGGTGTTAAGGACGACGAGGTCGGAGCTGTCGGCATCGGCCGCGACCATGCCCTGCGCGCCCATCAGCTCGGCCATGCGCTCGCCGTCGTAGACGTTCATCTGGCAGCCGAACGACTTGACGTGGAAGGTTTTCGGGGCGGGTTTCATCGGGGCGGCTATAGCGCGTGAGTACCGGTGGGTTAAGCCGTCATCGCCGCCTCGATCCGCGCGCGCGCTTCGGCGGCGATCGCCTTGCGGTTGCCGACTGCCGCCGGGTCGAAGGGTTCGAGCATGTGGAGCGTGACCGCGAACGTGCCCTGGCGCGACAAGATTTTCCGGACGTTGGCGAGCCCGTGTTCGTCGCCGACCCAAGAAACGGCATCGGCGGCGGCGGCGTAATCGATCCATACCGGCTGGACCCGCACCCGCGGAGGCGCTGGGTCGAGCGCCGACAGCAGCGGCGCCTTGAACGGGAGCAGAGCAGCGCCGCCTTCCGTAGTCCCTTCGGGGAAGATGGCGACGCTCCAGCCCGCATCGAGCGTGGCCTTGATGTCCGCCACCTGGGTTCCGATCGCCATCCGGTCGCCGCGCGCGACGAACACGGTGTGGTTGAGCGCGCATAGCCAGCCGATGAGCGGCACCTTCGCCAGCTCGCGCTTGGCGATGAAAGCGGTGCCGGTGGCGCCGGCCAGGACCAGGATGTCGAGCCAGCTCTGGTGGTTGGCAACGAAGAAGGCGTCGCGGCGCAGCGGCGTTCCGGCGACGATGCGCCGCGCTCCCGCAAAACGCCCGATGGTGCCGAGCAGGAAGCGTGGCCAGGGCGAGGGCAGCCGGAACAGCCGCCACAGGCCGTGCAATGGCAGTGCAAGCAGGAGCGCGGCGGCCATAGCCGCCACGCGCATACCGACCCGCACGGCCGCGACCGCGCTCAAGTCTTGCGGTCGATCGCCACGCCGTAGAGCTCCATCCGGTGATCGACCAGGCGGAAGCCCAGCTTCTCGGCGATGGCCTTCTGGAGCTGTTCGAGCTCGGGATCGACGAATTCGATCACCTTGCCGGTCTCGACGTCGATGAGGTGATCGTGGTGGGCTTCGGGGGCGGGCTCGTAGCGCGCGCGGCCGTCGCCAAAATCGTGGCGGTCGAGGATGCCGGCTTCCTCGAACAGGCGCACGGTGCGGTAGACGGTGGCGATCGAGATGCCCGGATCGACCGCGGAGGCGCGCGCGTACACCTTCTCGACGTCGGGATGGTCGTCGGCATTGGACAGGACGCGCGCGATCACGCGGCGCTGCTCGGTGATGCGCAGGCCCTTCTGGTTGCAGAGGGCTTCGAGATCGATGTTGCGCGGCATGATGGGTGTCCCGGTTGCGTCATCGCTGTAGCGCGCCATCGCTGTTGCGAAAAGGGCGAGCGACTCGCAATACGTTCGCCCTTCCGTTCGTGCTGAGCGCAGTCGAAGCACCTTTGCCGTGGCCATGCCCTTCGACTTCGCTCAGGGCGAACGGAGAGACGTCAGGTGAGCTGCTTGGCGTAGGTGTGCGCGTCGAACGAATGGCCCGCGTTGCCGCGGTAATAGCCGCGGCGTTCGCCGACCTGCGCCAGCCCGTGCGCGGTGTAAAGCCGGATCGCGGGATTGCCCGCGCGGACCTCCAGGTGGAGCTTGCGGACGCCGCGGGCGCTGCAATCGGCGTCGATCGCACGCAGCAGCGCGCCGCCGATGCCCGCGCGGCGGCGCGAGGGATCGACCGCGATCAGCAGCAGTTCGGCCTCGTCGAGCACCGCGCGGACCAGCGCGAAGCCGGCGGGGGTGTCGTCGACCAGCGCCAGCGTCAGCCGGATGCCGGGCATGGCGAGGACGCCGAGCGTCTGGCTGCGGGTCCAGGCTTCGCCGAACTTCGGATCGAAGGCGGCGGCCATAATCCGGCCGACCGCGTCGATGTCGCGCGCGTCCGCGGCGCGCAGCTGGACCGTGCGGGTCGCCATCAGCTGGTAACCCTGGCGCCGGGCGCGCGCTGGGGCAGCTTGGCATCGGGGGCACGGCCGTAGATCGGGCGTGGCGGCAGCGTGACGAGGGCCGTGGGCAGCAGGATGACGTCGGCGGCGTCGGGGAGCGCGTCGGTCGCATCGACCGCGGGATCGGCCGCGCGAAGACGTGCGGCGCCGTTGCCGACCGCGGGGACCGCGCCGATGGCGGCGATCGCGGCATCGGGCTTCAGCGAGACGAGCGGCGCGAGCGTGTCGAGGGTGGCGGCGAAGCGTTGCATGAACACCTCACCGTGCCCGCCCTCGATCACGACGGCAAGCGTGTCGCAGCGCCAGTCGCGAAAGCCTGCGGCGGCGATCAGCGCGAGCGAGGAATAGCCGTGGACCGGCACGCCCCAGCCGAGCCCGAGCCCGCGGGCAGCGGCGATGCCGACGCGCAGGCCCGTGAAGCTGCCCGGACCGCAATCGACCAGGATCGCGTCGGCGCGGCCGCCGCCGGGAAGGTCCGCGATCATCGGCACCAGCCGCTCCGCATGGCCGCGCTCGACGACCTCGTGCAGTCGCGCGACGACTGCGCCGCCCTCGATCAGCGCGACCGAGCAGGCTGCGGTCGCGGTGTCGATGACGAGCGTGCGTGTGGGCGTGGATGTCATGACGGACATTGGGTTCGTGTCTTCCTTCGTCACCCCGTTCAAGGCCGGAGCAACGGGAAGAGATCCGCTGTGCGCAAGTCTCTACGCGATGCGGTTGAAGCGCTCGAAGGCGGGCCGGGGCGAGCGGGCATAGACGCTTGCCGGATCGCCGTGGCCCAGGGTTGAGATGAAATTGGTCCGCACCGACGGCGTGTCGGCAAAGAACGCCGCATCGACCTTGCCGCCATCGAACCCCGACATCGGCCCGGTATCGAGCCCGAGCGCGCGTGCGGCCATGATGAGATAGGCGCCCTGCAGCGAAGAGTTGCGGAACGCCGACGCCTCGCGCAGCTCGCGATTGCCGTCGAACCACGCCTTGGCGTCCGCATGCGGGAACAGATCGGGCAAATGTTCGTGGAAATCGGTGTCCATGCCGATGACGACCGACACGGGCGCACTCATGATCTTGGGGGCGTTCTGCGCCGAGCACGCCGCGGCGAGCGTTTCTTTCGACTCCTGCGACACGCACCAGACCATTCGCGCGGGCAGCTGGTTGGCGGAGGTCGGGCCCATCTTCATGACGTCCCAGATCGCGTGGAGCTCGGCCTCGGCGACGGGTTCGTCGGTGTAGCCGTTGTACGACCGCGCCTTGAGAAACAGCTGGTCGAGTGCGGCCTGGCCGATGTTCATACTGCCCTCACTTCGGTGACTTCGGGAACATAGTGGCGGAGCAGTTGCTCGATGCCCTGTTTCAGCGTCGCGCTGGATGACGGGCAGCCCTGGCATGCGCCCTGCAGCTGGAGGTAGACCTTGCCCTTGTCGAAGCCGCGATAGACGATGTCGCCGCCGTCGTTGGCGACCGCAGGGCGGACGCGAGTGTCGATCAGCTCGCGGATCTGCGCAACGATGTCGGCGTCGGCGGGATCGTCGGTGGCGATCATGTCGTCGGGCGCGACCGAGAAGCCCGCCGTCCCGACGCTGCGGAACAGCGGCATGCGCGCGGCGAAATGATCGTGGAGGATCGCCAGCACGTCGGGCTTGAGGCTCGACCAGGCGATGCCGGGCGCGGCGGTGACCGAGACGAAGTCGCGGCCGAAGAACACGCCGGTCACGTCGCCGAGCGCGAAGATCGCCTCGGCGAGCGGGCTGGCCTCGGCTTCCTCCGGCGTGGCGAAGTCGCGGGTGCCGGAGTCCATCACGGCCTGGCCGGGAAGGAATTTCAGGGTCGCCGGGTTGGGCGTGGGTTCGGTCTCGATCAGCATGCCCGCCATGTGGCGTGGCAGACGGTGGGGCGCAAGCGTTAGACGTCGTGCTGCCTGGCCCCGTGATTCCAGCGGTCGATGTTCGCGAGTGCCCCCTGGACGAAGGCCGAGCGGCGGATGACACCGAGGAACAGGTCGGCGAGCCACTTGCCGGGATTGCGCAAGGGCCGCTCGAACTGGATCAGCAGGACGACGCGGGTGCCCGCGGTGTCGTTCCAGACCTCGTGGTCGTAGGTGTCGTCGAACAGCAGCGTCTCGCCTTCGGCCCAGCGGACGACACGGCCGCCGACCCGCATGCGGACGTCGCCGTCGCGCGGCACGACCAGCGCGAGATGGCAGGTGATCAGCCCCTTGGTGACGCCGCGATGCTCGGGGATGTGGGTGCCGGGTGCGAGAATCGAGAAGAAGGCGCTGTTCAGCCCAGGCACGGCCGCGACCGCCGCCTGTGTCCGGGGGCACCGCGCGAGATTGTCCGATATCGGAAAGCCGTAGCCCCAGAGGACGAACGACCGCCATTTGCCGACCTCCGCGATCGAGCGGTGATCGGGGGAGATCGTCGCGAGGCTCGGCGCGCCGTGAAGCGCCACCGCCAGCGCCTCGTCGCGGATCGCGTGCCATTGATCGCGCAGGCCCTGCGTCCAGGCGAAGTCGCGGACGTCGAGGACGGGATCGTTGGCGACCAGCGAGGAGGAGGCGATCAGCCGGTCGAAGGCGCCGCGCAGGTGCTTGCCCACGCGGATGACGAGCGGCCGGCCGGGCTCGGCGCGCAACGGCCGCGCGGGTTCGGGCGCGGCCTCGGGCACGTCCGTTCGCACATCCGGACGGAGCCCTGTTCCGCTGTCCAGTGCGGCCCCCGATCGGAGCCCGATGCCTGCCGTCATCTCGTCCCTGCATTCGCGATGCGCCGACTCGCCGTCGATCGCGCAAGTTCGGTTACGCGTGCTATGGGACGAAATGATGGCCGGCCCCGGGGTGGCGGGAAGGGCCGGGGCGCGCTACGTAGGGCCGATGGCGTTCCTGTCGCGCGCGTTCGGCGCTTCGCTCATCCTCTCCCTCGTCGTCGCGGTCGGCCCTACGGTCGCCCAGCAGGTGGCGCCCGTTGCGGTCCCCGCCGACGCGCCGTTGCCGGGGATACCGGGGGTCGATCAATCGGCGTGGCTCTACAAGGGCAGCGACCTTGGCCGCGATGCCGAGTGGAAGTTCGGGACGCTGCCCAACGGCCTGCGCTTCGCGGTACGGCGCAACGGCGTGCCGCCGGGGCAGGTGGCGGTGCGGGTGCGGATCGACGCGGGATCGCTGAACGAGCGCGACGA
Organism: Sphingomonas sp.; assembly: GCF_964263785.1. Lineage (GTDB taxonomy): Bacteria > Pseudomonadota > Alphaproteobacteria > Sphingomonadales > Sphingomonadaceae > Sphingomonas. The sequence continues at coordinate 42,547 of NZ_CAXVWL010000055.1, forward strand.
CGAGCGCGGTTTTGCGCATTTCATCGAGCATCTGTCGTTTCGCGGCTCCGAATACGTGCCCGACAGTCAGGCCAAGCGCATCTGGCAGCGGTTCGGCGCGACCTTCGGCTCCGATTCCAATGCGCAGACGACGCCGGTGTCGACCACCTACAAGCTCGATCTGCCCTCGGCGACCGAGGCGGGGCTCGACGAGAGCATGAAGATCCTCGGCGGGATGATGGCCAAACCTGCGATCACCGATGCCGCGATCACCGCCGAGCGCCCGGTGGTGCTGGCCGAGCAGCGCGAGCAGCCGGGGCCGCAGGTGCGTTTCGGCGACGCGCTACGCCAGACCTTCTTCGCCGGGCAGCCGCTGGCGGAGCGGTCGCCGATCGGCACGGTCAAGACGCTGGAGGCGGCGACCGCGGCGAGCGTCGGCGGGTTCCACGATCGCTGGTATCGCCCCGAGCGCACGACGGTGATCGTCGCCGGCGACATGGACCCAGGCGTCTTCGCGCGGCTGATCGTCAAGAATTTCGGCGGGTGGAAGGGCGTCGGCGCGAACCCGGCCGATCCCGATTTCGGCAAGCCCGATGCATCCAAGCCGGTTTCGGGTGTCGTCGTCGAGCCCGGGCTGCCGCCGCTCGCCGCGATGGCGGTGATCCGGCCGTGGACATTCAACGACGACACGGTGATCTTCAACCAGAAGCGGATGGTCGACACGCTGGCGGCGCGGCTCATATCCCGGCGGCTGGAGCAGCGCGCGCGCGGCGGCGGGAGCTTCATCCAGGCGGGCGTGTCGATCGACGACGTGTCGCGCTCAGCCAACGTCACCAGCGTCAACATCGTGCCGGTCGGCGACGCATGGGAGCCCGCGCTGAAGGACGTCCGCGCGGTGATCGCCGACGCGATGGCGCAGGCCCCGACCCAGGCCGAGGTCGACCGCGAATACGCCGATTTCGACACGATCCTGCGCACCAGCGTCGAGACGTCGCGGGTCGAGGCGGGGGCCAAGCAGGCCGACGACATGGGCGAGGCGCTCGACATTCGCGAGACGGTGACGACGCCCGAGGTATCCTATGCCATCCTGACGAGCGCGCACGAAAAGGGGATGTTCACGCCCGCAGCGATCCTGGCGTCGACGAAGAAGATCTTCGAGGGCGATGCGACTCGCGCGTTGCTGAACATCCGCACGCCCGATCCCGCGGTAACCGCCAAGCTGGCCGCGGCGCTGAAGGCCGATGTCACCGGACTGGCGGGCAAGCGGCAGGCGCAGAATGCGGTGACCTTCGCGCAACTGCCCGCGCTGGGCACGCCGGGGACGGTCGTGTCGCGGGTGCCCAACGGCAAGCTCGATATCGAGCAGGTGGCGTTCTCCAACGGCGTGCGTGCGCTGATTTTCCCGAGCACGTCGGAGACGGGCCGCGTCTATGTCCGCGTGCGTTTCGGCGGCGGCTACAATGCGCTGCCCGCCAAACGCGCGAGTGCGGCCTGGGCGGGGCCGCTGGCGCTGGTGCAGAGCGGGGTGGGCACGCTGAACCAGGGCGATCTCGACCAATTGGTCGCGGGGCGGCGGATCGGCATCGACTTCGGTGTGACCGACGATGCCTTCGTGCTGGCGGCGCTGACCTCGCCCGCCGATCTGGAGGATCAGCTGAAGCTGCTCGCGGCCAAGCTGGCGGCGCCCGGCTGGGATGCGGCGCCGATCGCACGGGCGAAGGCGGTCGCGCTGGCGGGTTATGATGGCTACGACCAGTCGCCCGACGGGGTGCTGTCGCGCGATCTGGAAGGCCTGTTGCGCGACGGCGATCCGCGCTCGGTGACGCCGACGCGGGCGCAGATTTCGGGCACGACGGCCAAGCAGTTCCGCGCGCTGTGGCAGCCGCTGCTAGCGTCGGGGCCGATCGAGGTGTCGGTGTTCGGCAACGTGGGTGCCGATCAGGCGGTGGCGGCGATCGCCAAGACCTTCGGCGCATTGAAGCCGCGCGCCGCCGATGCGCGGGCGGCGCCGGTGCGCTTTCCGGCGCATGTGGCGGCGCCGGTGGTGCGGACCCATCAGGGTGCGGACAATCAGGCGGCGGCGGTGATCGCCTGGCCGACCGGGGGCGGTGCGGACGGGGTTGCCGAGAGCCGGCGGCTCGACGTGATCGCGCAGGTCTTCGGCGACCGGCTGTTCGACCGGCTGCGCTCGGAAGCGGGCGCGAGCTATACGCCCTCCGTCCAGAGCCAGTGGCCGGTGGGACTGGCGAGCGGCGGGCGGCTGATCGCGATCGGGCAGGTCGCGCCCGCCAATGTCGACCTGTTCTTCCGCCTGGCGCGCGAGATCGCGGCGGACCTGGTGGCCAGGCCGATCGACGCCGACGAGTTCAAGCGGACGATGCTGCCCTACACCCAGTCGATCATCCGCCAATCGAGCGGCAACCAGTTCTGGCTGCGCGAACTGGCCGGCGGTGCGTTCGACCCGCGCCGGATCGCGGCGACCGAGCGGCTGGGCGAGGACATCCGCGGGATCACGCCGGAGCAGTTGCAGGCGACGGCGGCGAAGTATCTGCGGCCGGAACGCGACTGGACGTTGAAGGTGGTGCCGGAGGGGAAGTGACGGCGGATGGTCGATGCGAACACGGCGACGGGTGTCAACTCCGAGCAGCTCATCCTCAACGAACGGACGAAAGTGGTGAGTTCTACACTCGCCCGTCTCGGCAGCGTTCTTTTGGCGGCGGCGGCGGCCAAGACCTATATAGATGATTCGCTGAGCGTCGCCGCGGTTGGTTGGTTCGGGGGTGTGGTTCTGTTATGGTGGGGTGCCTGGGAATTTCTAGGCGTGATGCGGAAGGAAAGCTGAATGCACTGGCCTGATTTCGCTGAGTACCTGCCGGGCATCCTGGGCATCGTTATAGGTTTGAGCGCCGTGATTACGGCCAAGCGGCTCAACGCAGCCCAAAGGTCTCGAAAATAGCGGTTGGCGGTTTGCGCGCCGCCAGTACGTCCGCCACGGTGTGCAGCAGGGGGGTGTGGATGCCGGCCAGATGCGCCTCGATCGCCGCGACCGCGCGAACGCCTTCGGCCAGGAAATCGGAGCGGGTGGTGTCGAGCGGGATGCCCTTGCCGATCATCAGTCCGAGCGTGCGGTTGCGGCTGGTGTCGCACAGGCCGGTCAGGAGCGTGTCGCCGATGCCGGCGAAACTGGTGACGACGCCTTCGTCGTAGCCGAGGCCGAGCAGGATCGTCCGCAATTCGCGGATGACCAAAGTCGCGGCCATGTAGATCGTGTTTTCGGACGGACCGGTCGAGCCGACGAGGCCCAGCGCAATGGCGTAGACGTTCTTGAGCGCGCTCGCGATGTCGATCGCGTCGGCGGAATCGGTCCGGTCGAAGACGATCGGCGCGTTGTGGAACAGGTCGATCACCGCATCGGCGCAGGACGGCGAGCCGCCGCAGCTGAGGCCCGACCATTCGCCCAGGAACAGCGGACGCGCGAACGTTGGGCCCTTTAGCGCGGTGTAGCGGACCTGCGGCGCAACCTGGCGGAACAGTTCGGCGAAGGTGAAGTGCTCGGCATGCAGCCCCTTCACGAGATTGACGACGAGCGCTTGCGGGTGTGCCTGCGCGATCGTTGCCGCATAGTCGTCCATGACGCGCGCGGGGAAGGCGAGGAACAGCGCGTCGGCGTCCGCCACGTCGGCGAAGGCGGTGCTGACGCGCATGCCGGGGGGCAAGTGCTGGCCGGGAAAGTAGCGCGCGTTCTGGTTGGTGGACCGGATCGCGTCGGCTTGTTCGGCGGTGCGGCAGAGCAGGACGACGTCGTGCCCCGCGCGCGAGAGTACGGCGCCGACCGCGGTGCCGAACGCGCCCGCGCCGAGCATGGCGACACGTGCCACCTAGGCGATCCGGTTCTTGACGAGGTCGTCGACGACCGCCGGATCGGCGAGCGTCGAGGTGTCGCCCAGCGCGGCGGTGTCGCCTTCGGCGATCTTGCGCAGGATGCGGCGCATGATCTTGCCGCTGCGTGTCTTGGGTAGCCCCGGCGCGTGCTGGAGCGCGTCGGGGGTGGCGATGGGTCCGATTTCGCGGCGAACCCAGTCCTTCAGCTCGTTGGCCAGCTGCTCGCTCCATGCGATGCCGGCGTTGAGCGTGACATAGGCGTAGATGCCCTGACCCTTGACGTCGTGCGGCATGCCGACGACCGCGGCCTCGGCGACATGGCGGTGGAGGACGAGCGCGCTCTCGACCTCGGCGGTGCCCATGCGGTGGCCGCTGACGTTGATGACGTCGTCGACCCGGCCGGTGATCCAGTAATAGCCGTCGGCGTCGCGGCGGCAGCCGTCGCCGGTGAAATAGGTGCCGGGATAGGTGGTGAAATAGGTTTGGAAGAAGCGGTCGTGATCGCCCCAGACGGTGCGCATCTGGCCGGGCCAGCTGCGGGTGATGACGAGGTTGCCTTCCGCCGCGCCTTCGAGGATCGCGCCTTTCTCGTCGACGAGTTCGGGGAACACGCCCGGAAGCGGCTTGGTCGCCGATCCGGGCTTGAGGTCGGTCGCGCCGGGCAAGGGGGCGATCATCGCCGCGCCGGTCTCGGTCTGCCACCAGGTGTCGACGATGGGGCACCGTCCTTCGCCGACGACGTCGTGATACCAGCGCCACGCCTCCGGGTTGATCGGCTCGCCGACGGTGCCCAGCAGCTTGAGTGACGAGCGGTCGGTGGCGGTGACGAAATCGTCGCCTTCCTTCATCAGCGCGCGCAAGGCGGTGGGGGCGGTGAAGAGAGTGTGGACACTGTGGCGGTCGACGATCTCCCAGATGCGGCTCGGGGTCGGCCATGACGGCAACCCTTCGAACATCAGCGTCGTCGCGCCGTTGGCGAGCGGGCCGTAGAGGATGTAGCTGTGCCCGGTCACCCAGCCGATATCGGCGGCGCACCACCAGATGTCGCCGGGGCGGTAATCGAAGCAGAGCGCATGGGTGTAGCTTGCCCAGAGCAGATAGCCCGCAGTGGTGTGAAGGACGCCCTTGGGCTTGCCGGTCGACCCGCTGGTATAGAGAATGAACAGCGGGTCCTCGGCACCGACGGTCACGGGTGGGCAGTCGATGGCGACGTCCGCGGCGGCATCGTGGTACCAACGGTCGCGGTCGCCCATCGGCACGTCGGCGCCGGTCGCCTGCACCACGATGACGCGTTCGAGGGTGGGCGCGCGCTCCGCGGCGGCATCGACATTGGCCTTGAGCGGCACGCGCTTGCCGCCGCGGCGGCCTTCGTCGGCGGTGACGACGATGCGCGACCCGCAATCCTCGATCCGCCCCGCGAGCGCTTCGGGAGAGAAGCCGCCGAACACCACCGAGTGGATCGCGCCGATCCGCGCGCAGGCGAGGACCGCGAAGGCGGCTTCGGGGATCATCGGCAGGTAGATCGTGACGCGGTCGCCCTTGGCAACACCTTGGCACTTCAGGACATTGGCGAAGCGGCAGACCTCGGCGTGGAGTTCGCGATAGGTGAAGCGACGAGGTTCCTCGGCGGGGTCGTCGGGTTCCCAGATCAGTGCGAGCGCATCGCCGCGTGTCGCCAGATGGCGATCGAGGCAGTTGACGCTGGCATTGAGCCGGCCGTCGGCGAACCAGCGGACGTGGAAGTCGTTCGCGTCGAAAGACCAGTCGCCGGCCTGGGTCGGCGGCGCGATCCAGTCGAGGCGCTTGGCCTGATCGAGCCAGAAGGCGTCGGCATCGTCTCGCGAAGCGGCGTACATCGCGTCATAGCCGTTGGCGTCGATGCGGGCGTTCGCGGCCCATGCGGCGGGAACGGGGTAGATGTCGGTCATCGGCGCTCTCCTGTCGCGCGTGCTTTGCCCGCGATTGGTAGCCGAACGCAAGGGGATGAGACATGCCTCATTTTAGCCGGCGTTGACACTCGTTGACACGTGAACGCGTGATGATCGGCGCCGATCGTTTCCGTTTTGGCGATCATTCGGCAAGAGCGCGCAAGTGCATGAGGGCATGATGCACAGTTGCGGCGTGTAGGACAGCCTTGTGTCGCCCCGGCCTTCTCGATCTCCGCTACACGATCCGGTACGGCACCACTCGCCTGACATCCGCCTCGACCGCGATGGCGCGGTCCGCTGGCGGAAAGGCGCGCTGGTCGCAGTCGGGGCGGGGGCACAGGCGGCACGACGGGCCGATGCCGACCGGCCTGGCCGCGCGGTCGATCGCGTCGGCGTAGACGAAATCGGCGGCGTGCGCGGCTTCGCAGCCCAGGAGCACGGCGTAACGGCGCGGGCGGCGGTGAAAGCTGCCGGAGGATTTGACCAGGCCCTTGGCCATCGAGACGTAGCGGACGCCGTCGGGAGTCTCCGAATGCTGGACGAGGATGCGGTCGGGGATCGCGACCGCTTCGTGCACCACCCACAGCGGGCAGGCGCCGCCGAAGCGCGCGAACTGCATGCGGGTGGCGGAGTGGCGCTTGGTAATGTTGCCGGCCATGTCGACGCGGCAGAAGTAGAAGGGGATGCCCTCGGCACCCGGGCGCTGGAGGGTGGAGAGGCGGTGGCAGGCCTGTTCGAAGCTGACCCCGAAGCGGCGCGAGAGGCGGTCGATATCGTGGCGGACGCTGCGCGCCACCGTGCGGAAGTGTTCGTACGGCATCACCAGCGCGCCTGCGGCGTAATTGGCGAGGCCGATGCGCAGCAGACGGCGGGCTTCGATATCGGGCAAGGGGGCGGCTTCGACCACCGCGGCGATGATATCGGCAAACGTGATCGCAGCGAGGCGATGCGCGAGCTGGAAGCGGCGGCTCTCGGGCGGCAGCGTGGCGTTGAGCGTCAGGGTACGGGCATCGAAACGGGCGAGAGGGGCATCCTCGTCGGGGTCGTCGCGCAGGGAAATGCCTTCGCCGGCGAGTGCGGCGACGAGCGCATCGTCGACCCCGGCCTTTGCCGCACCGGTCGCAAGCGCAACAGCCAATTGTTCGGCGGCACGGTCGAGCGGATCGACGTAATTGCCCGCATCATGGAACCAGTCGCGCACCGCTTCCCAGGGCAGGCGCGCGGCGTTGCCCGCAGTCATCGTCTCCTCCGCGATGCCGGAGCGCTCCTCGGCAGCACGCTTGGCGGCGTGGAGCGCGACGATGCGGTCGGCGATCTCGGGGCGTTCCTCGGCCAGCTTGGCGAGGACGTCATGGGGCGGCACCGGCGGCAGCGCCGGGTCGGCGAGGGCTTCGGCGAGCGCGGCGAGGCGCTGTGCCGGGGCCATGCCCTGCATCACCGCGAGCGCGGTCGGATGACGACGGCCGAGCGCGGCGGCAACGGCGGGCGTGAGCGGGCGCTCGCCGCTTTCCAGCTGCGACAGGTAGCTGACCGAGATGCCGAGCCGCTCGGCGAACGTGCGCTGGTTGAGACCGGCATCGCGGCGTGCGGCGCGGAGTTGTTCGCCGACGTAAAGGCGGGAGCGGGCCATCGGCTACGGATAGTTCGCAAACGGGGAGTTTGCAATTTCGCAACTTCGCATTTGCGTGGACGCACATCGCTTGGCAAGGCGGAGCAGCCCGTGGGAGGAGTGCCGAAATGTCGTCGACCATCGCAATGCTGGAGGCGAAGCGGGCAGCGGCCAGAGCGGGGGGCGGTGATAAAAGGGTCGCCGCCCAACACGCCAAGGGCAAGCTGACCGCGCGCGAGCGGCTGGACGTGCTGCTCGACGAAGAATCGTTCGAGGAGCTCGACATGTTCGTCGAGCACAATTGCGTCGATTTCGGCATGCAGGACCAGGTGTTTCCCGGCGACGGAGTGGTCACCGGCAGCGGCACGATCAACGGACGGCTGGTGTTCGTCTTTTCGCAGGATTTCACGGTGTTCGGCGGATCGCTCAGCGAACGGCATGCGCAGAAGATCTGCAAGATCATGGACATGGCGCTGAAGGTCGGCGCACCGGTGATCGGGCTGAACGACAGCGGCGGCGCGCGCATTCAGGAGGGGGTGGCGTCGCTCGGCGGCTATGCCGAGGTGTTCCAGCGCAACGTGCTGGCGTCGGGCGTGGTGCCGCAATTATCGCTCATCATGGGGCCGTGCGCGGGGGGCGCGGTGTACAGCCCGGCGATGACCGACTTCATCTTCATGGTGAAGGATTCGAGCTACATGTTCGTCACCGGCCCCGACGTGGTGAAGACGGTGACCAACGAGGTGGTGACGCAGGAGGCGCTCGGCGGCGCAGTGACGCATACGACCAAGACCAGCGTCGCGGACAATGCGTTCGAGAACGACATCGAAGCGCTGCTCGCGGCACGCGACTTCATCGACTTCCTGCCGCTGTCGAACCGCGAGAGCGTGCCCGAGCGGCCGACGTCCGATCAGTGGGACCGGCGCGAGGAGTCGCTCGACACGCTGATCCCGGCTTCACCCGCCCAGCCGTACGACATGCACGAGTTGATCCGCAAAGTCGTCGACGAGGGCGACTTCTTCGAAACCCAGCCTGCGCATGCTGCCAACATCATCACCGGCTTCGGGCGGGTCGAGGGGCGGACCGTAGGCTTCGTCGCCAACCAGCCGATGGTCCTGGCCGGCGTGCTCGACATCAATTCATCAAAGAAGGCGGCGCGGTTCGTGCGCTTCTGCGACGCGTTCGACATTCCGATCGTGACCTTCGTCGACGTGCCGGGGTTCCTTCCCGGCGTCGCGCAGGAGCATGCCGGCATCATCAAGCATGGCGCGAAACTGCTGTTCGCCTATGCCGAGGCGACGGTGCCCAAGATCACGGTCATCACCCGCAAGGCGTATGGCGGGGCGTACGATGTGATGGCGTCGAAGCACCTGCGCGGTGACTTGAATTTTGCCTGGCCGACCGCGGAAATCGCGGTGATGGGCGCGAAAGGCGCGGTGGAGATCATCTTTCGCGGTCGCACGCCCGAAGAGATCGCCGAGCGCACCGCGGAGTATGAGGCGCGCTTCGCCAATCCGTTCGTCGCGGCGAGCAAGGGCTTCATCGACGAGGTGATCCAGCCGCATTCGACCCGGCGGCGAATTGCGCTGGGGTTACGCAAGCTGCGGGGGAAGGTGCTGGAGAACCCGTGGAAGAAGCATGACAATATTCCATTATGAGCGCGTCGTGGCCTGCGCTCTTATTTGCGGTTTTCGTCATGTTCTTCGCAATCAAGATCGGTTCGGCGCTGATCAACGCCGAAACCTCGTTCGGGCGCGGCCCGCCCCGTATCCACCCCCGTCGCAGCGCCGCATACTGGATGCTCCTTGCGCTCTACCTGTTCATGATCTTGATTTCGGGGCGGCTCGTGATCGATTGGGCTTGTCATCCCAAAAAGTTTGCGCCTGGAGACGCGCGTTGACCGTCCACCGCATCCGCCGTGTCCACATCGCAGCCCGCTCTACGATACAACGATTGCGCGCGGACAACCTTCACATTATCATGTCATGTGAAGGAGTCCTGCGATGCAGACCGAACGCGTGACGTTTCTGACCACCCCCGACCACAAGGCGGCGCTCGACGCATTTGCCAACGCGCAAGGCCGGTCGGTAGGCCACGTCGTTCGGGAAGCAACTGCCAGCTATATCGCCCCGTCCCCTGTCGAGAGCGAGATCGAGCGTGAACTCGAAGTGTTGCTGCCCGAGGCCGAAGCCGCAATCCATGCCATGATCGACGATGTTGCCGCCATGCGCACCATGATCGCCGAGGCCAGGGCAGCGATCGACGAAGCTCTCAAAGGGGATAATTTGAAGCCATGAGCGCGACCGATCGTACCCTCGACACGCTCAAAGCCGTTTTCACGTATCGACAGCAGATGGCCGATCTACGTCAGGATCTGAAGGAGCTTGGCGGATCGATGCGCGATCTCGCCGCCAGCCATGCCAACCTGCGCGATCGTGTCAGTCGTATCGAAGGCTTTCTGGGGCGTGTCGTCGGCGGCGGCGGTGACGTGCCGGAGATTGGACTATGACCCTGGGCCGCCTCAACCATGTTGGCGTGGCCACGCCATCAATCGCGCGGTCGGTCGAGACGTATCGCACGCTGCTGGGTGCCGACGCGATCGGCGAGCCGTTCGACTTGCCCTCGCAAGGGGTTAAGGTTTGCTTCGTCGATGCGCCCAATACGCAGATCGAGTTGATCGAGCCGTATGATGACACCTCGCCGATCGCGGGGTTCCTGCGGAAGAACCCGGCGGGGGGGCAGCATCATGTGTGTTTCGAGGTGCCCGACATCCACGCCGCGGTTGCCGAGTTGACGGCCAAGGGCGCGACGGTGCTCGGGAGCCCTCGGATCGGCGCGCATGGGACACCGATCGTTTTCGTCCACCCGAAGGATTTCGGCGGGGTGCTTGTCGAGTTGATGGAAACGCCGCGCGGGTCGCACGCGTAGCGTTTGCCCGACGAAAGGAGTAGAATCGCCCCATGAACAAGCCGCTTCAGCCGCCGCCCGTTGCCGACGACGATGACGGCCCGCTCGATGAGAATGGCGAGCAGATCTGGTCCCTCCAAGAGGAAGCGGAGAGCGCGCGCATGTGGGCTGATCCCGAGTTCTTGGCCGGGATCGAGGAAGCCGAGCGGCAGATCGATCGCGGTGAATGGTACTCCCAGGAGGAAGTCGTCGCACGGTCGAAGGAGATGAAGCGGCGCTGGTTCGCGGAAAAGGGCATTGCGCCGCCGACCGGCTATTTCGAGCGTTGAAGGTCGTCTGGACGCCGGTCGCCGAAGCCGACCGGCACAGCATCTGGATGTTCCTGGCCGAGCATTCCGTCGTTAGAGCGGACAAGGTCGAGGCGAGACTCCGGCAACGGGTGAACTCGCTACTCGGCGTGCCCAGCCAAGGGCATCCAGTTGCAAGGGGCAGGCGGGAGTTGTCGATTCCCGAAATCCAGCTTCGGGTCGTCTACCGCATCGCCGAAGAAGAGAACGCTATCCGCATCCTTCGCGTCCGGAGCACGCGGCAGAACCGTGAGGGACCATGACCGAACACATCCTGACCGAACGCCGCGGCGACGTGCTCGTCGTCACGCTCAACCGGCCCGACCGGCTCAACGCCGCGCCGCCCGCCATGTTCGCGGAGATCACCGCGGCGCTCGGCACGCTTGGCGGCGCGCGGGCGGTGCTGGTCGCGGGAGCGGGACGGGCTTTCTGTTCGGGGGCGGATGTCGCGGGCGGGGCGCTGGGGGCGGAGAACCCGGGGGAGGCGACCTATGCGGCGTTGACGAAGAGCTACAATCCGGCGCTGCTCGCCATCGCAAATCTCGGCGTGCCGGTGGTCAGCGCGGTGCGTGGGCCTGCGGCGGGAATCGGGTGCAGCCTGGCGCTGGCGGCGGATTTCTGCGTCGCGTCGGACACCGCCTATTTCCTCCAGGCGTTCGTCAATATCGGGCTGGTGCCCGATGGCGGCGCGTCGTGGATGTTGCCCCGGTTGATCGGCAAGGCGCGCGCGACCGAGATGATGATGCTGGGCGAGCGCGTGACCGCGGCAAAGGCGCACGACTGGGGCATGGTCCACCGCGTTGTGTCGGACGAGCAGCTCGAGGGGCAGGCCTTTGCGCTGGCCGAGCGGCTGGCGGCGGGGCCGACCGTGGCGCTGGGGCTGATGCGCCGCGGGCTGCACGCGGCGTATGAGAGCGACTATGCGAGGGCGATGACCGCCGAGGCGGAGAACCAGCGCACGGCGCGCGGGAGTGCGGACTCGGCGGAGGGGGGCATGGCGTTTCTCCAGAAACGCAAACCCGTATTCAGGGGCGAATGATGGCCGAGATCGAGACCAACATGGGCGAGGATGCAGGCAGCGCGCCGCGTCCGCGCGACCTGCCGGAGCCGACCGCTACCCCGGTGCTCGCCGAATGGCAGCGCGCGGCCGCAAAGGAAACCAAAGGCGCCGACCTGACGTGGCGGACGCCCGAGGGCATCGACGTCAAGCCGCTCTACACTGCGGACGACGTGACGGCCAACCCTGGCCTGCCCGGCTTCGCGCCGTTTACGAGGGGCGTGCGCGCGTCGATGTATGCCGGGCGCGCTTGGACGATCCGGCAATATGCGGGCTTTTCGACCGCCGAGGCCTCCAACGCTTTCTACCGGCGCAACCTGGCGGCGGGGCAGAAGGGGCTGTCGGTCGCGTTCGATCTGGCGACCCACCGCGGCTACGACAGCGACCATCCCCGCGTCACCGGCGACGTCGGCAAGGCAGGGGTCGCGATCGACAGCGTCGAGGACATGAAGGTCCTGTTCGACGGCATCCCGCTCGACAAGATGTCGGTCAGCATGACGATGAACGGCGCGGTGATCCCGATCCTGGCGTTCTTCATCATCGCGGGCGAGGAACAGGGCGTGCCGCGCCACCTGCTCGACGGGACGATCCAGAACGACATCCTCAAGGAGTTCATGGTCCGTAACACCTACATCTACCCGCCCGAGCCGAGCATGCGGATCATCGCGGACATCATCGCCTACACGTCTGCCGAAATGCCCAAGTTCAACAGCATCTCGATCAGCGGCTACCACATGCAGGAAGCCGGCGCGACGCAGGTGCAGGAGCTTGCATTTACCATCGCCGACGGTCGCGAGTACGCACGCGCGGCGATGGCGGCGGGGCTGGACATCGATAAATTCGCAGGACGCCTGTCGTTCTTCTTCGCGATCGGCATGAACTTCTTCATGGAAGTCGCCAAGCTGCGCGCGGCGCGGACGTTGTGGCACCGGGTAACCACCGAATTGGGCGCCAAGGACGAGCGCTCCAAGATGCTGCGGACGCATTGTCAGACGAGCGGTGTCAGCTTGCAGGAGCAGGATCCGTACAACAACGTCATCCGCACCACGATCGAGGCGCTGGCCGCGGCGCTGGGGGGGACGCAGTCGCTCCACACGAACGCGCTCGACGAGGCGATCGCGTTGCCGACCGACTTCTCGGCGCGGATCGCGCGGAATACGCAATTGGTGCTGCAGGAGGAAGCGGGCGTCACCAAGGTCGTCGATCCGCTGGGCGGCAGCTATTACGTCGAGAGCCTGACCCAGAGCCTGGTCGACGAGGCGTGGGCGATCATCGAGCGGGTCGAGCGCGAAGGCGGGATGGCCAGGGCGGTCGCCGCGGGCTGGCCCAAGGCGATGATCGAAGAGGCTGCGGCGGCGCGGCAGGCGCGGGTCGATCGCGGCGAGGACGTGATCGTCGGGGTGAACAAATACCAGTTGGCGGAGCAGGACCCGATCGACATTCTGGATGTCGACAACGTCGCAGTACGCGAGGCGCAGGTGGCGCGGCTGGCGCGGATGCGCTCGACGCGGGACGAGGTGGCGTGCCGGGCGGCTCTGGATGCTCTGCGGGAGGGCGCGCGGGGTGACGGCAATCTGCTGGCGCTTGCGGTCGAAGCCGCAAGGACGCGGGCTTCGCTTGGCGAGATATCCTCCGCAATGGAGGACGTGTTCGGGCGCTACGGGACGCAGCCGACGCCGGTGTCGGGCATCTACGGCGGTGCCTATGCCGACGATGCGCGTTGGTTCCGGCTGACCGACGGAGTCGCGGCGACCGAGCGGCGGCTGGGGCGCAAGCCCCGCATGCTGGTCGCCAAGATGGGGCAGGACGGGCACGACCGCGGCGCGAACCTGGTCAGCTCGATGTTCGGCGACCTGGGGTTCGAGATCGTCGCGGGCGCGCTGTTCCAGACGCCCGACGAGGTCGCGACTTTGGCGGTGGCCGAAGATGTCGACATCGTCGGCGCGTCGAGCCTGGCGGCGGGGCACAAGACGCTGATCCCCGAGCTGATCGCGCATTTGCGTGACGCAGGCCGTGCCGACATCAAGGTGATCGCGGGCGGGGTGATCCCCGCACAGGATTACCAGGCTTTGCGCGACGCGGGGGTACAGGCGATCTTCGGACCCGGCACCAATCTGATCCAGGCGGCGGAGGATGTGTTGCGGCTGCTGGGGCACAACATGGCGCCGCAGAGCGACGCCGCATGACCTTGGGCTTTTCCGTCGAGAAGCTGGTGCTCGCCGGGCGGAGCGGGACCGCGCTCAGGATGGGGCTGACTCGGGTGGCCGAGGCGGGATGGCTGCGACCGGACTTCGATCGCGCTGCGCGGGTGGCGGCGTTCGACCGGCATCCCGGGGCGGTTCAGGTGCTGCCGAGCGCGGCGGCGGCTGCTCGCGAGGCCGCGGCAATGGTGGGTGTCGACGGCGGGCTGGGCGAAGCGGCGCGCGCGATCTGGGAGGATCTGTGTATCCTCGAACGTCGTGAGGACGCGTATGTGCTGACCGCGGCGGCGGTGGCGTTTCCCACCGACTGGCGAATCGAGGACAAGATGGGATTGCCGCTGACCGCGGTGCATGCGCCGATCCACGGCTATGCCGAGCAGCTGGCGGCGGGGGTCGACCATTTTCTCGACACGCTGGCGCCGGGGCCGATCTTCGGGCGGGCGAACTGGTTCGTCGTGGCGAACGGCGACTGGCGCTACATGCCCGAGGATGATGCCGCCGAGCGGTTCGCGCATGTCGATGCGGGGAATGCGGGACGGACGCTCTTCGTGCGGTGCGAGCGTCAGACGCTGCGGCGGTTGCCGGGGACGGGGGCGGTGCTGTTCACCATCGGCGTCGCGGTGGCGCGGCTGGATACGCTGTCGACCGCGATCGTCCGCCGTGTCGCTGCGGGGATGGCGGCGCAATCCACTGGCGAGCAAGGGCGACGAGCTGCGCCCTTCTATGCGGGCGCACTATCGGGCTATGCGGCGGACTTGAGCGATTTGGAGATTGCGGCGTGATCGATGCGATGGACCATGCCCCGCGCGTTGGGGAAAGCAGGACCGACTGGACCCGCGCGGAGATCGCCGCGCTGTTCGACCTGCCGTTCGACGAGCTGATGTTCCGCGCGCAGACCGTCCACCGTGCGCACCATGCATCGGGCGAGGTGCAATTGTGCACGCTGCTGTCGATCAAGACCGGCGGGTGTCCGGAGGATTGCGGATACTGCTCGCAGTCCGTCACCGCCGAAAGCGGGCTGAAGGCCGACAAGTTGATGGCGGTCGACGCTGTGCTCGCCGCGGCGGCGGAGGCGAAGGCGGCGGGATCGCAGCGGTTCTGCATGGGCGCGGCGTGGCGCAATCCCAAGGACCGCGACATGGACGCCGTCGTCGCGATGGTCGAGGGGGTCAAGGCCATGGGGCTGGAGACCTGCATGACGCTGGGGATGCTGGAGCCGCATCAGGCCGAGCGGCTGGCGGGGGCGGGGCTCGATTACTACAACCACAACATCGACACCTCCCCCGAACATTACGGTAGCGTAATAACGACGAGAAGTTTCGCCGACCGATTGGAAACGTTGGAGAATGTGCGCCAGGCAGGCATCAACGTGTGCTGCGGCGGGATTGTTGGTATGGGCGAAGATCGAGAAGATCGCGTAGGCTTCGTCCACGCGCTGGCGACCTTGCCGCGGCATCCCGAGAGCGTGCCGGTCAACGCGCTGGTGCCGGTGCGCGGCACGGTGCTGGGCGACATGCTTGCGGACACGCCGATGGCGAAGATCGACGACATCGAGTTCGTCCGCACCGTCGCGGTCGCGCGGGTGACGATGCCGCTGAGCATGGTGCGGCTGTCGGCGGGGCGCGAGAGCATGTCGGAGGCGACGCAGGCGTTGTGCTTCCTGGCGGGGGCGAACTCGATCTTCACCGGCGACAAGCTGCTGACCACGGGCAACCGGGGGGACAGCGCGGACGCGGTGTTGTTCGCGAAGCTGGGGCTGGTGCCGATGGCGGGCGAGGAGCCGATGCGGGTGGCGGCGGAGTAGATGCCGACGCTGCTGCGGATCGGCGCTTTCCGATTCTACTTCTACAGCCATGAGCCGAACGAGCCGCCGCACGTCCACGTCGATCGTGGAGATGCGACGATCAAGGTCTGGTTAGAGAGTTTAGCGGTCGCGAAGAGCCGTGGGTTCCGCGCGCACGAGATCGGTGGCATCGTCGCGATCGTCGAGGAGCATCGCACCGCATTTCTGGAGGCCTGGCATGACTATTTTGGCTAGAGTAACCGACGAGCGGGTGCTCGATGTGCGTTTTGACGACGCAAGCCTGATCGTCGACCTGATGGACGGACGGACGATTTCCGCGCCGCTAGCCTGGTTTCCCCGGCTGGAGACAGCAACGCTTGAACAACGTGCCCGCTGGGAGAAGGCCGGAGCAGGTTATGGCATTCACTGGCCTGAGATAGACGAAGATTTGAGCACTGACGGACTGCTGCGGGGCGCATCTGCGCCGATGCGGGTGGCAGCAGAGTGAGTGGAACACGCAAACACCTGATTTGGACGAGCGTTGCGGGCGTAATGCTTATAGTCATCGTCGGATGGTTCATCCGCGGGATAGCGATATGCCCTGCGAACGAACCAGTTCGATCGAGCTGCCTAGCGTCCGCAAGTCAGCTGGCTGTGCAGTTCATGGCGGCAACGGCAGCCATCTACGTCGTGCTCGTGTTAATTACCTATTTTGCTCGAAGATCGGCTCGTCAATGGTATTCAACAAAATCTTAGTCGCCAATCGGGGCGAGATCGCGTGTCGGGTGATGCGGACTGCCAAGCGGATGGGGATCGCGACCGTCGCCGTCTATTCGGACGCCGATGCGCGCAGCCCGCATGTGCTGATGGCGGACGAGAGCGTGCGGCTGGGGCCTGCGCCTGCTGCCGAGAGCTATCTCAAGGCCGAGCTGATCCTGCTCGCCGCCAAGGAGACCGGGGCGGATTGCATTCATCCGGGGTATGGGTTTCTGTCCGAGCGCGAGAGTTTCGCGCGTGCGTGCGCCGAGGCGGGGATCACGTTCGTCGGGCCTCCTCCCAATGCCATTGCGGCGATGGGGGACAAGATCGAGTCGAAGAAGCTCGCCAAGGCGGCGGGGGTCAACGTCGTGCCCGGTTTCCTGGGCGAGATCGCCGACACCGACGAAGCGTGCCGAATCGCGTCCGACATCGGCTATCCGGTGATGATGAAGGCTTCGGCTGGCGGCGGCGGCAAGGGGATGCGGCTGGCGTATTCGGAAGCCGACGTCCGCGAGGGGTTCGAGGCGACCAAGCGCGAGGGGCTGGCGAGCTTCGGCGACGACCGGGTGTTCATCGAGAAGTTCATCGAATCGCCGAGGCACATCGAGATCCAGGTGATGGGGGACCAGCACGGGAATATTCTTTATCTCGGCGAGCGCGAATGCTCGATCCAGCGGCGGCACCAGAAGGTGGTCGAGGAGGCGCCTTCGCCGTTCGTGACGCCTAAGATGCGCAAGGCGATGGGGGAGCAGGCGGTCGCGCTGGCGCGGGCGGTGGGCTATTATTCGGCCGGAACAGTCGAGCTGATCGTGTCGGGGGCGGACGCTTCGGGTGAGGGGTTCTATTTTCTCGAGATGAACACCCGCCTGCAGGTCGAGCATCCTGTTACCGAGGCGATCACCGGGCTCGATCTGGTCGAGCTGATGATACGGGTGGCGGCGGGGGAGCGGCTGCCGCTGACCCAGGATCAGGTGCAGCTCGATGGGTGGGCGGTCGAGAACCGGGTGTATGCGGAGGACCCATACCGGGGGTTTTTGCCGAGTACGGGGCGGTTGGTGCGCTATGCGCCGCCTGCGACCACCTCGTCACCCCAGCGAAGGCTGGGGTCTGCGGGTGAGAGTGCGGGACTTCGCAACGAGGAGACCCCAGCCTTCGCTGGGGTGACGGACGGGGGCGGGGAGCGCGCCGCCTACATCCGCGTCGACGACGGGGTGGTCGAAGGCGGCGAGGTGTCGATGTTCTACGACCCGATGATCGCCAAGCTCGTCACCTGGGCGCCGACCCGCGAGGCGGCGATCGACCTCCAGATCGGGGCGCTCGACGCGTTCGAGATCGAGGGGCCGGGGAACAACATCGATTTCCTGTCGGCGCTGATGCAGCATCCGCGCTTCCGGTCGGGCGCGATCACGACCGGGTTCATCGCGGAGGAATATCCCGACGGGTTCCACGGCGCGCCCGCGTCGGTCGACTTGCAGCGCAAGCTGGCGGCGGTCGCGGTGGTGATCGACCTGGCGCATACGTCGCGGGCGCGGGAGATCGGCGGGCAGCTCGGCGGCTATGTCCACGATCGCGCCGATCGGGTGGTGACGATCGACGGCGAACGGTTCGACATGACGGTCGATGGCTACGACGGCGGCCTGCTGGTCAATTACAATGATCACCAGCCGCCGATCGACGTTGCCGGGCATTGGCAACCCGGGCAGCGAGTGTTCGCCGCGACGGTCGACGACGCGCCGCTGAGCGTGAAGGTCTCGCGGGTGATCGGCGGCTGGCGGCTGACCGCGCGCGGCAAGTCGCACGTCGTTCGCGTGCTGCCGCCGCACGTCGCGGCGCTGACACGGCATTTGATCGAGAAGGTGCCGCCAGACCTGTCGCGATTCCTGCTCGCGCCGATGCCGGGGCTGCTGGTGCGGCTCGACGTGGGCGAGGGCGACCGGGTCGAGGCTGGGCAGGCGCTGGCGGTGGTCGAGGCGATGAAGATGGAGAACATTCTGCGCGCGGGCAAGACGGGCGTGGTGAAGGCGGTGGAGGCGAAGGTGGGGGAGAGCCTGGCGGTGGATCAGGTGATTTTGGAGCTGGAGTGAGGCGCGACAATTCGCGACACAAAATCGCTGGACACCCATCGGTGTCGTAGCCATCCATCACACCGATGCGTCGTACCTTGCTTCTCCTGCCCGTGTTGCTTGCCGGGTGCACCGTTGGGCCGGACTATCGGCCGCGGTCGGCCGCCGAGCTTGGCGTGCCGGAGCGGTATTCGGTGCCCGCCGCGGCGACGCCTGAAGACCTGACGCGGTGGTGGGACCGGTTCGACGATCCGGTGCTCGGGCGGCTGGTCGAGCAGGCCCGGGTCGCCAACCTCGACGTGGCGCAGGCGGTTGCGCGGTTGCGGCAGGCGCGCGAGAGCCTGGTGCAGAGCCGGTCCAGCCTGTTGCCGACCGTCACCGGGTCGGCGGGGTACAACCGTTCGACCAATCTGGTCGGCGGATCGCGCAATATCCAGCTCTCGGACGGGACTGTCACGACGGTGTCGAGCGGGGGCGGCGACAGCTTCTCGCTGGGGCTCGATGCGCAATATCAGCTGGGGCTGTTCGGCGAACTTCGCCGGACGGTGGAGGCGACGCGCGCGCAATATGCGGCGTCGGGCTACGATTCCGCCAGCGTCCTGATCTCGGTCGAGAGCGAGGTGGCGCGTAACTACGTCCTCGCGCGGCTCTACCAGGCGCAGATCGCCAATGCGCGTGCCAGCCTGGCGTTGCAGGACGACAATCTGGAGATCGCGGGGTTTCGGGTGCAGGCGGGGCTGGTGTCGAGCCTCGACGTCGAGCAGGCGCGCGGGCAGCGCGCGCAGACCGCGGCGACGATCCCTTCGCTGGAGCAGCAGTATAACGCCGCCGTCTCGCGGCTTGGCGTGCTGACCGCGCAGACGCCGGGGGCGTTCAAGGCCGAGCTGGCGGCGGTCAGGCCGATCCCGAGCGGCCCGGTGGCGGTCGGCGCGGGCATCCCTGCCGACGTTCTCCGGCGGCGGCCCGACGTGCGCGGGGCCGAGCGCGCGCTGGCGGCGGCGACCGCACAGATCGGGGTGGCGAAGGCGCAGCTCTATCCCGCGCTGGCGATCAGCGGCAACATCCAGACCAACGCGACCTCGCTCGGTGGCATCGGCGACGCGATCACCGGTGGGCTGTTCGCCGGGCTGACGCAGGCGATCTTCAATGGCGGGCGGCTGCGCAGCCAGGTGCGCTCCAGCGAAGCGGCGGCGGATGCGGCGTTCGCCGCGTATCGCGGCACGGTGCTGACCGCATTGGAGGACGTCGAGAATGCGGTGGTCGCGCTGGCGTCGGCGCAGGAGCGCGAGCGGCAGTTCGCCATCGCGCTCGACGCCGCCAACAACGCCGCGATCCTGAACCGCAGCCAGTATCGTTCGGGGCTGACCGATTTTACCACGCTCCAGCAGCAGGAAGCCGCTTTGCTGAGCGCCCGCAACGGCGCGGCGCAGGCGCGCTCCGATGCCGCCACCGCGACGGTCGCGCTCTACACCGCACTCGGCGGCGGCTGGGACGTGGCCGTCATGCCCGAGGCTCCAACCCAGACCGGAACCCGCTGATGGTCGATCCCGACACCGACGATTTCCTGGGCGTGCAGCCGCAGCCGGCATGGCGGCGCTACGTGAAGTGGGTGTTCGTCTCGGTTGGCGTGGTGCTGCTCGCGCTGCTGCTGAAAAGCTGCTTCGCGGGCAAGGCGGCGGTGGACTATTCGACCCAGGCTGCGCGGCGGGGCGACCTGACGGTATCGGTGTCGGCGACGGGCAAGCTGGCGCCGACCAATCAGGTGACCGTCGGATCGCAGCTGTCGGGCCTGGTCACCAAGGTGGTGGTCGACGTCAACGATCGGGTGAGCGCGGGCCAACCGCTGGCGCTGATCGATCCCGAGCAGCTCGACGACCAGATCAGGGCCAATACCGCCGCGCTGTCGGCGAACCAGGCGCAGGTCGCGCAGGCGCAGGCGACCGTGTCCGAGGCGAACGCGCAGCTCGCGCGGCTGGAGGAGGTGTACCGGCTGTCGAACGGGCGGGTGCCGTCGAAGACCGAATTGCAGACCGGGCGCGCCAACGCCGCGCGTGCAGTCGCGGCGATCGGGGTCGCGCGTGCCAATGTCGCGGCGGCGCAGGCGCAGCTCGCGCAGTCGCAGACCCAGCGGGCGCGCGCAATCATCCGCTCGCCGGTGTCGGGGGTGGTGCTCGCGCGGCAGATCGATCCGGGGCAGACGGTGGCGGCGTCGTTCAACACCCCGACCTTGTTCGTGATCGCCGAGGACCTGTCCAAGATGAAGCTGGAGGTCGCGATCGACGAGGCGGATGTGGGATCGGTCCAGGTCGGGCAAAAAGCGTCGTTCGCGGTGGATGCGTTCCCGGGCAAGACCTTTCCGGCGGCGATCACGCGGGTCGACCTGGGCTCCAACCTGACGGTGAGTTCGGCGTCGAGCGCGGCGACGACGGCGACATCGACGACGGGGCAGGTGGTGAGCTACGCCGCCGACCTGACCGTCGCCAACCCGACCTTCCTGTTGCGGCCGGGGATGACCGCGACCGCGGACATCGTGACGTCGGAGCGGCGGAATGTGTTGCTCGTGCCCAGCGCCGCGCTGCGCTTCAAGCCCGCGGCGGCCGACGAGGGCGGGGGTATTGCAGGGTCGCTGACCTTCCGCCCGCGGCGTGGCGGACGGCCCGAGCGTACCGCGACGATCGGCCGCGGCGCGGTGCAGACGGTGTACGTCAAGGGTACGGACGGGACTCCGCAGGCGGTGCAGGTGACGACCGGCGACACCAACGGCACCGTCACCGAAGTGATCGGCGGCAATCTGAAACCCGGGCAGCAGGTCATCACCGGGCAGCTGGCGAGCGGCGGCGATGCGTCGACGCAGCGTGCGGGCGGAGGACAACGGCGGCAGCGTCAGGGCGGGTCGGGTGGCCAGTAGCGCTCCGCTGATCTCGCTTAGGGGAGTCACCAAGACGTACGGCTCCGGCGCGACGCTGTTTCAGGCGTTGAAGGGCGTCGACCTCGACATCGCGGCGAGAGATTTCGTCGCGGTGATGGGGCCGTCGGGATCGGGCAAGTCGACGACGATGAACATCCTCGGCTGCCTCGACGTGCCGAGCGCGGGGACGTTCACGTTTCGCGGCCACCATGTCGAGGCGCTCGATCGCGACCAGCGTGCGCTGCTCCGGCGCAAGTATCTCGGTTTCGTGTTCCAGGGCTTCAACCTGCTCAGCCGGACGTCGGCGCTGGAGAATGTCGAGTTGCCGTTGCTCTATCGCGGCGACGACAAGAAGGCGCGACGCGTGGCGGCGATGGCGGCGCTCGACAAGGTCGGGCTTGCGCCTTGGTGGAAGAACACGCCTGCCGAACTATCCGGCGGGCAGCAGCAGCGCGTAGCGATCGCGCGGGCGATCGTGACGAGCCCGGCGGTGTTGCTGGCGGACGAGCCGACGGGAAATCTCGATTCCGAACGCTCCGTGGAGATCATGGAGTTGCTTACCGACCTCAACCGGACCGCGGGGATCACCGTGCTGATGGTGACCCACGAAGCCGATATGGCGGCGTTCGCGCGAACGGTGGTGCATTTCAAGGACGGGCTGGTGGAGCGAATCGAGGCGGGCCACGCGCAGGGGGAGCGGGTGTCGTGAGACTGTGGTCATGCAAGCTCCCTCTCCCTTCGGGAGTGGGAAGGGTGAGGGTGATCCGGCAAAGACGTCCCACTCACCCTCACCCCGCGGCGCTTCGCACCTTGCCCCTCTCCCGAAGGGAGAGGGGTTGAGATGATCGGCACCACGCTCGTCCTCGCGCTGCGCTCGATCCAGCGGCATATCCTGCGGTCGGTCCTGACCATTCTGGGCATCGTCATCGGGGTCGGCGCGGTCGTCACCATGGTGACGCTGGGCAAGGCGACCACCGCGGCGGTGCAGTCGCAGATCAGCGCGCTCGGCACCAACATCCTCCAGATCCGTCCCGGCCAGGGTTTCGGCCGCGGCGGCGGGGGGCCGCGGCCGCCCGACTTCAAGCCCGAGGACGTGACGGCGATCGCGCAGCAGGTGGCGGGAGTCACCGCGGTGGCGCCGCAGGCGCAGGCGACCGCGACCGCGATCTACGAGGGCGCGAACTGGTCGACGACGATAAACGGCACGACCAACGACAGCTTCGTCGTCCAGCCGTGGCCGCTGGTGCTCGGCCGCCAATGGACGCGCGCCGAGGAGCAGGCTGGCAAGGCGGTGTGCATCATCGGCAACACCGTGCGCACCAATCTCTTCCGCGGCGGCGACCCCGTCGGCCAGCGCATCCGCATCGGCGCGATCAGCTGCGATGTCATCGGCGTGCTGTCGACGCGGGGACAGGCCGGGTTCGGCGGCGATCAGGACGATATCGTCGCGATGCCGATCAAGGCAGTGCAACGGCGCTTCACCGGCAACCGCGACATCCGGTTGATGCTCGTCGGGGTCGATCAGGCGTTCTCGACCGCGACCGTGCAGGATTCGATCAAGGACCTGCTGCGCGAACGGCGCAACATCACCGGCGGCAAGGATGACGACTTCTTCATCTTCGACACCAAGCAGATTTCGGACACGCTGACCGGCACGACGACGCTGTTGACCGGGATCGTCGCGGCGGTGGCGGGGATCAGCCTGGTGGTCGGCGGAATCGGCATCATGAACATCATGCTGGTGTCGGTGACCGAGCGGACGCGCGAGATCGGCATTCGGCTGGCGATCGGCGCGGTCGCGCGCGAGGTGCTGCTGCAATTCCTGGTCGAGGCGATCGCGCTGTCGTGCCTGGGCGGGCTGATCGGCCTCGCCATCGCGCAGCTGGCGATCGCGGTCATCTCGCCACTGATCAAGGTCGAATGGCTGTTCGACCTGCGTATCAACGTCATCGCGTTTGCGATCTCGGCGGTGATCGGGGTGGTGTTCGGATACTTCCCCGCGCGGCGCGCGGCGGCGCTCAATCCGATCGACGCGCTCCGTCATGAGTAGGCTCCTTCAGCGAGGCTGAAGGAGCGGGGGCACGAGTGAGCGCGCGATCCGGTGCGTGAACGAGCGCGCGCAGTTCGGCAAGGTCTTCGGCCGTATCGACGTCGATCAGCTCGGCGGGTGCGGTGACGACGTGGCGGCCGGCGCGGACGAGGTCGCGTGCGCCTTCGTCGCCCTTCAGCGCCAAGAGGAATTCGAAGCGGTCGCGGCCGAACAACGCGGGGGGCGATGTCTCGACGCCGTTGCTCGACGCGACCACCGAATCGAACCCGCGCGCGGCTTCGAACAGGCGGTGGATGTGGGTGGCGGTGACCCGCGGCATGTCGGCGAGCGCGAGCATCACCGCATCGGCGTCCTGCTCCTGCGCGGCCTTCACGCCCAGCCGGATCGAGCTGGCGATACCGGCCTCGGGCGCGTCGTTGCGCAGCACCCGGAAGCCGTGTTCGGCATAGTCGATCCGGCAGCTGCCGGTGACCGCGATGCGTTCGAGGAACGGCACCGCTTCGAGCGTGACCGCGACGTGGAGGCCGAGCGGGCTGCCGAGGAAGTCCTCGTCGAGCTTGCTGCCGACGTCGCCGTAGCGGGTCGAGCGGCCGGCGGCGAGGAGGAGGAGGACGGTACGTTCAACCGCGATCATGGAAAGCTCCTATCATGGCGGCGGCTATCGAGAGCGCGATTTCCGACGGACCGATCGCGCCGATGTCGATGCCGACGGGGGCATCGATGCGCTCGATGGCGTCGGGCGCAACACCTGCGGCTAGGAGGCGTTCGCGGCGCGCGGCATGGCTCTTGCGGCTGCCGAGCGCGCCGACATACGCGGCGTCGGTCGCCAGCGCCGCGATCAGCGCGGGGTCGTCGATCTTGGTGTCGTGGCTGAGCGTCACCACCGCGGTGGACGGGCCGGGGCGGTAGGCGGCGACACCCTCGTCGGGCCAGCGATCGTCGAGGGTGACACCGGGAAAGCGCTCCTCGGTGAGGAAGCGAGCGCGCGGATCGATGACGACGGTGTCGATGCCGAGCGTGGCCGCCAGCGCGGCGAGGCTCTGCGCGATCTGGACCGCGCCGACGATCAGCAGGCGGCGGGGCGGATCGTAGCGGTTGACGAAGGCGCTGCCGGTCTCCTGTGGCCGCGCGTCGGAATGGCCGGTGGCGAGGTCGGTGGTAACGGTCAGCGCCTGGCCGTGGTCGCGCGCGTCGGCGATGCGGTCGAAGAGCTCGGGGTCGAAGCCTTCCGCCGACACCGGCTGCACCATCACCGCAATCTCGCCGCCGCAGGGGAGGCCGACTTCCCACGCCGCCGCATCGGCGACGCCGTAGGTCTTCACCTGGAACGGCGCGCCTGCGATCACCTCGGCCGCGGTGGCGAGGATGTCGCTCTCGACGCAGCCGCCCGAGACCGAGCCCTCGAACCGACCGTCGGCGTGGACGAGCATGTGGCTGCCCTTGGGGCGCGGCGCCGAGCCCCAGGTGGAGACCACGGTGGCGAGCGCGAGGGGTTCGCCCTTCCAGGTGCGGGCGGCGGTGAGGACGGAGTCGTTTTCGGGCATTCTTGTGTTCCTTGTTCCTTCCGGGACGGGGAGGGGGGACCAGCGAAGCTGGTCGGGGGGGCCCGGCCGCGGGCGTTGCGCTGCTTGGCCGGGCCCCCTCCACCACGCCTCTACGACGCCCGGTCCCCCTCCCCGTTCCGGGGAGGAATTCAAACGGGCGGCAATCCCGCTAGCAGTTTGTCGAGCGTCACCGGGAAGTCGCGCACCCTGACGCCGCAGGCGTTGTAGATCGCGTTCGCCACCGCCGCGCCTGCACCCGAGATGCCGAGCTCGCCGACGCCCTTGGCACCGACCGGATTGGCGGAAGCGTCGACCTCTTCGATAAAATGCACCTCGATAGCGGGAACGTCGGCGTGGACTGCGACGTGGTATTCGCCGAAGTCGGGGTTCACGAACTTGCCCGTCCGGGTGTCGACGACCGCATCTTCGCTCAAGGCATAGGCCATGCCCCAGGCCATGCCGCCGGAGAGCTGGCTGGCGGCGGTCTTGCGGTTGAGGACGCGGCCGACGTCGAACACGCCAAGCATGCGGCGGACGCGGACCTCGCCGGTGACCGCATGGACCGCGACCTCGGCGAAGTGCGCACCGTGGCTCGCCTGGCTGGTGCGCTGCGATTCCTTGCCCGGGCGGGTTTTGCCGAGCGCGACGATGGGTTCGCCACGGACGAGATCGGCAAGCGGGACCTGACGTCCGCCCGCGGCGACGCAGCCATCGCGCAAGGTCAGCTCCTCGGGCGCGGCGTTCATCCGGAGTGCGAGCTCGGCGAGGATGTCCTCGCACGCCAACGCGACCGCGGAAGCTGCGGACCCTGCGCCGAACGATCCCCCCGACCCGGCGCTCGGCGGCAGGTCGGTGTCGCCGAGCCGGACGGTGACGTCGGCGATCGGCAGCCCCAGCATCTCGCCCGCGACCTGCGCCAGGATCGTATACGTGCCGGTGCCGATGTCGGTCATATCGCACGCGACGGTGGCGCGACCGTCGGTCTCCAGCGTGACGCGCGCCTGCGCCTCGACAGTGAAATTGCCACGCAGGGCCGCGGCCACGCCGATGCCGACGAGCCATTCGCCGTCGCGGGTGCTGCCCGGATCGGGAACGCGGGTCGGCCAGCCGAAGCGGCGCGCGCCCTCGTTATAGCAATCGAGCAGGCGGCGGGTGGAGAAGGGCTTGCCGCTCAGCGGATCGACGTCGGGCTCGTTGCGGCGGCGCAGCTCGATCGGATCAAGCCCGAGTTGCTCGGCAAGCTCATCCATCGCGCATTCGACCGCGAAGGTGCCGACCGCTTCGCCGGGCGCACGCACCGCGCCGGTTTCGGGCAGGTCGACGCGGACGAGACTGGTCGTGAAGCGGCGCGCCTTCCCGCGGTAGAGGGGCAAGGTGCCGAAGGGGACGGGTTCGAGGAACGCGCCCTGATCGTTCTGCGCGACGACGCTCTCGTGCGCCATTGCGGTGATGACGCCGTCTTCGCCACAGCCGATGCGCAGTCGCTGGATGGTGTGCGAGCGGTGGTGGACGAGATAGGCGGTCTGGCGGCGGGGGAGCGCGATTTTTACCGGGCGGCCGACCGCTTCGGCGGCGATGGCGGCAAGGATCGCTTCGGGGCCGACCCCGGTCTTGCCGCCGAAGCCGCCGCCGACGTAGGGCGCGAAGACGCGGACCTGATCGGGATCGATCTTGAGCGCGGTTGCGATCGTCTTGCGCGCCGCGCCGATCACTTGGTTGCTGCACCGGAGCGTCAGCCGGTCGCCGTCCCACCAGGCGGTGGTCGCATGCGGTTCGAGCGCCGCGGGGAAGTGGACGGGGGTGGTGTAGGTTCGGTCGAACACCACCGCGGCCTCGTCCAGCGCGGCGTCGAAGCCGCCGGTGTCGATTGGGGGCAGGAAGCCGATCTTGGGAGTTGTATCGACAGGCTGGTCGTGAACGTCGAACCGGTCCGCGCCGGCCTCCGTATCGACCCGGACGAGTGCGGCGGCTTCGCGCGCGATCTCCGGGTCCTCGGCGACGACGATCGCAACGGGCTGGCCGAGGTGGAAGATCGTTGTGGTGTCGAACTGCGGCATCGCGCGCGAGCTGGCTTGGCCAGCGGGCATGCGCGCGTCGCCGTGGATCACCGCGAGGACGCCGGGGAGCGCTTGCGCCGCGGACGCGTCGACGCCGAGGATACGGCCGCTGCCGACGGGCGTGCCAACGATCGCGGCATAGGCTACGCGATCGGGGGTGCCTTCGTAGGCGTAGGTCGCGGTGCCCGACACCTTGGCAGGGCCGTCGATGCGGTCGAGCGATGCGCCGAGGACACCCTGTTGCGCGCGTTCGAGCCCGGCGGGTCGGAAGGCCGCGTCCATGACGTGGTCGTTCATCGCGGCGTCTCCGTCAGGTCGCGGAGCGACGCGATCAGCGTGCGGCGCGCCAGCGGGATCTTGAAGTCGTTCGCGCCATAGCCTTTGGCATTGGCGAGCAGCGCGTCGGCCGCGGCTTCGAACGCCGCGGTCGCCGGTTCCCGGCCGATCAGTGCCGCCTCCACCGCCGGGTCGCGCCAGGGCTTCGGCGCAAGGCCGCCGAACGCCAGCGCGGCGTGCGCGATGCGGCCGTCCTCAACCGCGACGACGCCGGCGACCGAGACGAGCGCAAAGGCGTAGGAGGCGCGGTCGCGGACCTTGCGGTAGAGTTGGCGTGCTTCAGGTGGCGGCGCGGGGAGGTCGACGTGGGTGATGAGTTCGCCTGCCTCCAGCACCGTCTCGATATGCGGCGTGTCGCCGGGCAGCCGATGAAAGTCGGCGAGTGCGATGCGGCGGCGGTCGCCATCGGGCTTGAGCGTGACCACGGTCGCGTCGAGCGCCAGCATAGCGACGGCCATGTCGCTGGGGTGGGTGGCGATACACTGCGGGCTCGTGCCGAGGACGGCTAGGATGCGGGTGTGGCCGCCGGTCGCCGCACAACCGTTGCCGGGATCGCGCTTGTTGCAGGGCGCGGCGGTGTCGTAGAAGTAGTAGCAGCGGGTGCGCTGGAGCAGGTTGCCCGCGGTCGTCGCCTTGTTGCGCAGCTGTCCGCTTGCGCCCGCGAGGATCGCGCGGGCGAGGACCGGGTAGCGCGCGACGACCCTGGGGTCGGCGGCGAGATCGCTGTTGGGGACGAGCGCGCCGATCGATAGCCCGCCATTCTTGTCCTCGATATCATTCAACGGCAGGCGGGTGATGTCGACGAGGGTTTCGGGGGTCTCGACCTGCAGCTTCATCAGGTCGAGCAGGTTGGTGCCGCCGGCGATGAAGCGCGCGCCGGGCGCGGCGGCGTCGCGTGCGGCTTGCTCGGGGGTGCCGGCGCGGGCGTAGGCAAAGGTCTTCATGCTTCGGCCACCTCGCGAACGGCAGCAACGATGTTGGGGTAGGCGGCGCAGCGGCACAGGTTGCCGCTCATCCGTTCGGATATTTCCGCATCGGTAAGCTCGGGCGCATCCAGGTCGCCGGAAACGTGACTGGCCCAGCCGCGCTTCACCTCGTCGAGCATGCCGGCCGCCGAGCAGATCTGTCCGGGGGTGCAATAGCCGCATTGATAGCCGTCGTGGCGCACGAACGCGCGCTGGAGCGGATGCAGGTCGCCGGGCGTACCGATCCCCTCGATCGTGGTGATCGCGTCGTCCTGGTGCATCACCGCCAGCGTCAGGCAGGCGTTGATCCGGCGGCCGTCGACCAGCATCGTGCACGCGCCGCACTGGCCGTGGTCGCAGCCCTTCTTGGAGCCGGTCAGCCCGAGGTGCTCGCGGCACAGGTCGAGCAGCGAGGTGCGGATATCGACCTCGGCGTCATATTCCTGACCATTGATCGTGAAATGCATGTGCTTCCCTCTACGCGCAGCGGAGAACGCGGTAATGCATGGCGGTGTCCTCTTGCGAACGGCTATCATCCTCGCTGCGCTGGCGTGCGCGCCGGCGATCGGGCAGGAGGCGCGGGTGGATCGGCCGATCGTCATCGCGCACCGCGGCGCCAGCGGCGAGCGGCCCGAGCATACGCTCGCCGCTTACGAGCTGGCGATCGAGCGGGGCGCGGACTTCATCGAGCCCGATCTGGTGCCGACCAAGGACGACGTGCTGGTCGCGCGCCACGAGAACGAGATCGGCGGGACCACCGACGTCGCCAAGCATCCGGAGTTCGCCGCGCGGCGGACGACCAAGACGATCGACGGGACGAGCATCACCGGGTGGTTCGTCGAGGACTTTACACTCGCCGAGATGAAGACGCTGCGCGCGCAGGAGCGAATCCCCGAATTGCGGCCGGGCAACGCGACCTATGACGGGCGCTTCGCGGTGCCGACGCTGGCCGAGATCATCGCGCTCGCCAAGCGGCGATCGAAGGAGACGGGACGGACGATCGGCATCTATCCCGAGACCAAGCACCCGACGTATTTCGCGAGCGTCGGCCATCCGACCGACGCGCGGCTGGTCGCTCAGCTGAAGGCGGCAGGGTGGGATTCGCCAAGCGCGCCGGTGTTCATCCAGTCGTTCGAGGTCGACAACCTCAAGCGTATCCACGCCATGACCGGCATTCGGCTGATCCAGCTGATGGACGACGGCGCGCCTGCGGACGGCGCGGTACCCAGCTATGCGGCGATGGGGACGCCCGCAGGCCTCGCCGCGGTGGCGCGCTACGCCTGGGGGATCGGGCCGAACAAGGCGGCGGTGGACGGGACGACGCTGGTCGCCGATGCGCATGCCGCGGGGCTGCGGGTGCATCCGTGGACCTATCGCGCCGAGAACCGCTTTCTCCCGCCGCGCTTTGCATCGGGAACGGACCCGGCGGCGCACGGCGACTTGGCGGGCGAGATCACCGCCGCGCTTGCGCTTGGCATCGACGGCTTTTTCACCGATTATCCCGGCATCGGGGTCGCCGCACTTGACGCGGCTGCAAGGAAGCCAGTGAAATGAAGCGTATTTCTATCCTGTTGCCGCTGTTCGCGGGTGGCTGCGTCGGCACTGCAACGAGCATCGTCAAGGCACCGTTCCAGGTCGCGGGCAAGGCGGTCGACTGGTCGACGACCAGCCAGGAGGAGTCCGACCGCAACTATGGCCGCAAGATGCGCAAAGCCGAGGCGCGCGAGGGCAAGGAGCGGCGCGAGTATGAGAAGCGCTGCCGCAAGGAGGGTGCCGAGTGCCGCGGCTATGACGGGTATGTCGCGCGGGATTAGAACCATCCCATTACGGTGACCGGGAAGGGCGTCCACGCGCCCACGCGCACGCCGGCGGTGCGGAGTGCCTGTCCGGTCCAGGTGTTGCAGGTGCGGATCGCATCGTAATGCCCGCGAGCGTCGTAGAAGGTGTCGTAGCCCGCATAGCCGCGGTGATGCGCGCCGTGTGGAGCGAAGCTGGCGGCGATATAGGCGGCGAGCCTGCGATATTCTTCGGGGCGCAGGACGATTGCGCGGACGTCTGCGGCGGGCTCGGGGCGTGGGAGGTGTTCGACGTGGATCAGCGTTGCCTCGCTGCCCACCGCGGCGGCGAGGATCGTGCGGGGCTTCACGTCGGCCCATGTCTGTGTCTCGAGGAAGAAGGCGCGCTCGCCCCAGCCGAAAGCGACATGGTCGAAGGCGGCGTAGCGCGGATCGGCAAGGTCGCGGGCGGGAACCAGCGGCCGCCAATCGACGCCGGCTGCGACCTTGGGCAGGATCAGGCCGGTGTGGACGCCATTGCTCTCGACGTAGATTGTCACCCCCTGCGCGGGCGCGCGCCACCCGGCGTTGAGAGGAATCGCGCCGCCGACCAGTCCGGCGGCGGCATAGCCCGCGACCAGAAGAACGATCGCCGCGGCGAGCGCCTTGGCAACCCGGGTCACGGCTGCCACGTTTCATGCCTGTAACGCATCATGCTAGGACTAGCCGTATGGCCACCGAAACGCACGCGCTCGCTTCTCCGCCCGCCGGGGCCAATGCCGATTGGACGGTCGATCAGGACTGGGCGCGGTTCACGCCGGAGGAACACCGGGTTTGGGACACCTTGTTTGCCCGGCAAGCAAAGCTGCTGCCGGGCCGCGCGTCGGACGCCTATCTGCGCGGGCTCGACGTACTCAAGCTGTCGAAGCCCGGCATCCCCGATTACCGCGAACTCAACGCGCGGCTGATGGACCTGACCGGGTGGCAGGTGGTGGCGGTGCCGGGGCTGGTGCCCGACGACGTGTTCTTCGATCATATGGCCAACCGGCACTTCGTCGCGGGCAATTTCATCCGGCGCGCCGACCAGCTCGACTATTTGGAGGAGCCCGACGTCTTTCACGACGTGTTCGGGCACGTGCCGATGCTCGCCGACCCGGTGTTTGCGGACTACCTGGCGGCCTATGGGCGGGGCGGTCAGCGTGCGCTGGGGCTCGATGCGCTGAAATATCTCGGGCGGCTGTACTGGTACACGGTCGAGTTCGGGCTGATTGCTGAGCCCGAGGGCCTGCGCATCTATGGCGCGGGGATCGTTTCGAGCTTCTCGGAATCGCGTTTCGCGCTGGACGATCCGAGCCCGAACAGACTCGGCTTCGACATCGCGCGGGTGATGCGAACGGAGTATCGGATCGACGATTTCCAGCAGAATTATTTCGTCATCCCGAGCTTCGATGCGCTGCTGAAGGCGACGGTGGAGACCGACTTCGCACCGCTGTACGCGGCACTCAAGGCGCAGAACGACATTCCCGTCGCGGAGATCGTCGAGGGGGACGATATCCTGACGCGGGGGACGCAGGATTATGCGCAGGGCAAGGCGGCTTGAGCGCGGAAGGTGAGGCTAAGGTGAGGCCAGCGCGCAGTGCTGGTGGCTCGGCCATGTCTTGCGGAACGACAGTGAGAAAGAGCGGGCGACACCCCTAAGTGCATCGGTGATTGTAGGACAGCGCGGATTGTCCGGTCAGATATCGAGCGCCCAGCCGTCGCGGCCCTTGGGATCGAAGGGTACGGTTGGCACGTAGCGCTCGGCTCCGGCGGTGAGGCGGAGAATCGACCAGTCGCCGCGGCGGTCGACGGTGTCGAGGGTGCAGCCGCACGCTTCGTAGGCGGCGACGACGGTGTCGCGCTGGGTTTCGAGCAGCCCGGCCAGGACGATCGTGGCGCGTGGCGCGGCGATGCTGGCGAGCTCGGGGGCCATCGACACCAGCGGTCCGGCGAGGATGTTGGCGATCACGAGGTCGTAGGGCGCGGCGGCGGTTACGCTGGGATCGAGGGCGCCGTCGGCGACGATCAGGTCGATGCCGTCGACGCCGTTCGCCGCGGCGTTCTCGCGCGTCACGTCGATCGCGACGGGATCGATGTCGGTGGCGACGATCCGCGCGGCCGGCCAGAGATGCGCGGCGGCAAAGGCGAGCAGGCCGGTGCCGGTGCCGATGTCGACCACGCCCGCGAAGGTCTGCCCGGCCATTGCGTCGAGCATCGCCAGGCAGCCGCTGGTGGTCTCGTGATGCCCCGTCCCGAACGCACGGCCGGCGGCGATGCGCAAGCCGCGGGTCCCCGGCGGCGGGCTCGCATCGCCGGTGTGGACGAAGAAGCGGCCGACGTGGAGCGGCTCCAGCCCGGCCTGGCTCAGCGTGACCCAGTCGGCATCGGGAAGCCGTTCCCCCAGCGGTTCGGCGCCTGTGCTGGGCGCCAGCGCGCGGATGGCGGCGAGTGCCTGTGGGTCGGGTTCACGCTCCAAATAGGCTTCGAGACGCCATCGCTCGACGTCGTCCTCGACCTCTTCGGTGGTCGTCAGCACCGCGTCGAGGTCCGGGTCCTCCAGTCCGTCGATCGCCTCCGCCTCCGCCCGCGTGCAGGGCAGGGTGACCTTCCAGCTCCCCGCTGCCTGCTCAGCGCACATAGCTGGCCCCATTCACGTCGATCACCGCTCCCGTCATCGAGGCTGGGGCTTCCAGCGCAAGGAATTTGGCCGCGGCCGCGACCTCTTGCGGGTCCGCGACGCGGCCGAGCGGGATGTCGGCGAGCAATTTGTCGCCGCCGCGGCTTTCCAGATAGTCGTCGGCCATGCCGGTCATCGTGAAACCGGGGCAGATCGCGAACGCCAGGATGCCGTCGCGGGCGTAGCCTCTTGCAATGGTCTTGGTCATCGCGACCATGCCCGCCTTGGAGGCGGCATAATGCCAGTGCGCGGGGGAGTCGCCGCGGTAGGCCGCACGGCTGGCGATGTTGACGATCCTTCCGGGCACCTTGCGTGCCTGCCAGTCGAGGATGGCAAGGCGGCAGAGTTCGGCGGACGCGGTCAGATTGACCTGCATCGTGCGGTTCCAAGCATCGGTCCAGTCGGGGGAGTCGAGCGGATTGGCTTCGAAGATGCCGGCGTTGTTGATGAGGACGTCGATCGGGCCTTGCGCGCGGGCTTCGTCCCAGAGGGCTCGTGCGGCGCCGGGTTGGGCGAAGTCGGCGGGAATGCCGGTGCGGGTGCCCCCCTGACTGCTATGCCCGGTGACGGTGGCGCCGGATGTGGTGAGGGCGGCGGTGATCGCCGCGCCGATGCCGCGGGAGGAGCCGGTGAGGAGAATGTGGGTCATGGAAGGGGTTTAGCGCCGTTCGGCCCGCTCCGTCACCCCGGACTTGTTCCGGGGTCCAGGGTCGGGCTGGGCAATGCCATTAGCGGGTCAAGTCCAAGCCCCACCGCAAGGTCATTCCACGCGGGGTTCTGGCGCTCTATCAGGTTGCGCTTCCACTCACGGCGGTACCGCTTGAGTTGCTTCTCACGCCGGATCGCAACCTCCATCGTGTCGGCAACCTCGTAGTAGACCAGCCGTACGATAGTGTATTTCCTGGTGTAGCCGCTGAACGCACGCTCGCGGTGCTGGATCATGCGTCCGACCAGGTTGGATGTCACCCCGGTGTATAATGTGCCATAGTATCCCGTCACCAGGATGTAGACGCAGGGGATCCGCTCTCTCATCAACGGCATCGTTTGCCGAAGCCTGGACCCCGGCACAAGGCCGGGGTGACGGAGGATACTTGACTGGGTTTAAGGCTACGCCGCCACCCTGGCCACGAAATCCCCCGCGCTGGTCTTCAGCGCTGTCAGCCGCCCGTCGAGCCGGTCGAAGCCCTGGCTGACGGTATCGATCTCGCTCGCCACCGCTTCGGTATCCTCGCGGATCGCGGCAATCGTGCCGGACATGGAATCGGCCGCCAGCGCGGTTTCGTCGACCGCGGCGGTGATCGCGGTTACGGTTTGCGCCTGTGCCTCCATCGCGTAGCGGATGCGTTCGGCGGAGGTCTGGACTTCGACAACCGTCGCCTTGATGCTGGCGTTGGCATCGACGTTGGAGCGGGTGGCGGACTGGATCGCGGCGATCTTGGACGCGATGTCGTCGGTGGCGCGTGCGGTCTGGCTGGCGAGGCTCTTGACCTCCTGCGCGACGACCGCGAAGCCGCGGCCCGCATCGCCAGCACGCGCAGCCTCGATGGTGGCGTTGAGCGCGAGCAAATTGGTCTGCCCGGCGATGTCGCGGATCAGGCCCAGGATCGATTCGATGCCCTGCGCGTGGCCGCTGAGCGTTTCGGCCATGCTCACCGCCTGGCTGGCGTGGCTGGAGGCGCGGGTGGCGATATCGGCGGCGGCTTCCACCTCGTTGCGCGCGTCCTCGATCGCGCGGATGAGCCCGGCGGCGGTCTGTGCGGCCTCGCGCATCGCCACCGCGGACTGTTCGGCGGCGGCGGCGACTTCGCTGGTCTTGCCCAGCATGCCGCGGGCGAGACCCGACGCGCAACCGCCCTGCGCGCGCAGCACGTGGCCCTCCTCGGTCGCCTTCTCGACGACATCGGCGATGTCGTCGCGGAACGCGCAGGCGAAGCGGTCGCGCTCGATCTGGGCTTCGTGCGCGGCAAACCCTGCGAACAATGCGACGGTCAGCTCGGTCTCCATCCCGAACAGCCGCATCAGCGCATCGACGAGGTCGGCGTGGCGCGGATCGCTGCTGGGCACCCGATCGATCAGCACGCCGAGTGCGGCGCGATCGCTGGAGCACGACATCGCCAGCACCTCCATCGGCAAGATGTTCGCAGCATGCGCGACCGCGACCGCGCGTTCGAGCGATTCGACCCAGGCGCGCCCGGACAGGTCGCAGAAGCGGCTGCGCAGATACGCGCGCCCTTTTGCGATCCGCTCGACGCGGTCGTGCGGGGTCCAATTGGCGGTTTCCGCACGGCCGCTGCGGTGGTGCGTCCAATAGGCCTCGACGACCCGGTCGGCTTCGGGTTCGATGATGTCCCACAGCTCGGCGGCGCGCGCGATCAGCTTGCCCTCGCCGCCGTCGAATGCGCGGATGCGCGCGGCCATGTCGATGGTGGCGGCGATGGTCGTCGGCTGGGGCAAGGACACGGGGGAAGCTCCGCATGGGAATGGGACGTTGCGATCCTGGCTAACCGCGATTGGTTAAGGGCGCGTAAGGACGCGACCCTTGCATCGCGCCGCCCGCGCCGTAATAGGTCGGCGGATTTCTTCTGAGGATGTAGCCCCTTGGCATCGCGCACTCCGGCCCGCCCGCTCTCTCCGCACCTGACGATCTGGAAATGGGGGCCGCACATGCTGGTCTCGATCCTCCACCGTGCGACCGGCGACGGGATGGCGACGGTCGGCACGTTGCTGTTCGTGTGGTGGCTGGCGGCGCTGGCGTCGGGCGAGGAGGCCTATGCGGCGTTCCGCGACGTGTTCACGACCGATGCGGGCGCGCTCAACATCGTCGGCTGGGTCGTGGCGGTGGGGCTGACGCTGTCGCTGTTCCAGCACGTGATGACCGGCATCCGGCACTTCTTTCTGGATGCGGGTGCGGGATTCGAGCTGAAGACGAACAAAACATGGTCGATGCTGACGATCGTCGCGGCGGTGGTACTGACCGCGGCATACTGGCTCTATATGGGGACGAAGTGATGCGGTCGGGCACTCCTCTCGGGCGGGTTCGCGGGCTTGGCGCTGCGAACGAAGGCACCCACCATTGGCTGAACCAGCGGGTGACCGCGGCGTCGAACCTGTTCCTGATGGCGTGGCTGCTGATCGCGGTCGCGCGGCTGGGCAGCTACGATTACGCCGCGATGCACGCGTGGGTGCGCTCCGCCTGGGTGGCGATCCCGCTGATCCTGCTGGTGGTGTCGGTGTTCTACCATTTCCGCCTGGGGTTGCAGGTGCTGATCGAGGATTATCAGCATGATGCGGCGCGAGTCGTGTCGCTGTTCGCGCTCAATTTCTTTGTCGTGGCCACGGGGGGAATCGCGATCTTCTCGATCCTCAAGGTCGCCTTTTCGGGAAGTCCGGCCTGATGGCTTCGTCCTACAAGATCATCGACCACACCTATGACGCCGTCGTCGTCGGCGCGGGCGGATCGGGCCTGCGCGCGGCGATGGGGATCGCCGAGACGGGGCTGAAGACCGCGTGCATCACCAAGGTGTTCCCGACCCGCAGCCACACCGTCGCGGCGCAGGGCGGCATCGCGGCGTCGCTCGGCAACATGGGTCCGGACCATTGGACCTGGCACATGTACGACACCGTCAAGGGCTCCGACTGGCTCGGCGACCAGGACGCGATCGAATATCTGTGCCGCGAGGCGCCCGCCGCGGTGTACGAGCTCGAGCACGCCGGCGTGCCGTTCAGCCGCACCGAGGAGGGCAAGATCTACCAGCGCCCGTTCGGCGGCATGATGCAGAACATGGGCGAGGGGCCGCCCGCCCAGCGCACCTGCGCCGCCGCCGACCGGACCGGCCATGCGATGCTCCACGCGCTGTATCAGCAGAGCCTGAAATACTCGACCGACTTCTACATCGAATATTTCGCGCTCGACCTGATCATGGAGGACGGCGTGTGCCGGGGCGTGATCGCGCTGTGCATGGAGGACGGCAGCATCCACCGGTTCCGCGCGCACCAGACGGTGCTGGCCACCGGCGGTTACGGGCGCTGCTACTACTCGGCGACCTCGGCGCACACCTGCACCGGCGACGGCGGCGGGATGGTGCTGCGGGCGGGGCTGCCGCTGCAGGACATGGAGTTCGTCCAGTTCCACCCGACCGGTATCTACGGCGCGGGCGTCCTCATCACCGAGGGCGCGCGCGGCGAGGGTGGGTATCTGACCAATTCGCAAGGTGAGCGCTTCATGGAGCGCTATGCGCCGAGCGCCAAGGATCTGGCGTCGCGCGACGTCGTATCGCGCTCGATGGCGATGGAGATGCGCGAAGGGCGCGGGGTCGGCAAGGAGGGGGACCACATCTATCTCCACCTCGACCATATCGACCCCAAGGTGCTCGCCGAGCGGCTGCCCGGGATCACCGAGACCGGCAAGGTGTTCGCAGGGGTAGACCTGACCCGCCAGCCGCTGCCGGTGACGCCGACGGTGCATTACAACATGGGCGGCATCCCGTGTAACTACCACGGCGAGGTCGTGCGGCTGAAGGACGGCGACCCGGACCATGTGGTGCCGGGGCTGTTCGCGGTCGGCGAGGCGGCATGCGTGTCGGTCCACGGCGCTAACCGGCTGGGATCGAACTCGCTGATCGACCTCGTCGTGTTCGGGCGCGCGACGGGGCATCGGATCGCCGAGATTACCAAGCCGGGCGGCAAGCATGCGCCTTTGGCGAGTGGGTCGGAGGAGATGGCGCTTGGGCGGCTCGATCACTTCCGGCAGGCCGCGGGCAGTACGCCGACCGCGAAGCTGCGGATGGACATGCAGAAGACGATGCAGAAGCATTGCGCGGTGTTCCGCACCGACGAGCTGATGGGCGAGGGCGTGACCAAGATGGAGGCGGTGTACGCGGGGATGCAGGACGTCGGCATCACCGACCGCTCGCTGATCTGGAACACCGACCTGGTCGAGACGCTGGAGCTCGACAATCTGGTGAGTCAGGCGCTGGTGACGATCCGCAGCGCGCGCAACCGCCAGGAATCGCGCGGCGCCCACATGCACGAGGACTTCCCCGAGCGCCACGACGACGAATGGATGAAGCACACGCTGGCGACGTTCGACGGCTGGGGCGGCAAGGGCGGGGCGACCGAGATCAGCTATCGCCCGGTGCATGATTATACGCTGACCGACGATATTGAGTACATCAAGCCGAAGAAGCGGGTGTATTGATCCTGCTGCTGCTAACCGCCGGTGCGTTTCTCGTAACGCTGATGGTCGTCGAGT
This sequence comes from Sphingomonas sp., assembly GCF_964263785.1. Classification (GTDB taxonomy): domain Bacteria; phylum Pseudomonadota; class Alphaproteobacteria; order Sphingomonadales; family Sphingomonadaceae; genus Sphingomonas. The sequence goes on from NZ_CAXVWL010000055.1 coordinate 80,661, forward strand.
TTACTTGGGTGCATCCGATGCTGATCGGCTTGGCCTTGCCGATCGGGGCTGGCATTGTGTTGCTCACGATTTTTAGGCTGACGTCGAACCCACCGGGTAACTCGACCGCAGGCGTGGCGATCGTAATCGTTCCCATCGCCGTCGCGCTGGGGTCGATACCGGCCGGAACAATCGCGTCAGTGCGGCAATGGTGGAAACGGCGATCCGGATAGTGCTATGCCCGCCATTCGCCATGGCGCACGGACAGAGAGGTGCTTGCGATGACGCTCTGGACCATACGCGCGCAGTACGATGACGAAGCCCATGTTTGGTACTCGGTCGAAGGCGACATTCCCGGTCTGGCGGTCGACGCCGAGACGATCGAGCATCTGGTCGAGAAGGCGGGCGCAATGCTGCCTGACTTGCTAAAAATTCACGGTGACGATTTCGTCGATTGCTCTCGTCTTGAAGGCCCGCACGTCATCCGGGTCATCGCATTTCACGAGCGCGTGTATCCGGTCGCGGCCTGACGATGGTTCAGGGCTATACCGCGCAAGTCAAAGCGATCCTGCGCGAGCATGGGTGTTCGTTTGTACGTCCGGGTAAAGGCGATCACGAAGTCTGGTCCTGCCCGAACGTGACACGGCCCGTTGTGGTGGACGGTAAGATCATGTCTCGGCACATCGCCAACGAGGTTTTCAAGCAGGCCAAGATCAAGGCCAGGTTCTGATATTTGATAGTCGCTATTCGGCGAACATCGCCGTCAATACCGCCAGCGTTGTGCTCAATGCACTCGCATCAATCTCACCCAGTCGCTTGAGCAGCCGCTGTCGGTCAAGAGTGCGCATCTGGTCCGGCATGATCAGGCCATCGACGCCGCCGAATGCAACCGGAACCCTGAACGCGGTGGCGTGACTGCCGCTCGTCAACGGTGCGACGAGGACGGTGCGCAAACGCTTGTTGAGGTCGTCTGGCGAAACGATCACCAACGGCCGCGTCGTGCTGATCTCGCTGCCGACCGTCGGGTCTAGCCTGCAAAGCCAGACCTCGCCGCGTTTCACCAGCGTAGCTCGGCATCGCCTTGGTTGCCGAACGCCATCCAGTCCTCTTCCTCTTCGGTGAGAGGCAGCGCGCCAATCCGCTCGGCGTCCTCGGCCCAGCCCGCGCGCGGGTGGCGGGCGGGTGTGGCGACGATCCGGCCCTCCTCGACGCGGACGTCCATCGCGGTGCCCGCGGCCGCGCCTAGTTCCTGGAGGATTGCCTTGGGCACGATCATCCCGACCGAATTGCCCATCTTGCGAAGCGCGGTTTGCATGATTGGGGTATGATATGGCTGGCGTGTTAGTACAAGGTTATAACGGGTGAAGGTGGCGCTGGCGGTCTGGATCGCGATGCAGGGTGCGCCGATGGGGCCCGCGGAGGTGGTGACGCTCTCGCCGCCGCCCGCCGCACTCCACGCCGATCCGTTCTACACCCAGTACCTCGACGTCGACGGCATCCCGATCCTCGCCTCCGCCCGAGTCCCCGACCAGGCGCTGGTCCGTGCCCGCAGCATTGTCCTTGGCATGCTGGCCGCGCGACCCGATCTGGCGCGCGAACTGGTGCGGACAGGGCTTCGCGTCGTCGTGATGGCACCCGACGAGCAGACGCTCGACCTGCCCGAGCAACGGGGGTGGACGAAGCCTGCCAAGGACGACGCGCGGCTGACCCGGTGCGAGCGCAAGCATTACAACGAGCGGATCGGGCGGCTCAGCGACCGGGCGTATTGGAATTGGCGCGCGCGCGGGATGGGCGGGTTGCTGACCAGCGCGGCGGCGGAGAACCTGCTCGGGCTGCCGGGCGACCGGTATCACGGCCAGAACAACTTCGTGCACGAGTTCGCGCACGGCATACTGCGTGCCGCTGAGCGCGCCGATCCGGCGCTGCATGCGCGGGTGAAGGCAGCCTATGCGGCGGCAATGGCGAAGGGACTTTGGGCGGGCGAATATGCTTCGACGTCGTTCGAGGAATATTGGGCGGTGGGGACGCAATATTGGTTCAACACCGCGCATGTCGCGATCTTCGATGGCGTCGGGTTGCTGTCGGATGCGGATTTGCGCGTGTACGATCCGGGGCTCTACGCGGTGCTGGCCGAGGTGTACCGCGGCCATCGGTTGGAGGGCGATGTCTTCTGGATGCACCCCGACCGGGTGCCGCCCGGACCTGCGCCGAAATTCACCGCGGAGGTGTGTTGAGCAAGCCGACGCCCACCAATTCCCGTCCGTCAACCCGCCCTTGAGCCGGGGCCCGCTTCTTCTCGCTCCACAGGAGAAGAAGCGAGGCCCCGGGTCGAGCCCGGGGGCGACGGAATACAGGTCAGGCGCTTCGCCGCCGCGCGAACAGCAGCCCGCCCGCGATCGCCAGCCCGGCCAGGCCCACCGCCGCCACCGTCTTCGGGTGCAGCGCCGCTGCGGTATAGGCGCTGGTCCTTCTTGCCGCGGGGTGCTCGCCGGAGCGCTCCTCCCCGGCACGGACGCCCCATTTGAGGTTGCTCGGCTCGGGCTGGTCCTTCTTGCGATCGACGAAGCCCTTGGCCGCGAGCGGCGCGAGCAGTTCGTACAATGCCGGGAAATGCTGCGAGAACAGCACCTGCGCGCGGCCTGCGCCGCCGACGGTGATCTCGCGGCGGGGGTGGACGGCGGCGTCGAGGATCGCGTCGGCGACGAGCTGCGGGTCGTAGATCGGCGGCGGGATCTGCGCCTCGCCGCCCTCGTGGTTGGCGGCGTGCTGGCCGATCGGGGTGTCGATGCCGGCGGGCTTGATCAGCGTGACCGAGATCGGCACCCCGGCCGCGCCCAGCTCCATCCGCAGCGTCTCGACATAGGCCTTCACCGCATGTTTCGACGCCGCATAGGCGCCCATCACCGGCGTCGACATGTCCGATGCGATCGAGGCGACGGTAATCAGCGCGCCGCCGTTCTCGCGCAGGTGCGGGATCGCGGCCTGACAGCCGTTGACCGCGCCGAAGTAATTGGTGCGGAACATGCGCTCGTGCTCGTCGAGCGGGGTGTCGGCGAGCTTGGCGTAGATCGCGACCCCGGCGTTGTTCACCCACGTGTCGATCCGCCCGAACGCCTGCACCGCATAGGCGGCGGCCGCCTCGACCCCGGCCGCGTCGCCGACGTCGGCGGCTTTCGCCTCGACCCGGTGGCCTTCGCGTTGAAGCTCGGCGACGAGATCGCGCAGCACGTCTTCGGAGCGCGCGACCATCAGCACGCTGGCGCCCGCCTTAGCGGCGGTGCGCGCAGTGACGAGACCGATGCCCGAGCTTGCGCCGGTGACGACGATCACCTGATCCTTCAGGGGCTTCAAGGCGATGGTCATGCGCGTTCTCCGTGTAGCGCCCCCAACCGACCGCCTGCGGAGACGGTTCCCTGGTGGCGGGGGGCTGCCGCAGGCGCATCGTGCGGCCCTGATGGGGGTAAGCGTGCCGCATCGAGACCGATCAGCGGCAGCGGCGCGATGGGACCCGATTGCCGGGATTGCGTTGTGTCGGTCGCGATGCAATCGTCGCGTCGCATTGAAGGAGGCGTTATGGACGCAATGCTAGCCGGGGCGCGGCGCGTCTTTACGCTCGACGGAGCGCGCGTCGTCTTCGCGCGCGCGATCGACAGGGTCCGCCGGCGTGTAACGCGACTCGACCTTGAGGCCGTGCGCCGGTGGTGCGCGGCAAGCGCAATCGACCAGGCGGCGTGGGCGGCCGCGATCGATCCCGGCTTGTGGGCGGAAGCGTCCGCGTTCGAATCGGACCTGCGCAACAGGGCATCGCGGCTTCTCGCGTCGGCGCAAGGCCGGTACGGCGGGGGCGGTGCGGTCGCGCTGCTCTATTTCCTCGTCCGCCTGCGCCGCCCGCACTATGTCGTCGAGACGGGGGTCGCGGCCGGTTGGTCGACCGCCGCGATCCTTGCGGCGATGGAGCAGAACGGCGCCGGGCACCTCTGGTCGAGCGACTTCCCCTATTTCCGTCATGGCGGCAACACCGCCGAAATCGGTTTGCTGGTGCCCGGCGAACTGCGGCCGCGATGGACGCTGACGACGCGCGGGGATCAGGTGAACCTGCCACAGATCCTGGCAGAGATGCCGCGGGTGGATTTTCTCCACTACGACAGTGACAAGAGCCGCGCCGGGCGCGCCTGGGCGCTTGCGCTCCTGCGGCCCAAGCTGATCCCCGGCGCAACGATCGTGTTCGACGACATTCAGGACAATTGGCATTTCCGCCAGATCGCGGGCGACCGACCGCTGATCTTCGGAGAAAACGGCAAGTTCGTGGGGTTGCTCGACCGGGGAGGACGCGACACATGGAAGTGATCGGCGCGGCCGGGCGACGAGACCGGATCGGGTTGTCGCCTGCGCCGGTCCGGACCATTGCGACGAAGGATCATACGCCGGACCGGGGGAGAAGCGCGTGGCGGCATGATATCGGCTGAGGCCATGGGCCGCCCTGCGACTACGACGCTCGCCAACGGTTTGATGAGCGCAGCAAATAAAGCCGCGGCCCCAAGGAACCGCCGCCCCGCGCAACGGTTCGCGGCACCATGGCAGACCAACCCAACAACGCCGTCAACTACCCCGCGCTCGCCGTGCCGCACATCCAGCTGCACGGCGTCGTCGACGATCGGATGTACGACAGCTTCAAGCAGCAACTCACGGGCGCGCCCGTGGAAGGCCCCATCGTCGTGTCGATCACGACGCTGGGCGGGGATCCCGAGATGGCGCGCGCGATGGGCGACAGCATTCGCCTGCTGCGCGACTATACCGGCCGCGAGACATTGTTCCTGGGCAAGGTGGCGGTCTATTCGGCGGGCGCGACGTTCATGGCGTCCTTTCCGGCGGGATCGCGCTTCCTGACGCGGGGCACCCGGCTGATGGTCCACGAGCGGCTGATGCAGAGCAACATCCAGCTGAACGGACCGCTCAACACCCTGTCGTACACGCTCAAGGCCAAGCTGAACGAGATCGAGGATTCGATCCGCATCCAGGACGAAGGCTTCGCCGATCTGGTGGCGGGGACGCGGGTGATGCTCGACGAGCTCAAGCGCAAGGCGACGTCGAACTGGTATATCGAGGCCGAGGATGCGCGCGACCTCGGCCTCGTGCTGGACGTGATCTAGCGTCCGCCTACAACGACATGCCGCCGTCGATGTCGATCGCCGCGCCGGTGATGTAGCTGGAATCGTCGCTCGCCAGGAACGACGCCAGCGCGCCGATCTCGTCGGGCTTGCCGTAACGGCCGAGCGCGACCAGCGGGGTCAGCATCTCGGCGAACGGGCCGTCGGCCGGGTTCATGTCGGTGTCGATCGGCCCAGGCTGGATGACATTGACCAGGATTCCGCACGGCCCCAGATCGCGTGCCCAGCCGCTCGCCAGCTGCCGAACCGCCGCCTTGGTCGCGCCGTAGATCGCGCCGCCCGCGATCGGCATCGAATGCGCGTTGATCGATCCGACGATGATGATCCGGCCGCCATCGGACAGCAATGGGATCGCCGCGACCGTGCCCGCGAACACGCCGTCGACGTTGACGCCGAACTGCTTGCGATAGGAGGCGAGCGCTGCATCCGCGTCCTGATCCGCGACGCTGGCGAACTCGCCCAGCCCCGCGTTGTGAACGAGGATGTCGAGTCCGCCGAGCGCTTTCGCCGCCTTCGTCACGGCGGCCGCCTGCGCCTTCGCGTCGGCCGCATCCGCCTGGATCGCGTGGCCGCGCACGCCGCTCGCCTCGATCGCGGCGAGCGTCGCCTGCGCCGCAGCCGCGTTGCCCGCATAGGTGATCGCCACCGTCGCGCCGTCCGCGGCCAACCGCCGAGCGATAGCGGCGCCGATGCCCCGCGATCCGCCGGTTACCAGCGCGCGCTTGCCGTCGAGTTTCGCCATGATCCGTTCCTTGAGAGATGTCGCCGGTCGGGGTGTGGCCGGGCAACGCAGGTGGTGCGGGTCACAGGCGCTTCAACCGCGATGCGGGATGGCCGCAACATAGGTGCGATCGGGAACCGTTTACGTTCAACGCGTTAGCCGTTCGTCTCTAGCAGGCTGCTGAAAAAGGCCATGGTTTGGCGATAAAGGAGGTGTCGTCGCCATTGTCATAGGCGATTTCGCCTTCGAGCCAGCCATCGTCGCGCAGCTCGGCCCACCCGGTGCCGGTCACCTGATCGCCTTCATCGGCACCGTTCCAATCGAAGTCGACCCCGCTCGTGGTGAACCCGCCGTCCACCGAGGCGATAAGCGCGCCGAACGCCATTTCACCGGTGCCGTCGGCGTCGATACGCAGGTAAGCCGGGCCGCACAGATCGAGATAGTCGCGCGGCCATGTTCCACTTTTCACGATCCGCCATTTGCCGACGAGGGTGACGCTCGCGATCATCACCCCGTCTCCAGCAGTTTGGGAAGTCTGACGAGATTGTAGGCGGCAATCGTCAGCGTGAAGGCGAAGCGCACCCGGGCCAACCCCCGGAACCGGGTCTTGCCTTGCCCGGCTGCGGACTTCACCCAGCCGAACACCTCCTCGATCCGCTTGCGGATGCGGATACTCGCGCGATAACCTGGGTGCCGTGTCGTGCGGCCGTCGATGGCGGAGCGTCGGCCGCTCACATTCTGGGCGACGTGCGGGGTGACGCACCGCTCCCGCAGCTCGGCGACGAAGTCGCGTGTGTCGTACGCGCGGTCGGCTGCCAGCGTGATCCGGCGCGCCTCCGGACGGTCGACATCATCGAGCATCGCCACCGCGGTCACCCGTTCGGCAAAGCCGGCCACCCGCGTGGTCTCGGCATCGACGGCCAGCCCGTTCCGGTTCTCCATCAGGACGTGCTCCATGTAGCACAGCTTCGCCCCCGCCCCGGGGCTCTTGCGATACAGCCGCGCGTCCGGATCGGTGATCGAGGCATGGGTGTCGTTGCTGCGCCTGGTGCCGCGGAAGTCGACCTCGCCGTTGCGACCGCCCGCGCCGTCGG
>NZ_CAXVWL010000056.1:0-3360 GCF_964263785.1 Sphingomonas sp.
CTTCTTCCTGACCCAGGCGCTGCACGGGCTGCTGAAGGCGGCGGGTTCGCCCGAGCGGCCGGCCAAGGTCATCAACATCACCTCGATCGACGGCCAGCGGCTCAACCCGTGGGAGACGTACAGCTATCACGCGTCGAAGGCGGGGCTGATCTACCTGACCAAGCGGATGGCGGCGCGGCTGGTGCGCGACGGCATCAACGTCACCTCGATCGCGCCGGGCGCCTTCCCCAGCGACATGAACAAGGCCGCGCGCGACCACGGCGACGCGATCGCCGCCGGCATCCCCGCCAAGCGCATCGGCGTCGACGAGGACATGGCGGGCGCCGCCATCTACCTCGCCAGCCGCGCCGGCGATTACGTGATCGGCGAGACGATCACCGTCGACGGCGGGCTGGTCCACGCGGCACTGGGGTCCAGCATCGACGCGTGACCGGGCGTGAAACCGCCGTTCCCCAAGGTGGGCGGCGGCGCGGGTGCGGAACCGGACACTACACCCCGCATTCCGCCTCCGGTTCCACCGCCGTCGCCGCCGCTGCGGAGCGAAGGGCGGCGACGGGGCTGGGACGATCATGCCGTATCCTATACAGGATCATGCTGTTGTAGGACAGCGGCCGGTTTGCGGTGAAATGCGCCCATGAGCAGACAGGCGGCTTACGCCCATAATTGGACATTAGCGTATGACCAGACTCAACGCCGCTGGCAACGCAACGACAGCCACCGCCGCCTTGTGCTTCCAAGTGGGTGCACCTGACTTCCGGAAGGCTCGGGCGAGCGCGAAAGCGAACCCGGCGAAAAATAGGCTACCAGCGAAGATCAAATTGTCATTTTCGCTTGTGCCGAGTGTGCGATAGACCACGGCAGCGGCAAGAAACTGGAGCCCGCTGAGAACCAGCAAGCCCACGATAACGATGCGCGTCGTGCGTTCCCATGCGACCACCGGCGTGTAGCTGTCGTTCTGCCGCATCGCGACCTCCGACTGCGATGTATAAGCCTCGACCTGAGCATGCGCTATCCACCAATACTTGCGGCCTACCCCCGCCGCGGCATCATCAGCCACACTTTGGGCAGCCCCGTCGGCTTCGGCGTCCCATCCAGCCGGACCGCGCGACGGATCAGAACGGGGCGCAGGATCATCTGGCCCTTCATCGCGTCGAAGCCGCCGCCCGACGGGAGCGCCAGGATGCGCTTGACCACGTCCATGCCGCCGATGACGCGGCCGAAGGCGGCGTAGCCCTTGTAGTCGGGGCGGGCGTTCATCTGCGGGGTGGGGCCGACGGTCAGAACGAAGTTGCCGCCCGCGGACGCCGGGTCGTCGCCGCGCGCCATCGAGATCGTGGCGTCGAGGTGGCGGATACCGGTCTTGCTCGTCGGCTCGAACGGGAAGGACGGCAGGATGCGCTTGGCGTCCTGGCGGATGCCGGCCTGGACGAAGCCCCGGCGCGGATCGGCCTTGCCGCGGGCGGCGCGGTAGAAGGTGATGCCGTCGAAACGGCCGTCGTCGACGTATTTCAGGAAATTGGCGGTGGTCGCGGGCGCGCGGCGAGCGTCGAGCGCGAGAAGGATGGGCCCGCCCGAGGTGTCGAGGCGAACGCGGACGATGCCGGGACGTGGGTCGATCGCAGGACGGGCCAGCGCGACCGACGCGGCGGCCAGTAGAAGGATCATCACAAAATAACGGCACACTGGATTTCTTCTTCCCGTTGATCCCGAACCTGTCAAAGGGCGGATCTCCACAACGTCGCCCGCAACGTGCGTTTCGACCGGTTTGGCACATGCGAGGTGACGGGTAAGCGGGCGCTTCGGTCTTGCTCGAAATGAACGGTTCGAGTGGAACCGCCAGTGCCTTGCCGTGCGAAAACGCGGATGCCGCCGCCGCCGAAGCAAATTGTGCGGTCGGCGGCGCTCAACTCGCGCGACGGTCGGCCTCGATCGACAGTGTGAAATCGGTGAAGCACCCGCGCGCGTCGTAACGTCCACCGACCAGCGCGTGCCCCCGCTGATACGAAACTCGGGGTGGGACGACTATGTCACTGGAGAACTCGATCACGTGCGAGCGTCGCCAACCCTGGCGTCTCGCACGGCGTTCCAGGCGATCGACATTGAGCGGGCATGGCTTCGTCGCCAACACTTGCGGCGGCCCGAGGACGTCGAGGTCGAACCGGATCTCCCCGCGGATATGCGGGTCGATCAGCATGGGTCGCGCACCACCCCGGAAGCGCGGACGCCGCGCGGCGTCGGTCGGGAAAAAGGATTCTCGAAACATGAACTGGACATGCCAGCTATCATCCGGCCCTATCAGTTGCACAGAGTAAGATACACTGCGCGCCGCATCAAATGCCGTCGCGATCTCCGGAACGCCGAACTGCCGCTCCACCATGGCGATCGTCGGCTTGGACGGAGCTAGCGCAAGCATCGCCAGCATCCGATCGCCCAGCGACACCGCATCATAGTCGCAGCGCAGGATCAGCGTCGGACGCAATTTTTCGCTCATCGACGGTTCTTCTCGGACGACCACGCAACGCGTGGACCGCGCACGTTGCACCGACGACACCGCTGGCGTCGCCACCCCGGCGAGAAACGCAGCTAGCAGCATCGCACCGCTTCGCGCCCGGTCATCAGCGCGCGATGCCGCCGGCGGCGAGCACCGCCAGCGTCACCAACTCGCTGGCGGTCGACGTCATCGGCGCGATCTGCACCGGCTTCTCCATGCCGATCAGCATCGGGCCGATCATGTCGTCGCCGCCCAGCTCGCGCAGCAGCTTGGCGGAAATGTTGGCCGATTGCAGCCCCGGCATGATCAGCACGTTGGCCGGCCCCGACAGCCGCGCGAAGGGAAAGTTCGCCATCTGCCGGGGGTTGAGCGCCACATCGGGTGCCATCTCGCCCTCGTACTCGAAGCCGACTTGGCGATCGTCGAGCGCCTTCACGCCGTCGCGAATGTTGTCGAGCCAGTGGCCGTCGGGGTTCCCGAAGGTCGAGTAGCTGAGGAACGCCACGCGCGGCTCGTGTCCCATCCGCCTGGCGACCTGCGCGGTCTGCTCGGCGATGTCGGCCAGCTCCTCGCCCGACGGGCGTTCGTTGATCGTCGTGTCGGCCATGAAGACGGTGTGGCTCTGGCCGACCAGCACGTGGATGCCGAAGGGCACGCGGCCGGCCGCCGGATCGATCACCCGGCGCACGTCGCGGAAGGTCTGCGCGTAGGTACGGGTGATGCCGGTGATCATCGCGTCCGCCTCGCCCAGTTGGAGCATGACAGCACCGAAGGTGTTGCGATCCTGGTTGATCATCCGCTCCGCATCGCGGCGCAGATAGCCGCGCCGCTGCAGCCGCCCGTAGAGGAAGTCGACCATGCGCGGCACG
>NZ_CAXVWL010000057.1:0-6769 GCF_964263785.1 Sphingomonas sp.
TGGACTCTCCTTCCCTTGAAGACGCCCGAGAGATGCAGTCTTGCCTGCCGGGTAGTCCGGCCGGTCCAGCGCGGTAGGCAGGCCGCCTGACGATGCGGATAGACGCTCGGTCGTGGGCGAAGCGGTCATCTAGGCTCTCCATTGCTCCCGGACCGTGCTGCGGCCAGCGATCATAATTCCTACGCAGGAGTCTTGCGCGCCCTTGCTCGCATCGAGACTAACAGGAAATTGGTCGCACGTGCAATAATGTCTACGCTTTGTTCATCGAATTTTGCCGGTGGACAACCAGCAAGAACGAGAGGTGAGAAGGGGCCGGGAACATCGGCTACGCCGGTGCCATCTCCTTGAGCGGAGAGCTCGCATCCGCAAGGCGCCGGGCGGTCGGCGCGGCGCGGGTCAGCACAAGTGCGCGGCCTTGGACGTAGTCGCGTGTGGCGTTGACGCAGTCGAGCGCGACGACGCGGCCCGCCTTGCAATAGATCACGCTGAATGAGCGCGCCGTCGGATTGCCGCGTACAACAGCCTCATCGTGGCCGGTCGACAGCCCGACCGTCTGAAGCTTGAGGTCGTACTGGTTGGACCAGAACCACGGCACCGCGTCGTAAGGGCGCAAGTTGCCAACAATCGCGCGGGCGGCGACGCTCGCCTGATCATTGGCGTTCTGCACCGACTCGAGCCGAATGGCGGCACCGCCGGCGAAGCCGTTGGCATGCAGTGCGCAGTCGCCGATCGCATACACCTCCGGCAGAGACGTCCGGCAAAAAGCGTCGACGGCGATACCGTCGCCGCCCTCCGCGCCCGCCGCCAGGAGCGGCTCGACGCAAGGCACGATGCCGATGCCGACGATCACCATCTCGCAAGGCAGAACCTCGCCGTCCGCCAGCCTGACGCCGATAACGCGGCCGTCCGCCTCCTCGATGCACTGGACGGCCGCGTTCAGCCGGACGTCGACGCCCCGGGCGCGATGTTCCGCTTCGTAAAAAGCCGACAGCGCCTCGCCCGCGACACGGGCCAGGACACGGCCCTGCGCCTCCAGCACGGTGACCCGCTTGCCGGATTTAGTCAGCACCGCCGCCGCCTCCAAGCCGATGTAGCCGCCGCCGACCACGCACACGCGCGTCGTCGCGGCCAGCTCCGACATCAGTCGATCCACGTCGGCGCGGGTGCGGACGGCGTGGACGCCGAAGAGGTCGTGGCCCGAGCAAGTCAGGCGGCGCGGCCGACCGCCGGTCGCCCAGACCATCTCGCCGTAGCCGATAGTTCCGCCGCCGGCGAGCTTGACGCTACGGGAATCGGGGTCGACCGCGTCCACACGCCGGCCGAGCAGCAGGTCGATGCCTTTCTCCACCCAGAAGCGTTCGGGGCGGATCAGGATGCGCTCGAACGGCTTTTCGCGAGACAGATACTCCTTGGACAGCGGAGGCCGCTCATAGGGCGCGTCTGGCTCGTCGCCGACGATCGCGACCGAGCCCGCAAAACCCTGCTGGCGAAGCGCCGCCGCCGCCGCCGCGCCGCCATGGCCCGCGCCGACGATGAGCACGTCATACCGCGTCACGCTAGCCGCTCCGCGTGCCAGCGGATGTGGTCGGCCATGAACGTCGAGACGAACAGGTAGCTATGGTCGTAGCCAGGCTGCATGCGGAGCGTCAGCGGGATGCCGGCGTGTTTGCAGGCATCGCGTAGCAGTTCCGGGCGAAGCTGCTCAGTCAGGAACTGGTCGGCGTCGCCCTGGTCGACGAGGAGCTCGGGCAGCGTCGCGCCGTCCTCGATCAGCGCCACCGCATCATTCTTGCGCCAAGCGGCGCGATCGGGGCCGAGATAGCCGCTGAGCGCCTTCACACCCCAAGGTACCTGGCTTGCCGCGGCGATGGGCGCGAAGGCTGAAACGGAGCGGTACCGACCAGGGTGGCGGAGCGCGATCGCAAGGGCGCCGTGACCGCCCATCGAGTGGCCGGTGATCCCCTGCCGATCCATATCGACGGGAAGTTCCGCCGCGACCAGCATCGGCAGTTCGTCAGTAAGGTAGGACGACATGCGGAAGTGCGGGGTCCATGGTGCCTCAGTCGCATCGACGTAGAAGCCCGCGCCCTGTCCCATATTGTACGCCGGGTCATCCGAGACGATTTCCCCACGCGGACTCGTATCGGGCGCGACGAAGTTTAGGCCATGCTCGGCGCAGCCGCCCCGAAATTCGCCCTTATCGGTGACGTTCGCGTGCGTGCAGGTCAGGCCGGACAAGTACCAGAGCACTGGCAGCTTCGCGCCAGGCGAATGGTCCGGCACGTAAACTGAGAACGTCATGTCCGTGGCTGTCGTCTCCGAGGCATGCCGGTAGACGCGCTGCGAGCCGCCGAAGGCCCGGTTTTTCGACACGAGCTCAAGCGTCCCACCCACTTTAGTCCTCCGGCGCGATCACGATGCGCAGGTCAGCGAGCGCGTCGGAAAAGAGGATTTGGCACGACAGCCGCGACGTGTCGCTGCGATGCGTGGAGCTGTCGAGAAGCTCGTCCTCGTCGACGCTCATTGGCGGCAGCCGATGCACGTCGGCAGGATCGACGTAGACGTGGCAGGTCGCACAGCTGCAGCAGCCTCCGCACAACGCGAGCAGCTCGTCGACGCCCGCATCTCGGATCAACTCCATGACCGACAGGCCGACCTCGCCCTCGATCTCCCGAGTCTCGCCGTCGCGCATGGTGACCGACAACCGAGGCATCAGTACACCACCACGCTGCGGATGCTCTCGCCCCGGTGCATCAGGTCGAAGCCGTGGTTGATCTCGTCGAGGGTCAGCGTGTGCGTGATCATCGGGTCGATCGCGATCTGCCCGTTCATGTACCAGTCGACGATCTTGGGCACGTCCGTTCGCCCCTTCGCGCCCCCGAACGCGGTGCCGCGCCAGTTGCGCCCGGTGACCAGCTGGAAGGGCCGGGTGCTGATCTCGTGACCCGCTTCCGCCACGCCGATGACGATCGAGGTGCCCCAGCCGCGGTGGCAGCATTCCAGCGCGGTCCTCATCACCTCGGTATTGCCGGTCGCGTCGAAGCTGTAGTCGGCGCCGCCATCGGTGAGCTGGAGGATGGCGGCGATCGTCTCTTCGCGGCTCTGTCCCTTGGAATTGAGGAAGTGGGTCATGCCGAACTGCCGGCCCCACGCCTCGCGGTCCGGGTTGATGTCGACGCCGACGATCACGCCCGCACCCGCGAGCTTCGCGCCCTGAATGACGTTGAGGCCGATGCCGCCGAGACCGAACACCACCACGCTCTCGCCGACCTGCACCTTGGCCGTGTTGACCACCGCGCCGACGCCGGTGGTGACCCCGCAGCCGATGTAGCAGCTCGTCTTGAACGGCGCGTCCTCGCGGATCTTGGCCACCGCGATCTCGGGCAGCACTGTGAAGTTCGAGAAGGTCGAGCAGCCCATGTAGTGGAAGATTGGCTGTCCCTTGTAGCTGAACCGGGTGCTGCCGTCGGGCATCAGCCCTTTCCCCTGAGTCGCACGTATGGCGGTGCACAGGTTGGTCTTGCCGCTGAGGCACGATTTACACTGCCGGCACTCGGGCGTGTAGAGCGGGATGACGTGGTCGCCCGGCTGGACGCTGGTGACGCCGGCGCCCACCTCGCGCACGATCCCGGCGCCTTCATGGCCCAGCACGCTGGGGAACAGTCCCTCCGAGTCCAGCCCGTCGAGTGTATAGGCGTCGGTGTGGCAGATGCCGGTCGCCATGATCTCGACCAGAACTTCGCCGGCTTTCGGCCCCTCCAGGTCGAGCTCGACGATCTCCAGCGGCTTCTTCGCCTCGACCGCGACAGCGGCGCGGGTCTTCATATCAGACCATGCGAGGCGAGCGCGAACGCGGGCCTGCCGGATGTAGCCATAGTCCCGTTGCGGCCCGCGACCAGTCGATGCGGGCTGGGCGACCCTGCGTTCAGCACCCTCATATCGAGAAGTCGATCAGGTATTTGTCACCCGTGGCGCGCCGACCTGCGCCCCGCAGCACGTCGGGATCGCACGCCTCCGCCAGCGAGATTTTGTGGCTGTATTGCATGGCGAACGTCGTCTTGAGCCCTTCCACGACACGGCGCTTCAGACCCTCGACGCGTTCCGGTCCGATGCTCTCAAGGAAGTGGAACACCAGATAGCCGCCCAGATCCCAAGCCAGCCCGTAGTTCTTGAGCAGTACGAGCGGGCTGGGATCCAGCGTACCGTAGATGAAGACCTTCTTGCGTATGTTCGACCCGTAGTGCTGGTACCCCGCGGGCTTCGGCAGCGCCCGCTCCATAAGGTTGAGGATGCGGCTGGCTAGATCGCCGCCACCCGTCGCATCGAAGGCGAGGGTCGCGCCGGTAGCGACGAGCGCGCGCAGAAGTTCGTCCTCGAAGCCAGGACCACTCATGTCGCAGACATGCTCCGCGCCGATTGACTGCAACAGCTCGACCTGCTCGGGCCTGCGGACGATGCTGACAAGCCCGATGCCCTCCTCCCGACAAAGGCGGCAGAGCATCTGGCCGATGGTTGAGGCGGCGGCGGTGTGTACCAGTCCGCCGAAGCCGCCGTCCTGCATAAGCTCGACCATGCCCAGAACGGTCAGAGGGTTGATGAAGGCGGCGGCGCCCTCGGATGCCGAGACATCGTCCGGCAGGGGGAGAATGTCCTCCAGGGCGATCCGGTTGTACCGAGCGTAGACGCCGTTCCCCCGAACCGCGACGAGCCGACCGAGCAGCGCCTGTGCGGCGTCGCTCGGACCGGCCTCGACGACGCGTCCGGCTCCTTCCATCCCGACAGCCGTCGGCACATCCACGCGAGAAGCCTGCGCTTTCGCGGCCGCGTCACCTGCACGCAGAACCGTTACCGTCTTGCCGTCACGCTGGATCCGCTCGGCTGTACCCGGGTCGGCGCGGGCGAACAGCAGCGACATGTCCGCGGGATGGATCGGCGCGGCGAGCATCTCGACGACCACGCCCCCCTCACGCCCGGGGACGCGCACCTGTTCCAGTGCAATCTCGACGTCGCCGTTACGCCGCAGCGTCGAGCGCAGCGCAAGGTTGGATGATATCTCGTTCAAGGTGTTCCTCACTGACGATAGAGTTGTAATGTGCCTTGAAGGATCGGTTCGCCTAACTTTTTAGAACTTGTAGCCTAGCGTTACGCCGTACGTGCGAGGGTCTTCGAGAAAGCCGTTCAGAGGATATCCGACGACGCTGGAACTGACGATCGCATTGCCGACCACCGTCTTGTTCGTGATGTTCCTGACATACACCTGTCCGGTCCAATGACCGTCCTCCGCAGCCCAGTTGATGAAGGCGTTGAGCCTGGCATTGGAACCCTGGCTCACATTCTTTAGGTTGAACGGCGTGAAGTAAATTCGGTCGCGCCACGCGACCTCACCGCGGAACGTGAACTGCCCGAGACGAGATGAAACGCTGTACTGCGCTCCGACGAATGCGGTGAACTCGGGTGATTGCGAGAGCGTATTGCCGCGCAGGTTGAACGCAGGTGACACACCGGGAGTGGCGGCGGTAGCACCCGGCGCGAAATCGCCTTGCGCGTCGACAAAGGTCACGCCGTCGCCGAAGGGGCGTGCCGGATCGGCGCTAACATAGTCCTTGAATTGAGCATGGAGCCACGAGCCGTTCGCGTTGATCTGGAACTCGGGCGTGATCTGCGCCGTCAGTTCCGCCTCCAGCCCATAGATCTCCGCCGTCGCGGCATTCTCGAGCGCAAGCGTCGCCCCGCTCGTCCCGGTCACCTTGCCGATCTGGAGATCCTTGTAGTCATAATAGAACCCCGCAAGATTGATCCGCAGCCGACCATCGAAGATCGTCGACTTGGCGCCGGCCTCGAACGCGCTGACCTTCTCAGGATCAACTGGTGGGGTGCCGGCGCCGAGGCTGTAGGTTCCTGCCTTGAAGCCCTTCGACCAGGAAGCGTAGAGCAAAGTCGAGGGCGTGGCCTGATAGTCTATGCCGACTCTCGGCGTGAACGACTTAAACCGCGCGCTGCGGTCGAGGATCGTGGTCGGCGTGGCCAGTTCACCTACGAACGGCGTGAAGATGTCGAACGCCAGCTCGTCATGGTTGGTTTTCTTCTCGGAGCTGTACCTGGCTCCCAGCGTGATCCGCAGGTTGTCGACCACCTCGTAGGTGGCCTGACCGAACCCGGCCAATGCGTCCGTCTTGATGAAACCGGCCCCGAGATATCCGGTCGTCAGGATGTCGGGGCCAAAGAAGATCGTGCGCGCAGGGTTGAGCGGGTCGGCCTGGACGCCGTTGGTCTTCTCGTGAAAGTAGAAGAAGCCTAGCAGCCAGGTCAGCCGATCGGTGGAGCCGGAGAGCTGCAGCTCCTCGCTGAACTGCCGCGCGCGTTCGGTTTGAATCTGCGTGACGAGCGGAAGTTCGGTGCCGTCAAGGTCGGAGAAGATCGCGTTCTTGGTGCGCCTGAACGCTGTTAGGGAGCTCAGCTGGATGTTGCTTGTCACGTCGTAGGTAAGCTTGCCGCTCACACCCCAGAACTCGACGCGGTTGGTCGGATCGGCGGTATTGTTCACGTCACGGATGTTGGAGGGGAACGAACCTCCCTGTGCGATCCCGTTGGGCACGATCGGAACGCCCGGCGCCGAAAAGCCTCCAGTCCCGGTCACGTGATACCCGCCCGCGCGATCCCGCTCGCGGAAATAGTCCGCTTTCACGGCCAACCTCAGGCGATCGGTCGGCGTGAAAAGCACGCTGCCCCTGATCGCCCGGGTGTTGAGGTCGTCGATATCGTTGCCGGT
>NZ_CAXVWL010000058.1:0-87034 GCF_964263785.1 Sphingomonas sp.
CAGCGGCGTGCCGGTCGAGGGGCCGTGCAGGCCCGATCATGACCGGTATGGAGCGAGACGTGCCGCGGTTTGCGGAGCAAACCGAGGCCTGGGCCGCGCCGGGCAGCGGGGCGGCGCGGTCGCTCCGTCTGACGGTGCGACCGCCTGTATCACAGAAGAAGAAGCTGGACCCCGGATTAAGTGCGGGGTGACGGAGGATTGTTGGCGACGCTGGTACTGCATCGGGATGTGCTTGGCTTGATACTGACCTCTTTTGGCATCGCCACCTTTGCCCTAGACAGGCTTCGATGCCCGCTCGCCTACTCGTAACGCCTACCCCATGACCGCGCTTGGCACGGGTGCGCTCGTGGCGGCGGGAGCCGTCGTCTTGCTGCTGCTCGTGGGTGGCGGCGTGATGCTGTTCCTTGGCTTGCGCGCGCGCGGCGAGGCGGCGGGGGCGGTGCGCGAGAATGTGCGGCTACAGGCGATGTTGCGATCCGCGCCTGCGCTGGCGATGGTCGTGCGCGCCGACGGGCGGGTCGAGATGCCGCAGCGGATGGCGGACTGGTTTGGGCTGAGCGAGCCGGTGAGCCTGTTGCCCGAGATCGCGGGCGATGCGACCGGGCTGGAGCCGCATGTCGCGCAGGCGCTGCTCGCCGACGTGCAGGTGGCGCAGCGCGGCGGGCGCGGCTTTGTCCGGGCGGTGCGCCCTCGCGGGTCGAAGCGGGCGATCACGTTGCGCGGGGGCCGTGCCCCCGCCGAGGTCGGCGCCACCGGCACCGTGGTCGTCTGGGCATTCGATGCGACCGACAGCGAGACCGAGATCGCGCGGCTGGGCGGCGAGACGACGCGGCTGAGTGCGGCGTTCGAGGCGCTCACGGGGCTGATCGAGGCGGCGCCGCTGCCGATGTGGTATCGCGGGCCCGACCTGCGGCTGGCGATGGTCAATTCGGCCTATGTCGGCGCGGTCGAGGGGCGCGATTCGGGCGATGTGGTGTCGCGCGGGCTCGAGCTCGTCGAGGGATCGGGGCGCGGCGGGCCGCTGGCCGGGGCAGCGACCGCGCGCGATACGGGGCGGCCGCACGAGGCGGTGCTGCCGGTGACGATCGCAGGGGCGCGGCGATCGTTCCGGCTGTTCGATGTGCCGCTGCCGACCGGCGGCGTCGCGGGCTTCGCGATCGACATCGACGAGCTCGAACAGGCGCGCAACCGGACGCGGCGGTTCGAGGATGCGCAGCGCGCGATGCTCGACCGGCTGTCGGCGGGGGTCGCGCAGTTCGGCGGCGACCGGGGGCTGGTGTTCTGCAACCAGCCGTTCCGGCGGATGTTCGCGATGCGCAGCGAATGGCTGGCGGACCGGCCCGCGTTCGAGCGAATCCTGGAGCGGATGCGCGAGGCCAACCGGCTCCCGGAGGTGCGCGACTTTCCGGGGTGGAAGGCCGAGCGCCGCGACTGGTTCGTGCAGACCGACGGCGCGGTGGAGGAGACGTGGCATCTGCCGGGCGGCGCGCATATCCGCGTGGTCGCGCAGCCGCTGCCCGATGGCGGGCTGCTGCTGATCTTCGAGGACCGGACCGAGCAGGTGCAGCTGGCGAGCGCGCGCGATACGCTGCTGCGGGTGAGGACCGCGACCTTCGACAATCTGTTCGAGGCGCTGGGGGTGTTTGCGGCGGACGGGCGATTGCAGTTGTGGAACAACCGGTTCCGCGGACTGTGGCGGTTCGAGGAGGAGTTCCTGGCGAGCCATCCGCGGGTCGATGCGCTGTCCGAGGCGATCGCGCCGCAGCTGGCGACGCCGGGGCATGCCGGGCTGATCTCCGAGCTGGTGCGCTCCGCCACGATCGAGCGGCAGCAGCGTGGTGGACGGGTGGCGCTGGCCGACGGACGGCATTTCGAATTCGCGGCGGTGCCGCTGCCCGATGGCAACGCGCTGTTCACGATGCTCGATATCACCGACAGTCGGCGGGCCGAGCAAGCCTTGCGCGGACGCGCGGAGGCGCTGGAGGCGTCGGACAAGGTCAAGACCCAGTTCGTCGCCAACATGAGCTATGAGTTGCGGACGCCGCTGACCTCGATCGGCGGCTTTGCGGAAATGCTGCATGCGGGCTTCGCGGGCAAGCTGACGCCGCAGGCGGACGGCTATGTCGAGGCGATCCTGGAATCGGTCGAGCGGCTGGGGCTGCTGATCGACGACGTGCTCGACCTGACCCAGGGCGACGGCGATGACCGCGCGCTGGAGCGCGAGCCGGTCGACCTGGGCGCGGTGGCGCGGGCGGCGGCGGAGACGCTGATGCCCGCGGCCAAGCGGCGCCGGTTGGACTTCGCGATCGAGGTCGCGCGATCGACCGGACGGGTGAGCGGCGACGCGCGGCGGCTGCGCGAGGTGATCGAGCACGTGCTGCGCCATGCCGTAGGGGCGACGCCGGAGGGCGGGCGGGTGCTGCTCCATCTCGACGGCACCGCCAATGCGGCGCGGGTCGTGGTGTCGGACGATGGCGACGGGATGGATGCCGAAGCGGTTGCGCACGCGTTCGACCGGTTCGCGGAGCCGGGCATTCAGCCCGGAGGCGAGCGTGCGCTGGGGCTGGGGCTGCCGCTCGCCAAGCAGTTCGTCGAGGCGCATGGCGGGGGGATCGAGCTGGTGTCCGAGCCGGGGGAGGGGACGTTGGTGACGATCGCGTTGCCGCGGCGGTGAATGGGATCGACGCCATTCCTCCCCATGCCGGTGAGGAATTCGTGTTGCCCGATGCCGAGGCGACGGAGGCTCTGGGGGCGTGGCTTGCTGCATTGGTCCGGCCGGGCGATGTCATCACCCTGCAGGGCGAGCTCGGTGCGGGAAAGACGAGTCTGGCGCGGGGGTTGCTGGCGGCGTTGGGGCTGGCGGGGGAGGCGCCATCGCCGAGTTTTGCGATCGTCCAGCCTTATGCGCCGCCCGAGGTGCGTCTGCCGGTGCTGCATGTCGATCTCTACCGGATCGACGACCCGCGCGAGATCGAGGAACTGGGGCTGGACGAGGCGCGCGGGGACTCCGTGCTGGTGGTCGAATGGCCCGAGCGCGCGGGGGAGGGCTATTGGCCCGACGCGCTGGCGTTGACGATCGCGGCGGCAGCGGGCGGCGGGCGGCGCTTGACAGCGCGGGTGCCGGAGGGTTGGAGCGCGCGATGGCCGATATGATCCCGCCGCCGCATGCGGCCGACTTCCTTGCGAACCACGGCTGGGGCGGCGCGGCGATCGTGCCGCTGGCGGGGGATGCGTCGTTCCGGCGGTATTTCCGGATCACCGACGGTGCGCGATCGGCGGTGCTGATGGATGCGCCGCCGCCGCACGAGGACCCGCAGCCGTTCCTCGATGTCGCGCGCTGGCTGAGCGCCAAGGGCTTTGCGGCGCCGACGATCCATGCGGCGGATGCGGCCGCGGGACTGGTGCTGCTGGAGGATTTCGGCGACGCGCGGCTGCGTGAGGCGATCGATACGGACCGCCAGGCCGAGGCGGCGTATTACGAACCGGCGGTGGATTTGCTGGTCGAGCTGGCGCGACATCCCGCGGGCGCGCTGGCGCCGTACGACACAGCGGTGCTGCTGCGCGAGGCTGCGCTGTTCGTCGACTGGTATTGCCCGGCCGTGGGCCTGAGGGTCGACATGCACGGTTGGGATGCGGCGTGGCGAGCGGTGCTGGGGCATGCGCTGACCGCCGAGCCGGTGACGGTACTGCGCGATTACCATGCCGAAAATCTGATGCTGATCGGTGCGGATCGGCGGTTGGGGTTGCTCGATTTTCAGGATGCGCTGGCGGGGCATCCGGCGTACGACTTGGTGTCGCTGCTTCAGGATGCGCGGCGCGACGTCGATCCGTCGCTGGAGGAGGCGATGCTGGCGCGCTACCGTGCCGCGACCGGCGTGGGCGACGATTTCCTCGCGGCCTATCACGTGCTCGGGGCGCAGCGGAATGCCAAGATCGTCGGCATCTTCACGCGGTTGTGGAAACGCGACGGCAAGCCGCGGTACCCGGCGCTGTGCCCGCGGGTGTGGGCGTATCTGGAGCGCGACCTGTCGCAACCGGTGCTGGCGCCGGTGGCGGCGTGGTTCGACGCGAACGTGCCGCCCGAGATGCGCGGCGACCCGCACCTGCTGTCGGCATGAGCCGGCAGCGAGCGATCCGGCCTGATCCCGGCGGCACCGTGCCGCATACCGCGATGGTGATGGCGGCGGGGCTCGGCAAGCGGATGCGGCCGTTGACCGCGACCCGGCCGAAGCCACTGGTCGAGGTGGCGGGCAAGGCGCTGATCGACCATGTTCTCGACCGGCTGCGTGCGGCGGGCGTGAAGCGTGCGGTGGTGAACGTCCATTATCTCGCCGATGCCCTCGAGGCGCATCTCGCGCGGCAGCCGCCGGGGCTGGAGATCGTGATCTCGGACGAGCGCGCGCGGCTGCTGGAGACCGGGGGTGGGCTGGTCCATGCGCGGGCGTTGCTGGGCGACGATCCGATCGTGGTGGTCAACAGCGACAATCTGTGGATCGACGGGCCGGTCGACGCCATCCGGCTGCTGGCGGCGCGGTTCGATCCGGCGGCCATGGACGCGCTGCTGCTGATGGTGCCGTTGTCGCGGGCGCATAACCACCGGGCGCACGGCGACTTCCACCTCGACGCGCAGGGGCGGATCACCGGGCGGCAGCGGCGCGGGCGGCTCGCCCCGTTCGTCTATACCGGTGTGCAGATCATCGATCCGGCGATCATCGCCGATGCGCCCGAGGGTCCGTTCTCGACCAACCTGTTCTGGAACCGTGCGATCGCGGCCGGTCGCGCATACGGGCAGGTCCACCAGGGCCTGTGGTTCGATGTTGGATCGCCCGCCGCCATACCGGCGACCGAGGCGATGCTGGCGGATGGCTGAGGCGCGCGGCCCCGCGGTCTTCACAATTCCGGCGCACCGCAGCTTCGCGGATGCACTGGTGGCGGGGCTGACGCGAAGGACCGGCGGCGACGTGATGGCGCTGGCGCGAGGACTCGTGCTGCTCCCCAACAACCGCGGGGTGCGCGCGGTGACCGATGCGTTCGTGCGCGCGAGTGGCGGCGCGCTGCTGTTGCCCCGGCTCGTGGCGCTGGGCGATCCTTCGCTCGACGAAGCGGTGGGGGCGGCGATCGACCGGGTCGACGATCCGGCGCCGCCGCTTCCTGCCGTGGGGCCGCTCCAGCGGCGCATGATCCTGGCGCGGCTGGTCGCCGAGACGCGAGACGTCGATGCCGGAGAGGCGGTGCGGCTGGCGGGCGAGGTGGCGCGGACGCTGGACCAGTTGCTGGTCGAGGGGGTAAGCCCGCGCGCGCTGCACGACCTGGAGATGGCGCCCGAGCTGTCCGAACATTGGGCCAGCGCGCTGGCGACGTTCTCGGTGGTGCTCGACCGCTGGCCAGCCGAGCTCGAGCGGATCGGGCGAGTCGATGCGGCGACGCGGCGGATCATGCTGCTCGACCGGCTGGCGGCGCGCTGGCGCGATGCGCCGCCTGTCGGATTCGTCTGTGCGGCGGGGGTGAGCGATGCGGCGCCGGCGGTGGCGAAGCTGCTGCGCTGCGTCGCGGAGCTGCCGCAGGGGATGACCGTGTTCGCCGGGCTCGACCTCGGGATGCCGCAGGAGGAATGGGATGCGCTCGGGCCGGTCGAGCGCGGCGGGCGGATTCGGACCATCGAGACGCATCCGCAATTCCAGCTGAAACAGATGCTCGACCGCATGCAGATCGGCCGCGACGAGGTGACGACCTGGCGGGAAACGGGTGGCATGGATGCCGATGCGGCGCGGGGCCGGGCGATCGCCAATGCGATGGCGCCGGCGGCGTTCACTGGGCGGTGGACCGATTTGGCGGCAGCGGACCGGCGGCTGTCGGGAGTGGCGGCGGTGGAATTGGCCACCCCGGCCGAAGAAGCGCAGGCGATCGCGCTGGCGCTGCGAGAGGTTCTGGAGACGCCGGGGCGGACCGCGGCGCTGGTGACCCCCGATCGTGGTCTAGCGCGGCGGGTGGCGGCGCATTGCGGGCGCTGGGGGATCGAGATCGACGATTCGGCCGGGCGGGCGCTGTCGATCCTGCCGCCGGGGACGTTGCTGCTGGAACTGGCGGAGGCGGCGGCGCAGCGGTTCGCACCCGCGGCGTTGCTGGCGGTGCTCAAGCATCCGCTGGTGCGCAGCGGCGAGGCGCGGCTGGCGTGGCTGGATGGCGCGCGGGCGCTCGACCTCAAGCTGCGCGGCCCGCGGCCTGCGCCGGGGCTGGAGGCGGTGACCGCGCATCTGGGCGAGGCGCGGGTCGCGGAGTGGTGGCGGGAGGCCGCGGGGTTGCTGGTGCCGGTGGAGCGAACCTTCGCGGGCGGAGCGCAGGCGCTGGCCGGGCTCGTCGCTTGCCTGCGCGAAGCGGCGAGCGCCTTGTGCGGCGACGCCCTGTGGGCGGGCCCGGCCGGGCGGGCTGCGGCGGAACTGCTCGCCGAGCTGGAGGTGCAGGCGCCGTGCGGCCCGGCACTGGTCGATCCGCAGGTGGTGCCGTCGTTGCTGCGTACGCTGCTCGACGAGGCGGTGGTGCGCCCTGCGCAGGGCGGGCATCCGCGCCTTGCCATCTACGGGCTGATCGAGGCGCGGTTGCAGAGCGCCGACCTGATGATCCTGGGTGGGCTGAACGAAGGGGTGTGGCCGGGGAGTCCGGCGCCCGATCCGTGGCTGGCGCCGCGTATCCGGGCCGAGCTGGCGCTGCCCGGGCTGGAGCGGCGGATCGGGGTGGCGGCGCACGATTTCGCGCAAGGGCTGGGCGGCCCCCAAGTGCTGCTGACGCGGGCGCGGCGCGATGCGCGGTCGCCGACGCTGGCTTCGCGGTTCTGGTTGCGGCTGGCGGCGATGACGGGAGACCGGTTCGCGCATGCCGACACTCTGGCGGGCTGGGTGCGCTCGCTCGACGATCCGGGGGGACATGCGCCGGCCGCGCGGCCTGCGCCGATGCCGTCCGCGGCGCTGCGACCGCGCGCGATCTCGGTGACCGAGGTCGATCGGTTGAAGGCCGATCCTTATGCCTTTTACGCACGGCGCATTCTGCGGCTGATGCCGCTCGACGGGGTCGATGCCGATCCGACCGCGGCACAGCGCGGGATCGCGGTGCATGATATCCTGGAGCGCTGGTGCAAGGAGGATGCGTGCCGGGTCGATGCGCTTCGCCAGCGTGCGATCGACATGCTGACGGACGAGCGGATGCACCCGATGATGCGGGCGCTGTGGCAGCCGCGGCTGCTGGAGGCGATCGACTGGATCGCGCGGCAGATCGCCACCAACGAGGCCGAAGGGCGGACGGTCGCGAGCGCGGAAGGCAAGGGCGCCATCGACATCGCGGGCGTCATGCTGTCGGGACGGTACGACCGGATCGACCGGCTGGCGAACGGCGGCATCGGCATCGTCGACTACAAGACCGGCAAGCCGCCATCGGCGACGGCGGTGCGCGCGGGGTACAGCCAGCAGCTCGGGCTGTTGGCGGTGATCGCCGAGCGCGGCGGCTTTGCCGACGTGACCGGAACAGCGGGAGCGTTCGAATATTGGTCGTTGGGCAAGAAGGGGGAGGGGTTCGGCTATGTCGCGACGCCGGTAGACGAGAACGGTGCGCGCGACCGGATCGTGACGCGCGAGTTTGCGGGGATCGCGGCGGCGAATTTCGCCGAAGCGGCGGGCAAGTGGCTGACCGGCGACGCGGCGTTCACCGCCAAGCTGGTGCCCGAATATGCGCCTTATGCGGAATACGACCAGCTGATGCGGCGCGACGAATGGTATGGCCGTGAGTAGTTTGCCGAAGCTCGCGGGCGCGCAGGCGGCGGCGAGCAGCCCGGATTCGCATGTCTGGCTGTCCGCGTCGGCGGGGACGGGCAAGACCCAGGTGCTGGCGGCGCGGGTGTTCCGGCTGCTGCTGCGCGGGGTCGATCCGGGGGCGATCCTGTGCTTGACCTTTACCAAGGCAGGCGCGGCCGAGATGGCGCACCGGATCAGGGACCGGTTGGCGGCGTGGGTGCGGATGCCGGTGCTGGAGCTGGCGAAGGACCTGGATGCGCTGGGGGAGTCACCGAAACCTGCGCTGATCGACCGGGCGCGGACGCTGTTCGCAGGCGTTCTCGACGCCCCGGGCGGCGGCGTGCGAATCCAGACGATCCATGGCTTCTGCCAGTCGTTGCTCGCCGCCTTCCCGGTCGAGGCGGGGCTGACGCCGGGGTTCCGGCCGCTGGAGGCGCGCGAGGAGGCGGCGTTGGCACGCGAGGCGCTGGCGGGGATGCTGGCGGATGCCGAAGCGCAGGGGCGCGAGGGCGGCATTGCGGCGATCGGGCGGCTGAGCATGCGGCTGGGCGAGGGCGGGGCGGAGCAGTTCCTGATGGAATGCGCGCGCAACCTGCGCGGGCTGGAGGCGCTGCCGAGCGGCATCGCGCCGTGGCTGCGGCGGGCGCTCGATTTGCCCGCGGGCGATGTCGGCGAGGCGGTATCGGCCGGGTGCGAGGTGCTTGATCATGATGCGATCGCGCGGCTGGCGGCGGCGAACACATCATGGGGGACCGCGACGGGGCTGGGGCATGCGGCGACGTTGCAGGCGTGGCTGGCCGCGGCACCTGCGGAACGGGCGGCAACGCTGGCGGACCTCGTGGGGGTGGTGCGCACCGGGAAGGGCGAGCCACGAAAGGTATCGAAAAAGCTGGCCGACGCCGAAGCGGATTATGAGGAGCTGGCCGCCGCGCTCGGTGAGGACTGCGCCGAATTGCTCTCGCTGGTCGAGAGGGGTGCGTATGCCGACCTGCTTGCCGAGGGGCTGGACGTCGGGCGCGAGTATGCGCGGGCCTATGCGGCTGCCAAGCGGCGGGTCGGCGGAGTCGATTTCGATGATTTGATCGCGACCGCGGTGGCGCTGCTCAAGCGGCCGGGGATCGGCGAATGGGTGCGCTACAAGCTCGACCAGACGACGGAGCATGTGCTGATCGACGAGGCGCAGGACACCAACATCGCGCAGTGGACGATCGTGCGCGCGCTGGCGGACGAGTTCTTCGTCGGGCGCGGCATCTATGCGCCGCGGACGCGGACGCTGTTCACGGTCGGCGATCACAAGCAGGCGATCTTCGGGTTCCAGGGGACCGATCCGACCAACTTCGCGGCGGCGGAACGGTATTTCGGCGCGCGGGCCGAAGCCGTCCAGGGCGATCTAGACTGGCCCGATGACGAGCGCGGGCTGCCGATGACGCAGCTGTCGTTGACCCAGTCTTTCCGGTCGACCGCGCCGGTGCTGGAATTCGTCGATGCCGCGATCCTGGCTATCGGCGAGCCCGGGCTGGGGATCGCTGCCGCGGTCGAGCGGCATGCCAGCGAGGTGCGCGGACCCGGTAGCGTGACCCTGTGGCCGCCGGTGTCGGCCGGGGGATCGGAGGAGGACGAGGAAGGCTGGATCGACGATGCCGTCCGCGAGCTGGCGGTGCGGATCGCGCGGACGCTCAAGGGTTGGCTGTCCGAAGGGCGTATGCTTGCCTCCAAGGGACGCGCGATGCGGCCCGAGGATGTGATGATCCTGGTCAAGCGGCGCGGCGACCTGGCCTCGCTGATCGTCGCGCGGCTGTATGCCGAGGGGGTGGCGGTGGCCGGGGTCGACCGGCTGCGGCTGAACGCGCCGCTGGCGGTGCAGGATCTGCTGGCGGCGATCCGCTTCGTGTTGCAGCCGAGCGACGACCTGAGTCTCGCGGCGCTGTTGGTGTCGCCGCTGATCGGGTGGACGCAGGACGAGCTGATGGCGGCGGCGCCGCGTGCGTCGGGGACGTTGTGGCGGCATCTCGGCGAGACGCAGCCGGCGGAGCGGCTGGCGCCGTTGCGAACGATGCTGGCGCGTGCCGATTTCGCAACGCCGTACCGGTTCCTGGAGGACATCCTGTCCGGGCCGCTGAACGGGCGCGCGAAGCTGATCCACCGGCTGGGGGCGGAGGCGCGCGATCCGATCGAGGAATTGCTGAACGCCGCGCTGGATTTCGAGACCGCGACGACGCCGTCGCTGCAACGCTTCCTCGACTGGTTCGACCGGGGCGACGTCGATATCGTCCGCGATGCGGCGGCGCCACTCGACGCGGTGCGGGTGATGACCGCGCACGGGGCCAAGGGGTTGCAGGCGCCCGTCGTGATCCTGGCGGATGCGTGCGTCGATCCGACCCAGGCGCCGCGATCGATCCTGCGCTGGAAGCCCGACGAGGATGCCGAGCCGGTGCCGGTGATCCGCCCGCGTGCGTCCGAACGCGGCGGGCCGCTCGATGCGGTGGTCGAGGCGGCGGAGGCGCGCGAGCTGGCGGAGCATTGGCGGCTGTTCTACGTCGCGGCGACGCGGGCGGAGGAGCAATTGGTGATCGCCGGATCGCTGGGGCCGCGCGCGCAGGGGGTGCCCCCGGAGGCGAGCTGGTATGCGGCGGCGGATCGGGCGTTCACCGCGCTGGGCGTGCCGTCGGCCGAGGGCGAGCGCGTGTTCGGGGGGACCATGCCGCATGCGACGGTGAAGGCGACCGCAGCGACCAAGGCCTTGCCGGCGCCGCCCGATCCTGCGCCGGATTGGGCGCGGGTGGCGGCGCCCGTCGAGGCTCGGCCTTCACGCCCGCTGGCGCCGTCGTCTCTGGGGGAGGACGAGGTCGCCGATCCGCCGCCGACTCCGGCGATGCGCGCGGCGGCGGAGCGGGGGCGGTTGCAGCATGCCCTGTTCGAGCGGCTGCCAGCGGTGCCACCGGAGGAGCGTGCGGGTGCCGTGGATCGCTGGCTGGCGCATGCCGGAGGCGTTGCCGATGCGGGTGAGCGGGCGAAGATCGTGGAGCGGGTGTGCGCGATCCTGAACGATGCGCGCTTTGCCGATCTGTTCGCAGCCAACGTGCTGGCGGAGGCGCCGGTGACCGCGGTGGTGGCGGACGGCGTGGTCGTCTCGGGGACGGTCGATCGGCTGCTTGTTGAGACAGACCGGGTGCGCGTCGTCGATTTCAAGACAGGGCGGCAGGTGCCCGGCGATGCGGCTGGGGTGCCACGCTATCACCTGCGGCAGATGGCGGCCTATGCGGCAGCGCTGGCCGTGGTGTTTCCCGGGCGGCGCATCGAGGCGGCGTTGCTGTATACCGCGGGGCCTTCGCTGATCGCGCTGTCCGACGATCTGCTGGCGCCGTACAAGCCGGGCTTGGCGGGCGGGGAGCAAAGGTTGGTGCCCGCCGGTTGAGCGGGGCAGCGTGCCACCCTAGATGGTAGGCCAAGGAGATTATTCATGGCGACCAAGACGATCACCGATACCAGCTTCCAGGCCGACGTGCTGGAATCGACCAAGCCCGTGCTCGTCGATTTCTGGGCGGAATGGTGCGGGCCGTGCAAGATGATCGGGCCGAGCCTGGAGGAATTGTCCGAGGAACTTGGCGAAGAAGTGACCATCGCCAAGCTCAACATCGACGACAACCCGGATGCGCCGGGCCGCTACGGCGTGCGCGGCATCCCGACGATGATCCTGTTCAAGGCCGGCGCGCCCGCCGCGACCAAGGTGGGGGCGGCTCCCAAGGGGCAGATCAAGGGATGGTTGCAGGGCGAGTTGTAACGCTGCATCAGCATTGATGCTGATGCGGATTTCTGCAGCAGCATCTTGCGTTTGCATGGTTGTCTTGACCGGCGAGCCAACGCTGTTACCCGTGGAACGGTGCGCAATCCCCTTGATCGAGGCTATTACGAGTCAGACGAACTCCGCGAGTTCGGTTTTGCATCGGTGGGTCGCAATTGCGCGTCGCGCGCGATTGCACGGTGATCGGGCCGGAGAACGTCCACTTCGGCGATGACGTACGCGTCGACAGCGGCACGGCGATAATAGCTACTCAAGGAACGCTGACGCTTGAGGGCTGCAATCATATCGGGGGTCACAACCATCTCGCCGTCGTGACCGACCTCAGCTTCGGCATCTATTCCGGCACATCGCAAGGTGTGCGTATCTATACCGCCTCTGACGACTTGAGCGGGCGCCAATCTGCAAGACTGAAGAAGGCAGCCGATCTACCGGGAGTCACGATCCGGCCGGTGGAGATCGCCCGGTTCGTCGGGATCGGCGCGAGCGCCGTGGTCCTGCCTGGATGTCATATCCGAGAAGGCTCCGTGGTGGGCGCGTTGTCGCTCGTCAATCGCGCCCTGCGTCCGTGGGGCGTGTATCACGGCAATCCGGTCCGCCGGATTTCGGATCGGCCTCGTGACCTGTGCGACGTCATACATGCCGTTCGTGTCCGTCTTGGAGCCGAATAGCCAAGGCTTACTTTACCGTAAACGTTCGATCGCCTGCGCGAGGGCCACGTACAATTTGCCCATGTCCGACGACAGCAGCGTCACGCTCATCGGCGAGCCGTCGCGCTGGGCCAGCACCGCGCGCAGCATCGATTCGAAATCGTGGATGTAGCGGTTGACCATCTCGCGGAAGCGGGTGTCGTCGTCGTAGAGGCGGTGGATGTCGCGAGCCTCGCTGCCGTCGAGGATGCGGACCGCGCGGCGTGTGAAGACGCCGCGGTCGCCCTTCAGATATGCGGCCCAGGCGCTGTCCGACACGTCGGGCGCGAGCATCTTGGTGACGTCGATCGCGGCCGAGTTGAGCGTCTCGATCAGCAGCGACACGCGGCGCGCGAAGGTGTCGTGGTCGTGCTCCTCGCGCTGGGCGCGCGCGTCCTCGATCCGCGTTTCGACGATCGCGGTCTGGTCGCCGATCGCCTGGACCTGGTGCGCGAGGCGTTCGGTTGCGCGAGTGGCGGCATCCACCGCGGCTGCGGTCGCATCGGAGATCGCGCGGATTTGGCGTTCGACGGTGTCGGCTGTGGCTCTGCGCATCGCCTCGGCGCTGGCGGCTTCGAGCGCGTCTGCGGCTTGCGGAATCACGGTCGCCAGCGTTTCGCGCGCGCGGTCGGCGGCGGTGGATGCGGTGTCGCGGACGCGGAGCAGCGCGTCGACGAGGCGGGGGGCGGCTTCCTCGGCGAAGCGGTGGGTGCGCGCGATCGTCTCGTCGACCATCTGGCCGAGTGCGTCGGCCTTGCTGCGGCCCGCGGTCAGCGTGTCGAGCAGGGTGCCCGAGAGGTGATCGAGGGTGCGGCGCTGTTCGGCGATCACGCCGGCGATCGCCTCGATCGCGTCATGCGTGCTTTCCGCGGCGGTGACGAGCGCGAGCAGTTCGGGCTTGGCCTGCGCGACGACCTTCTTGCTTTGCGCGACCCGGTCGTCGAGGCGTTCGAGCGCTTCGGGAAGGGTTTCGTCGATCTCGCGCGCGGCCGAGTCGAGCGCGATGAGCAACGATTCGGTCGTGCCGATCGTCCGCGTCGCCATCGATTCGCCGGCTCGCAGCGCCTCGGTCATCGCGTCGGCGGAGCCGCCGAGCGCGCTGATCGAGGCGGCGAGGAGCTGCGAGCGATCGACACCCTGACGGTGGAGCGCATCGAGCTGCGCGTCGACCCGCGACAGCCCGCTTTCCAGCGAATCGACGATCAGGTCGCCGGCCATGCGCTGGACGTCCAGCCGGGCGGCGACCTGTTCGATCGCGCCGTCGACCGAGGCGATGCGCTGGGCGAGCGCGTCGGCGCTGGCGCGTGCGGCCTGATCGAGCGCGGCCTGGTTGGCGCCGACCATCGCGAGCATCGCGTCGCCCTGCGCGGCGATGCCCTTGCGCGCCTCGTCGACCGCGTCGGCGGTGCGCCCTAGCAAGGCGTCGACCGCGCTCGACATCTCGGCGGTGACGGCTTCGAGCCGGGTGCCTGCGGTTTCGCTGGTCACCTCCATCCGGGTGATGTGCGCGGCGAGACGCTGCGCCGCGCCGCCGGCGACGACATCGGCCTCACGCCCGCGCTCGGCCAGCGCGACCAGGGCGGCATCGAGCGAGGCGGCGTGTTCGCTTGCGGACAGGCCGGTGTGTTCTAGGCGCTGCGCCACCGCCTCGGTCTCCGCCTGCGCGCGCGGGAGCGAGGCGAGGAGAACGCCCAGGCTGGATTGCGCGACCGCAGACGATTCGGCGAGGGCTCGCGAATGCGCGTCGATGCGTGCGACCTCGGCGGTGATGCCGTGGCCGAGGTTGGCCAGCCTGTCGTTGGCGGCATCGCCCATCGCCGAGATCGCCGCGACCTGTTCGGTGAGTTGGACGCGATTGGCGTCGATGGTGTGAGACAGGAGCGCGACGGTGCGCTCGAGCGCCGCCGCCTCGGCGCGCATCGCGCGGGCGGAGGCGCCGAAACGTGTGGCTTCGGCGCGGCTGGTGCGCTGCGCCAGCAGCCAGACGATTCCGACGAGCGCCGGGACGACGCACAGCGCGGCGACAAATTCCACGATCGCGACCGGCGCGAGCGATGCCAGCGCGCCACGTGTGATCCAGAGCATGCCCGCGAGCCATGCGGCGGCTACGGCAAACGCGAGCACAGCCGGCCAGCGCGGCGGCCGAGGAACGTGATCGGCCTCGGTCGCGGCGAAATGTTCGCTGAATTCGATGGGCCCGGAACCGGATTCGAATGGCGGCACCGCTTCGGACGAACCCGTGTCGCCGCGGATATCGATGATGGACGACCCCCCGTTCATGTGCGGGGTTTACCATCTTTCGGCCGCGCGCAAAGCGAATACGGATACGCTGCGTTAACGCTTGCGCCGCTAATCCGTCGACATGGCCTATGATCCCGGAGCAATCGACGCGGCGCTATCGGCCGCAGTCGGCGACGATGCTGCGCTGATCGCGGAACTGCGTGGCGCGTTCACCGACGGGGTCGCGCGCGCTCTATCGGCGATGCGTGAGGCGGCGGACGACGAGGCGTGGCGCGCCGCGGCCTGGCGGCTGCGCGGTCTGGCGGCGAGCTTCGGCGCGGTGCGGCTGATGGCGCTGGCCGCGGCGGCGGGCGAGGGTGTTGCCGGGAACGCCGATATGCTCCGCAAGCTGGAACGGGCAATGGCAAGGCTTTAGCCCAACCTTGCATCGCGCCGCGTGGCGGGTACACGCGGGCGCATGCTTGCCGGCCTGCTCTTTGCGATCCACGATGCCGACGACCAGCCCGACCGGCTGGCCGCGACGCTGCCGTTCGGCGGGCTGACGCTGATCGAGTATCAGGCGCGGCTATTGATCGCCGCGGGGGCGGCGCAGATCATCCTGGTGGTATCGCGGCCGACGTCGGAACTGCTCGGCGCGATCAGCCGGATTGGCCGGCGCGGGGTGGCGGTGGACGCGGTGCGATCGGCGGCGGAAGCGGCGGAGAAGCTCCATCCGCTGGCGCGCGTGCTGATGATCGCGGACGGCTTGGTGACGACCGAAGGCGTCGTGGCGGACCTGGCCGGTGAAGGTGGCGATGCCCTGCTGGTTATCCCCGAGGCGGATGCGCCCGCCGGCTTCGAGCGGGTCGGCGGGCAGCGCGCCTGGGCGGGCGTCGCGCGTTTGGAGCCGGGGCGGATCGCCGAAGTGGCGCGGCTGCCGCGCGATTACGACATGCAATCGACGCTGATCCGGGTGGCGGCGCAGGCGCGCGCGGCGCACGTCGAGCTGCCGATCGCGGCGCTGCGCGACGGGCACGGCATCGAGCACCACGCCGGATCACTCGACCGGCGCAGCCGTACCGTACTTGCGGCATCCGTCGCTGGCAGGCGGGGCTGGTTCGACCGCTATGTGCTGGCGCCGGTCGCGCGCTGGACGCTGCCGATGCTGGTCGATCGCAAGGTGCCGGGCGAAGGTGTCGCGGCGGCGGGCGGTGTGCTGGGGACGCTGGGATTGGTGGGCATCGGCTTCGGGTTCGCGGCGACCGGGCTGATCGCGGTGCTGCTGGCGACGATGACGCTGGCACTCGGCGCGACGCTCGGCGACTTGCGCGACCAGCCGCGGCTGGTGATCGCCGAACGCGTCGCGGCGGTGGCGATGCCGCTCGCGGCGATCCTGCTGTTCGGCTGGGCGGTGCGCGCCGCGACCTACGACGGCGCGCCGTTGTCGACCGCGATCACGCTGGCGGTGCTGGCGGCGCTCGGCGAGCGTGCGATCCCCTCCGCGTCGCGGCGCGCGTGGTGGGGCAGCCCGTCGGCGCATCTGGTCGTGGTCGCGGTGTCGGCGTTGCTGCGCGTGCCGATGCTGGGGCTGGCGGTTGCGGGCGTCTATGCCGCGATGACGCTGGCGGACGCGATCGAGCGGCTGCGGCGACAGCCTTAGCGTCCCCTTAACGACGCGGGCGCTAGGGCGAAGCCATGTCGGTCCGATCCCATGACCCGGAGCCTGCCCACGCGGCGATGCGGCGCGCCACGCAGGCGTGGGCGCGCGCCGACGCGCGGCTGGCGGATGCGATCGACGACCTGTTCCTGCCCGAGGATTCGCGCCTGAACGACCAAGTGCGCGCACGGGTGACGCAGACCTTGGCAGCGCTGGTCGCGGGCATCGAGACCGACCTGCGCCGCCATGCCGCGCGGGTGCTGGTCGGCACCGGCGATACGGCGCGCGCGGAAGCGCTGCTGGAGCATGGCGACGTGTTTGCAAGGCTAGCGCGTGCCGGGTTGTTGCGCGACGTCGACCTGCTCGACGAGTTGCTGGCGCGGGTGCAGTTGGACCTGATGGCCGATGCGCTGCCTGCCACGCCGATAGTCGCCGACGTGCCCAGCCTGCTGGTGCGGCTGACCGAGGTGCCCGACCGCGTCGTCGCCAAGGCAGCCGCTGCGCTGCTCGCCGCGAACAGCCGGCGACGGTCGGCCAACGAGGCCGGCACGGTCGAGCCATGCGCCTTGCCCGCCGATGTCCAGCACCGGCTGGTGTGGCGGATCGCGGCGGCGCTGCGCGACGGTGACGACGCGAGCGCCGACCGTGCCATCGCGCAAGCGGCGGTGCGCAGCCTTGCGGCGTATGACGAGGACGACCGGCCCGAAGGTGTCGCGATGCGACTGGCACGCGCGATCGACGCGCGCCCCGCCGAGCTGGCGCCGCTGTTGCTGGAGGTGCTGGGGGATCGCAGCCTGACGCTGTTCGCGGCGGTGCTGACGCATGCGCTGGCCATGGATCACGACCAGTTGCGGGCGATGGTGGTCGAGCCTGAGGGGGAGCGATTGTGGCTCGCGCTGCGCGCGGTGTCGCTCGACCGCGAAACGATCGCGCGGGTGGCGCTGGCGCTGTCCGAAGCCGATCCGCGGCGCGATATCGAGGCGTTCGCCGACCGTCTGGATGCGGTCGCTGCGGTGCCGGCCGAGCAAGCGCGGGCGGCGCTGGCGCCGTTCGCGCTCGACCGCGATTTCCGCGCGGCGATGGCGGCGCTTGCGCGTTCGGAGCGCCGATGAACGCGCCCGATCCGATGATCCACACCACCGTCGCGCATGCTACGCTCGACGCCGAAGGGCGGCTGATCGCGGCCGACCCGGCGCTGGTGGCGCTGAACCTGCGGGCGGGCGGGTGCGAGGGCGCGGTGCTGGCGGTGCCCGGACTGGCTACAGTCGCGCGACTGGCAAGGCGGTTGGGCATCGTCGTGTCGCGCGGCGTGATGGTAGCGGACAGCGAGACGGACCTTCGGCTGTGGGTGCGTGCCCAGCCCGAAGGCGACACGGTGCGCCTGGCGGTGAGCGGCTGGCAGGAGCGTGCTCCGGTACGCTTGCCCGATGGCGAGCGCGCGGAGGCCGATTTCGTCGCCGCGGGGGCGGACTGGCGCTGGGAGACCGACGCTTCGCTGCGGCTGACCTTTGTGTCGATCGAGGCGGGCGCGCGGCATGGGTTCGATGCGCTGGCGCTGCTGGGGCAGCCGCTGACCCGGTTGTTCGTTCTGGGCGACGACGGTGATGGGGGCTTGCCGATCCTCGATGCGCTGGCACGGCGGCGCCCGTTCGCGGCGCAACCGGGGGTTGTGCGCGGTTCGGGCAAGCCGGTGTCGCTGTCGGCCAGCGTGCGGCAGGACGAGCGCGGCGGCTTCGCGGGGTTCGTCGGCGCGGTTCGCGCGGTCGTCGCGCCGCCGGTCGAGACGTCGTTGTCGGAGGGGTTCACGAGCGGGCTCGACCGCGCGCTGCGCCGGCCGCTCGGGCGGATCGTCGGTCACGCCGACAGCATCGCGGCGCAGGGCGACGGGCCGGTCGAGCCGACCTACGCCGATTACGCTGCCGACATCGCCAGCGCGGGACGGCATCTGCTCGGGCTGGTCGACGACCTGGTCGACATGCAGGCGATCGAGCGCGCCGACTTCGCGCCGCCTGCCGAGCGGATCGACCTGGCCGACGTGGCGCGGCGCGCGGTCGGCCTGCTGCGGGTGCGCGCTAGCGATTCGGGTGTGACGATCGCCGCACCGGAGCACGAGACGGCGGTGTTCGCGCTCGGCGATTTCCGCAGGTCGCTGCAAATCCTGGTCAATCTTGTCGGCAATGCGGTGCGCTATGCGCCGTGCGGGTCGACGGTTTGCGTCGCGGTGCGGCACGCGGGCGCATTCGTCGAGGCGAGCGTTGCCGACACCGGCAAGGGCATTGCGCCTGCCGACCATGCGCGGGTGTTCGACAAGTTTGCGCGGGTCGATGTCGGCGAACCCGGAGGCAATGGCTTGGGGCTCTATATCTCGCGACGGCTGGCTCGCGTGATGGGGGGCGATCTGACGGTGGAGAGCGCGCCCGACGAGGGCGCGCGCTTCACCCTGACGCTACCGTCCGCGCGCAGGGCCGACGCGGCGAGCAAGCAGGATCAGCAATAGACCGACCACTGCCAACGCCGCGCCGCGATCCGCCCAGGGGCGCTGATCGAGCATGAAGCTCGACGCGGGCCAGTGGATGTAACCCAGACCCTGACCGATCCACAGCAGGCCCATCAGCGTGGCGAGCACGCCGACGACGACCAGCACCTTGCGCAGCATCAGCGCCGGTCCGGCGCGACATAGGACCGCTGGGTCGGGCCGGTGTAGAGCTGGCGGGGGCGGCCGATCTTCTGGTCGGGATCGGTGATCATCTCGTTCCACTGCGCGACCCAGCCCACGGTGCGGGCGATCGCGAACAGGACGGTGAACATCGAGGTCGGAAAGCCGATCGCCGACAGGATGACGCCCGAATAGAAGTCGACGTTCGGGAACAGCTTCTTCTCGACGAAATACGGATCGTTGAGCGCGATCTCCTCAAGCTGCAGCGCGACATCGAACAGCGGATCGGTGACCTTGAGCTCGCTGAACACCTCGCGCACCGTTGTCTGCATCACGGTCGCGCGCGGATCGTAGTTCTTGTAGACGCGGTGGCCGAAGCCCATCAGGCGGAAAGGGTCGTTCTTGTCCTTGGCGCGCGCGATGAATTCGGGGATGCGATCGGGCGTGCCGATCTGGCGCAGCATGTTGAGCGCGGCCTCGTTGGCGCCACCGTGTGCGGGCCCCCACAGGCAGGCGATTCCCGCGGCGATGCACGCGAACGGGTTGGCGCCCGACGAGCCCGCGAGCCGGACCGTCGAGGTCGAGGCGTTCTGTTCGTGATCGGCGTGGAGGATGAAGATGCGGTCCATCGCCTTTTCCACGACCGGATTGACGACGTACGGCTCGGCGGGGACGCCAAAGGTCATCCGCAGGAAATTGCCGGTGTAGCTGAGCGAATTGTCGGGATAGAGGAAGGGCTGGCCGACCGAGTACTTGTACGCCATCGCCGCGATCGTCGGCATCTTGGCGATCAACCGGTGCGAGGCGATGACGCGCTGCGCAGGATCGTGGATGTCGGTCGAGTCGTGATAGAAGGCCGAGAGCGCGCCGACGACGCCGCACATGATCGCCATCGGATGCGCATCGCGCCGGAACCCGCGAAAGAAGGTTGCGAGCTGCTCGTGGACCATCGTGTGGCGCGTGATCGTGGTGGAGAAGAGCTCCAGCTCGCCGGCGGACGGCAATTCGTTGTTCAGGAGCAGATAGGCGACCTCCATGAAGGTCGACTGTTCGGCCAATTCGCCGATCGGGTAACCGCGGTGGAGCAGGACGCCTTCGTCGCCGTCGATATAGGTCAGTGCCGACTGGCAGCTGGCGGTGGAGGTGAAGCCGGGATCGTAGGTAAAGGCATCCGTCTGTGCGTAGAGCTTGCGGATGTCGATTACGTCGGGGCCGATCGTGCCGGACATGACCGGGTATTCGAAGTCCTTGCCGTCGATCGAGACTTTGGCGGCGTCGGTCATGCTGTCACCCTTCCTGCGATATCGTGGCGTCCGCAAGTCGGCCCAGGCTTTCGTCGCGGCCCAGCAGGGCCAGCACGTCGAAGATGCCCGGCGACGTCTTGCGTCCGGTGAGTGCGGCGCGAAGCGGCTGCGCGACCTGGCCGAGCTTCACGCCCCGCGCCTCCGCCACGTGCCGCACCGCACCTTCGGTCGCTTCCGTATCCCAGTTGTGCACCGCGTCAAGCGCGGCCTGCACGGCCGTGAGTACATCCCGGGCATCGCCGCCGAGCAGCGCCGCCGCGGCATCGTCCATGACCAGGGGGCGGGTGGCGAAAAGGAATGCGGCGCCGTCGCGCAGTTCGTTGATGTTCGCCGCACGAGGCTTGAGCACCGGCATCGCGGCGAGGAGGGTGGCGCGGCGGGTATCGTCGTGGTCGAACTCGAGTTGCTCGGCGACGATATCGGCGAGACGTTGGTCGCTTGCCTCGCGGATGTAGTGACCGTTGAGGTTTTCCAGCTTCTTGAGATCGAAACGCGATGCGGACTTGCCGACGTGGGCAAGGTCGAACCAGGCGATCGCCTGCTCACGCGCGATGATCTCCGAATCGCCGTGACCCCAGCCGAGACGCAGCAGGTAGTTGTCGAGCGCCTCGGGCAGGATGCCGAGCTCGTCGCGGTAGGTCTCGATGCCGACTGCGCCATGGCGCTTGGACAGCTTCGCGCCGTCGCTGCCGTGGATCAGCGGGATGTGCGCGTAGGCGGGCTCGGGCCAGGCGTTGGCGCGGTAGATGGGGAGCTGGCGAAAGGCGTTGTTGAGGTGGTCGTCGCCGCGGATGACGTGGGTGACGCCCATGTCGTGATCGTCGACGACGACCGCGAGCATGTAGGTCGGGGTGCCGTCGGAGCGGAGCAGGACGAGGTCGTCGAGCTCGGCATTCTGGACGGTCACCGCGCCCTGGACCTGGTCGTCGATCGTGGTCGCGCCGTCTTGCGGCGCGCGCAGGCGGACGACATGGGGCTGGCCGAGGTCGCCGTCGGCGCGGTCGCGCCAGGCGCTGCGGACGCGAAGCGGCTGTTTCGCGGCCTTGGCGGCGTCGCGCTGGGCGGCGATCTCGTCGGCGGTCATCCAGCAGCGATAGGCGTGGCCGCTCTCGACCATGGCGTGCGCGACTTCGGCGTGGCGGGCGGCCCGTTCGAACTGGAACACCGCATCGCCGTCCCAGTCCAGTCCCAGCCATCGCAGCCCCGACAGGATCGCGTCGATCGCGGGCTGGGTGGAGCGGGCGCGGTCGGTGTCCTCGATACGGAGCAGGAACCGGCCGCCGTGGTGACGCGCGAAGAGCAGGTTGAACAGCGCGGTGCGCGCGCCGCCGATGTGGAGAAACCCGGTCGGCGACGGCGCGAAACGCGTCACCACTTCGGTCTTGCTTGCGCTCAAGCGCGCGTCCTTCCAGTGTTCTGACTCAGATGACCGACACGGCCGCCGCAGCCCCTAGCAGCTACCCCGCGCGGCGACAATTCGACGTGCGCGGGCCGGTTCGCGCGGGGCGAGAGGCTGTCGAGCGCTGGCTGGAGGCGGAGCGCGACCAGTTGCCGTTGTGGTTGCCGGTGATGCTGGGGCTGGGGGTGGCGGCCTATTTCCTGCTGCCGGATGCGCGGAGCTGGGCGGCGTGTGCGCTGGGGTGCGCGGCGGGCGGGGTGTTCGGCATCGCGCTGGGCGCCGGGGGGCGTGCGGCGCGGGTGGTGGCGATCGGCGGGCTGGCAGCGGCATTGGGCACCGGGCTGATCTGGTGGCGGGCGGAGCGGGTCGCGGCGCCGGTGCTGGCGCGGCCGGCGGTGGTGACGTTCCAGGGGCGGGTGGACAGGGTCGAGCCGCTGGCGGCACGCGGACTGGTCCGGCTGACGGTGGAGGACGTCGGCACCGGAGCGGGCGCGCGGGGGCCGATCGCGCTGCCGCGACGGTTGCGGGTGAATTTGGCCGATGCCGACGTGCCCGCGGGGCTGGTGGCGGGCGCGGTCGTGCGGCTGCGCGCGCGGTTGATGCCGCCGCCGGTCGCGGCGGTACCGGGGGCCTACGATTACGCGCGAGTCGCCTGGTTCGACGGGGTTGGCGCGATCGGGCGGGGGTTTGCGCCTGTGGCGGTCGTGTCGGGCGGGGGAGGGACCGACGGGCTGCGCGCCCGGCTGACCCGGCACATCACCGGGCAGGTCGCGGGGAGCGCGGGCGGGATTGCGGCGGCGCTGGCGACGGGGGATATCGGCGCGATCTCCGAGGACGATTCGGACGCGATGCGCCGCGCCGGGCTGGCGCATCTGCTGTCGGTGAGCGGGCTGCACATCACTGCGGCGGTGACGGCGACGATGCTGGTCGTGCTGCGAATCTTGGCGCTGAGCCCGTGGCTGGCGCTCAGGGTACGGTTGCCGCTGGTGGCGGCGGGTGCGGGGGCGGCGGCAGCGATCGGCTATACCCTGCTGACGGGGTCTCAGGTGCCGACCATCCGATCGTGCGTCGCGGCGCTGATGGTGCTCGCCGCTCTGGCGCTCGGACGACAGGCGTTGACGCTCCGGTCGGTGGCGGCGGGGGCGACCGTCGTGTTGCTGGTGTGGCCCGAGGCGCTGGTGGGCCCGAGTTTTCAGCTGTCGTTCGCGGCGATCACCGCGATCATGGCGTTTCACGAGCACCCCAAAGTCGCGGCGTTCTTCGGGCCGCATGAGGAGGGGCGGTGGCGGCGGATGGGGCGGGGCGTCGTATCGCTGCTGGCGACGGGGTTGCTGGTGGAGGCGTCGCTGATGCCGACCGCGGTGTACCATTTCCACAAGGCGGGATTGTACGGTGCGCTCGCCAACATGGTTGCGATCCCGCTGACGACCTTCGTGGTGATGCCGCTGGAGGCGTTGGCGCTGGTGCTTGACGCGGCGGGACTGGGCGCGCCGGCGTGGTGGCTGACCGAGCGAGCGCTGGCGGGGTTGCTGTGGCTGGCGCGCGTGGTTGCGGCGGCGCCGGGGTCGGTGGCGGCGCTGCCTGCCATGCCTGACGGTGCCTATGGCTTGGCGGTAGTCGGCGGATTGTGGATAGCCTTGTGGCGCACGAAGCTACGACGTCTGGGAGCGGTGCCGCTGATTGCGGGGATCGCCTGGGCTTTGACGACGCCCGCGCCAGACGTGCTCGTGACGGGTGACGGGCGGCATGTCGCAGTGCGGACCGCGCGCGGCGTCGCGCTGCTGCGTGACCGGGCGGGGGATTACGTCCGGGACACGCTGGCGGCCAATGCAGGTTTCGATGGCGAGCCGCTGCTGCTGGCCGAGCAGTCCGACGCCTCGTGCAGCCGCGACCTTTGCGCGTCGGACGTCATGGCACGCGGAAGGCGGTGGCGGGTGCTGGCGACGCGGAGCGCGTACCTGGTGCCCGCTGCCGAGCTGATCGCGGCGTGCGGGTCGGCCGATATCGTCGTCAGCGAGCGGGCGCTGCCGAAGCGGTGTACGCCGCGATGGTTACGGCTGGATCGATCGACCTTGTCAAAGAGCGGCGGGGTGGCGGTGACGCTTGCAACCGGCAAGACCGTCACCGTCCTCGATCCCGCCGACCGGCATCCCTGGCGGGTGCCGCCGCAGACCGCGGTCGCACCGTTCAATCGTAGCGGCGCAGGATCCCCGAGAGCTTACCCTGGATACGGACCTGCGCGGGGGCGTAGCGCTGGGGATCGTAGGCGCGGTTGGCGGGATCGAGGCGGACCATCGCACCTTCGCGACGGAAATATTTGAGCGTCGCCTCGCTATCCTCGATCAGCGCCACGACGATCTCGCCGTCGCGCGCCACGTCGGTGCGGCGGACGAGCGCGAAGTCGCCGTCGAGGATGCCGGCATCGACCATCGAGTCGCCCGCGACTTCCAGCGCATAATGCTCGCCCGCGCCGAGCAGCGCGGCGGGAACTGCGAGCATCGCCGAGCCCTCGAACGCCTCGATCGGCACGCCCGCGGCGATGCGGCCGTGGAGGGGAATTTCGATGACGTCGTTGGCGGGTGCCGGCGGCGTCGATCGTGTCGAAACTTCTCTATCATCGCGCGCAGACGGCATGGTGGCGGCGCGTGTCATTACGGAGCCGGAACGTTCGGGCATGCGCAGCACCTCCAGCGCGCGGGCGCGATTGGGGAGGCGGCGGATGAACTGGCGTTCCTCCAGCGCGCTGATGAGGCGGTGGACGCCGGACTTGGATTTGAGGTCGAGCGCATCCTTCATCTCCTCGAACGAGGGCGACACCCCGGTCTCGGCGAGGCGATCGTTGATGAAGCACACGAGCTCGTGCTGCTTGCGGGTGAGCATGGCGTTTTCTCCGTCCGGGAACAGACGTGGAACTTCTATGGAACGCACTTGGCGTCGTCAAGCGATATGCAGGATTTCCGCCGAGTCGCCTGCGCGCGCGGCGGGGGCGTGTGCGGGGCGGACGATGAGGCACGTCGCGCGCGCCAGGGTGAGCAGCATCGAGCTGTCCTGGATCGCGGCGGCATACGCCCGTCCGCCCCGGACCGCGGCGCGGAGATAGTCGGTGCGGGGGCCGTTGGCTGGGAGATCCTCGCCCAGAATCGCGGTGGTCGTTGGCGGGAGCGGGTCGGCGGCGCCGCAGAGATGGGCGATCACCGGCTTCACGAACAGGATCGCGGTGACGAACGCCGATACGGGGTTGCCGGGGAGGCCAAGGACGGTGGCGCCGTTCAGGCGGCCGGCCATCATCGGCTTGCCGGGCCTGAGCGCGATGCGCCAGAAGTCGATGGCACCGCCTGCGGCCTCGAGCGCGGGGCGAACGAGGTCGTGGTCGCCGACCGACGCGCCGCCGGTGGTGACGAGGAGGTCGCATTCGACGCTCGCGAAGGCGGCGGTGAGCGCGTCGAGGCGGTCGGGCAGGATGCCGAGATCGATCACGTCGACGGGCAGATCGGCGAGCATCGCGGCGAGCATCGCGCCGTTCGATTCGGGGAGCTGGACGCCAGTGATGGGGGCGCCGGGGGCGACGAGCTCGTCCCCGGTCGCGACGATGGCGACGCGCGCGCGGCGGCGGACGGGGAGCGTGGCGACCCCGCCGGTCGCCGCGACCGCGATGCGCGCGGGGGTGAGGCGCTGGCTCGCCTCGATCAGCCGGTCGCCGACCGTGAAGTCGAGCCCTTTTGCTCGGGTGTTGCGGCCGAGGTGGGCGGGGCCTTCACCTGCTAGGGTGAGGGTGTCGCGCTCGCGCGCGGCCTCCTCCTGGATGAGGACAGTGTCGGCGCCGTGCGGCATGGCGGCGCCGGTGAAGATGCGGGTCGCTTCGTACGCGCCAACGGTGCCGGTGAAGGGGCGTCCGGCGGCGCTCTCGCCGACTACGCGCCAAGGGCCCGGCAGGTCGGCGAAGCGAATGGCGTAGCCGTCCATCGCGGACAGATTCGCCGCGGGTTGGGTGCGCGCGGCGAGGACGGCGGCGGCCGCCCAGCGACCTGCGGCTTGGCGAAGGGGGGCGTCCTCGCTGGGGAGGTGGGGGGTGAGGGCGAGGAGGCGGGTTTGGGCTTCCGCGACGGGGAGGAGTGCCATCGTGACGCTCGTGAACAAAGCGTGTGAGGAGGTCAACGAGTCGGTGGTATCCGTTTGTGAATGGCCGCCATTGGTGGTTAGCTACATTCGCTCTACGGTATAAATCGGCTTATGACGCAGCAGGCTCTTTCCTTCCGCAGGGTGCCCGTTGGGCAAACCGCGCCCGGTCGTCGGTACGTATATGGCGAGGTATCGCTGGGCGAACTAAAGGAGCCATTCTGGTCTGGAACCTACGTCTGGACCCCCGATAAATATAAGCGTCACTGGGTGGCTGCTGCGAGACGGTGCTTAGCTACGCGGCTTCCGGTACTATTCTACACGGACGTAGGGGTCAGAGCGTCAATGGCGTATCACGTCGTGCCGACCGCAACCGGCCTGCTCGTTTTCGAGCAGATATTCCGAGGCCCGCGCCAACCCCTGACCCGCGAAGGTGCAGCCCGAGAAGCACTCCGAGCAAGAGATCGCGTGTCCTATTGGACCGCTCCTGTTGCCTCTCTGCAATCGCTTGCCAATGGCAGGTGAATGTCCGCAATTGGGCGATAGCCGCCAGTTCGCTTCTCTAGCGGTTCGTTAGCAAACAAGCTGAAGAGTCACCCCTGCGCCTCTGCCACATAACGGCGCAGCACGCTGTTGATTTCGGTCTGGTAGCCGCGATCCCGGGCGTGGGCCTTGAACCATTCCACGACGTCCGCATCGAGGCGCAGCGTGACCGGGGTTTTGCGCGCGCGGTAGAGGCCG
Organism: Sphingomonas sp.; assembly: GCF_964263785.1. Taxonomy (GTDB): domain Bacteria; phylum Pseudomonadota; class Alphaproteobacteria; order Sphingomonadales; family Sphingomonadaceae; genus Sphingomonas. The sequence continues at coordinate 26,363 of NZ_CAXVWL010000058.1, forward strand.
GGGCGGGCGTTGAGCGAGGCTTCGGGGATGTCGGTCGTGTCGATCCGGTCGTCGGGTAGCTCGGCGAGGCCGTCAATCTGGATGACTTCCATCCGGGAAATGCCAGGAAGCGCCTTGAACGACATCGAATTACCGTTGCTCATCCAGCGATGGCCATTCACGGGCGGTGTGGATCAGGACCAGAATCCAGACTTCGTTCTCGACAACCTCGTACACCAACCGATAGCTGCGGTGCGGCGTCAGTTCGCGCGTGCCGGCGATCTCGCCGGGATGGCCGAGCATCGGGAAATCGACAAGGCGGGCAGCGGCGTCGCTGAAAAGTTGGTCGATTCGAACCGCTGCATCGGGGTTGCGCGATTTAAGATAGTTCCAGATCGCAGCGCGATCCTGTCTGGCTTCGGGCGTCCAGACGACGTTCACGCCTGATCGGCAATCCTCGCCCGGCGGGCGGCGAAATCGGCTTCGACGGCTTCGTTCGATTGGCCTTGCCCATTGCGCACCGAGGCACGTGCGGCATCGACCTTGCGTTGCAGGAACTCGGTTCGTGCGCGCTGTCTTTGCTGTTGGTTGACGAACTCGCGCATGAGTTCACGCACGACCTGCGATGCCGGGCGGTGGCTCGCTTCGGCCTCGGCCATGAACTCCGCGCGTAGGTCCGCTTCGAGCTTCATTGTGAATACCGCAGCTTTCGACATTGGCCCTCCGTCCATACTGACGACGTATATACGCTGCCAGCACTCGCAGCAACGCGTCCGCTTCGCAATCCGCCGTTCGATATGCCCCCGGTCCGCCGGTTCGCGGCCATTCGGACAGACGGGGTGGCTCTCGCGCTGTTCTCAGGGTCGAGATCAAGCCGTCCAATCGCCCGATTTGCCCCCCGACTTGGCGATCACCCGGACGCCGTCGATGGTCATGGTCTTATCCACCGCCTTGACCATGTCGTAGAGGGTCAGCAATGCGACGGTGGCGGCGGTGAGGGCTTCCATTTCGACGCCGGTCTTGCCGACGGTGGCGCAGGTGGCGGTGACGGTTATGCCGGTTTCGTCCGCGGCCATGTCGACGCTCACGCGGGTGAGGGGGAGGGGGTGGCAGAGCGGGATCAGGTCGGCGGTGCGCTTGGCGGCCATGATGCCGGCGATGCGCGCGGCGGCGAGGACGTCGCCTTTTTTCATGGTGGCGTCGTGGACCAGCGCGAGGGCCTGCGCGGACATGGTGATGCGGCCGGTGGCGGTGGCTTCGCGGGGAGTTTCGGGTTTGGCGGCGACGTCGACCATGCGGGCGGCACCGGTTTGGTCGAGGTGGGTGAGCGCGGTCATCCGATCAACGTCCGCGTCGCCGCTTCGATGTCGGCGGCGCGCATCAGGGCTTCGCCGATCAGGAAGCTGCGGACGCCGTGTCCGGCCATCGCGTCGAGGTCGGCGCGAGTGGTGAGGCCGCTTTCGGCGACGAAGGTGCAGCCGGGGGGAGCGAGCTTGACGAGGTCGTAGGTGCGCCCGAAGTCGACGGTGAAGTCGCGCAGGTCGCGGTTGTTGACGCCGATCAGGCGGGATTTGAGTTTGAGCGCGCGATCGAGTTCCTGCGCGTCGTGGACTTCGACGAGGACGTCCATGCCGCAGTCGATCGCGGCGGCCTCGATCTCGGCCATCTGCGCGTCTTCGAGCGCGGCGACGATGATCAGGATCGCGTCGGCGCCGATGCTGCGTGCTTCGGTCGCCTGCCAGGGGTCGACCAGAAAATCCTTGCGCAGAACCGGGAGCGACACCGCTTCGCGCGCGGCCTTCAGGTAGGCGTCGGACCCCTGGAACCATTGTTCGTCGGTGAGGACCGACAGGCAGGCAGCACCGCCAGCCTGGTAGGCGCGGGCGTGGGCAGGCGGATCGAAGTCGGCGCGGATCAGGCCTTTGGAAGGGCTGGCCTTCTTGATCTCGGCGACGAGCGCATAGCCGGGGGCGGCGTCGAGCGCGGCGCGGAAGCCGCGGGGTTTGGTCACCGCGGCGATGCCGGCGTCGAGGTCGGCGAGGCTGGTGGTCGCCTTGCGGGCGGCGACTTCGGCGCGCTTGGTTTCGATGATCCGGTCGAGCATCGTCATCGGTAGGCGATCCAGCGGTCTAGGAGGGTGTCGGCCTTGCCCGCATCGAGCGACTCCGCCGCGAGCGCCGCGCCCTCGGGCAACGTTGCCGCGCGGCCGGCGACGACGAGCGCGGCGGCGGCGTTGAGGAGGACGGCGTCCCTGTACGCGCCTCGCTCGCCGGTGAGCAGGCGGCGGAGCGCGGCGGCGTTCTCGCGGGCGTCGCCGCCGCGGATGGCGGCGATGGGGTGGCGGGGGAGGCCGGCGTCCTCGGGGGCGATGCGGGAGGGGAGGTCGACGCTGCCGACCGCGATCGCGACGCTGTGGCCTGCGCCGGAGAGCTCGTCGAGGCCTTCGTCGCCCGAGACGACGAGCGCGGCCTGGGTGCCGAGTTGGGCGAGGGCTTCGGCGTAGAGCGGGGCGTAGTCCGGCCTTGCGATGCCGATCAGCTGGCGGGTGACGCCTGCGGGGTTGGCGAGCGGGCCCATGAGGTTGAAGATGGTGCGGCGGCCGATGGCTTTGCGGATCGGGGTGATGCGCGCCATCGCCGGGTGGTGGTTGGCGGCGAAGAGGAAGGCGATGCCGATATCGGCGAGGCTTTGCTCGGCCGACGCGCCTGCTCGCGCCATGTCGAGGCCGAGTGCTTCCAGCGTGTCGGCGGCGCCGGCCTTGCTGGAGGCGGCGCGGTTGCCGTGCTTGGCGACGGGGACGCCCGCCGCGGCGACAACGAGCGCGACCGCGGTGGAGACATTGAGTGTGTGGTGGCCGTCGCCGCCGGTGCCGCAGACGTCGATCGCGCCGGGCGGGGCGGCGATGGGGATGAGGCGCCGGCGGAGCGCGCGGGCGGCTTCGGCGATCTCGATCGACGTTTCGCCACGGTCGCTCAGGCCGATCAGGAAGGTGGCGATGGCGTCCTCGTCGGGCAGGCCGTCGAGGATGTCGGCGAACGCCTGGCGCGCGGACTCGCGGGAGAGGGGTGATTCGGTACCGGGGAGGAGAGTGGTGACGGTCACGCGAGTTCCCTCACCGGCATGCCTGCGATGCGGAGGAAATTCGCCAGCATGGCGTGGCCGTGTTCGGTGGCGATGCTTTCGGGGTGAAATTGAACGCCGTGGATCGGGAGGGTTGCGTGGGCCAGCCCCATGACGAGACCGTCTTCGGTGCGGGCATTGACCCTCAGCGTGTCCGGGACATCGTTGACGACGAGCGAGTGGTAGCGGGTGGCGGTGAAGGGCGTCGGCAGGCCTTCGAACACGCCGGTCGCGTCGTGGTGGATCGCGGAGGTCTTCCCGTGCATCAGGCCGCCGCGCTCGACACGTCCGCCGAAATGCTGGCCGATCGCCTGGTGGCCGAGGCAGACGCCGAGCAGCGGCTTTCTCGCGTCGGCGCAGGCGCCGACCAGGTCGAGGCTGACGCCTGCCTCGGTCGGCGTGCAGGGACCGGGCGAGATGAGGAAGGCCTCGGCGCCCGACGACAGCGCCTGGCCCGCCGAGATCGCGTCGTTGCGCACGACCTCGACCGCCGCGCCCAGCTCCATCAGGTAATGGACGAGGTTCCAGGTGAAGCTGTCGTAATTGTCGATGACGAGGATCATGCGCGCAACCGGATCATGCGGGTTCCATAGTCGAAGCAAGCGCGCGCGCAACGGCCACGGTGTCGCCACGGCGCGCGCGGATCGAAGCACGGCAGGGCGCGTTTACCCGCATGAAGGAGTTCATACGATGCGTATCGCGATCTTTGCCTTGCTGGCGACCCTGTCCGCCCCGGCTATCGCTGCGGGGCAGCAGGGAGAATCGTCGGCGCCGCCGCAGCGGGTACGCAGCGTTGCGATCGAGCGTGGGCAGGCCTGCCCCAAGGCAGTCGGCGACGAGGTCGTCGTCTGCACCGTGATCGGCGAACCGTACCGGATTCCCAAGCCGCTAAGGGATTCGGGCGAAGTCGGCGCGGCGAACCAGAGCTGGGTCAACCGCGCAGCGACGGTGGATCAGGTCGGGCGGGTTGCGGGCGGCTTGCCGGACACGTGTTCGCCGGTGGGCACGGGTGGGCAATCGGGGTGTTCGATCGCGCGGAACCAGGCCTTTGCGGCGGACAAGCGCGCGCGCGAAGCGGATGCGGCAGCGGTACCGGGCGGAGGGGAGTAGGCCTTCTTATTCTCCCCGAGCTCTGCTTCGAGGAGGACTGACTCATTGTCCATAGCCCGCTTCGGCTGCCCGTAGAACCGCTTCTCGGGCGGCGGCGAGGATGGCGCCGGCCTTGGCTTCGCATTCGCGCTGCTCGGAGGCGGGATCGCTGTCGGCGACGATGCCGGCTCCCGCTTGGGCGTGGATGACGCTGTCCTTCACGATCGCGGTGCGCAGGACGATGCACGAATCCATCGATCCGTCGGGAGAGAAATAGCCGACGCCGCCCGCATAGGCGCCGCGCTTCTCGGGTTCGAGCTCGGCGATGATCTGGCAGGCGCGGACCTTGGGCGCGCCGCTGACCGTGCCCGCGGGAAAACCCGCGAACAGCGCGTCGAGGGCGTCGTGGCTAGGCGAGAGCATGCCGACCACGTTCGAGACGATGTGCATGACGTGGCTGTAGAGTTCGACGGTGTAGCTGTCGGTCACCCGGACGCTGCCCGGTGCGGCGGCGCGGCCGGTGTCGTTACGGCCGAGATCGAGGAGCATGAGGTGCTCGGCGCGCTCCTTGGGATCGGCGAGCAGGTCGGCGCGGTTGGCGTCGTCCTCCGCCGCGGTCTTGCCGCGCGGGCGGGTGCCGGCGATCGGGCGGATCGTGATCTCGCCGTCGCGGACGCGGACGAGGATTTCGGGGCTCGATCCGATCAGCGCAAAGCCGGGCAGGTCGAGGTGGTAGAGGAAGGGCGACGGGTTGATCCGGCGCAGCGAGCGGTAAAGCTCGAACGGCGGCAGCGCGAAGGGGGCGGAGAAGCGCTGGGCGAGGACGACCTGGAAGATGTCGCCGGCGCGGACGTATTCCTGCGCGCGGGCGACCATCGCCTTGTAGACTTCGGGCGCGATCGCCGGGGTGTAATCGGGCGCGATGCCGTCGCCGCGTACCGGCACGGGGAGCGGCGTGGTGGCGAGGCGGGCGGCGGTGGCGTCGAGACGCTCCTCGGCGGCGGCGACGCTCGCCTGTGGGTCGGCGCCGGGCCAGACGGGGGCGATGAGGTAGAGCGCGTCGGCGAGGCGGTCGAACACCAGCACGACGCTGGGGCGGACGAAGATCATGTCGGGAAGCGCCAGCGGGTCGGCGTTCGGCACCGGCAGCGTCTCGACCAGCCCGACGGTCTCGTAGCCGAAATAGCCGACCAGGCAGGCGAGCGCGCGCGGGAGCTCGGGCGGAACATCGGCACGGCATTCGGCGACCAGTGCGCGCAGCGCGTCGAGGGTGGGGCGAGAGTCCTCGACGAAGGCGTCGCGGTCGTGCGCCCAGCGGCGGTTGACCTCGGCACGGGAGCCGTGGGCGCGCAGGACGAGATCGGGGGCGAGGCCGATCAGGCTGTGGCGCCCGCGGGTGGCGCCGCCCTCGACCGATTCGAGCAGGAAGTCGCCGCGGCCGGGCTCGATCAGCCTGAGCGCGGCGGCAACCGGGGTTTCGGTGTCGGCGACGTGGCGGCGCCAGACGAAGCCGGGGCGGCCTGCTCGGAGTGCAGCAAGCGCCTCGTCCCGGCCCTCGATCAATTGCCGGACTGGCCCTGCAGGTCGCGGCGGACCTTTGCCACCGCCGCGGCGTCGGTCTTCACGCCCACGGTGTTGCGGACCGCGCGCGCGAACTGATCGACATATTCGCGGCCCACCGCGCGGCCGAGATCGGCGCGGGTGGCGGCCAGCAGCCCGGCATTGCCGCGTGCATCGCCCGGCTGCACGCTTTCGGCGCGGACGATGTACCAGCCCGCATTGTTGGCGGCCTCCAGCGTCTTAGCGCTGTTCGGCGCCATGCTGAACATCAGCGCCAGCGGCGGTTCGGCGCCGCGCGGGTTCTGCGCCAGCGCCAGGCGCGACGTGGCGACTGGGCGGACCGGCGGGAGCGCGACGCCGGCTTGCGCGACCGCCTGCGCCAGCGGTGTGCCGCGATTAACCTTGGCCAAGACATCGTTGGCGATGCGGCGTGCGGCCTGGCGGGCGCGCTCGGCGGTGAAGTCCCTGGCCACGGCCTCGCGGACTTCGGCGAGCGGGCGCGGGGCGGCGGCGACGGTGCGGCCGAGCGCGACGAGCGCGAAGCTGCCGTCCTTGCCGGTCGACACCAGCGACGGTGGATCGCCGTCCTGCGCCTGGAACGCCGCGGTCGCGACCGGCGCCAGCGCCGGATCGGCGGGGGTGCCGGGGGCGAGTGGGTCGGTGCCGTTGGCGAGCAGCGCGGGCGTGGTGAGGGAGGTCAGCTTGCGATCCGCGACGACCTCGTCGAAGGTCGCGTTCTTGGATACCGCCTCGTCGATCGCATTCTGCATGTCGGCGAGGCCTTCGGTGGTCTTGCGCGCCTTGATGGCATTGGCGATCTCGTCGCGCGCCTGCGCCAGCGAGCGGCCGGCGACCTGTTCGACCTTGACCACGCGCGAGACCGTCCAGCCGAGCGGCCCGCGGAGTGGACCGACGACCGAGCCTTGCGGGGCGGCGAAGACCGCATCAGCAAGCGCGGGCGAGGCGGCGGCGGTGTAGGTGGGCTTGTCGACGCCAGTCTGGGTCGATGCTTCCAGCCCGGCTGCGCTGGCGGCCTGGGAGATATCGGTGCCGCCGCGGACCTTGGCGGCCAGCGCCTGCGCGCCCGCCTGGTCGGCGACAACGACCTGCGCAACCGTGCGCTTCTCGGTCGCGGCATATTTCGTGCGATCGGCGGCGTACGCTGCGGCGATCTCGGCATCGCTCGGTTGCACGTTGATCGACGCCGGGGTGACCAGCGCATAGCGTGCCACCCGGCGCTCGGGCAGGGTATAGCGCGCCACGTTGCGGGTGTAGTAAGCCTGGAGCTCGGGGCCGGTGGGCGCCGCACCCGCGGTCATCGCGCTCGACGGAATGAGCGCGATCTGCCCGGTCCGCCGTTCGAGCAGCAGCGAGGCATAAGGCAACGCGAGCCCGGCGGGCACGCCCGATGCGCCCGAGATCGGCGCGATCAGGCTTTGCGCGATGGTGTCGCGCGCGAAATCGCGGCGGATCGCGGTGTCGGTCAGGCGCCGCTCGCTGAGAAGGCGCGCGTAGATGGCGGGATCGAACTTGCCGTTGGGACCCTGGAGCGCGGGGATGCTGGCGAGCTGGCCGTCGATCGAGCGCTTGCTGACCGCCATGCCCTGAGACAGCCCGAACTGCTCGAGTGCGAGGCCCGCGATCTCGCGATCCAGCGTCGATTCCAACCCGCCCTGCGCGAGGAATTGCGCCATGTCGGCGGTCGGCTGCTGCTGGCGCGCGGCATCCACCGCGGTTTGCGCGCGCGATCGCAGATCGGCGGCGGTCACCTCCGCCTTGCCAACGCTGGCGACATCGCCCCCCGCCACGCCGCTGCTGCCGTTCGCCAGCCCGGTGATGTCGGTCGCCGCAAATGCCAGTGCGATGACGCCGAGCACGATGAAGGTGACGACGATGCCGGCCTTGGAATTGATGAGACGGCGAAAGAAGCTGAGCATGAAGGCGCGATCGGTGATGGACAGGAGGCTTGCGCTTTAGGGGCGGGTCGTTCGGGCTTCAAGCTGCGGCTGTGTGCGGCTAGGGTGGGTACAGCGGGATAATACCGTCCGCCCTGAGCGAAGTCGAAGGGCATGGTTTTGGGCGATGTGCTTCGACTTCGCTCAGCACGAACGGAAATTGGGGACATGGAGTGATGATGCGACGCAAGCTGGTGGCGGGGAATTGGAAGATGAACGGGTCGTGCGCGGCTCTGGCCGAGCTGGACGGCATCGCTGTGGCGGCTGCGGCTGCGCCGGGCGTCGACGTGGCGGTGGCGGTGCCGTTCACGCTGATCGCGCCCGCGGCCGAGCGGGTGCCCGCGCTGGTGATCGGGGCGCAGGACGTCCACCCGGCGGCAGGCGGCGCGCATACCGGCTGCGTCTCCGCGGCGATGGTCGCGGAGGCGGGCGCGCGCTTCACCCTGGTGGGGCATAGCGAGCGGCGGTGCGACCAGGCGGAGAGCGACGGCGACGTGAAGGCGAAGGCCGAGGCGGCGTATCGTGCCGGGCTGACGGTCATCCTGTGCGTCGGCGAGCAGCTCGCCGAGCGCGATGCGGGGCGCGCGGAGGCGGTGGTGACCGGGCAGGTAGCGGCGTCGCTGCCCGATGGCGCGGCGGCGGCGTGGCTGTCGATCGCCTACGAGCCGGTGTGGGCGATCGGAACCGGGCGGACCCCGACGGTGGCGGACGTGGCGCAGATGCACGGCGCGATCCGGCGGCAGCTGGCGGCGTCGATCGGCGAAGAAGCGGACGCCGTGCGGATCCTGTATGGCGGATCGGTGACTGCGGACAATGCGGCCGGGTTGCTCCGTGCGGGGGATGTCGACGGGGCGCTGGTGGGGGGAGCGAGTCTCACGGCGGCGAAGTTCGTGCCGATCGTCGAGGCAGCGGCGGCGTTGTGACCCTGCTCCCCTCCCCCTTGCGGGAGAGGATCAAGGATAGCGTGTCCTCAGCATCGCGAACGCCGCCCGTAGCCCGAACGCATCGCCGCCCTTCGGCCGCCCCGGTTTCGCCGCGGGCCGCCAGGCGAAGACGTCGAGGTGCGCCCACGGTATGTCCGCCGGCACGAACCGGCGCAGGAACAGCGCCGCGGTGATCGCGCCCGCGAAGCCGCCGTCGGGGGCGTTGACCAAGTCGGCGGTGTCGCTCTTGAGCATCTCGTCATAGCCGTCCCACAGCGGCATCCGCCACAACGGGTCCTGCTCGTCATGCGCCGCGACGAGCAGGTCGGCGGCGAGCGCCTCGTCGTTGGCGAACAGTGGCGGCAGATCGGGGCCGAGCGCGACGCGCGCCGCACCGGTGAGGGTGGCGAAATCGAGGATGAGTTCGGGTTTGCCCTCGACCGCTTTCGTCAAGGCGTCGCCGAGGATCAGGCGACCTTCGGCGTCGGTGTTGGTGTTCTCGACGGAGAGTCCCTTGCGCGTCTTGAGCACGTCGCCGGGGCGAAAGGCGTTGCCTGCGATGGCATTCTCCACCGCGGGGATCAGCAGGTGAAGCCTTACCGGGAGCTTGGCCGCCATCACCAGCTCGGCGAGTGCCAGCGCGTGCGCGGCGCCGCCCATATCCTTCTTCATCAGCCGCATGCCCGCGGACGGCTTGATATCGAGCCCGCCGGTGTCGAAGGTCACACCCTTGCCGACGATGGCGACGCGGGGGTGTCCGGCATCGCCCCAATCCAGCTCGATCAGCCGCGGATGGCGGTCCTTGGCTGCTGCCTGACCGACCGCGTGGATCATCGGGTAGCCGCTCGCCAGCGCGTCGCCGCGGGTGACGGTGAGCGCCGCGTGGTGTCGGGTCGCGAGTGTCTGGGCGGCAGCTTCGAGGTCGCCCGGCCCCATGTCGCCCGCGCCGGTGTTGACGAGGTCGCGCACCGTCGCGGTCGCGGCGGCGAGTGCAAGCGCCGATGCGATCCCGGCGGCGTCGCGGGTCAGGAGGATGCGCGGCCCGGCGCCCTCGCTCTTGCGGTAGCGATCGAAACGATATTGCCCGAGCACCCAGCCGAGCGCGGGCGGGCAATCGCCGGCGATGCGGTACGGTCCTTCTGGCAGCATTTCGGCGAGCTTGGCCAGTGCCCAGGGCGACGCGGTATCGTCGACGGCGGCGACGACCTGCCAGCCGTCGCCATCGGGCAGGATCGCGTGGGACCCCGCCTTGCCCGCGAACCGCTGACCCGCGGCGATCGCACGAACCGGGCCCGATTGCTGCGCGAGCCAGCCGTCGAAGGCATCCGGCGCGATCAGCGTGATCGTGTGTGCGGGCTGGCCGCGGTCGGCTTCGAGCAGGGCTGCCATGGCGGTCAGTTCGCCGGCTGGACGAGGAATTGTTCGTAGCGCCCGGTGACGCCGGGTTCGGCATAGGTGATGATGCGCAGCGTCCTGTTCGGGTAGGTCACGGTGTAGTTGCGGTTGACGAAGCCGCCGCGCAGCCGAGGTCCGCGAACGGGCGCGAACCCGGTCGGCTCGCCGAGCGCGCCGAGGCTGGCGGCGTAATCGGCGCGGGCGGCGGCATCGAAATAATAGTTCGAATCCTCGGTCATCGTTGCCGGATCGAGCGTGCCCGAGCGCAGCATGTCGTAGATGCGGCGTGCCTGTGCGGTCTTGGCGGTTTCGTCGACCGCGTCTGAGGCCGCAGCGGTTTTGGCCGGCAGAACGGTGGCGACGATACCCTTGGCGATCGTTTCCGTGGCATCGGAGAAATCGGCGTTGATGAAGACGACCACCGCGGCCTTGTCATCGGGAAAGACGATGTTCTCGCTGAGGAAACCGACCGCTTCGCCGGAGTGCTCGACATAGTGGCGTCCGTCGGTCCAGGTGCCGACGCTGACGCCCAGGCCGTAGCCGGTGTCCTTGCCGTCGGCGAGCTTGACCGCGGTTTCCTGCGCCTGCCAGTCCTCGGGCCGGAGCACCGTGCGGTCGATCCGCGCGATATCCCAGCGAGCGAGATCGGCGGTGCTCATCGCGAGCTCGCCCGCGGCGAACAACCAGCCGCGTGCAGCCGGCGGCGCGACGCGGACCGGGCCGAGCGCGAACCGGTGATAGCCCTGCGGGTATCGCGCGCCGACCGCCTTGTCCTGGTCGATCGCGGTCATGCCGAGCGGCTTGAAGATGCGGCGCTGGAGAAAGGCGAGCAGCGGTTCGCCCGCGACCTTCTCGACCACCAGCCCGGCGACGACATAGCCGGTGTTCGAATATTGCCACTGCGTACCCGGCGCGAAATCGGGCGGCTTCCTGGCCCAGCGATCGACGATGCCCTGCGGGGTGGTCGGCTTCTCCATCGCGGGAAAGCTGTAATCCTGCGGCCAATAATCCTGGAGCCCGGCGGTGTGGCTGACCAGCTGGCGCAGCGTGATCCTGTCGCCGCCGGTCACGCCGGGGACGTATTGCGACACGGTGTCGTCGAGGCTGAGCTTGCCGTCGCGCTGGAGCAGCAGGAGGGCGGCGGCGGTGAATTGTTTGGAGATCGAGGCGATCTGATAGGGCAATTCGGGCCGCGCCTGCGCCATCTTCTCGGACGCCTTGCCATAGGCGCGGGTGAAGACGATCTGCCCGCCGCGAACGACCGCAACCGAGGCGGAGGGTACGCCGGTGGAGGCGAGCGAGGTCTCGACGATTCTATCGATCGCGGCGGTTTCCGCCGGGGTGATCGCCTGCGCGGCGGCGAGCGAGGGGCAGCATAGAGCGGCGGCGGCGGCGAGCGTTCTCGGGAGCATGCAACCTCATCACTGTGCGTGGTGCGGATGGATCATACAGTGCACACGGCGGCATGCCAGCTTGAAACGCGCGTGCGGAACGACCTTGCAGGCATATCGTTCTACCCGCGTAACAGGAGAGCCATCATGCTTTGGACCATCGCCGTCATCCTTCTCATCCTCTGGCTGCTCGGATTCGGGTTCCACGTCGCGGGCGGTTTGATCCACATTCTGCTGGTGATCGCGGTGATCGTCGTGCTGGTGAAGCTGTTCACCGGTCGCCGGGTGGTGTGACCTCCAACATCCGTTCGTGCTGAGCGAAGTCGAAGCATTCTGGCCCGGTGGCATGCCCTTCGACTTCGCTCAGGGCGAACGGGATCCTTTCCGCCAGATCAGACGACTGTGGGCACGCCGTAGAGGTCGTGCTCGTCGGCGTCCTCGATGACGACGCGTGCGATGTCGCCGACGCTCAGGTGCGCGGCGTCGCGGAGGAACACCTCGCCGTCGATCTCGGGGGCGTCGGCCTGGCCGCGCGCGGTGGCGCCGCCCTCCGGATCGACCGCATCGACGATCACCTCCAGCGTACGCCCGATCTTGGCGGCGAGCTTGGCGGTCGAGATGCGCGCGGTCAGGTCCATGAGGCGCGCGTAGCGGTCCTCCTTGACCGCTTCGGGGACATGATCGGGGAGCAGATTTGCGGCGGCGCCCGCGACCGGCTCGAATCGGAACGCGCCGACCCGGTCGAGCTGCGCCTCTTCGAGCCATTGCAGCAGATAGTCGAAGTCCGCTTCGGTCTCACCTGGGAAGCCGACGACGAAGGTCGACCGGATCGCGATATCCGGGCAGATGCTGCGCCAGCGGTGGATACGTTCGAGCACCTTGGCGTCATTGGCCGGACGCTTCATGCGTTTCAGCACCGACTGGGCGGCGTGCTGGAACGGGATATCGAGATAGGGTAACACCAGCCCTTCGGCCATCAGCGGGATGACCTGATCGACATGCGGGTACGGGTAGACGTAGTGGAGCCGTACCCACGGCGCGATCTTGCCCAACTCGCGGGCAAGATCGGTCATGTGCGGCACGACGAGTCTTGGTTCGGCGTCTTTGGGCCCTTTCCACATGCGCGGCTCGCGGCGGATGTCGATGCCGTAGGCCGACGTGTCCTGGCTGATGACCAGCAGTTCCTTGGTCCCCGCCGCGACCAGCTTCTCCGCCTCGCGCAGGATCGCGTCGGGGCGGCGGCTGACGAGATCGCCGCGCAAGGACGGGATGATGCAGAAGGAGCAGCGGTGATTGCAGCCCTCGCTGATCTTGAGATAGCTGTAATGGCGCGGCGTCAGCTTGAGGTCGGTATCCTCGACCGCGCCACCATCCTGCGCAAGCAGGTCCCTGGAGCCGACGAGATCGAGGTACGGCGAGCGCACGACCGGCGCGGCGGCGTGGACGGCGCCGACGACCTGTTCGTATTGATGCGCACCGGTGACCGCGAGCACTTGCGGGAAGCGCGCGTGGATCGCGTCCGCATCCTTGCCCATGCACCCCGTCACGATGACGCGGCCGTTCTCGGCGATGGCCTCGCCGATCGCCTCCAGGCTCTCCTCCTTGGCGGAATCGAGGAAGCCGCAGGTGTTGACCAGCACGACGTCGGCACCGGCATAGTCGGGCGACATCGCATAGCCCTCGGCGCGCAGCCTGGTCAGGATGCGCTCGCTGTCGACCAGATTCTTGGGACAGCCGAGCGAGACCATGCCGACGCGCGGCGGGGAGGGGAGTGTCGTTGCCATGGGAAGCGAGACACATAGCGGGTGCGGCGCGATTTTTCCACCCATGGTCCGCGCGGCCGGATAGAGAAGGCGCATGTCCGATTCCATGCTCACCATCGGCCTGATGTCCGGAACGTCGCTCGACGGCATCGATGCCGCGCTGATCGAGACCGACGGGGAGGCGTTCGTCCGTCCGATCGCATTTCGGGGTGAGGCATATTCCGACGTCGCGCGCGCGGAGCTGGCGGCGGCGGCGCGGATGGCGCTGACCTTCGACCGGCCGCGCGCCAGCCCGCCCATCCTCGCGGCGGGCGAGCTCATCACGCGCTGCCACGTGCTGGCGGTGCACAAGCTGCTTGCCGATGCAGGGGTGAGCGCGAGCGATGTCGGGGCGATCGGCTTCCACGGCCAGACGGTCGCGCACCGGCCCGACCGCGGCTGGACCTGGCAGATCGGCGACGGCGCGGCGGTGGCGGAGGCGACCGGGATCACCTGCGTGTCGGATTTCCGCTCCGCCGACGTTGCGGCGGGTGGGCAGGGTGCGCCGTTGCTGCCGGTCTATCACGCTGCGCTGGCAGCGGGGCTGGAGCGCCCGGTGGTCGTGCTGAACCTAGGAGGCGTGGCGAACATCACATACATCGCCAATGATACGCTCGTGGCGTTCGACACCGGACCGGCGAACGGATTGATCGACGACTGGGTTGCCGCCGAGACCGGCGCGCGCTTCGATGCGGGCGGCGCGCTGGCCGCGACGGGTGCGGTCGACGAGGCGGTGCTGACCGCGATGCTCGATCACCCGTTCTTCGATGCGCCCGCGCCCAAGTCGCTCGATCGCAGCGATTTCACGATCCAGCCGGCACGCGGCCTGTCCGCGGCGGATGGTGCGGCGACGCTGACCGCCTTCACTGCAGCAACGGTAGCGCTGGCGCTCGACCAACTGCCGGCGCGGCCGTTGCGGCTCGTGGTGGCGGGGGGCGGTCGGCACAATCCGACGCTGCTGGCGATGATCGCGGCGCGCACCGGGCTGAACCCCGAGCCGAGCGAGTCGCTGGGGTGGAACGGCGATGCGGTGGAGGCGCAAGGATTCGCCTATATGGCGGTGAGAACGCTGCGAAATCTGCCGATCAGCTTTCCCGGAACCACCGGAGTTGCGGCGCCGTTACCCGGCGGCGTCATCCATCGCTGCTGACACTCACCTCGGCGCATGAAGACTCGCGTTCCGAATTTACCTGATTACAACCTGTGTCAGGGTATTTGGCACCGGGGGCGGGGTCGCGGCGATGGAATCCGATCTACGATATTACATGCGCAGGTTGGGCGTCGAACGCGCCGCCGCAGCGCGCGCGTTGACGGCCGAAGCGCGGGAGCGGCGATTGCAGCTGGTCGAGGTCTACGTCCAGAAGCTGGCGGCACTGGGGGTCTGACAGGCGCTCACCGCTTCCTCGTCAGCTCGCGCATGGCCTCGTCCAGGCCACCCAAAGTTAGCGGGTACATGCGGTCGGTCATCAGTTCGCGCAGGATGCGGATCGATTGGCTGTAGCCCCATTGCTCCTTCGACACCGGGTTGAGCCACACCGCGGCGGGGTAGGTCGTAGTCAGGCGGTGCATCCACGTCGAGCCCGCCTCCTCGTTCATATGCTCGACCGAGCCGCCAGGGTGGGTGATCTCGTACGGGCTCATCGACGCGTCGCCGACGAACACGGCCTTGTAGTCGTGGCCGAACTTGTGAAGCAGGTCCCAGGTCGGAGTGCGTTCGGCGAAGCGGCGGCGGTTGTCCTTCCATACGCCCTCGTACGGGCAATTGTGGAAGTAGAAGAATTCGAGGTTCTTGAACTCGCTCGTCGCGGCGCTGAACAGCTCCTCGCAGAGCTTGACCCACGGGTCCATCGATCCGCCGACGTCGAGGAATAACAGGAGCTTGACCGCGTTCCTGCGCTCGGGACGCATGCGTACGTCGAGCCAGCCCTGGCGCGCTGTGCCGTCGATCGTGCCGTCGATGTCGAGCTCGTCCGCGGCGCCCTCGCGGGCGAAGCGGCGCAGGCGGCGGAGCGCCACCTTGATGTTGCGGGTGCCCAGCTCGCGGGTGTTGTCGAGGTTGCGGAATTCGCGCTGGTCCCAGACCTTCAGCGCGCGGCCGTGCTTCGATGCTCCGCCGATGCGGACGCCTTCGGGGTTGTAGCCGGCGTTGCCATACGGGCTGGTGCCGCCGGTGCCGATCCATTTGCTGCCGCCCTGGTGGCGCGCGTGCTGCTCGTCGAGGCGCTTCTTCAGCGTCTCCATGATCTCGTCCCACGAGCCGAGCGACTCGATCGCCGCCATCTCCTCGGGCGTCAGGTATTTCTCGGCGACCGCCTTGAGCCAATCGGCGGGGATTTCGGCATTCTGCGCCGCGAAGTTGGTAGCGACGCCGCGGAACACTTTCGCAAAGACCTGATCGAAGCGGTCGAGCAGCCCTTCGTCCTTCACGTAGGTCGCGCGGGCGAGATAGTAGAAGTCCTCGGGCGTTCGCTCGATCACCTCGGCGTCGAGCGCCTCGAGCAGGATCAGATGCTCTTTGAGGCTGGCGGGAATGCCGGCGGCGCGAAGCTCGTCGAGGAAGTTGAGGAACATGCGCGCGACCCTACGGCGCGCGGGCGTACAGCGTCCAGTGGGTTCCCGACAGGCCGTGCGCCTGCGCCCCGGCGATCGGCAGATAGCGGGTGCGGCAGCGGACCAGCATCGCGGGCAGTGTCTCGCCCTTGAAGCGGTCGGCGAAAACGAAGGGCGCGGCCGGGCAGGGCGCCTTGACGATCCTGAGCGGATAACCCGCCTGGGCGGCGGCGACCCGGAGCATCGCCTCCCCCGTCGCGCGGTCCATCAGTACGGTGGTGCCCTTTGGCGCGCGGGCGGCGAGCGCGGGGATGGCACGCGCCGGATCGCCACGGCGGTTGATCGCCAGGTCGACGTCCTGGACCAGCCCGCCCACGACGATTGCGATGAGCGAGGCTCCGGCAACCACGCGCCAGCGTCCACCGCGACCAAGGCCGTGCGCGATCACCTCGCCAAGCATCAGCAGCAGCGCGACCGCCGCCAGCAGGTAGTAACGCGGGTGGCCGGGATTGCCCGCCTGCAACACCGCCATCGCGACCGGGAAGCCGAAGATCGCCAGCCGGTAGAACGCCACGCGCGATGCGCCCGCGCGCGGCGCCAGCACCAGCAGGACAAGCGCCAACACCGGCAGCGCGATCGTGACGACCGGCCAGCCGACGGTGTAGCCCACCATCTCGACGAGCGCGTGGAGGTACATGATCGTCGAAAAGGGTTCGTAAGAGCCGAACTGGAAACCGGTCGGGCTGGCCCAGGCCGCGCCGAACACCAGCGCCAGCGTTGCGGCGAGCGCAACGAGCGGTCCCGCGAACAGCGCCAGCGACCGGCGGACCGCCACGCCGAACGACTCGCGACGCCACCAGGCGAAGAACGCCCAGCCGCACAGTGCGAGCACCCCGAAGACCATCGTCAGCTGCGACAGCGCGCCGAGCACGAAGCAAAGACGGAGGGCAAGCGGACGGCGGTAACGCGCGTCGCCCGCCAGCGTGCGATCGACGAACAGCGTCGCGACCAGCAGCGCCAGCGTCATCGGCGCGTAGCCGCGCGCCTCCGATCCCAGGGTCACGAGCATCGGCGAGGTGGCGAACAGGATGGCGGCGACCGCCTCCGCGACACGTCCGCGCGGTCGGGCCAGCGCCGCCGCGACCGGAATCGCCAGCGTGCCCGTTGCGATCGACAGCGCGCGCATCAGCCACGATGGCGCGCCGAGCCCGACCGCCTGTAGCCATAAGGAATTGAGGTGGTGGTTGTTGTCGTGATTGATCTGAAGGAACACGCCCGCAGGCGTCCCCGCCTCATGCGCGAGCACCGCCGACCAGGCCTCGTCGAGCCACAATCCGCCCTGCGCGCCCGCGATGCGCAACGCCAGACCCAAGGCGACGATGGCGCAGAGCAGCAGCGTGGCGCCGCGGCCGGTGCGGGGGCTAGTGCGCGTAGGCATCGATCAGCGCGGCGACGTAATCGGGATGACGGCCGGTCAGCTCCTTGGCCGGCTTGGCGTCGCCGTAGATGAAACCCTTGACCGCATAGACGCCGCCACCGAGCCCGTCGTTGTCGCGGTACCAGACCTTGACGTCGCTCCAGTCGTTGTCGCGCGAGACATCGTACAGCGTCACGTCCTGTTCGGTATGGCCGCGCTCGCCGTTCTGGCGCGACCAGTTTGCGTGGGTGAGCATGACGACACGCGTCTCGACGACTCGGCTGACCACCGCGACATGGCCGAGCGGCAGGCGCGCGGTCTTAGCGAAGACGATCACCGCGCCGACTTTCGGCGCATAGCCGCGGCGGTAGCGGCCATCGGCCTGGTCCCACCATGTCCACGCGTCACCGTAGATTTCGACTCCCGATGCTGCGCGCGCGAAGGGCACGCATTGGCCGACATAGTCGAGGAGCGAGGCCTGGGCCGACGCCCCCGTCAGCGCGGCGAGCGAGAGGGCAAGGCTGGCGAACGAACTGCGCATACGACCGGTGTACCCCCGCGGTGGTCACTGGCGGGTAGCGTGGGATGGTTAATAAAGTATTGCTCAGCCCGGCCGGTTCGCTTGGCGCTTGGCCATGAACGCGAGGCGTTCGAAGAGCATCACGTCCTGCTCGTTCTTGAGCAGCGCGCCGTGGAGGGGCGGGATCGCCTTGGTCGGGTCGCGGTTCTGGAGCGCTTCCAGCGGCATGTCTTCGTGCAGCAGGAGTTTCAGCCAGTCGAGCAGCTCGCTGGTCGACGGCTTCTTCTTGAGCCCGGGGACGTCGCGAACGTCGTAGAAGATGTCCATCGCCTTGCTCACCAGCAGCTTCTGGATGCCGGGGAAATGGACGTCGACGATTCGCTGCATCGTCTCGCGATCGGGGAATTTGATGTAATGAAAGAAGCAGCGGCGCAGGAAAGCGTCGGGCAGCTCCTTTTCGTTGTTCGACGTGATGACAACGATCGGGCGCCCGCTTCCTGGAACATCTCCCGCACGGACGGTCTCCTTGGTCTCGTAGACGTGGAACTCCATCCGATCGAGCTCCTGGAGCAGGTCGTTGGGGAACTCGATATCGGCCTTGTCGATCTCGTCGATCAGCAGGACCGGGGGCCGGTCCATCGTGAACGCTTCCCACAATTTGCCCCGGCGGATGTAATTGGCGATGTCGTGGACCCGCGCGTCGCCGAGCTGGCCGTCGCGCAGGCGAGCGACCGCATCGTATTCGTACAGGCCCTGCTGCGCCTTCGTCGTCGATTTGACGTTCCATTCGATCAGCGGCGCACCGACCGCCTTGGCGATCTCATAGGCGAGGACGGTCTTGCCGGTGCCGGGCTCGCCTTTGACCAGCAGCGGGCGGCGCAGCGTGACGGCGGCGTTGACCGCGACTTTCAGGTCGTCGGTCGCGACATAGCCTGCGGTGCCTTCGAAACGTTTCATTGCGCAGCCCCTTCGCCGACGTCTTTGCGGCAGCGGGCGGGCCCGCGCAACCCGTCAGGCGGCGTCGCGTGCGGCGGAGCGGCTTTCGAGCAGGTCCCACAACCCGCGGTGCTGGACGAGCAATTGCTGCGCGCCGAACGCCATCGCGCGCTCCTGGCCAGCGGTGGTCTGGATGTCGGCGAAGGTGGCGGGCATCGCGCAGGTGGCGCCCGCGACGTGGAAGCGGTCGGCGGCGCGGTCCAGGATCGGGCGGATGACGCGCCATTCCATCACCAGCGCCTCGATCGCACCGATGGCGCAGCCCGAGCGGCCCGATCGCGCGAGCATCGCGAAAGCGTGGCGCAGGCCCACGAACGCAGCTTCGCATTCCGCTTGGCCCGGCGTGGAGGGCAGGGGGCCTGCGGCCGCGACGAGGCGGGCGAGATAGTGGCGCTCGTCGGCAAAGCCACCGGCGGCGTCCGCGAGCCAGTCGCGCTCGACCGGGTCGGCCGACGCCTCCAGCGCGCCCTCGATCATGTCCGGGCGCTTGCCATGGACGGCGCAAAGAGCGTGGCACAGGTCGCCAAGGTCGCGCAGTGGAACAGTTGGCCGGAGAAGTCGCGCCAAGTGGCGATTGCCGGTGCTCCCCTCTATGCCCGCGACTCGCGCTGTCACCTGGCCCGCGGTGCCGCCGACCGCCGCTCGCTGCTCTGAACTGTCCGAACGCATTGATACCTCGACACAAAGATCCGGGAGACGCAGCGTCCGCCGTGTCGATCTTCGTGCCTGAGGTAGTGCGAAGCGTGTAAAGGCGCGGTGTAGGCGAGCTTAACCTTCCGGCAAGCACGTTCCGCCGGGCGGCAAGGATTTGCCGGGTGTTGCCGGTCAGCCGCCGATCAAGGCGGCCAATGCGCGCCGCAGTGCGTCCCGATCGACGGCCTGCAATAGACCGAGGCGACGAAGGATCAGGGCGCGTTCCAGCGTGGCCATGACGGGTTTGATTGCCGAGGGCTTGAGCAGGCCCGCCTCACTCCAGGCGCCGACCATCAGGTCGCGCCCGCCCGCTTGCTCGCGCGTCTGGCTCGTGATCGGCATGAGGATCACGTCTGGTCTCGTGTCGTTCGCCAGCGCGGCGCTGATGACGACGGCGGGACGGCGCTTGACGCCGGACTGGTCGGTAAAAGGAAACGGCACGAGGACGACATCGCCGAACGCGAGCACGTCCGTGTCAGAGAGCATCGTAAACGTCGTCCTCTGGATTGTTCCAGATCGCGGCCAGCGACGACGCACTGGCGCTCATCGCCGCGCGACGCAGCGCTGCATCTGACGTCTCGCGTTCGCGAAGACTGAGGAAGTCGACGAAATCCTCCACCTCCGCCACCCGCCCGCGCGGCAATTCCCCAATTTTTTGGACCAAAGACTGCGGCACGGCGTGGGCGTTCGATGCGGTCGGCATGGCTCTGCTCCTACTGATCCAGGAACGAGCGCATCTTGCGGCTGCGGCTGGGATGTTTCAGTTTGCGCAGCGCCTTGGCCTCGATCTGGCGGATGCGTTCGCGGGTGACGCTGAACTGCTGGCCGACCTCCTCCAGCGTGTGATCGGTGTTCATGCCGATGCCGAAGCGCATGCGCAGCACGCGTTCCTCGCGTGGGGTCAGCGACGCCAGCACCCGGGTCACCGTTTCCTTGAGGTTCGCCTGGATCGCCGCGTCGACCGGGATGACCGCGTTCTTGTCCTCGATGAAGTCGCCGAGATGCGAATCCTCCTCGTCGCCGATCGGCGTTTCGAGGCTGATCGGCTCCTTGGCGATCTTCATCACCTTGCGGACCTTCTCCAGCGGCATGGAGAGGCGCTCCGCCATCTCCTCGGGCGTCGGCTCGCGGCCCTGCTCGTGGAGGAACTGCCGACTGGTGCGGACCAGCTTGTTGATCGTCTCGATCATGTGGACCGGGATGCGGATCGTGCGCGCCTGGTCCGCGATGCTGCGGGTGATCGCCTGACGGATCCACCATGTGGCGTAGGTGCTGAACTTGTAGCCGCGGCGGTATTCGAACTTGTCGACCGCCTTCATCAGCCCGATGTTGCCTTCCTGAATAAGATCAAGGAATTGCAATCCGCGGTTCGTATACTTTTTAGCAATGGAGATCACGAGGCGCAGATTCGCCTCGACCATCTCCTTCTTGGCGATGCGTGCTTCGCGCTCGCCCTTCTGGACCATGTTGACGATCCGGCGGAACTCGCCGAGCGCCATGCCGGTCGCCTGCGCGATCTCGCCAATCTCGGTGCGGATGCGGTCCACCGCCTCGCCCTCGTTAGTGACAAAGGCGGTCCACTTCTTGTCGATCTTGCCCAGCGACTGCAGCCAGCTTTCGTCGAGCTCGTGACCGACGTAGCGGTCGAGGAAATCCTTGCGGTTGACCTTGTGGCGCTCGGCGAGCCGCAGCATCTGGCCGCCCAAAGCAGTCAGGCGCCGGTTGTAGGCGTAGAGCTGGTCGACCAGATATTCGATCTTGGCGTTATGGAACTGGACGCTCTCGACCTCGGCGGTCAGCTCTTCGCGCAGCTTCTGGTATTTGCGCTCGTCCGCCGCCGATAGCTCGCCGCCTGCGGCCATCGCGTCGAGCCGGGTCTGCTGGAGCTTGCCGAACTTCTTGTAGAGCGCGGTGATGCTGGCGAAGCGTTCGAGCGCGATGGGTTTGAGCTGCTCCTCCATCTGCGCGAGGCTGAGGGTGTTGTCCTCCTCCTCGTCGTCGCTGGGGCGCGGCGTGCGGCGTTCGGTGAGCTCGTCGTCCTCTTCGGCGACGGGCGCTTCCTCGGGCTCGGCTTCTTCCTTGAACGAGGGGCCCGCGGTCTTCTCGGTGATCTCGCCGTCGCCGGGCTCTTCCTCGTCGGACAGCGCTTCCGGGGCCGGGTCCTTGGAGAGCATGGCGTCGAGGTCCATGATCTCGCGCAGCTGCATCGTGCCTTCGTTCAGCGCGGTCGACCAGTCGATGATCGCGTTGAAGGTGATCGGCGATTCGCACAGCCCCAGGATCATCGTGTCGCGGCCCGCCTCGATCCGCTTGGCGATGGCGATCTCGCCTTCGCGGCTGAGCAGCTCGACCGCGCCCATCTCGCGCAGGTACATGCGGACGGGATCGTCGGTGCGATCGACCGTCTCCTTCTTCTTGACCTCGACCGCAGGGCCGGCATCGACTTCGGCGGCCTCGCCCTCGGGCTCGTCCTCGTCGTCGGCGCGCGTCTCCGCCTCGCCGTCCTCGCCGGCATCCTCGTTATCGACGATGTTGATGCCCATCTCGCTCAGCGCGGACGTCATGTCCTCGATCTGATCCGACGACATCTCGCCTTGCGGCAGCGCTTCGTTGAGCTGATCGTAGGTGATGTAGCCACGCTTCTTGGCGCGCGCGATCACCTTCTTGACCGACGCATCGTTCAGGTCGATCAGCGGCGGAATCTCGCCGTCGGTCGTGTCATTCGCCATCAATTGTCCTCAGGTCCGCTCGCGCGGGCGTCTTCGTTGGCTTGAACGAGATTTGCAAGCCGAAGCGCCAACGCCTGTTGTTCCCTAACCGCCGCTATCTGCCGTTCGAAGGCTTCCGCGGTGAAGTCGGCTTGCATCGCCGCCGTGGCGTGTGCGAGCGCCGCATCCACCTCCGGCCGCGCCGCCAGCACCGCAATCGCTTCGTCCAGGTCTTCCCGGACGCGTGACGGATCGGCACTGCCTTGCGTGAACGAATAGGGCATCGAGTCTGCTCTCAACAGTTCGGTTGCGATCGCATCGAACCCCGACCTGCTCAATATGGTCACGAGTCGCGCGCTATCAAGCGCCCGGTCCTCCAGCGCGAGATCGACGACCGCCTCGAACAGCCGCCCGAGCGCGCCGTCGGCAAGGCGGAGCGACCCCAGCACCTCCATGTGCCGCGCGATCTCTACCGGATGGCGGATCAGTCCGGCCAGCACCGCTTTCGACAGCAATGGATCGATGCCTGCCACGCCGACTGCTTTGGCCGCGGAGGATGGCGAGGTGATCGGCGGCTTCCACTGGCCCTTGCCCTGCCAGGGCGGGCGCTTCTCGAACGGCACGAAAGGCTTTCGCGCGGGGGTGAAGCGATCCGCGAAGCGTTGGCGGAATTCGGACTGGTATTCGGCGCGGACCGAGGTGTCGGCGATGCCGCCCGCCAGTTCGGCGAGCCGCTGCTTGAACCCGGCGCGTTGTTCGGGGGTGTCGAGCGTCTCGGCGGCGAGTTCGGCAGACCAGAGGCGATCGACCAGCGGCTCGCGGGTGGCGAGGAGCGCCTCGAACGCCGCCGCCCCTTTGGCGCGGACGAGGTCGTCTGGGTCCTGGCCCTCGGGAAGCGTGACGAATGCCAGGCTCTTGCCCGGGGTCAGTAGCGGAAGCGCGCGGTGCGCGGCCCTGAGCGCGGCCTTCTGCCCTGCAGAGTCGCCGTCGAAGCACAGGATCGGCACGTCGGCGAGCCGCCACAGCCGTTCGAGCTGCGCCTCGGTCAGCGCGGTGCCGAGCGGCGCGACCGCCTCGGCGATCCCCGCCTGTGCGAGCGCGATGACGTCCATATAGCCTTCGACGACGAGCACCCGGCCGGATTTGCGCACCGCAGGCGCGGCGCAGTCGAGATTGTAGAGGGTGCGGCCCTTGTCGAAGAGCGGGGTATCGGGGGAGTTGAGGTATTTGGGCTCGCCGTCGCCGATAATGCGGCCGCCGAACGCGATCGTGCGGCCGCGCGGGTCGCGGATCGGGATCATCAGACGGCCGCGGAACCGGTCGTAAGGCTCCTTGCCCTCGACCTGGATCAGCATGCCTGCTTCGACGAGCATCGCGTCGCCCGCACCGGACAGCGCGGCCTTCAGCTTGCCGCGCGAATCGGGCGCGAAGCCGAGCGCGAAGTCGCGGGCGGTCTTGGGCGTGACTCCGCGCTTCTCCAGCAGCGCACGCGCTTCGGCGCCCGCGATGCCGCCGAGCTGGTCGGTGAACCAGGCGGCGGCGTCCGCCATGACGTCATGCAGCCCGCGCGCGGCTTCCTGCTTTTCCGCGGCCTGCCGGTCGAGCGCGGGCATCTCCATCCCCGCGGCCTGCGCGAGCTCCTTGACCGCATCGATGAACGGCAGCCCGCGCTGATCGGTCAGCCAGCGGATCGCGTCGCCGTGCGCCGAGCAGCCGAAGCAGTGATAGAAGCCCTTGTCGTCGTTGACGTAGAACGACGGCGTCTTTTCCTGGTGGAAAGGGCAGCAACCCTTCGATTCGCGGCCCGCCTTGGTGAGCTTGACGGTCTTGGCGACGAGCGTGGTCAGCGAGGTGCGGGCGCGGAGTTCGTCCAGGAAGGCGGGGGTAAGAGTCACGCTTGCATTATAGCACGGCCTTAACCCGCCAGCGCGGCCTTCACCAGCCCGCTCGCCTTGCTCATGTCGAGGACGCTGGCGTGGCGTGCCTTCAGCTCGGCCATGACACGACCCATGTCCTTCATGGCCGTAGCGCCGAGTTCGGCCTTGATCGTCTCGATCGCGGCACGGGTCTCGTCCTCGCTCAGCGTCTGGGGGAGGAAACGTTCGATCACCGCGACCTCGGCCTTCTCGGCGTCGGCGAGTTCCTGGCGCCCGCCGCTCTCGAACATGGCGATCGATTCGCGGCGTTGCTTGACCATCTTCTGGAGGACTTCGACAACCAGCGCGTCGTCGTCGTCGGGCGCTTTGCCGGTACGCGCTTCGATGTCTCGGTTCTTGATCGCGGCCTGGATGAGGCTCACGGCGTTGCGGGTTTCCTTGTCGCCGGCCTTCATGGCGGCGATCTGGGCCTGATTGATATCATCTCGGATCATTGCGCCACCATAGCCGGGTACGACGGTTGACGCGAGAGGGGCGAGGGGCGTAACGGGCCGGGCTTAGCGACATCGCTGCGAACCAATGGAGTGCCCGCCGATCATGGCCGACGCGAAGCCTAGCCATGCGCCCCAGCCCGATGGCGCGACCGGTGTGCTGGTGTTGGCGAGCGGCGAGGTCGTCTGGGGACGCGGATTCGGCGTGGAAGGACATGCGGTCGGCGAGGTCTGCTTCCACACCGCGATGACCGGCTATCAGGAGATCATGACCGACCCGTCGTTCGCGGGGCAGATGGTGTGCTTCACCTTCCCGCATATCGGCAACGTCGGGGTCAATCCGGACGACGTCGAGGCCGACGGCCCCCATGCGGTGGGTGCGATCGTGCGCGAGATGCCGACCGAGCCGTCCAATTTCCGCAGCGTCGAGCGACTCGACGGGTGGATGCGGCGGCACACGCGGATCGGTCTGGCGGGGGTGGACACCCGCGCACTGACCCGGCGCATCCGCGAGCGCGGCGCGCCCAATGCGGTGATCGCGCATTCGGCGAGCGGGGTGTTCGACCTCGCCTTCCTGCTCGACCGCGCGCGGGGGTGGCCGGGGCTGGAGGGGATGGACCTGGCGCGCGACGTGTCGACCGAGACGCACTACGGCTGGGAGGGCGGCGTGTGGCGGCTCGGGTTCGGTTATGAGGGCGGAAGTTCAGTCGAAGGTGAGGCCAATGGCGGCGCTCGTCCGCACGTCGTCGCGGTCGACTATGGCAGCAAACGCAATATCTTCCGCAGCCTTGTTGAGGCCGGAGCGAAGGTTTCAGTCGTGCCGGCCACCGCGAGCTTCGAGACGGTGATGGCGCTGGAGCCGGACGGCATCTTCCTGTCCAATGGGCCGGGCGATCCGGCGGCTACGGGCGCATATGCGGTGCCGGTGATCCGCCAATTGCTCGCTACGGGCAAGCCGCTGTTCGGCATCTGTTTGGGGCACCAGTTGCTCGCGCTGGCGCTCGGCGGAAGGACGACCAAGATGTTCCAGGGGCATCGCGGGGCCAACCACCCGGTGCAGCGGCTGAGCGACGGTGCGGTCGAGATCACCAGCATGAACCACGGCTTCGCGGTCGAGCGCGGGAGTTTGCCGGAGGGAGTGACGGAGACGCACGTGTCGCTGTTCGACGGCTCGAACGCGGGGCTGGAACTAGACGGCGGGCGGGCGTTCAGCGTGCAATACCATCCGGAAGCGAGCCCGGGGCCGCAGGACAGTATGTACCTATTCGAGCGGTTTGTCGGAACCTTGCGGTGAGACGGCTTGCGCTTGTTGCTGCGTTGTTGACCGCTCCTTCTGCAAGTTACGCGCTAGTAGCTATACATGGTAACGTGAGGCTGATCGGCGCGCCCGAGCGACTCCGGGCACTTGTGCCGGCCTTTCGCAAGTGTGGTGCTAAAAGGATCAGGTACGAGAACGGAAACCGCTGGGACGTCCGTGCCCTCCTCTGGATCGATCAAAACCCCAAAAAACGGGTGATCTTCGCTTGCGTAAAGAAGCTCGCGTTGACGCAGCGGCCGTCTGTAGAGGTTATATTTAGTCGCTATGGCCTGTACGAGATTTAAATGCCCAAACGCACCGACATCTGCTCCATCCTCGTCATCGGCGCGGGGCCGATCGTCATCGAACAGGCGTGCGAGTTCGATTATTCGGAGATGCCGGCGATCACGCCTGCCACGGGTCGATGATCCGTACTGCGGTCGTTTCGAAATGGCGGAAGTTGCGCGTAGCGAGTGGTACGTCGAGCGCGAGCGCCTGGACAGCGATCAGTGTGTCGAAGGGGCGCGACCCGGCCCGCAGGTCGGCGATCAGGACGGCCGCACTCATTTCCGCCCAGCGGCGCGCTGCGGCGAGGTCGAAGTCCACCGTCCGGCCCTGGTGTTGCTCGATCAGCCGGTCTAGCCAGCCTCGCAGCATTTTGCGCTTGTCGGGGCCGCGAGTCGTCCGCACGCCAAAGTCGATTTCAGCCACGACCAAGGTCGATAGCAGCGTCTCGTTGCGGTGGGCAAACAGCCAGTCCACCACAGCGTCATCGGGCGCGGGCTTCATCAGCTCGCTAAAAACATTTGTATCAATCAAAATCATCAAAGGCGAACACATCCTGTCTGTCGTACGGCATCCGTGGGATTTCAAAGTCGACGCCTGGCCTGCTCATGGCGATCAGTTCATGCACCCAGTCGTCCTCGGCGCGCTTGGCGTAAGTCCGCTGCACCAAGCGGCCGATCTCCTCTTCGACAGACACGCCCTTGGCTTCCGCCGCTTCGTGCAGGAACGGCACCGCGTCCTCCCGCACCTCGATCGTGTATCGTTCCAACGCCGCTCGTCTCCCGCGCATTCACTGCGCCTTTATCACATCTAGGTCGCCATGCCCAAACGCACCGACATCTCCTCCATCCTCGTCATCGGCGCGGGGCCGATCGTCATCGGGCAGGCGTGCGAGTTCGATTATTCGGGCACGCAGGCGATCAAGGCGTTGAAGGAGGAGGGCTACCGTATCGTCCTGGTCAATTCGAACCCGGCGACGATCATGACCGATCCCGAGCTGGCCGACGCCACATACGTCGAGCCGATCACGCCGGAGATCGTCGCCAGGATCATCGAAAAGGAACGGCCGGACGCGGTGCTGCCGACGATGGGAGGGCAGACCGCGCTCAACACCGCGCTGGCGCTGTTCCGCGACGGTACTTTGGCCAAGTACGGCGTGCAGATGATCGGGGCGGATGCGGACGCCATCGACATGGCCGAAGACCGGCTGAAGTTCCGCGACGCGATGGACCGGATCGGGCTGGAGTCGGCGCGCTCGGCGATTGCACACGATCAGAAGGAGGCTCTGGAAGCGCTCGAAAAGGTGGGATTGCCCGCGATCATCCGGCCGAGCTTCACGATGGGCGGATCGGGCGGCGGGATCGCGTACAATCGCGAGGAGTTCGTCGCCATCGTGCGGAACGGGCTCGATCTGTCGCCGACGACCGAGGTGTTGATCGAGGAATCGCTGCTCGGCTGGAAGGAATATGAGATGGAGGTGGTCCGCGACCGTGCGGACAATGCTATCATCATCTGCTCCATCGAGAACGTCGATCCGATGGGGGTCCACACCGGCGATTCGATCACGGTCGCGCCGGCGCTGACTCTGACCGACAAGGAATATCAGATCATGCGCAACGCAAGCATCGCTTGCTTGCGCGAAATCGGCGTCGAAACAGGGGGTTCCAACGTCCAGTTCGCGGTCAATCCTAAGGACGGGCGGCTGATCGTCATCGAGATGAACCCGCGGGTCAGCCGCTCTTCGGCGCTGGCGTCCAAGGCGACTGGCTTTCCGATCGCCAAGGTCGCGGCAAAGCTGGCGGTGGGGTACACGCTCGACGAGATCGTCAACGACATTACAGGCGCGACCCCGGCGGCGTTCGAGCCGACGATCGACTATGTCGTGACCAAGATCCCGCGCTTCGCGTTCGAGAAGTTCAAGGGGGCCGAGCCGATCCTCGGCACCGCGATGAAGAGCGTCGGCGAAGTCATGGCGATCGGGCGCAATATCCACGAATCGATGCAGAAAGCATTGCGCGGATTGGAGACCGGGCTGTCGGGCTTCAACCAGGTCGACGCGCTGGTCGGCGCGCCGCGCGCGGAGATCGAGGCGGCGCTGGCGCGCGCGACACCCGACCGGCTGCTGGTCGCGGCGCAGGCGTTGCGCGAAGGGTTCACCGTTGCCGAGGTCCATGCGATCGCCAAATACGATCCCTGGTTCCTGGAGCGGATCGCCGAGATCATCGCCGCCGAGAATGAGGTGATGAAGGACGGACTGCCGATCGAAGCCGCGGGGCTGCGGCGGCTCAAGGCTATGGGGTTCAGCGACAAGCGGCTCGCGTGGCTGGCGCTGCAGTCGGTCGACCTGCGCGGGATGAACCGCGGCATCGCACGAGGATCGGGGCTGATCCACGAGGCGGTGGTCGCGATGACCGGCGGTGTCACCGAGAGCGAGGTGCGCGCCTTGCGGCATCGGCTGGGTGTCAGGCCGGTGTTCAAGCGGATCGACACTTGCGCGGCCGAGTTCGCCGCCAAGACGCCATACATGTATTCGACCTATGAGGCGCCATCGTTCGGCGAGCCGGAGGACGAGAGCCAGCCATCGGAGCGGCGCAAGATCGTTATCCTGGGCGGCGGGCCGAACCGGATCGGGCAGGGGATCGAGTTCGATTATTGCTGCTGCCATGCGTGCTTCGCGCTGGCGGACGCGGGCTATGAGACGATCATGGTCAATTGCAATCCGGAGACGGTGAGCACCGATTACGACACGTCGGACCGGCTGTATTTCGAGCCGCTGACCGCCGAGGACGTGCTCGCGATCCTCGACGTCGAGCGGTCGCGCGGCGAGCTGGTCGGGGTTATCGTCCAGTTCGGAGGGCAGACTCCGCTTAATTTGGCGCGCGCTCTGGAGGCGGCGGGGATTCCGATTTTAGGCACCTCGCCGGATGCGATCGATCTGGCAGAGGATCGCGAGCGGTTCGCTGGGTTGGTCAGCAAGCTGAAATTGTTGCAGCCCGCCAACGGCCTGGCGCGCAGCCGCGACGAGGCGATCGTGGCGGCGGAGCGGATCGGCTATCCGGTGCTGATGCGCCCCAGCTACGTCCTGGGCGGCCGCGCAATGGAGATCGTCGACACGCCCGCGCAACTCGACGACTATATCGCCACCGCGGTGCAGGTATCGGGGGACTCGCCGGTCCTGATCGACCAGTATCTGCGCGATGCGATCGAGGTCGACGTCGACGCGATCTGCGACGGCGAGGACGTCGTCGTCGCGGGCGTGCTCCAGCATATCGAGGAAGCCGGGGTCCATTCGGGCGACAGCGCCTGCTCGATGCCGCCGTACAGCCTGTCGGCGGAGATCATCGCCGAGATCGAGCGACAGACCGTGGCGCTGGCGCATGGCCTGTCCGTTAAGGGGCTGATGAACATCCAGTTCGCGGTGAAGGACGGGCTTGTTTACCTGATCGAGGTCAATCCGCGCGCCAGCCGCACGGTGCCGTTCGTCGCCAAGGCGATCGGGGTTCCGGTCGCCAAGATCGCGGCGCGCGTGATGGCGGGCGAGAAGCTGAAGGATCTGCCGATGATCGATCGCCACATCGCGCATGTCGCGGTGAAGGAGGCGGTGTTCCCGTTCAACCGCTTTCCCGGGACCGACCCGGTGCTGTCGCCGGAGATGAAGAGTACTGGCGAAGTCATGGGAATCGATAGCGATTTCACCACAGCCTTCGTCAAGGCGCAGCTTGGCGCCGGGACCGTCCTGCCGGAAAGCGGCGCGGTGTTCGTCAGCGTCAAGGATGGCGACAAGGCGGCGATCGTCGGTGCGGCGCGCAACCTGGTCGAGCACGGCTTCACCATCGTTGCGACTGGTGGGACCGCGGACCATCTGATGCGCGCCGACGTGCCGGTCGAGCGGGTCAACAAGGTCGCACAAGGACGGCCGCACATCGTCGACCGGATCAAGGACGGGGGCATCGCGCTGATCTTCAACACCACCGAAGGCTGGCAGAGCCTGAAGGACTCCAAGCCGATCCGCCAGGCGGCGTTGGCGCAGCGCATCCCCTATTTCACCACCGCGCCCGCCGCGGTCGAGGCGGCGAAGGCGATCGCGGCGGGGGGGAGTCGCGGGCTTGAAGTACGGCCGCTGCAATCCTATTATTCTCAGTCGCACGACTGATCCCGACAAGCAGTATGATGTGCGTCGCGGGCCTGACCGGCTTCGCGCGGGGCGAAACGATATTGGGGACAAGGACATGGCCACCGTCGACAAGATGCCGATGCTGCAGGAGGGCTATGAAACGCTCACGGCAGAGCTGCGGCGTCTGAAAACGGAGCGTCCCCTGATCGTCGACGCGATCGAGGAGGCGCGCGCGCACGGCGACTTGTCCGAAAATGCCGAATATCACGCTGCCAAGGAGCAGCAGGGCCAGAACGAGGCCACCATCTCCGACATCGAGGACAAGCTCAGCCGCGCGCAGATCATCGATCCCAAGGACCTGTCGGGCGACAAGGTGGTGTTCGGGGCGACGGTGACCTTGCTCGACGAGGACGACAAGGCGATCACCTACCAGATCGTCGGCCAGACCGAGGCGAACGCCAAGTCCGGGCGGATCAGCTACAACTCGCCACTCGGTCGCGCGCTGATCGGGCGCAAGGTCGACGAGGAGGTCGAAGTGACCGTGCCGTCGGGCGACCGCTGGTACGTCGTGTCGAAGATCGACTTCATCTGAATAGCTCCAGCTGGTCCGATGCCCGGGTGACCGTCGGCATTGCGATCGCCACGGCGGTCGCGTCGGTGCTGATTCTGGTGTCCGGCGGGCTGTCCGCGATGGCGTACGGCGCGGGGTTCGTGCCGGTGCGGCTGGCAGGCGCGGCGTTGCCTGACGGGCTGCCGCTTGTCGTGCCGGTTTTCCTGACGCCGCTCACCGCGACGCTCGTCCATGGCGGTATCGGGCACCTTGTCTTCAACCTGATCATGCTCGTCTATTGTGGGCGGCTGCTCGAGCGGACGCTTGGGTCCGCCGCGATCGCGGTTCTCTACGGTGTCGGCGCCTATGCCGCGGCGGCGGCGCAATGGGCGTTCGATCCGGCGTCCGCCGCGCCGATGATCGGAGCGAGTGGGGCGATCTCCGCGATCGTTGGCGCCTACGCTCTGCTCTATGGCGAGCGGCGCGCTAAGGCGATCGGGCCGGTGCCGGCCGACGTCGTCCATATCGCATGGCTGGCGGCGGGGTGGATCGGGTTGCAGCTGCTGATCGGCGCCGCGGGGATGGGCGGGGTCACCGTGGCCATCGGCGCGCATATCGGCGGGTTCGTCGCAGGACTGGTGCTGGCGCGGCCATTGTTGTTATGGCGGTATCGGGACGCTTGAGAGGCGCGAGCGTCGCGCTTTGAAAAAGGTGCTTCGACTTCGCTCAGCACGAACGAAGCTGGACCTGAGCGCTTCTTGCCTATTCTACGTTCGCGCCGAGCGAAGTCGAAGGGGCTGGCTAAACCGTTCGGCGCGATGTCAGTCCGTACCTTTCGCCAGCATGTCGGGTTCCAGCAGGCGGTGGAGGTGGACCACGACGAACTTCATCTCGGCGTCGTCCACCGTCCGCTGCGCCGCACCGCGCCAGGCCTTCTCGGCGCTGGAATAATCGGGGAAGACGCCGACGATCTCGATCGACTTCAGGTCCTCGAAGTCGAGCGTCTGGGGGTCGGCGACGCGGCCGCCGAAGACGAGGTGGAGCTTGCTCATCGGGAATGCCCTTGGGGAAGGTGAACCCGCCTCCTAGAGCGTGTGCGAAGGCGCTGCAACGGCGCGCGGGGTGTCGCGCGCCGTTGCGGATCGCACTATTGCGCAGAGGCGGACTTTGTCGCGGCGGAGCCCGCCGAACTCGCGGCCTTGAGTACGCCGTCGAGCAAGCCCTTGACCTGGTTGCGCGCCGCGTCCCTGGTCAGGCCGCGGGTCTCCAGTTCGGAGCGTCCGGCATCCTTGGCGGCGGAGAGCGCGGCACGCGCCTGGCTGCCGAGACGGGCGCCGAGCGGGGCGAGCAGCTCCTTTTCCTTGTCCGACCGCGGCAGCAGCGCGCCGACCGCGGCGCCGACCGCGATGCCGCCGACCAGCAGCGCGAGCGGGTTCGATTCGATCTCGCGCGTTGCGCGGCGCGCGGCGTCGGAGGCGGCGTCCACCGCCTTGGCCGTCGTCTTGGCGGTGCGATCGTAGACCGCTTCATAGCCATCGCGCAGGCGCCCGTGCGAATCGGCGTGGTTGTTGTCGTTCGTGTCGGTCATGGGTGCGTCCTCATCACTGGTGTCAGTCCCGCATGCGCGGGGGGAGTATTCTTGCGGCGGCGGCGGAACAGCCGGGCGATGCGGTGGCGCGCCAGGAACAGAATGCCGGCGGCCGCAACGCCTGCGACGATCTCCGGCTTGTCCTTGGCGATGGCGGTGGCGGTTTCGCCGACGATCCGTGCCTCGCGCGCCGCACGGTGTGCGCGTTCGCGCGGATCGAGCTTGGCTTGTAGCTGGGTGACCGTGTGGGTCAGCCGCTGATGAGCGACAGCCACCCGCGCTTCGGCGGCGGCGAGCGTTTCAACGGGGGTGGGGGCTGTCATGCGCGTCGCTCCGGGATTGCGGGCGCGGCCAGCCGGCCCTTGCCGATCATCGCCAGCACGCCCGCGATCACCAGCGTGCCGACCACCACCGCAAGCGTCGCCAGCCCGGGTCCGATCAGGGTTGCCAGGGTGAGAATCAGCCCGACCAGCAGCGCGATCAGCGCCGCCAGCGCGAGCACGCCAGCGATCGCAAAGAAGACCGCCGCGCCCTTGTACGCAGCTATGCGTTCGCCGATCCGCGCCTTGTGAACCGCGATCTCGGCGCTCACGACCTCGCGTGTGTCGTCGATCAGCTGGGTCGCCAGCGTCGCGATTCCCGGCTCGACGTCGGCATCGCCGCGATGTTCGACCTTGAGTTCAGCCAACGCCACCTCGCGTTACGCCTTGGTGTCGCCGGTGCCGGCTTCGAGCCCCGACTGGACCAGCCGGGCAAGCGCGAAGCCGAGCGCCGCGGCGACGCCGATCGCCACCGCCGGGCTGGCACGGACGAAACCGCGGACGTCCTCGACGAGCTCGTCCACATCCTTTGCCTTTAGCGAATTGGAAAAGCTCGTCACCTGGTCGGCGGCGGATCTGGCGTATTGGCCGTATTGGCCGCCGATCTTCTCGTCGACGGTCTGCGCCGCGTCGGTGAGCATCTGCGAGAATTCGTCGAGCTTCTCGCCCGCCTTGGCCTTGCCCTGATCGGCGAACATCCGGGCCTTGTCGGTCGCCTGGGTGGTCAGCTTGGTTCCGCTCTCACGAAGGGTCTGGGTCGCGGTGGTGCCCGTTGCCGGAGCGGCGCTGCCGCCGTCATCGGGGGTGAAGTCCACGCCGGCATCTTTCAGCGGCTCAGCCGGCCGGAACTCGGCGTCGGCGGGCGGGGTCTCCAGGTCGGCGTCGGTTTCGCGGCGGAAGTCGGTGTCTGACATCATGTTTCCCTTTCGGAACGATCGGCTTCTCAACCCACGCGGGGCAGCGGCGTTCCATCGCGGCGTCAACGAATTGCCGAGCGCCGCGCCACGCGATAGAGCAGCGGCGACCGCGTCTTGCGCCAGATCAGGAGCTTTACTCACGTGACCGCCATTATCGACATCCACGCGCGCCAGATCCTCGACAGCCGGGGCAATCCTACCGTGGAGGTCGACGTGCTGCTGGAGGACGGCAGCTTCGGACGCGCCGCGGTGCCATCGGGCGCGTCGACGGGGGCGCACGAAGCGGTGGAGAAGCGCGACGGCGATGCGAGCCGCTGGGGTGGCAAGGGGGTCGACCAGGCTGTCGACGCGGTCAACGGCGACATCGCCCAAACCGTGGTCGGCATGGACGCCGAGGACCAGAGCGACCTCGACCATGCGATGATCGAGCTCGACGGGACCGAGAACAAGGGGCGGCTGGGCGCCAACGCAATCCTGGGCGTCAGCCTGGCGGCGGCAAAGGCCGGGGCGGAAGCGCGCGCGCTGCCGCTGTACCGGTATGTCGGCGGGGTGTCGGCGCACCTGCTTCCCGTACCGATGATGAACATCATCAACGGCGGCGAGCATGCCGACAACCCCATTGATTTCCAGGAATTCATGATCGTGCCGGTGGGTGCTGCGAACATCGTCGAGGCGGTGCGCTGCGGGTCGGAGATCTTCCACACGCTCAAGAAAGGGCTGAGCGCGAAGGGGCTGAACACCGCAGTCGGCGACGAGGGCGGCTTTGCACCCAACATCGCGAGCACGACCGAGGCGCTCGACTTCATCATGACGTCGATCGAGAAGGCGGGATACCGGCCCGGCGACGAAGTGATGCTGGCGCTCGATTGCGCCGCGACCGAGTTCTTCAAGGACGGCAGGTACGACATTTCGGGCGAGAACCGCATCCTTTCCAGCCACGAGATGGCCGAGTATCTGGCGAACCTGACGCGGCGCTATCCGATCTTCTCGATCGAGGACGGGATGGCGGAGGACGATTGGGAGGGCTGGAAGGCGCTGACCGACCTGATCGGAGACCATGTGCAGCTGGTCGGCGACGACCTGTTCGTGACCAACCCCAAGCGTTTGAAGCGCGGCATCAAGGACGGCATCGCCAATTCTTTGCTGGTCAAGGTCAACCAGATCGGCACGTTGACCGAGACGCTGGAGGCGGTGTCGATGGCGCAGCGCAGCGGCTATACCGCGGTGATGAGCCACCGGTCGGGCGAGACCGAGGATGCGACGATCGCCGACCTGGCGGTCGCGACCAATTGCGGGCAGATCAAGACGGGCAGTCTGGCGCGATCGGACCGGCTGGCCAAGTACAACCAGCTGATCCGGATCGAGGAAGAGCTGGGCGACGCTGCACGCTATGCCGGGCGCGACGTGCTGATGGGGGCATAAGTTAATGAGGAAGCCGTCGACGTTCGCGCGGACGATGAAGCGGGCGGCGTGGCCCGCGATCGGACTGACGATCATCGCCTTTTTCGGCGCCTATGCGGTGCTCGGGCGCAACGGCTTGTTCGCGTACGGGGATTACAAACGTCAGCTGGTCAAGCGCGAGCACGATTATGCCGAGCTGGACCGCAAGCGTGCGGTGCTGAAGAACCGGGTGGCGTTGCTTAACCCCGATCATGCCAATCCGGACATGGTCGACGAGATGGTGCGCAAGGAATTGAACGTCGCACATCCCGACGAGGTGATCGTGCCGCTCAACACGCGGTGATCATTGGCCCTCTCCCGCTTTCGCGGGAGAGGAGGGGCCCGCTCGCGTCAGCGAGTGGGAGGTGAGGGTCTTCTTCTTTTGACGGCGGTGGCAGAAGGTAGAAGAAGACCCTCACCCAACCAGTTGCGGGTAAACTGCGCCCCGCGCGGTTTAGGTCATGCCGGGGGCATGACCGACCCGCAACTCCCGCGAAAGCGGGAGAGGGCTAAGAAGGTTAGCTTACCGTCCCAGGAACGTCAGCAGGTCTTGAGTCAGCCGGTCGCTCTCCGTCACGTTCAGCCCGTGCGGCGCGCCGTCGTATTCGACCAGCTGGCTGCCTGCGATGCCCTTTGCCGCCGCGCGGCCGGAGGCGTCGATCGGCACCGTCTTATCGCCGGTGCCGTGGACGATCAGCGTCGGAACCTTGAACGCGGCGAGATCGGGGCGGAAGTCGGTGTAGGCGAACGCGTCGAGGCAAGCGAGCGTCGGTTTGAGGCCCGCCTGGAGCGCCAGGCTGGTCGACCAATCGAGGATGTCGTCGCTGACCGGATGCGAGATGTAGCCGACGCCGTAGAAGCCGGGGGTGAAGGTGTCGCGGAAGAAGGCGGCGCGATCCTTCTTGATGCCGTCGCGCATCTGCCCGAAGGTCGAATCGGGCACGCCATCGGGGTTGTCGTCGGTCTGGAGCATGTAGGGAACGACCGAGGAGATCAGCCCGGCGGCGATCACGCCCTTGCCGCCATGGCGGCTCATGTAACGCGCGACCTCGCCGCCGCCCATCGAGAAGCCGACGATCGTCGCGTCGCCGTCGGCGCCGGTCGCCGCCATGACGTCGGCGAGATCGTCGGCGAGCGTGTCGTAATCGTAGCCGCTCCATGGCTGCCCCGACCGCCCGAACCCGCGGCGGTCGTAGGCGATCGCGCGAAAACCGGCTTCGGCGAGCGCCATTGCCTGCGGGTCCCAGCTGTCGGCGTTGAGCGGCCAGCCGTGGGTCAGGACCACCGGGCGGCCGCTGCCCCAATCCTTGACGTAGAGGTCGGTGCCGTCGCGGGTTTTCACATAGGGCATGAAGCTGCTCCGTAAGAGGGTCGAGCGCGAAACGTGCGGTCGCCGGCCGCGTTCCCGCTGGCGCGCCGCGCCTGGGCCTGCCAGCATTGCTGCAAGACGGCCGAATCAAGGAGAGTGGCGATGCGGTGGACATGGGCGATCTCGGTCGCGGCGCTGGCGTGCGCGGGCGCATCGGCGCAAGCGCCCGCACCAGGCAGCTGGGCGGCGTTCCGCGACGCGTTCATCGAGCGCGGGTTCCAGCTCGATCCGTCGAACGCGGTGTATCAGGGGCGGCACGATTTCGATGGTGGGCTTGCCGACTGGAGCGAGGCGGGGTTGAAGCGGCAGCGCGACTTCTACCATGCCGCGATCACCGACGCGCAGGGGTTTGCGGGCACGCTGTCCGACGCCGACCGGTTCGAACGTGCCTATCTGGTGCAGGTCGCCAAGGGCAAATTGTTCTGGCTGGAGGATGCCGACCAACCGCACCGCAACCCGGCCTGGTACGTCGGCGGTGGGCTCGATCCCAATGTGTATATCGCGCGCAACTATGCCGCCAAGCCGGTGCGGATGCGCGCGCTGATCCGGTTCCTCGACCATGTTCCGGCGGCGGCGGCGAACATCCGGGCGAATTTGAAGACTCCGATGCCGCTCAGCTACGTCAATTACGGCGTCGCCGGGTTCAAGGGGTTTGCGGACTATTACCGCGGCGATGCGCGCAAGGCGTTCGCCGACGTGGCCGATCCCGCGCTCCAGGCGCAACTGCGCGCGACGTCGGAAAAGGCGGCGGGCGCGATGGCCGATCTGGCGGCGTGGATCGAGAGCCAGCGCGCGAACGCAACCCAGGATTTCGCATTGGGCGCGGACCGGTTCGCGCGGATGGTTTCGGCGACCGAGGGCGTCGACACCTCGCTCGATGCGCTGGAATCGGCGGGCCGCGCCGACCTCAAGCGCAACCAGGACGCGCTGCGCGAGGCCTGCGCGAAGTTTGCCACGGGCATGACGATTCCGGCGTGCATGGATAAGATGAACGCCAACAAGCCCGAGGGCGGCCCGGTGGCGGAGGCGCGACGGCAGATCCCGGTGCTACGCGCGTTCGTGATTGCCAAGGACCTGGTCACCATTCCCGACCGGGAACAGGCGCTGGTCGAGGAGAGTCCGCCCTACAACCGCCAGAACAGCGCCTATATCGACCCGCCCGGACCGTTCGAGAAGGGCGTGCCCTCGATCTATTACATCTCGCCGCCCGATCCGGCGTGGGACAAGGCGACGCGGGACGCGTTCGTGCCGGGCAAGGACGACCTGCTGTTCACCTCGATCCACGAGGTGATGCCGGGGCACTTCCTCCAGTTCCGCCACGCCAACCGCTCGCCGTCGATCTTCGGGCGGCTGTTCGTCGGCTACGCCTTTGCCGAAGGCTGGGCGCATTATGCAGAGGAGATGATGTGGGAAGCCGGCGTCAACGGCGGCACCGCGGAGACGCATATCGGCCAGCTCTCCAACGCGCTGCTGCGCGACTGCCGCTATCTGTCCGCGATCGGGCTGCACGCGCGCGGGATGACCCAGGATCAGTCGCGGCGGCTGTTCGTCGAACAATGCTATCAGGACGAGGGGACCGCGCGGCAGCAGGCGGCACGGGGCACCTACGATCCGGCGTACCTGAACTACACGATGGGCAAGCTGATGATCCGCCGACTGCGTTCCGACTGGGCCGCGACGCACGGTGGGCGGGCAGGATGGAAAGCGTTCCACGACCGCTTCCTGAGTTTCGGCGGGCCACCGATCCCGTTGGTGCGCCAGGCGATGATGAACGAGTCCACGCCGCATGCGGTGTTCTGATCCAGGACGCGGTGCCGGGTAGGCCGCGGAAAATAAACCGGATCCGCGTCACCGATTCGTCATCGTCACCCGGCATTGGCGCGGTTAAGTTCCGTTAAGGGACCGTCACCGCGACTTCATCCGGGGAATTGTCATGGCCACGACCACCTTCATCAACGAATTGCACT
This sequence comes from Sphingomonas sp., assembly GCF_964263785.1. Lineage (GTDB taxonomy): Bacteria > Pseudomonadota > Alphaproteobacteria > Sphingomonadales > Sphingomonadaceae > Sphingomonas. Next base: position 64,676 of record NZ_CAXVWL010000058.1, read on the forward strand.
ATGACAACGTCGGAACCGACAGCGGCGAGGGCTTCGAGATCGCCGGGCGCGCGGGCACCGACCTGACCGGGTGGAAATTGGTGCTGTACAATGGCGGATCGACCGCGGCTGCGGCGGCGAACGCCACGGTCTACAACACGATCAACCTGACCGGCACCTTCGCCGACCAGGCGAACGGATACGGCACCTTGAACTTCACGCTGCCGGTCGATGGCCTGCAGAACGGGTCGCCCGACGGCTTTGCGCTGATCGACGCGGCGGGCAACGTCGTCCAGTTCCTGTCGTACGAAGGCGTCTTGACCGCGGCGGCCGGCACCCCCGCGGCTGGGATGACGAGCGTCGATGTCGGTGTTGTCGAGGGCACGACGACCCCGGTCGGCACGTCGCTGCGCCTGACCGGCACCGGCACGACCTACGAGGACTTCACGTGGGCGGGTTCGGCGGCGAGCAGCTTCGGCGCGGTGAACCAGGGCCAGACGTTCGGATCGGCGGCAGCCCCCGGCTCGCTGTCGATCGCGGCAGCCAGCATCGTGGAAGGCAACAGCGGGACGACCTCGCTGGTGTTCACCGTCACCCGCTCGGGTGGCAGCGACGGCGCGGTCACCGCAGCGTATGATTTCACGCTGGGCACCGCGACCGCGGACGATTTCGCGTCGGACAACGCCTTCAGCGGCACGGTCAGCTTCGCCTCGGGTCAGACGACCGCGACGATCCTCGCCAAGGTTCAGGGCGATACCGCGGTCGAGGCCGATGAATCCTTCACCGTCACCCTGTCGGGCGCGACCGGCGGCGCCGCGATCGGCACCGCCTCGGCGACCGGCACGATCACCAACGACGACAGCGCCGCCGCGGCGCCGGGCCGCGCGTTCGTCAACGAGATCCTCTACGATCCGGCAGGCGCCGACACGGGCGAGCGGGTCGAGATCGCGGGCACGGCGGGGCTGAACCTCGCGGGCTGGACGCTGGTGCTGTACAACGGCAACGGCGGCGCGCCCTATTCGACGATCCAGCTGTCGGGCGTGATCCCGAACCAGGACGACGGCAACGGCGCGCTCTCCTTCGCGACCCCGGGCATCCAGAACGGCGCGCCCGACGGGCTGGCGCTGGTCGATGCGAACGGCGCGGTCGTCCAGTTCCCGTCCTATGAGGGCAGCTTCACCGCGGTCGGCGGCGCGGCCAACGGGCTGACCAGCACCGACATCGGCGTGGCGCAGAGCGGGACGGAGCCGGCAACGCTGTCGCTCCAGCTGAAAGGTAGCGGCAGCGACGGCGAGGACTTCACCTGGACCGCAGCGACGACGTCGAGCTTCGGGCAGGTCAATGCGGGGCAGGACTTCGTGGTCGCCAACCCTGCCGGTTCGATCCGGGTGCGCGATGCGAGCGTCGTCGAGGGCGACAGCGGGACCACCGCGCTGACCTTCACCGTCGATCGCACCGGCGGCACGACCGGAGCGGCGTCGGCGGATTACGCGGTGTCGTTCGGCAGCGGGGCGGGCTTCGCCTCGGCGAACGACCTGACCGGCGCGACATCGGGCACCGTGACCTTCGCCGCGGGCCAGTCGCAGGCGACGATCACGATCCAGGTCGCGACCGACACCGTCGGCGAGCCCGACGAGCGCTTCTCGCTGACGCTGTCGAACGCGAGCGGCGGCGCGGACCTGGGCCGCGCCACGGCCACTGGCACGATCGTCAACGACGACCTGGCGCAGCTGCGGATCTTCGAGATCCAGGGCGCCGCGCACCGTTCGCCCTATGAGGGGCAGACGGTTGCCACGCAGGGCATCGTCACCGCGCTGGCGAGCAACGGCTTCTATCTCCAGGACGCGACCGGCGATGGCGATCGAGCGACGTCGGACGGCGTCTTCGTTTTCACCGGCACCGCGCCCACCGTCACGGTCGGCGATGCGGTGACGATGACCGCGCGGGTCGACGAGTTCCTGCCGAACGGCGATACCGGCGTGCTGCCGCTGACCGAGCTGGTACCGACCTCGATCACCGTCGTAAGCACCGGCAATGCGTTGCCTGCCGCGGTGCTGATCGGCCCGGACGGCATCCGTCCGCCGACCGAGATCCTTGATGACGACAATCTGACCAGCTTCGATCCGGCGACCGACGGCCTCGATTTCTTCGAGAGCCTGGAGGGCATGCGCGTGACGGTCGAATCGCCGCACACGGTGGCGCCGACCGCGGGCAGCGTCTGGACGGTTGCGGGCAACGCCACCGAACTGGCGGCGACCAACGTGTCGGCCGACGGGCATGTCGTGATCGATGGCGGCGCAGGCGGTCTCGGCGTGGTCAATTCGGGCGCAGGTTCGGATTTCAACCCGGAACGCATCCTGATCGGCTCGCTGACGGGCGGCGTCCCTAACGTACAGGCGGGGGCAGTGCTGGACGACGTCACCGGCGTCGTGTCCTACCGTTCGGGCAATTACACCGTGCTCGCGACCTCCGCCCCGACCGTCGCGACGGCCGCGCCGGTCGTCGCCGATCCGACCGCGCTGGCAGCGGCGTCGAACCAGCTGCTGGTTGCAACCTATAACGTCCTGAATCTCGATCCCAACGACAGCGACGGCGATACCGACCTCGGCAGCGGTCGCTTCGCCTTGATCGGGCAGGACATCGGCGTCGACATGAAGGCGCCCGATGTGGTCGTACTGGAGGAAATTCAGGACAATGACGGATCGGCCAATTCGGGCAGCGCGCGTGCGAACGTCACGCTGCAGACGCTGGTCGATGCGATCTTCGCGCAGAGCGGCGTGCGCTACACCTTCATCGAGAACCCGTTCGTTACCGATGGCACCAATGGCGGTGAGCCGGGTGGCAACATCCAGGTAGCGATGATCTATCGCGCCGACCGGGTGCAGCTGGTCGACGGATCGGTCCGTTCGATCCCGCAGGCGGCGACGCAAGCGACCGATCCGACCAACCCGTTCAGCGGCGCCCGCATCCCGCTGGTCGCGGACTTCACCTTCAACGGCGAGGACGTGACGGTGATCGGCAACCACTTCACGTCCAAGGGCGGCAGCGGCGCGCTGGAAGGCGCGATCCAGCCGTCGCTGGCAGGGGGCGAGGCGAAGCGCGCGGCGCAAGCGGCGGCGGTGAACGACTATGTCGACAGTCTGCTCGCCGCGAACGCGGGTGCGCAAGTGATCGTCGCGGGCGACTTCAACGAATTCCAGTTCGAGGAACCGCTTCAGGTGCTGACCGGCGCGCAGACCTTCGCGAATGGCGCGATCACCGGCACCGGCACCGCGGTGCTGGAGAATCTCACCTATCGTCTCGCCGCCAACGAGCGGTACAGCTACGTGTTCGACGGCAACGCCCAGCAAATCGACCACGTGCTGGTCAGCGCCGGGTTGCAGGACGGCGCGCTGATCGACGTGCTCCATCTCAACCGCGACGAATTCGCGTCCGACCACGATCCGGTCCTCGTCCAGCTGACGGTGGGTACGCCGATCGTCACGCAGACCGGGACCGCAGGCGCCGAAACGCTGACCGGCAACGACGGTCGGGACCAGCTTGCCGGATTCGAAGGCAACGATCGCCTGCGCGGCTTCGGCGGCAACGACGTGCTGTTCGGCGGTGCGGGCAGCGACGTGCTGGAGGGCGGGACCGGCAACGACCGGATGGAAGGCGGCGGGGGCAACGACAGCTATTTCGTCGATGCGACCGGCGACACGGTGGTCGAACTGGCTGGCGAGGGGACCGACACGGTCAAGACGACGCTGACCAGCTACACGCTGGGAGACAATGTCGAGATCCTTCAGTTCCAGACCAGCGTCGATTCGACCGGCACCGGCAACACGCTGAACAACACGCTGTTCGGCGGGGCGGGCGACGACACGTTGTCGGGATTGGCCGGCGACGACCGGCTGGTCGGCGGGGCCGGCAACGATGTGCTGATCGGCGGCGTCGGCCGCGACACGCTGGAGGGCGGCGCGGGTGCCGACCGCTTCGTGTTTGCGACCGGCGATTTCGCGACGCTGGCCAAGGCCGACACGATCAAGGACTTCGACGTCAATTCGGGCGACGTGATCGACCTGGCCAATGCGGGCGTTACCGACTTCATCGGCTTCGGCGCCTTCACCGGCACCGCGGGCGAGGTTCGCGCGCAGGTGATCGGTGCGTTCACCTTCGTCTACGGCGATGTCGATGGCGACGGGGTGGCCGACTTCGCGATCCAGCTGACCGGCACCCAGGCGCTCCAGGCCGACGACTTCGTCCTGGCGGGCTCGATCCCGACGCTCTGACGGACACCGGACCGGTCACGACGGCGGCCGCGGGGCGACCCGCGGCCGTTTTCGCGTTGACGCGGGCGCCAAGGACGGGAAGACTGTGCGGGATGGGAGCGGGTGTCTGAACAGCAATAGCGTTGAACGGCCGGCGGCGAGACTTCGCCCGGTCGCGTCCGAACACGACCGCGCATTGCTTGCCGACGCACTGGCCGAGGTGGCGCGGGGCGACTCGCGTGCGCTTGAGCGCGTGTATCGTTTGACTTCGGCGAAGCTGTTCGGCGTCTGCCTGCGTATCTTGCCCGACCGGCAGCATGCGGAAGAGGCTTTGCAGGAGACCTATATCTCGATCTGGCGCCGGGCCGGCGCGTTCGACGCCGCGCGCGGCACCGCGATGACGTGGCTGATGACGATTGCGCGCAATTGCGCGATAGACCGGCACCGTGTGCTGGCGCGCAGCCCGCAGCTGCCGAGCGCGGTCCGGCTGGACGTCGCCGATCCCGATGCCGACCTGTTCGCCGCGACGCTGGTGGAGGACGAGCGGCGGCAGCTGCATGCCTGCCTCGACCAGCTCGACGAGCTCGACCGCCGCTTCATCGCGGCGTCGTTCTTCGAAGGATCGACCTATTCCGAAGTCGCGGGGCGCGCGGCGATGCCGCTGCCGACGGTGAAGAGCCGCATCCGCCGGGCATTGCTCAAGCTGCGCGGGTGCCTTTCGTGACGGATCGCGAGGCCGACGACCTGCTCGCTGCCGAGCTCGCCTTCGGGCTGCTCGATGCCGACGAACGGCCGGCGGCGGAGCAGCGTGTGAACGACGACCCGGCCTTTGCGGAACGTTTCCGGTGGTGGCAGGCGCGCAGCCTGGCGCTTTTGGAAGGCCGCGACGAAGCGCCCTCCGCGTGGGTTTGGGCCGCGATCGAACGGCAACTGCCCGCCAACGACAATCGGCGACACCTCCGCCGCTGGCAAGCGGCGACCGCGGTGGCGGCAGCGCTGGCGCTGGTGTTCGGCACGACGCTGCTCATGCGCCCGAACGCCGCGCCGGTGGTGCAGGCGTCTGCGCCCGTACCGCCACCCGCCTCGACGCTGGTGGCGGTGCTGGCGTCGCCCGACCGCGGCGATATCGTCGCTGTCGACTACGATCCCGCGGGACGGCGCCTGTCGGTGCTGCCCAGCGCCTTGACGGTCGGTGCACATGACGCCGAATTGTGGGTGATTCCGGCAGGCGGCGCTCCGGTTTCGCTCGGCCTGCTCCCCGCGCGGCGCCGGACGCTCCGCGCTGCCTCGCCGCAGATCGCGGCGCTGCTGGTACCGGGATCGACGCTGGCCATATCGCTCGAGCCGCGCGGCGGTTCGAAGACCGGCGCGCCGACCGGTGCGGTGATCCTGACCGGCAAGATCGCGCGAAGCTGATCCGTCGGCAGTCGCCGTCGCATCCAACCGGGGTGCGCAGGCGTATATGCGGGGCAATCGCCTGAGATTGCGCGAGACGAGGATTCCTCCATGACAAAGTTCAACCTGCGCGCCGCGATCGCGGCTGCCGCGATGATCGCCGCCGCGCCCGCGCTTTCGGCGCCTGCCAATCCCAAGGTCGGTGGTGCGGCGATGTATCCGACCAAGACGATCGTCGAGAATGCGGTGAATTCGAAGGATCACACGACGCTGGTCGCTGCGGTCAAGGCGGCGGGGCTGGTCGACACGCTATCGGGCCCGGGTCCGTTCACCGTGTTCGCGCCCACCAACGCGGCTTTCGCCAAGCTGCCCGCCGGCACCGTCGACACGCTGGTGATGCCCGAGAACAAGGCGACGCTGACCAACATTCTGACCTATCACGTTGTGCCCGGCACGATGACGTCCAAGACGATCGCCGCCGCGATCCGTGCGGGCAAGGGCAGGGCGACGCTGACCACGGTGCAGGGCGAGCCGCTGACCGCGCGCATGACCGGTGGCAGGCTGATCCTGACCGATGCCAAGGGTGGCACGTCGATGGTCACGATCAAGGACGTCATGCAGTCCAACGGCGTGATCCACGTCGTCGACACGGTGCTGATGCCCTGAACGACGCGTCCGGGGCTGCGGTGCAGCCCCCGGAGCATGCGATGCGCGAATATGGAAGTCGATATGGTTGGCGTACAAATTTGGCGGGAGGCGGCCACCCTGGTCCGAGAAGTCCCGCAACACGGTTACCCTCGCGAACTGGTACGAGAGGGGCCGCTCTGGGAAGTGCTGCTCTACGTCGATGCGCTCGACGAGAATGCGCAGCGCCCGCTCGTCATAGCGTTGCCCGACCGCCGCGTGCCGCCGTTGCGCTTCGGCCATGCGGAGATCGTAGCGCTGCTGGCACGCCACGATCGGCCGGGGTTCGGGCGAGCGCGGTAGCTACGTGGCTTAGCTTTACAGGAAAATGGTGGACGCACTTGGGCTCGAACCAAGGACCCGCTGATTAAGAGTCAGCTGCTCTACCAACTGAGCTATGCGTCCGTGCCGGATCGGGGTGGCGGCGCCATCCCGTCGGGAGCCGCGCTGGTAGCATCGTCGCCGCGCCGCGCAACCCTTTTTTGCGGTTACCAGCGCGTCGTCTTGCGGTTCTGGCGGTCGATCGACATCAGGATGCCGAGGCACAGCATTACCGTCATCTGCGCCGAGCCGCCGTAACTGACCAGCGGTAGCGGGATGCCGACAACCGGGGCGAGGCCCATGACCATTGCCAGGTTGATCGATACGTAGAAGAAGATCGTCGTCGCCAGCCCCGCCGCGGTCAGCCTGGCGAACTTCCCCGGCGCGGCCAGTGCGACGTTGATCGCCCAGCGAATGACGAGGAAGAAGCACAGTATGAGGAAAAAGCCACCGAGCAGCCCCCATTCCTCCGCCATGGTCGCAAAGACGAAGTCGGTCTGGCGTTCGGGGAGATAATCGAGGTGGCTCTGGGTACCCTGGAGGAACCCCTTGCCCCACAATCCGCCCGATCCGATCGCGATCTTCGATTGGCTGATGTGATAGCCGGTGCCGAGCGGATCGCTCTCGGGATCGAGGAAGATCAGGATGCGGTTGCGCTGATAGTCGTGGAGGACGAAGTTGATCGCCAGCGGAACCGCCACCGCCACCGCCGCCGCGCCGCCGACGAAGAGGCGCAACGGCACGCCCGCCAGAAACATCACCGTCGCGCCGCCGGCGCAGATCATCAGCGCGGTGCCGAGGTCGGGCTGCACCATCACCAGCGCGGCGGGGAAGCCGATCAGCGCCGCGGCGGGCCAGATCGCGCCGAAGCGCCGGGTCTCGCCTGCAGGCAGCATATCGTAGAAACGGGCGCAGGCCAGAATGATCGCGGGCTTCATCAATTCGGAGGGCTGGAGGCGGATGAAGCCCAGATCGAGCCAGCGCTGGCTGCCGCCGCGCACCGCACCGAGCGCCTCGACGAGGAGCAGCGCGACGACGAGGAGAACGTAGGCGGGCAGCGCGCCGGCCTTCCACGTGCGTTCGGGCACGCGTGAGAGCGCGACCGCGGCGGCCAGGAAGGCGAAGAACTTGACGCCTTGCGGGAAAGCCCAGGGGCGTAGCGATCCGCCGGCGGCGGAATACAGGACGATGAGCCCGAATCCGCCGATCGCGAGCACCAGCAGGATGACGCGCCAGGGGAGTTGCGCCAGCGGTTCGGGGACGAGGCGCGCGCGGCTCACGGTTCGCCCTCGGTGGTACCATCTTCGGCGACGGTGTTGCCGGTCGGTCCGTCGCCAGCCAGCGCGGCCTGACTGGCGTTGGCGAGGTCGGTGGCATTCTCGACCGCGGGCGCATCGGAGGGAACGATCGCGTCGGTCTTGGTAGCAAGGCCCGCGGGGGCGGGCGCGTGGGCAGCCCGGTAGGCCGCGGCATCGGCGGCCATCCGCGTCGCGATATCGCCGCCCCAGGTCGGCTCGACGTCCGCCAAGCTGGCGAGCGCTCGGTCGCGGTCGAGCAGATAGGTCATGATATCGCGGCCGATCATCGGGGTGTCGAGGTTGCGGACGGTGTGGCCGTTATGTTCGAGCACGATTGCGGCAGCATAACGCGGGTTTTCGGCAGGCGCGAAGCAGACGAAAAGGGCATGGTCGCGCATCTTGAAAGGAAGCTGGCCGTTCTTGAGCACGCCCGACCGCCGTTCCGCCATCGTAATGCGGCGGACCTGGGCGGTGCCGGTCTTGGCGGCCATGCTCATGCCGGGTACCAGCAGCCGGGCCGCACCGCCGGTGCCGCCGCCATTGACGACGCCGTACATCGCGTCGCGCACGAGCTGCAGATGTTCGCTCTGGAAAGGCAGGGCGGGGGCGTCGCGACGGACATCGCGCGCCAGCAGGCTCGGCTGAAGCGCGCGGCCCGAGGCGAGGCGCGACGCCATCACCGCCAATTGGAGCGGGTTGGTCAGCACGTAGCCCTGGCCGATCGAGGCATTCAGGCCATCGGCGACGGTCCAGCGATCCTTGTATTTGCGCAGCTTCCACGCGCTGTCGGGCACGGTGCCGAAGCGCTGGTTGCCGAAGGGCAGGTGGAAGGTCTGGCCCAGTCCCATCGCCCGTGCGACCGGTGCGATCCGGTCGTAGCCGACGCGGCGGATCATCTCGTAGAAATAGATGTCGCAGCTTTGCATGACCGCGTTCTTCATGTCGAGCGGACCATGGCCGCCCCGCTTGTGGCAGTGGAATACCCCGGTGCCGACCCGCATCGCGCCCGAGCAGTTGACGCGGGTCGACGGATCGACCCCCGCGGTCAGCAACGCGAGCGCGTTCATCGGCTTGATTGTGGAGCCGGGCGGATAAAGCCCCTGAGTAACCTTGTTCATCAACGGCACGTGATCGTTGTCGGACAGCATCGCCCATTCGAGCTGGCTGATGCCGTCGGAAAAGCTGTTGGGATCGTAGGCGGGCATCGACACCATCGCCAGCATCTCTCCGGTGCGGCAATCGATCACGACCGCCGAGCCCGAGTTGGTGCCGAGGCGGCGGGCGGCATAATCCTGAAGTCCGGCGTCGATCGTCAGCTTTTCGCTGCCGCCCGGGCGATCGGGCCGCGTCGGCAGATCCTTGACCGGCTTGCCGCGTGCGGTGACCTCGACGATCTTGGCGCCGGGAACGCCGCGCAGCCGGGATTCGAGCGCCCGTTCCAACCCGTCCTTGCCCAGCTTGAACCCCGGCGTGACGAGCAGCGGGTCGTGCGTCTCCTTATATTGCTCGGCGGTCGGCGCGCCGACATAGCCGGTCAGGTGCGCGACCGCGGCCCCGCCGGGATAGTTGCGGGCAAAGCCCTGGGTGGGGGCGACGCCGGGTAGTTCGGGCAGGTGGAGGCCGACCGCCGCATAGCGTTCCCAATCGAGCTTCTCGGCGACCTGGACCGGCTGAAAGCTCGCCGCGCGATCAAGGTCGATGCGGATGCGCTCGATGTCCTCCGGGGTGAGCCGCAAAAGGCGCTGGAGCGCGGAGAGCACCCGGTCGCGCTCTTCCTTCGGCAAGCGGTCGGGGATGATGTCGACCCGGAAATCGGTACGATTGTTGGCAATCGCGACGCCGTTGCGATCCGTCAGCCAGCCGCGGCGCGGCGGCACCAGGGTCATGTTGACGCGGTTGCTCTCCGACAGGGCGGTATAATGCTCGTTTTCGACGACTGCGAGCCAGGTCATCCGGCCGGCGAGCAGTACGCCGACCGCACCCTGGGCGGTGCCGAGCAGCCAGGCACGGCGCGAAAAGCTGTACGCCTGGCTTGCCTCCGTGACGATACGCCCGTTACTCATGCTGCCCGCTCGCGCTTATGATCGATCCACGCGACCAGGCGGGTGGCGACGGGAAACAGCAGCACCGCGATCGCGATCTGCGCGGCCATGGCGGCATCGACCTGTGCGCGTAGCGGGGCGGCGAGCAGGCGCCCGCCGACCAGCGTGCATGCGATCGCGCCCGCCGCAAGCAGCCAGTCCTGCCAGAAATCGCGAAAGGCCAGCCGTTGCTCGACCAGCTCGATGATGAGGAAGCAGAGCGACCACAGGAACACCGCGCTGCCCAGCGGCTGACCGCTCACCAGGTCGTCGATCAGCCCTAGAGGAGCGGCGGCCCATGGCCTGAGCGCAAATCGCGCCAGCAGCCGCCACGCCAGCAGCATGACGAGGCCGAGCGGCGGGAACAGAGGCGCGGTCGCGACGACTGGCACGACCGTCAGCAGCGATCCTGCCACCACGGTGACCCACGGCAGCGCACGCGCGCGGCGGGCGGGCAAAGCGGGGGCGAACGGGGTATAGTCGATCGTCTCCGTCATCGCGGCGCACCGGGACCCTGCACGGGTACGGGCATCGGCATCGGCACGAACGGCTCCGTGACGATCGCGAAGTCGAGCGTATCGGGGTGCGCGAAGGTGCGCGCGGCAACCTGATCGCGCCCGGCGCTGACCACTTGTGCGACCGGGATGCCAGGTGCGTAGAGGCCGCCGGTGCCGGTGGTGACGAACAGGTCGCCGACGACGAAGCGAACGTCGGCGGTATCGACGGAGCGGATTTCGACGTTGCCGTCGCCGCGCCCGGTCGCGACTGCAGGAAGCCCGTCGCGAGCGCGACGAACGGGCACGATGCTCTCCGCATCGCTCAGCAGCAGGACGCGTGCGGCGTTGGGGCCGGTTTCGACCACGCGCCCGATCAGCCCGTCGGGGCCGATTACCGGCATGCCGGGGCGCACGCCGTTCCAGCGCCCGGCGTTCAGCAGCGCGAACCGGCGCGCGCTCGACGCGGTCGAGCTGACCAGCCGCGCGGTGACGACGACACCCGTCGCGCGGTCGCGCACCGACAGCAACGTGCGCAGGCGGCGGTTGTCATAGGCGATCGTGCGGGCGCGCAGGACGAGGGCCTGCCACCGCTTGAGATCGGCGCGCAGCCGGGCGTTCTCGCCCTTAACCCGGAAATGCTCGCCGATGCCTTCGGGAACCGACGCGATCGCGGCGCCGGCGCTCGCGAAGGCGGCGGATACCGGCGCCGTCACCCCCGCGGCCCCCATCCGCAACGCGGCAAACGCGGGCGGGTCGAATGCTGACAGCACGAGCAAGGCTGCGCCGACGACCGCCCCAGCGATCGTCAGGACATAGCCCAGGAACAGGCCATATTGCCGCCGCCGCGAAAATCCGGTTCGGCGGTCGCGGGCAGGCGCCATGCGCCCTTACTCCTACTGAGGTCAACCGCTTTGCAGCACGCCGCGGTACATCGGATCCTCGAGCGCGCGACCGGTACCGATCGCAACGCAGGTCAGCGGGTCCTCGGCGACGGTGACCGGCAGCCCCGTCTCGTCGCGCAGCACTTCGTCGAGCCCCTGGAGCAATGCGCCGCCGCCGGTCAGCACGATGCCCTGGTCGACGATGTCGGCGGCGAGCTCGGGTGCGGTGTTCTCCAGCGCAACGCGGACCCCCTCGACGATGGTCGCGACCGGCTCGCTGAGTGCTTCGGCGATCTGGCCCTGGTTGATCTGGATTTCCTTGGGAACCCCGTTGACCAAGTCGCGCCCCTTGATGTTGATGATCTGGCCGATGCCGTCGGCAGGTGGCTTGGCGATGCCGACCTGCTGCTTGATCCGTTCCGCGGTCGCTTCGCCGATCAGGAGGTTGTGGTTGCGGCGGATGTAGCTGACGATCGCCTCGTCCATCTTGTCGCCGCCGACCCGCACCGAGGTGGTGTAGGCCAGCCCGCGAAGCGACAGCACCGCGACCTCGGTGGTGCCGCCGCCGATGTCGACGACCATGCTGCCGATCGGTTCGGTGACGGGCATGTCGGCGCCGATCGCGGCGGCCATCGGCTCCTCGATCAGCCACACGGTGCTGGCGCCTGCGTTCGAGGCGGCGTCGCGAATCGCGCGGCGCTCGACCTTGGTCGATCCCGAGGGCACGCAGATCACGATCTCTGGCCAGCGCGCGAAGCGGCGGGGGCCGTGAACCTTCTGAATGAAGTATTTGATCATCTGCTCGGCGACGTCGATGTCGGCGATGACGCCGTCGCGCAAAGGCCGGATCGCCTCGATATTGCCGGGGGTCTTGCCCATCATCAGCTTGGCGTCCTCGCCGACCGCCTTGACGCGCTTGACGCCGTTGATCGTCTCCACCGCGACCACCGAGGGTTCGTTGAGGACGATGCCGCGGCCACGGACATAGACGACGGTGTTGGCGGTGCCGAGGTCGATCGCCATGTCGTGCGACATGAATTTCAGGAAACGGGGCAGCTTCATCGGGGATGGATTTCCGTAAGCGTCTCGGGTTCGCACAACGTCTTCACGCGACCGGCGCCGGACCTGCGGCAGGTACGGCTTCGATCACGTTTGCGCCTCGCGGGAGAGGCTCGCTTGGGCTAGAGGCTTTGCCGTGTCAATACGCCGTCTCCCCGCGCATCTCGTCAACCGCATCGCGGCCGGTGAAGTGGTGGAAAGGCCCGCCAGCGCGTTGAAGGAATTGGTCGAAAACGCGATCGACGCGGGCGCGTCGCGAATCGCGGTGGTGCTGTGCGAAGGCGGAACGACGCGGGTCGAGGTGGCCGACGACGGCTGCGGCATGACGCCGGACGAGATCGCGCTCGCCCTAGAACGCCACGCCACCTCGAAACTCCCGGACGAGCATATCGAGGCGGTGACGACGATGGGGTTCCGCGGCGAGGCATTGCCCTCGATCGCCAGCGTCGCGCGGCTGACGATCGAGAGCCGCCCGGCGGGGGCCGACGGCTGGACGCGCATCGTCGACAATGGCGAGGTCGTGCGCGAAGGTCCCGCCGCGCTGCCGCCGGGCACGCGGGTCGTCGTCGAGGACCTGTTCGCGCGGGTGCCCGCGCGGCGCAAGTTCCTGCGCTCGCCGCGCTCGGAATACGCCGCCTGCCTCGATGTGGTGCGGCGGCTGGCGATGGCGCGCGCCGATATTGCCTTCTCGGTCGAGCATGACGGCCGCCGGGTGCTGGCGGCGATGCAGGCGGAGGACCGGCCCGCGCGAGTCGCGACACTGACCGACCGTGCGCTCGCCGACAATGCGGTCGCGGTCGACCTGGAGCGCCCGACGGACTCCGGGGTTATCGTGCTCGGCGGGGTGGCGGGATTGCCGACCTACAACCGCGGTGTCGCCGACCACCAATATCTGTTCGTGAACGGAAGGCCGGTGAAGGATCGGCTGCTGATGGGGGCGATCCGCGGTGCCTATGCCGAGATGCTGCCGCGCGACCGGCATGCGGTGGTGGCGCTGTTCCTCGACGTGCCGCCGAGCGAGGTCGATGTCAATGTCCACCCGGCCAAGACCGAGGTCCGCTTTCGCGACCCTGCGCTGATCCGCGGGATGATCGTCACCGGCCTGCGCCGCGCGCTCGACGCGGGCGGGTTGCGCAGCGTGCAGCGGCCGAGCGACGAGTCGCTGGCGATGTGGCAGGCCGAACCGACCGGCGACGACACCTTGGTTCTCGACCGCCCGCCGGCGGTGTTCGAGCGCCGCCAAACCTTCTTCGCGCCGCCGCCGCAGGCGCGCGCCGAGCCGTCGGTCGAGGCGCCGCCCGAGACGATCGACCATCCGCTTGGGGTCGCACGCGGACAGGTGGCGCGGACCTACATCGTCGCCGAAGCCGAGGACGGCTTGGTGCTGGTCGATCAGCATGCGGCGCACGAACGGCTGGTGCTCGAGCGGATGCGCGCGGCGCTGAACGGCGGGCGAGTCGCGGCGCAGACGTTGCTGCTGCCCGAGGTCGTCGAGCTCGACGAGCCCGCCTGCGACCGGCTGGAGGCGCGAGCCGCCGAGCTGTCGGACTTCGGGCTAGGCCTCGAACGCTTCGGCGCGCGCGCGGTGCTGGTGCGCGCGACCCCGGCGCTGCTCGGCAGCGGCGACATCACCGGCCTCGTCACCGACCTCGCGGACGAGCTCGCCGCGCATGACGAGGCGCTATCGTTGCGCGAGCGGCTCGATGCGGTGGCAGGGACAATGGCGTGCCACGGATCGGTGCGCGCTGGGCGGGTGCTGTCGGTGGCGGAGATGAACGCGCTGCTCCGCGAGATGGAGGTCACGCCGCATTCGGGCCAGTGCAACCACGGACGCCCGACCTGGGTGAAGCTCGGTCACGGCGATCTGGAGAAATTGTTCGGTCGGCGCTGAACCCCGCTTAGGCGGCGACCGCCTCGTCTTCGGCGAACAACCAAGCCTCGGCGGTGGCCAAGTCCTTGAAATAGGCGACGCCGGGGCGCTCTGCGGTTCGCTGAATCTGTAGGCGGGAGAGCGACGAGCCGATGATGAAGGCGAGCTTGCGGGAACGCGTGCGTGGGTCGGCGACGACCTTGGTGAATGCGGCGACGACATCCCGGGTCTGGATCTTCATCCACGACACGTCGCAGAGCGTCAGATGCGCATTGGGCGCGCATCGCAATTGCCGGTAGGCGGCCTGCCGCGCGGCATTGAACCGGTCTACCTGGCTGGGATCGAAGAACCCCGACAGGGTAATTCGGACGAGATCCCGGTCGGGTTCGGCAACGATGGCGTGATGCGCTTCCATGCCGCTGTCATAAGGCTGAGTTCGTTGAGGTTTCGCTAAGTCGCACGCTGCTCGTCGCGCCACGTTCATACCGCCGCAACCTTTGTCCGGGCGGCGCATTGTGCAATTCGACCCACTTGTCCCGGACCGATGTCGATGAAAACGATCATGCCCCTGCTGTTTGCGATGATCCCGCTGGCCGCCGTCGTGAGCGCGTGCACACTCTGTCCCTGATCGTCTCTGCGCACATGACTGACGCAAGAAGGGCCGCGCCGGTATGCACCGGGCGGCCCTTCCTGTTTCAAACGATGCCGCGCCGTCAGCCCTGAGCAGGCTCCTCGACGGGCTGTACATCGGCAGTCGCACCAGGCTCGGCGTTAGGATCGTAATCCTCGACGAAGCCCGCTTCGTCGCGCTCGAACATCGACGACATGACGTCGACGCCCGATGCCTGCATCTCGGCCTCTTCGGGCGACCGGGCGACGTTGACCTTGACGGCCACCGCCACTTCGGGGTGCAGCGAGACCTTGACCTCGTACACGCCAATCGCCTTGATCGGCTTGTTCAGCACGATCGCCGACTTGCCGACCTTGTGACCGTCGGCGACCAGCGCCTCGATCAGGTCGCGCACCGCGACCGAGCCGTAGAGCTGGCCGGTGTTCGACGCCTGACGGATCAGCGTGATCTTGGCGTCGGTGAAGGTCTTGGCCTCCTTCTCCGCATCGGCACGACGCGACGCGTTGTCCGATTCGATCCGCGCGCGGTTCGATTCGAAGACCTTGCGGTTGGCTTCGTTGGAACGAAGCGCCTTCTTGTTCGGCAGCAGGAAGTTGCGGGCGTAGCCGTCCTTGACCTTCACCACATCGCCGATGGCGCCGAGCTTCTCGACGCGCTCAAGCAGAATGACGTCCATATCCGGACTCCTTACTTAACGACGTAGGGCAGCAGGCCCAGATGACGCGACCGCTTGATCGCCTGGGCGAGCTCGCGCTGCTTCTTGCCGCTCACCGAAGTGATGCGGCTGGGCACGATCTTGCCACGCTCGGACACGAAGCCCTGGAGCAGCCGGACGTCCTTATAGTCGATCCGCGGGGCGTCCTTGGCCGAGAACGGGCAGGACTTGCGGCGGCGGAAAAACGGGCGAGCCATTATGCGGCCTCCTCTTCGCGGTCACGACGGGGCGCACGATCCGGACGATCGCCGCGCTCCGGGCGGTCGCCACGGTCGCCGCGCGGGCCACCGTCGCGGCCACCTTCACGGTCGCCGCGGCGCTCGCGGTCGCGCTCCTGCTTGCGCATCATGACGGTCGGACCCTGCTCCAGCTCATCGACCTTGACGGTCATGTAGCGGATGATGTCCTCGTTGATCTGAGTCTGGCGCTCCAGCTCGGCAACCACGCCCGCTGGCGCGTCGATCTCGAGCATGACGTAATGCGCCTTGCGGTTCTTGGCGATGCGATACGCCAGGCTGCGCAGGCCCCACGACTCGGTCTTGACGACCTTGCCCTGATTATCCTGCACGATCTTGGTCGCGGCTTCCGCCAGCGCGTCCACTTGCGCCTGTGCCAGATCCTGGCGCGCAAGGAACACGTGCTCGTATAGAGCCATGCTTCTTCCTTAATCTTGGCCGATCGCTGACGTGCGCCCCATGCGTCACGCCCCTCCGGCTGTCGTCTTCAACAGCATAGGGCGGGAAACTTGCGCTCCCCGCCCGTGGCTGCAGGTCCCTTACCCGTTTCCGCGTCGAAGGCAAGGTGCGTTACCGGATCGCGCCGGTCACGACCGAGGCGATGATGCCGCTGGTGATGCCCACGAGCAGCGCATCGTTGCCAGACCGGACGTAGCGGTAGCCGCGCGGCGGGGCGCGCAGGCCGCGATAGCGGCGGTAGTCGATCTGGCGATAGTTGCGGGCGTAGCGCTGGTCGAAGCGCTGACCCTTGCGCCAGGTGCGGTACTGCGGCTGGCGAACGACGGTGCGCTGCTTGACGACGACCTGGCCGTTGGGCTTCTGGCGGACAACGGTGGTCTCGTGGCGTTGCGGGGCGGCTTCGGCGGCGGACGCGACGAGCGGGCCTGCGACAAGCGTCGCGGCGATCGCACTGAGGATGAACGTCTTCATGATATTGCTCCCAAAATTCGGCGCCCCTGCTCGGCGTCGGGATTTGATGTGGGCCCGACGTGTCGCGGCGCCGTGTCGTCCGTGCGCCGAAATGGTCGCCGATTGTCGCAAGGCGTTCAGGATCGTTCAGGTTGCATCGGGGCCGGAGCGTCCCTAGTCGGCGGCCGGTATCAGGAGCCGAGAGCATGCGCGCATTCATCTTTCCCGGGCAGGGCAGCCAAACGGTCGGCATGGGGCAGGCGCTGGCCGAGGCGAATGCGGGGGCACGCGCTGTGTTCGACGAGGTCGACGAGGCGCTCGGCCAGCACCTGTTCCGGACGATGACGCAGGGCCCCGCCGACGATCTGCTGCTGACCGAGAATGCGCAGCCCGCGATCATGGCGAACGCGATCGCCACTTTGCGCGTGCTGGAGCAGGAGGGCGGCGTTCGGCTTGCCGACAAGACCGATTATGTCGCGGGGCATTCGCTCGGCGAATATACCGCCTTATGCGCCGCGGAAGCGCTCGACCTGTCGACCACCGCACGGCTGCTGAAGCTGCGAGGCCGGGCGATGCAGGCGGCGGTACCGGTGGGCGAGGGCGCGATGGCGGCGCTGCTCGGCGCTGACGTCGAAAAGGCGAACGCAATCGCGACCGCCGCGGTTCAGGCGATCGTGGACCAGGGCGCGTGGGGCGGCGGCGAGCTGGTCTGCACGGTCGCCAACGACAACGATCCCTCGCAGGTGGTGATCTCAGGGCACCGCCCCGCGATCGAGCGCGCGGTGGCGCTGGCCAAGGAGATGGGCGCCAAACGCGCGGTGCTGTTGCCAGTGTCGGCCCCGTTCCACTGTTCGCTGATGCAGCCCGCAGCCGACGCGATGGCCGCGGCGCTAGGCGAGGCCGACCTGCGCAGCCCTTTGGTGCCGCTCTACTGCAATGTCGAGGCGGTCGCGGTAGCCGATCCATATGCGATCAAGGCGCTATTGGTGCGGCAGGTGACCGGCATGGTCAGGTGGCGTGAGTCTGTGCTGGCGATGGTGGAGGCAGGCGTAACCGAGTTCGTCGAGTTTGGCGGCAAGGTGCTGGGGCCGATGGTCAAGCGCATCGCGCCCGACGTGACCGTCACGAGCGTCGTGACGATGGACGACATCGAGGCGCTGGCGAAGACCCTATGATAGCTTTCGCCAGCGCCTGATCGCTTATTTGCCTCGCGTAGCGCGCTCTGCCTTGAGGCGCGCGACCTTGTCGATGCCCGCTTGCTGGTTTGCTGCATGTTCCGCCTTTGCGCGCGCTGTCTGCTCGGCATTCAGGCGAGCGACCTTGTCGCGACCGGCCTGCTGCGCGGCACGGTGCTCCTGAAGAGCCTGCACCCTGTCGATGCCCTTCTGCCGGTCAGCGGCATGCTGGGCCTTGGCCTGGGCGTTTCGCTCGGCGTTGAGGCGGGTAACCTTGTCGCGGCCCGCCTGTTGCGCCTGGGCATGCGCGGCCTTGGCAGCGGCGGTATCGGCCACCTTCTGCTCGGCGGCGGTCTGCGCGAGTGCGGGCGTTCCCGCCAGCATCGCGATCGTCATCAACGCCTTGGTCACGGTACGCATCGGCTGTTCCTTCGTGGTAACTGAGAACTGGACAAAGCACCTGCGCGGTTGAACGTTCCTTGAGCGGTTCGTCGTGCCCCGTTCATGCGGCTTGCTTTTGCGCCGCGGCTTTGAAATCAGCGCCCGGCGTGGCGCAGGGCCGCCCGGGAGAAAGACATGTTCGACCTGACCGGTATGACCGCCCTCGTAACTGGCGCATCGGGTGGTATCGGCTCGGCGATCGCGCAGGCACTGGCCGCACAGGGAGCGCGGCTCGCGGTCTCGGGATCGAACGCCGGCAAGCTGGATGCATTTCGGGCGAGCCTGAGCGGTAATCACGTGGTCCTGCCATGCGACCTGTCGGACGGTGCCGCCGTCGACGCGCTCGTGCCGCAGGCTGTGGCGGAGCTCGGCAAGCTCGACATCCTCGTCAACAATGCGGGCGTCACCCGCGACAATCTGGCGATGCGGATGAAGGACGAGGAATGGTCCGATGTTCTCCGGGTCAACCTGGAGGCGGCGTTCCGCCTGTGCCGCGCGGCGGCCAGGCCGATGATGAAGGCGCGCTTCGGGCGGATCGTGTCGATCACCTCGGTGGTCGGCGCAACCGGCAATCCGGGGCAGGCCAATTACGCGGCGTCGAAGGCCGGGCTGGTCGGCATGTCCAAGGCACTGGCCCAAGAACTGGCCACGCGCGGGATCACGGTTAATTGCGTCGCACCCGGCTTTATCCGCTCGGCGATGACCGACGTCTTGCCCGAGGCGCAGAAAGCGGCGCTGACCCAGCGTATCCCGGCCGGTGACCTGGGGACGGGCGCCGATATCGGCGCGGCGGTCGTCTATCTCGCAAGCCGCGAGGCGGGCTATGTCACCGGCCAGACGTTGCACGTGAACGGCGGGATGGCGATGATCTGAGGCGATAGGCCTTGTGCGAAGGTCGGGAGGCTTGCCAGCGCAACACGTGCGTTCTACGTGCGTTCAGGAAGACCAAACCCCGCAGAGACGAAGAGGGATTGTATATGAGCGAGACCGCCGACCGCGTGAAGAAGATCGTCGTCGAGCATCTCGGCGTCGAAGCCGACAAGGTTACCGAGGAAGCCAGCTTCATCGACGACCTGGGTGCCGACAGCCTCGACATCGTCGAACTGGTGATGGCGTTCGAAGAGGAATTCGGCGTCGAGATCCCCGACGATGCTGCCGAGAAGATCACGACCGTCAAGGACGCGATCACCTATATCGACGAGCACAAGGCGTAAGCCTCACAGGGCTAGCGCCTGCCCGCACGGGCCGGTTCCGAACGGCTCCCCGTCCCGGGCATTGAGGGCGGGGGGCCGTTTCGCTTTGCAGACTACGGAGAACAGCATGCGGCGTGTCGTCGTAACCGGATTGGGAATGGTCACGCCGCTGGGCGCGGACGTCGAGACCGTCTGGGCGAACATCCTGGCTTCGAAATCGGGTGCCGCGCGGATCACCCGCTTCGATCCCACCGGCTATAAGTGCCAGATCGCCTGCGAGGTAAAGCCTGCCGACCACGCTTACGGGTTCGATGCCAACATGCGCGTCGATCACAAGGTGCAGCGGCAGGTCGATCCGTTCATCATCTTCGGTATCGATGCCGCGGCGCAGGCTCTGGAAGACGCCGGGCTGACCGACATGAGCGAGGCGGAGCGTTTTCGCGCCGGGTGCTCGATCGGATCGGGCATCGGCGGGCTACCAGGGATCGAGAGCGAATCGCTGGTGTGCCGCGACAAGGGTCCGAGCCGGGTTTCGCCGCATTTCGTCCACGGGCGCCTCATCAACTTGATATCGGGCCAGGTCTCGATCAAATACGGGCTGATGGGTCCCAACCATGCGGTCGTCACCGCGTGTTCGACCGGCGCGCACTCGATCGGCGATGCCGCGCGGATGATCGCGATGGACGATGCCGACGTAATGCTCGCGGGCGGTGCGGAA
This sequence comes from Sphingomonas sp., assembly GCF_964263785.1. Classification (GTDB taxonomy): domain Bacteria; phylum Pseudomonadota; class Alphaproteobacteria; order Sphingomonadales; family Sphingomonadaceae; genus Sphingomonas. The sequence continues at coordinate 85,009 of NZ_CAXVWL010000058.1, forward strand.
GGCGCGATCTGCCCACTGGGCATTGCGGGCTTTGCGCAGGCGCGGGCGCTCTCGACCGGCTATAACGACACGCCGGAAAAGGCGAGTCGCCCTTACGACACCGGTCGCGACGGCTTCGTCATGGGCGAGGGTGCGGGCGTGGTGTGTCTCGAGGAATATGAACACGCCAAGGCGCGCGGCGCGAACATCTATGCCGAAGTGATCGGCTATGGCCTGTCGGGCGACGCTTACCACGTCACCGCGCCGCATCCGCAGGGGTCGGGGGCGTTCCGGTCGATGGAGATGGCGATGCGCAAGTCGGGGCTCGCGCTGGAGGACATCGACTATATCAACGCGCACGGCACCTCGACTCCGCTCGGCGACGAGTTGGAGCTTGGCGCGGTGCGGCGGCTGTTCGGCGACGCGCTGGCGGATGTGTCTATGTCGTCGACCAAGTCCGCGACCGGTCACTTGCTCGGCGGCGCGGGTGCGGTGGAGAGCATCTTCTGCATGCTGGCGATGCGCGACGGCGTCGTCCCGCCGACGCTCAATCTCGACAATCCGAGCGAGGCGTGCCTCGGCGTCGATCTGGTGCCGCATGTCGCGAAAAAGCGGCGGGTGCGGGCGGTGCTGAACAACAGCTTCGGTTTCGGCGGCACCAATGCGTCGCTGGTGATGAAGGCGGTCTGACGCCGTCGTGCGCAAGCTCGGTTGCCTGGGGCTGATCGCCGGTATCGTCGCGGTCGTGGCGCTGTTCGTCGTCGTTCAGGGATGGGGCGGGCGGGGGCCCTCCGAGCGCACGCTGACGGTGCAGGTGCCGCAGGGCGCCAGCCTGGCGTCGGCTGCGCGCCAGCTCGAAGCAGCCGGGGCGATCCGCTCCGCGTCGCGGTTCCGGCTGATGGCGCGGGTGTTCGGTTCGGGCGAGCCGATCAAGGCGGGCGAGTACCGCATGCCGCCCCACACCAGCGCCGCCGACATCCTCCAGCTGTTACAGGGCGGCAAGACGCTTCAGCGGCTCGTGGTGGTCCCGGAGGGCTATCCGTCGGTGCTGGTCCACGACGCGCTGGCGAAGGCGGACGGGCTGACCGGCGTCGTCCCGGTGCCCGCCGAAGGATCGGTGCTGCCCGATAGCTACGCGTTCGAGCGCGGCGATACGCGCGCACAGGTGGTCGCGCGGATGCAGAAGGCGATGCGCGACTATCTCGCCGCCGCGTGGGCCAAGCGCAAGCCGGGGATCGCGGTGAAGACCCCCGCCGAGGCGATCACGCTGGCGGCGATCGTCGAGAAGGAGACCGGCAAGCAGTCCGAGCGGCGGATGGTCGCCGCGGTCTATGGAAATCGCTTGCGCATGGGCATGCCGCTACAGGCGGACCCGACGGTCATCTATCCGATCACCAAGGGCCGACCGCTAGGGAGACGCATCCTGCGCTCGGAATTGCAGGCTAAGAACGGGTACAACACGTATGCGAGCGCGGGCTTGCCGACCGGGCCGATCGCCAACCCGGGGCGAGCGAGCATCGACGCGGTGCTCGACCCGGCGCGGTCGACTGCGCTGTACTTCGTGGCGGACGGAACGGGCGGCCACGTCTTCGCCAACACGCTCGCCGAACATAACGCCAATGTGCAGAAATGGTATGCGTTACGAAGGGCACGGGGGGAGATGTGAACGGTCGATTGTGGTGTTAGCTTCCGTTACGCTTCTCGACCAGCGCATACCGGATAGCGGCCCCGACGAGATACCCACCCATTGCTCCCATGCTGGGCAACGGGAGGCCGAACACGAAGTCCAGCCCACTGGTAGATCGTAGATTTTCAGGGTGAGCGTTCTGCCACCAATCCACGTAGGCAAACATGGCTATGGGCACGATCCATAAGGCTGCACATCCAAGCCTATGGCTGCGAAAAGCCGTAAGCGATGTTCTCAGGCCACGGCGGTCGCGTAGTTCCAGGGCATGAGCTGATCGAGGGCGGTGGCGCTATGGCCGGCGGCGAGGCGGGCGAGCGTGTCGGCAAACCAGGCTTGTGGGTTGATCCCGCTCAGCTTGCA
>NZ_CAXVWL010000059.1:0-18868 GCF_964263785.1 Sphingomonas sp.
TGCTCATCGAGCCGAAAACCGTAGAACAGCGCGCCCTGTGCCACCTGCCGACCCATCATGTCCGTGATCCCCCTACCGCCTTGCAGGAGTGAATCACGCCCTCGACACCGTCGCAAGCAGCCGTTTTTCAACAGCCTCGAGCTATTATGACAGCTCCCCCTTCTCCAAGGCGGGGCATGGGCGAAGCCCATGCCGTCGGCCGGTGCCTGGGTACCGCCGGCCGGGCTGGCGCCGAACCGCCATTCGCTTTCAGCGAATGGGGCTGTCCGGCGCCAGCCGCATATCCAGATACTTGTTCACGCTTCCCATCAACTCCGGCATCTCGTGCTCGAAGAAATGGTTCGCCTTCGGGATCGTGTCGTGGTGGATCGTGATGTGCTTTTGCGTCCTGAGCTTGTCGACCAGCTTCTGGGTCGCCGCCGGGGTCACCACTTCGTCCGCCGCGCCCTGGATGATGATGCCGCTCGACGGGCAGGGCGCCAAAAACGTGAAGTCGTACATGTTGGCGGGGGGCGCGATCGAGATGAAGCCGCGGATTTCGGGGCGGCGCATCAGCAATTGCATGCCGATCCAAGCGCCGAAGCTGACGCCCGCGATCCACGTCGTCGACGCCTCGGGATGAAAGCTCTGCACCCAGTCGAGCGCGCTCGCCGCGTCGGACAGTTCGCCGACGCCGTTGTCGAACACGCCCTGGCTCTTGCCGACCCCGCGGAAATTGAAGCGGAGCGTCGCGAAGCCGCGCTTCTGGAAGGTCTTGTAGAGCTCCTGCACCATCCGGTTGTTCATCGTGCCGCCCGACGAGGGATGCGGATGCAGGATCATCGCGACGGGTGCGCGCGGGCGGGGGGCGGGGGCGAAACGGCCCTCCAGACGGCCTTCGGGGCCGGGAAAGATGACTTCGGGCATAATTCTCTTCGGATAGGATGTACGCGCCCCGTGGAGCGCGGAATGTTGCGCGCTATATAGGCAAAACGCCGCCGCTCGCAATTGGAACGAACCATCCGCGTATACCTGGATCATGCCGCGACCACCCCGATGACCGCCGCTGCCCGCGCCGCGGTGGCGGAGGGACAGGCGGTTTGGGCCAACGCCTCGTCCCCGCACGCCGAGGGGCGGCGGGCGCGGGCGCGGGTCGAGGAGGCGCGGGCCGCTGTCGCCGCCGCATACGAATGGGATGGCGAGACGCTGTTCACCGGCGGCGCGAGCGAGTCGCTGGGCATCGCGCTGAACCGGGCGCTGGCCGACCGGGTGCTGGTGAGCGCGGTCGAGCATGACGCGGTGCTCCGCGCCGCCGGTCGTGCGACCACGATCCCGGTCGGGGCCGACGGTCGCGTCGATCCCGACACGCTGGCGAACGCGCTGATCGGCGAGGGCCGCGCGCTGGTCGCGATCCAGTGGGCGAACAGCGAAACGGGGGTCCGTCAGCCGGTCGCCGACCTCGCCGCGATCGTTCACGCGGCGGGCGCGTTGCTGCTTGTCGATGCGGCGCAGATGCCGGCGGGCGCCGACGCGGCGGTCGCCGAACACGCCGATTTCGTCGCGCTGTCCGCGCACAAGCGCGGGGGGCCGCCGGGCGTCGGCGCGCTGCTGGTCCGCGATCTGGCGACGCTCAGCCCGACCGGCGGGCAGGAGCGCGGCTATCGTCCGGGGACCGAGAACCTGCCCGGACTGATGGGCTATGCCGCCGCGCTAGTTGAACCCGAGGACATCGCGCGGCTCGCCACGCTGCGCGCGAGCCTCGACGACGCGATTTGCCGGTCGGGCGGGGAGGTCGTCGGCGCGTCGAGCCGCCGCCACCCCGCGATCGGCGCGTTTCGGATGCCCGGCGTCGCATCGGCGACCCAACTCATCCGTCTCGACGCGGGCGGCTTCGCGGTGTCGGCGGGCAGCGCCTGCGCGAGCGGCAGCCTGAAGCCGAGCCACGTGATCGCCGCAATGGGCTGGAGCGAGGCGGCGGGGCGCGAGGTCATCCGAGTCAGCTTCGGCCGCACGACCGACGAGGCGGATGTCGCTGCCTTCGTGCAGGCCTGGCGCGAGGTCGCGCGCGCGACGCGCCGGTTCGTGGCGTGAAGGTTCGGGCGTGACCTATCTCGATTATCAGGCGACGACGCCGCTCGCGCCCGAAGCCTTCGAAGCTATGCTGCCCTGGCTGCGCGACCAGCACGCCAATCCGCACTCGCCTCACCGTCCCGGCCGCGCCGCGAAGGCCGCGGTGGAGGTGGCGCGGGATGAGGTGGCAGCGCTTCTGCCGCCGGGGGGCCGCGTTGTCTTCACCAGCGGCGCGACCGAGTCGCTGAACTGGGCGATCAAGGGAACGGGCGGCGCGCTGGTGACGGTCGCGAGCGAGCATGCGGCGGTGCTCGACACCGTGCTCTGGGCGAGCCGCAACGGGCGCAACCAGACGGTCCTCCCGGTCGACCATTATGGCTTTGTTGATTTGCCGGTGGCGAAGGCAGCCTCGTGGCCCGACACCGGCCTCTTCGCGGCGATGCTCGTCAACAACGAGATCGGAGTGATCCAGCCTGTAGAGCGGCTGGCCGAATTGGCGCACGCAGCAGGCGCGCTGTTCCTGTGCGACGCGGTGCAGGGTTATGGTCGGGTGCCGATCCCGGACGCCTGCGACCTTGTCGCTATCTCCGCACACAAGGTCCATGGCCCCAAAGGCATCGGCGCGCTCTGGATACGCGACGGTGTCGCCCTCGAACCGCTCCTCCATGGTGGCGACCAGGAAGGCGGGCGGTCGGGCACGCTATCCCCGGCGCTGTGCGCGGGGTTCGGCGTTGCGGCGCGGCTGATGGCGGACCACCGCGACGCTGACGCTGCACATGTCGAACGGCTGTGGAGCTACGCGATCGACCGCCTGCGCGGGTGGACCGTGAATGGGTCGACCGAGCATCGCTATCGCGGCAACCTCAACGTCCGCCGCGACGGCCTCGACGTGAACCGCCTGATGTCGGACTGCCGCGACATCGCCTTTTCCGCAGGGTCGGCCTGCGCCAGCGGATCGGGGCGGCCCAGCCATGTGCTGCGCGCGATCGGGCTCAGCGACGCGCAGGCGCGGTCGTCGATCCGGCTGGGGTTCGGGCGGTATACGACCGAGGACGAGCTGGCCCGAGCGCTCGACACCCTCGTCGCCGCCGCGGACGCGCAGTTCCGATGATCCGCGTCACCTTCGTCGGGACCGACGGCGCGCGACGCACGGTCAGCGCGGCGGAAGGTGCCACCTTGCTCGCGGCGGGGCAGGCCGACGGCCAGCCGCTGGAGGGCACGTGCGAAGGCGCGATGGCGTGCGCGACGTGCCACGTCATCGTCGACGCTGCCGACTTCGCGCGCCTGCCGCCCGCGGCGCCCGAGGAGGAGGACATGCTCGATCTAGCCCCCAACGCGACGCGGACCAGTCGGCTGTCGTGCCAGATCCGCCTGACCGCGGCGCTCGATGGGCTGACGGTGCGCATCCCAAGCTGACGCTCCCACAACCGCGGGTTCAGCGCCGGTGCAGCCGGGCAGGCGCATTCCCATCCGCGATGCCCATGAAGGGCAGCGTAAGCGGAGTAGGATCCATGAAGATCGCAATCTTGATCGGCGCAGCCCTGCTGGGCGCGACCGGTGTCGCGGCGACGCCCGCCGAGGCGCAGCGGCACGACCGGCATCACGGCGGCGGCTGGCAGGGCGACCGGGGCTGGCATGGCGACCGGGGCTGGCGGGGCGACCGTCACTGGCGCGGCGACCGGGGCTGGCGCGGGAATCGCGGCTATGGTTGGAACCGCGGCGCGCGCTGGCATGGCGGTTACGCGCGCAGCCGCGTCGTGTGTCGGGTCGAGCGCGGCTATTACGGTCGCGAACGCCGCTGCTTCAGCGTCTATCGTTGAGCCGGGAGCGTAACGACCGGTCGAAGCGTTGGACCGGTCTCGAGTAACAGTAGCAGGAGACAAGGCATGAAGCTGTTCCCCATCGCCGCCGCGGCGCTCGCCATGCTGGCGGGACTCGCGCCGGTCGCCCCCGCCGCCGCCGCACCCGCACCCGCGCCGCAGCGCCACGTCGAGGAGCGCACCGTTGTCACACACCGCACCGTCGTGCGCCACGACGACCGCCGCTATCGCCCGCGCTGGCGCACCAAGCGCGTCTGCCGCGTCGAACGGCATCGCGGCGAGCGCACGCGCATCTGCCGGACGGTGCGCTACCGCCGCTGACGGCTTGATCACACCGCCCGGCTCCGCCATAGGCAGTGCCGAGAGTCGGGCGGACGTGGGCGTCGCCAACCCGGTCAGGTCCGGAAGGAAGCAGCCGCAACGATTCCCCCACGGGTCGTCCCGGCTCTCACCGCGCAGCGCGGCTTGCGCCGCCCCGGCGCAAGACTCGCGCAAGCGCGGCAGGCGGAGCGCAGCTTCGTCCTACGACGCGGCTTTGCCGCGGCGGCCCTTCTGCCCTCCTGTCCTGCGGTTCGTATCGAGCCGCTGAGGGCATCGCCCGTTGCACCCTGGACCCCGAAACAAGTCCGGGGTGACGGAGCGGCGGTGGAGAACCTTGTGCTTACATCGCAGGCGTTCACCGCCTAGATAGTGAGCAATGCCCGACTCCCTCGACCTTGGCGAACCCCCCGCGCCCACCAAGCCCGAGGCTTACCGCGTCCTTGCGCGCAAATACCGGCCGCAGACGTTCAAGGAACTGATCGGCCAGGACGCGATGGTCCGCACGCTGGGCAACGCGATCGCGCGCGACCGGATCGCGCATGCGTTCCTGATGACCGGCGTCCGTGGGGTCGGCAAGACGTCGACCGCGCGGCTGATCGCCAAGGCGCTGAACTGCATCGGCCCGGATGGGCAGGGTGGCCCGACGATCGACCCATGCGGCGTGTGCGAGCCGTGCGTCGCGATCGCGGAAGGGCGTCACATTGATGTGGTAGAGATGGACGCCGCGTCTCACACAAGTGTCGATGACGCGCGTCAGATCATCGACGCCTCGCGTTACGCTTCTGTGTCGGCGCGGTTCAAGATTTACATCATCGACGAAGTCCACATGCTGTCCAAGAACGCCTTCAATGCGCTGCTGAAGACGCTCGAGGAGCCGCCCCCCCACGTCAAATTCCTGTTCGCGACGACCGAGGTCAACAAGGTGCCGGTGACGGTGCTGTCGCGCTGCCAGCGGTTCGACCTGCGCCGCATCTCGGCCGAACGGCTCGCCGAGCATTTCGCTTGGGTCTGCGCGCAGGAACACGTTGCTGCGGAGGCCGACGCGCTGATGCTGATCGCGCGCGCCGCGGAAGGGTCGGCGCGCGACGGGCTGTCGATCCTTGACCAGGCGATCGCGCATGCGGGACTGGAGGGCGGCGCGGTGGCGGCGGCGGCGGTGCGCGACATGCTCGGGCTGTCGGATCGCGGCGCGGTGCGCGACCTGCTCGGCGCGGTGCTGGCGGGCGATGCGGCGACTGCGTTGGCGGCGCTCAGGCGGCAATACGATCACGGCGTCGATCCGGCCTCGGTGCTGCGGTCACTGCTAGAAACGGTCCACCGCGTGACCCTGGCCAAGGTCGGCGCCGCCGATGCCGCGCAGCCCGCCGAGGAACGCGCCGCTCTGGATGGATGGTCGAGCGCCTTGTCCTTTCCCGCGCTCCACCGGCTGTGGCAGTTGCTGCTGAAGGGGCACGACGAGGTCGCGCGCGCGGCCTTGCCGATCGAGGCGGCGGAGATGGCGCTGCTGCGCGCGATCCATGCATCGACCATGCCCGATCCGGGCGAGCTGGCACGGCGGATCGCGAGCGGTGCGATGCCGGCTCCGGCACCGGCGCCCGCTGCGCCTGCACCCGAGCCTGCCCGCAGCAGCGCGCCCGCCGAATTCGCCGCGCTGGTCGCACTGCTCGAGGACAAGGGCGCGCACGCGATCGCGGCGCAATTGTCGAACAGCGCGCGTGTCGTCCGCTATGCGCCGCCCGAGATGGTGCTGAGCAGCGCGCGGCCGCTCTCCGCCGACATGGTCCGCGATCTGAGTGATGCGTGCAAAACCGCGACCGGCCAGCCCTGGCGCGTGACGATGAGCGACGAGCCCGGTGCCCCGACGCTGCGCGAGGCCGCGAAAGCCGCAGAGGATGCCGAACGCCAGGCGGTGTGGGATTCGCCGATGGTGCAGGCGGCGCGTGCCGCCTTCCCCGACGCGGTGCTGGAAAATTGGTCCAAGAAACGGAGTGCGATGTGAACAATATCGAAGACATCATGGCGATGGCGCAGAACGTCCAGGCCGAGCTGGAGAAGGCGCAGGCGAACCTCGACACCATCGAGGTCGAGGGCGCATCGGGCGGCGGGCTGGTGAAGGTCAAGGCGTCCGCCAAGGGCCGGATCATGAGCATCGCGATCGACGATTCGCTGATGCAGCCGTCGGAGAAGCCGATGCTGGAGGATCTGATCGTCGCCGCCTTCAACGACGCACGCGCGAAGGCGGATGCGGCATCGGGGAGCGAGATGTCGAAGATGACGAGCGGGTTGTCGTTGCCGCCTGGGTTCAAGCTGCCTTTCTGATACCGTCTTGCCGTTCGTGCTGAGCGCAGTCGAAGAACTTGGGGCAGGCGTGCCCTTCGACTGCGCTCAGGGGGAACGGACTTGTGGCAACCACTCTCCCGTTCGTGCTGAGCGAAGTCGAAGCACAGCTACCGCAAGCACGCATCCAGCCCCAGCCGCCGCACCGACCCCACCGTCCGCGCGATCGCATTGCCGTGCCGCCGGACGAACCCGCGCGGGTCGACCGCTGCGCGCTTCTTGGGCAGCGGCAGGACCGCGGCGATCCGGCCCGCCTCGACCGGGGTCAGCCGCGAGGCGTTGTGGTGGAAATACCGCTCCGCCGCCGCCTCGGCGCCGTAGGTACCGATCCCGGTCTCGGCGACGTTGAGGTAGACTTCCATGATCCGCCGCTTGCCCCAGAGCTGCTCGATCAGGAAGGTGAACCACGCCTCGAACACTTTGCGCACATAGCCGCCGCCCTGGAACAGGAAGACGTTCTTGGCGGTCTGCTGGCTGATCGTCGATCCGCCACGGATACGGCCTCCTTTGGCGTTGCGGGTCGCGGCGCCCGCAATGGCGCGCCAGTCGAAGCCGTTGTGGGTGCAGAACCGCCCATCCTCCCCCGCGATGGCGGCGCGCGGCATGTCGGGGTCGATCCGCGACAGCGGCGTCCAGTCCTTGGTCACCCCGGTGCCGTTCGCCACGTCGCCTGCCATGGTCAGCGTGAAGGGGACGGGGACGAAGCGCAGCACGCCCACCCACAGCACCGAGATGACGACGAAGAACAACGCTGCCTTCAGCAGCCAGACGAGCACGCGGATCATGCCGCGCCGCTTAGGACAGCCTCCGCCGCCGCGATACCCGTGGCAAAGGCCCCATGCGCGGTCGAGAAGTCGGCCCGCGAACACGCTTCGCCCGCAAAGAACAGGCGGTCCTCGACCGGCTCGGCCAGGCGCTGCCGCGCGCCTGCATGGCCGACGCGCGCGTGGCTGTAGCTGCCGTGGATGTACGGCACACGCCGCCAGCACGTCGCGGCGAGCGGGGTGAGCCGCCGCCGCCAGTCGCTCCCTAGCAGCGCCACCAGTTCGTCGATCGCGAATGCGCTGGCGGCGCCTTCGCCTTCGAGCGCCTCCGCGCAATCGCCGCCGAAGAAGCTCTCGACGATCGACCACCCGAACGGCGACAGCCGGTGGCTGGCGGTGCAGGCCGAATGCGGGTTGCCGATCAGATGTGCATCGGCGGGCCATTCGGGGCGGTCGACGTGGAGGAACACCTTATCGGCCAGCCCGAGCGGCAATGCCGCTGCCGCTTCGGCCTTGGCGGGCAGGGGCGGGTCGAACGCGATTCCGCCGTCGGCCAGCACCGTCGTCGGCACGCACAGGATCACCCGATCCGTCTCGATCACGCCTGACGGCGTGTCGAGCCTGAGCCTGCGCCCGCGGTGGTCGATACGCGTGACCGGTGTCGAAAGCCGCGCCGGCACACCGGCGGCATGATGCGCGACCAGCGTTCCGTACCCCTCGCGCACCGCCCAATTGTCGTCGCTGGCCGCATCCTCATACGCTGCCCAGTCATGGAGCGACACGCGGGTGAGCGGCGCGCCGTTGACGTAGCCGGAGATCGCATCGAGCATCGGCCGCCAGGGGTCGTCGTCGGCGACGAAGTCCGACAACGGCCGGTCCGGTCCGTCGCGCGCCGCCAGCGCCGCGCTCTCCCACCGCTGCCACGCTTCGCCCGAAGCTTGCCGCTCGCCGGGGGAAAAGCCGAGGTCGCGCCACTGCTCGCCCCATTTCGGCGACGCGCGATCGACGGTGAAGCCGGCGCTTTCGGCGAGGGCGGTCCATGGATTGCGCTTCGCGGAATGGAGCCAGCCGCAGCCGAGGTCGACGGTTACCCCGATCCGAGACAATGCAACGCTATGCGCCCGGCCACCAACGCGGTCACTCGCCTCGACCAGCAGCACGTCGCGCCCGGCATCGTGCAGGTGGCGGGCGGCGGCGACCCCCGCCGCCCCCGCACCGACCACGACGATCTCGGGCACGAAGGATCAGGCGGCGACGAGCAGGCGCTTCTCGCCGGCGATCCGCATCATCGCCTTTTGCAGCTTCTCGAACGCACGCACCTCGATCTGGCGGACCCGCTCGCGGCTGACGCCATACACCTGGCTGAGCTCTTCGAGCGTCTTCGGATCGTCGGTCAGCCGCCGCTCGGTCAGGATATGCTTCTCGCGGTCGTTGAGGTCGTCCATCGCGTCGACCAGCATCGTGTGGCGGACGTCGGCCTCCTGCGCCTCGGCGACAACCGAGTCCTGCAACGGCGTGTCGTCCTGCAGCCAATCCTGCCACTGTCCTTCGCCATCTTCGCGCATCGGCACGTTGAGCGAGGTGTCGCCGCCCATCGCCATGCGGCGGTTCATGCTGACGACGTCCGATTCGGCGACGCCCAGGTCGGTGGCAATCTTGGTGACGTGCTCGGGGCGCAGGTCGCCGTCCTCGAACGCGTCGAGCTTGGACTTCATCCGGCGCAGGTTGAAGAACAGCTTCTTCTGCGCCGCGGTGGTGCCCATCTTCACCAGGCTCCACGAGCGCAGGATGTACTCCTGGATCGAGGCACGGATCCACCACATCGCATAGGTGGCGAGGCGGAAGCCGCGATCGGGCTCGAACTTCTTGACGCCCTGCATCAGCCCGATGTTGCCCTCCGAGATCAGCTCCGACGTCGGCAGGCCATAGCCGCGATACCCCATCGCGATCTTGGCGACGAGCCGCAGGTGCGACGTCACCAGCTGCGCCGCAGCCTCGGTATCGCCATGCTCCTGAAAGCGCTTGGCGAGCATATATTCCTGCTCGGGCTGAAGCAGCGGAAACTTGCGGATCTCGGACAGATAACGGTTGAGGCTCGCCTCTCCGCCGAGGGCCGGGACCGCTGGTACGTTCGACTTTGCCATGGTGGTCCTTCCCTCGGGGTTCCACACCGCACTGCGGCGCGAATTCCAGTGATCTATACGTTAAGACTGCTGAACAGTTCCTGCATATCCGCAGGCATGTCGCTTTCGAACGCCAATGCGACCGATTTGATCGGATGAATGAACCCGAGCCGCGCCGCATGCAAGGCCTGCCGCCGAAAACCCAGTGTTTCGAGCAGCGCGCGGGTCTTGCCCTTGGCATGCCCATACACCGGATCGCCGAGCAGCGCATGCCCGATCGACGCCATGTGGACGCGTACCTGATGCGTCCGCCCGGTCTCCAGCCGGCACTCGACCAGCGCCGCATCCGCCAAAATCGTTGCAGTGCGGTAATGAGTCACCGCGCGCTTGCCGCCGGCGACCACCGCCACCTTCTTGCGGTTGGTCGACGAACGCGCGAGCGGCGCGTCGACCGTTCCGTCCGCGGGGCGTGGCCGCCCGCCGACGATCGCCTTGTAGCGGCGTTCTATGCTGTGGTCGGCGAATTGCTTCGCCAAGCCGACGTGCGCGCGGTCGGTCTTGGCCGCGATCATCAGCCCCGACGTGTCCTTGTCGATCCGGTGGACGATGCCCGGACGCGCGACTCCGCCGATGCCGGACAGCGATCCGCCGCAATGGTGGAGCAGCGCGTTGACCAGCGTTCCGTCGAGATTGCCCGCGGCCGGATGCACGACCAGCCCCGCGGGCTTGTCGACCACGATCAGATGCTCGTCCTCGTAGGCGACGACCAACGGGATGTCCTGCGCCAAATTGTGCGCTGGCGTCGGGTCGGGGACCGCCACCGCGAAAATGTCCCCCGCCGCAGCCCGGCGCGCCGGATCGCGGTGGGCCTCGCCGCCGCGCGACACCGCGCCCGAATTGATCAGTACCTTGAGCCGCTCGCGCGACAAGGTCGGCACCGCGTCGGCCAGCGCGCGGTCGAGACGCCAGCCGTCGGCATCGCGCGCGATCACTGCTTCGATGATGGAAACCCCCCGGTCCATGGTTTAGTGATGTAGGCGTGTACGTCACCATTGCAACCGCCGCACTCGCAACGATCCGCGCCGACGTCGCGGCGGCGGGCGGGCTCGAAGCGTGCGGCCTGCTGCTGGGGGCAGGAGCGCACGTCGCGACCGCACAGCCCTGCGCCAACGTCGCCGCCGACCCCGCGCGCCGCTTCGAGATCGATCCCGCCACCCTGCTCGCCGCGCATCGGCTGGCCCGCTCCGGCGGCCCCCAGGTCCTCGGCCATTATCATTCGCATCCCGGCGGGTCGCCGGTCCCGTCGCCCCGCGACGCCGCCGACGCAGCCCCCGACGGCGCGCTGTGGCTGATCGTCGGCGCACGCGAAGCCCGCCTCTGGCGCGCGGTAGCGGACGGCGCGGTCGAGGGGCGCTTCGATCCGGTGCCTTGCCCCCCACTCTCTTGCGCACTCGACGCCGCCGCTCCAGAAGGGCCGCGATGAAGAGGATGTGCGTATGACCGTGACGCCGGTGGACCTGGCAAGCCTGATGTGCTCGCGGCTGTGCCACGACCTGCTGTCCCCGGTGGGGGCGCTGAACAACGGGCTGGAGCTGCTCGCCGACGAGACCGATCCGGCGATGCGAGAGCGGTGCATGGAGCTGCTCGCCGACAGCGCGCGGACGTCGGCGAACAAGCTGAAGTTCTTCCGGCTCGCCTTCGGTGCCGCGGGCGGATTCGGCGATCAGGTCGACGTGCACGAGGCACGCCAAGCGATCGAGGCGCTGCTCGCCGAGGGACGGAACAAGACGCTGGCCTGGCTGGTGGAAGCACCGACGCTGCCCAAGGCCGCGGTCAAGGTGCTGCTCAACCTGTCGTTGATCGGCGGCGACGCGCTGGTCCGCGGCGGCACGCTGTCGATCGGCGCGGAGGAGAATGGCGGCCAGGTCGAGATCGTTGTCCAGGGCGAGGGGCCGCGTATCCTGCTCGACGCCGAGATCGCGCGCACCCTGACCGACGGCGAAGGCGACAGCGCGGTCACCGCGCGCACCGCCGCTGGCTACATGATCCACGCGATCGTCGCGGAGCGCGGCGGCTCGGTCCAGGTGTCGCAACCCGCGGACGGCGTGCTGATCCTGGGCGCGACGCTGAACGCCTCTTGAGCCGATGGGGCTGAAGAATGCGGCGGGTAAACTCCACCTTAACCCGAGATAGTCATGGCGGTCCGGTGCGTTTTGTACCGGGGCCGCGATGGACGATCTGATTCAGGAATTCATCGCCGAAACCCGCGAGACGCTAGAAGCGCTCTCGGGCGAGATCGTCGCGTGGGAGGCCGAGCCGAACGATCGCGCGCGGCTCGACGCGATCTTCCGCTTCGTCCACACCGTAAAGGGCAGCTGCGGCTTCCTCGAGCTGCCCCGGCTCGCTCGCCTCAGCCACGCCGCCGAGGACGTGCTTGCCGCGGTGCGCGACGGCAAGCGCGCGCCCGACACCGCTCTGGTCAGCGCGGTCCTGGCGATCGTCGACCGTATCGGCGAGCTGGTCGAGGCGATCGACGCCGGCGTCGCGCTCGACGATGCGCAGGAGGATTTGCTCGTCGTCGCGCTCGAGGAGGATGCGCGGCCCGCGGCCCAGGCCGCGCAGCCGGTCGCGCATCGCAGCGCCAGCCGCACTGTCCGCCTGGGCGTCGACCTGCTCGATCGCATGATGAACGGCATGTCGGAGATGGTGCTGGCGCGCAACGAGCTCGCCCGGCGGCTGCGCGACGAGGCGGTGGTCGAGCCGCGGGTCGAGGCGGCGCTGGAACGGCTGTCGCTGACCGTCGCCGAGATGCGCGACACCGTCACCCGCACGCGCATGCAGAAGATCGACGCGCTGTTCTCGGCATTGCCGCGGATCGTGCGCGACACCGCCGCCGGCCTCGGCAAGGCGGTGGCGCTGCACATCGACGGCGCCGATGTCGAGCTCGACCGCGAGATGATCGAGATGATCCGCGATCCGCTGCTCCATATCGTCCGCAACGCGATCGACCACGGCATCGAGGCGCCGTCCGACCGCAGCAAGGCGGGCAAGCGCGAGACCGGGCGGCTCGACATCTGCGCGCGCCAGTCGGGCAATCAGGTGCTGGTCGAGATCGCCGACGACGGCCAGGGCATCGACACCGCGCGGCTGGTCGCCAAGGCGATCCGCTCCGGGCTGATCGACGAGCGCGACGCCGCGCAGATGACCCCGCAGGCGCGGCTCGACCTCATCTTCTCGCCCGGCCTGTCGAGCCGCGACACCGTCACCGCGGTCTCGGGACGCGGGGTCGGCATGGACGTGGTGCGCGCCAATATCGAACAGATCGGCGGCCGCATAGCGCTCACCAATCGTCCGGGTCAGGGGCTGGCGATCTCGATCCAGATGCCGCTGACGCTGTCGATCCTGTCGACTATCGTGCTCGGCGTCGGCGATCAGCGCTTCGCGGTTGCGCGTCAGGCGATCGAGGAAGTCGTGACGATCCGCGGCGACACCGTGCGGATCGACCGGGTCGGCGATTCAGCGGTGGCGAATGTGCGCGGGCAGCGGATGCCGCTGGTGTCGCTCGGCGGCTTGCTCGGGCTCGGCGAAGGCCACCCGCGGCTGCTGGCGATCGTGGCGGTGCGCGACGGGCGGTTCGCCTTGGCGATCGATGCGGTCCTCGATACCGAGGAGCTCGTCGTCCGTCCTGCCGCGCCCGCGGTGATGGCGGGTGGGCTGTACGCCGGGCAGACGCTGCCCGACAGCGGGCTGCCGATGCTGCTGCTCGATGCCACCGGGATCGCTGCCGCCGCGGGCCTGCGCTTCGTGCCCGCCGCAGCGGTCGAGACGGTCGCGGTGGAGGTGGCGCCGGCAATCCGCGCGCTGCTGTTCGACGATCTCGACGGCATTCGCCGCGCGATCCCGCTCGCGGTCGTCGACCGGGTCGAGACCGTCGCGATCGAGGCCATTCGCGACAGCGCCGGGCGCCGGCGGCTGGTCACCGGCGCCGCGATCGTCCCCTTGCACGCCTGCGGCCCCTTCGGCGCCCGCGCGAACGTCGCGGTGCTGCGGCTCACCGACGGCGCGGTCGACATCGGCTATGCCATTGCCGAGGCGATCGAGATCGTCGCGCTGCCGGCCGAGATCGCGCCCGCACGCGGCGGCGGCTTCGTCGCCGGCGTTGCGATGATCGACGGCGCGCCGGTCGAGGTGATCGACGCGCACGCGCTGTTCGCCGGCGAGGACGTGACGCTTGCCGATCCGCCTTTGTGCCTGCTCCACGGCGACGACGGCGGCTGGATGGACGTGTTCCTCAAGCCCGCGCTGGAGGCATCGGGCTATCGCTGTGTCGCGTCGCTCGCGGCCGGCGAGACCGCCGCCGTCGCGCTGGCGATGGAGGACGACGCACTCGCCGCCCCTTCCGCATTCGGCCCTGCGCCCGTCATCCGCCTGCGCCGGGACCGGTTGGCGGCGGGCGGTGCAGCCAGCGTCTATCGCTACGACCGTGCCGCGCTGATCGCCGCCATCGCCGACCGCATCGGAGCCGCCGCATGACCGAACTCTTCCTCGTCGCGCGCGTCGCAGGCCGCGGCGTCGCGATCGAAACGAGCCAGGTCCGCTCGGTGGTCGACATCGGCGACGTCGTCGCGGTCCCCGGCGCACCCGCCGCCATCCGCGGCCTCGCGGCCCTGCGCAGCCGGGTCGTCACCGTCGTCGACACCGGCCTGGCGCTCGGGCTCGCTCCGACCGCGGGGGC
Source organism: Sphingomonas sp. (assembly GCF_964263785.1). Lineage (GTDB taxonomy): Bacteria > Pseudomonadota > Alphaproteobacteria > Sphingomonadales > Sphingomonadaceae > Sphingomonas. The sequence continues at coordinate 14,150 of NZ_CAXVWL010000059.1, forward strand.
GGGGTGCCGTGCGGTCATCACCAAGGTCGACGGCCACGATTATGCGCTGATCGTCGAGGCGCTGGAGGATGTCGCGCCGTTCGACCGGCTGCCACTGTCGCCGGGCATCGCGCTCGATCGCGGCTGGGCCGTGGTCGGCACCGGGCTGGTCGAGCGCGATGGCGAACCGCTGCTGATCCTCGACGTCGCAGCACTGGTGCCCGAACTGGCTACCGCGGCGTAAACCATCATCGTTTAACGTAAACGGCATACCTCTGCGGCATGACGTTCCCACACCAACTGCCCAGTTTGCTTACGGAAGGGTTCCGATGAAGACGTGCCTGGTCGTCGACGACTCCAAGGTGATCCGCAAGGTCGCCCGCCACATACTAGAAACGCTGGACTTCACCGTCAGCGAGGCGTGCGACGGCCGCGAGGCGCTCGACGCCTGCGTCGCATCGCCCCCCGACGTCATCCTGCTCGACTGGAACATGCCGGTGATGAGCGGGATGGACTTCCTGCGCGCACTGCGCGTCACGCCGCTGCCGACCAAGCCCAAGGTGGTGTTCTGCACGACCGAGAACGGCATGGCCTATATCCGCGCCGCGATCGAGGCGGGGGCGGACGAATATGTGATGAAACCGTTCGATCGCGACACGCTGGAAAGCAAGCTGTCGATCGTCGGCATCGCCTGAACCGGACTGTCGCGGTGCCCGGTGCATCCCCTCAGGCAGACCGTGCGGCGCAGCCAACCGGACGCGTGCTGATCGTCGACGATTCGGCGGTCGCGCGCGCGGTGATCGCGCGCGCGATCGACGGCAGCGCCGATTACGCCGTCGCCGGCGCGGTGCCCACCACCCACGCCGCGCTCGCTTTCCTGCAAGTCGAGGCGGTCGATTTCGTACTCCTGGATATCGAGATGCCCGGCGTCGACGGGCTCACCGCGCTCCCCGACATCATCGCCGCCGCCCCGGGGGCCAAGGTGATCGTGGTATCCTCGACCGACGAAGGCGGCGCGGGCGGCACCGTGCAGGCGCTGGCGCTCGGCGCGGTCGACAAGGTCAGCAAGCCCGCGCACGGCGGCCTCGCCGGCGGCTTTGCCGAACGCCTCCTTGCCACGCTGGCGCAATTGTCGCGCGATGTGGCATCGCCGTCGCCATCACCATCCCTATCCCCATCATCGCCGCCGCCGGCACTCACGCGAGTCGCTCCGGCGCGTGCCGGGGCGCTGCCCGGGTTCGATCCCTGCGCCTACGACATCGTCGCGATCGGCGCCTCTACCGGCGGCATCCACGCCCTGTCGTCGCTGCTGCGCGCGCTGCCCGCCGACATGCAGCTGCCGATCCTGATCACCCAGCATCTGCCGCATTCGTTCATGCCCTATTTCGCCGCACAGGTCGCGGTGCTCGCCGGGCGCCCGTGCGAGGTCGCGACCGATTGCATGCGGGTGCGCCCCGGCCGCGTGATCATCGCACCCGGCGACGCGCACATCCGCTGCGTCCGGCTGCCGGACCGCTCGGCGTCGATCCGACTGCTGCGGGCTAGCTCCGTCAGCGGTTGCACCCCTTCGGTCGATCCGATGCTGGCCTCGGTCGCCGAGGTGTTCGGCGCGCGTGCACTGGCGGTCATGCTCAGCGGCATGGGCCGCGACGGTGCCGATGGCGCGCGCGCGGTCCGCGACGCCGGCGGCTGCGTGCTGGCGCAGGACCGCGCGACCTCGGTCGTCTGGGGCATGCCCGGCGCGGTGTCGGACATCGCCGCTGCCTTTCTGGATCCCGAGACGATCGGTGCTCTCATCGCTGGATGCCGCAAGCCATGACCCCTCATCTTTCGCCCACGCCTTCCTGTTCGGCGGCATCGCTTGCGGTGCTGACCAGCCTGTTGGAAGCCCGCACCGGGCAGCAACTCGCCAGCTATCGCGCCTGGCGGATCGATACCGCGCTGAAACCGCTGGTGCGCGATCGCGGGCTCGACTCGATCGACCGACTGGTCGCACTGGTCCTCGACGGGCACGACCGCACCGCCGCGGACCAGGTCGTCGACGCGCTGCTCAACCAGGAAACCTCGTTCTTTCGCGACGGCAACGTCATCGACCAGGTGGTCGAGGCGGTCGCCGCGGTCGAGTCCACCGGACGCCGCGCGCGCGTCTGGAGCGCGGGCTGCGCGACGGGGCAGGAACCCTTGTCGCTGGCGATCGCCTTTGCCGAACGCCAGGAGCGTGAGGGGCTGGCGCCGCCCGACATCGTCGCGACCGACGTTTCGGAGGGCGCGATCGCGCGCGCGCGCGAAGGCCGCTTCACCCAGTTCGAGATCCAGCGCGGGCTGCCCGTCCGCCGCATGATCCGCTGGTTCGACGAACGCGGCGGCGATTGGTTCGCGCATCCCGATCTGACCCGCATGGTGGCCTACCGCCGCCACAATCTCACCGCCGATCCGGCGCCCGGGCGGTTCGACATCGTGCTGTGCCGCAACGTGCTGCTCTATCTGGCCGCACCGGCGAAAGCGGAGGTCTTCACCCGGCTCGCCGAGGCGATGCGCCCCGGCGGGCTGCTGGTGCTCGGGGCAGGGGAGACCGTGATCGGCCAGACCGACCGGTTCGAGCCGAGCCCGGGCACCCGCGGCTTCTACGGCCACGCGCGCGACCGTTCCTGCCGGGCGGTCGGGGAGCAGGCGGGAATGGCCGCCTGACGGTTTACTTTGGCGAGGGCGCGCGCCAAGTCTCGCTGCCATGGCAACGATCATCGACGCGCCTTCGCCGAACTTCGACGACCGGAATGCCGCGGTCTCGATGATCGTGCTCCATTACACCGGCATGCGCGACGCGCAGAGTGCGATAGACCGGCTGCGCGATCCCGCCGCCAAGGTATCGTGCCACTATCTCGTCGACGAGGATGGCCGCATCCTGCGGCTGGTCGCCGAGAGCAAGCGCGCCTGGCACGCCGGTCGCTCGCATTGGCGCGAGATCGACGATTGCAACGCGGCGAGCATCGGCATCGAGATCGTCAATCCCGGCCACGAATTCGGCTATCGCCCGTTCCCGGCCGCACAGATGTCCGCGCTGATCCCGCTGGTCGCCGAGATCAAGGACCGGCACCAGGTGACCCGCGGCAACGTGGTCGGCCATTCCGACATCGCACCCACCCGCAAGCGCGATCCCGGCGAGCTGTTCGACTGGCACGCGCTCGCCCGCGTCCGCCTGGCGCTGCCGCGGCCGACGAAGAATTTGATGGACCCGATGTGGAGCGAGGCGGGCTTCTGCCTGGCGCTCGAACGCTTCGGCTACGACGTCGCCGACCGCATGGCCGCGATTATGGCCTTCCAACGCCGCTTCCGCCCCGAGCTGATCGACGGCGAGATCGACGCGGAGTGTCGGATGATCCTTCTCGCATTGCTACTTCCCAAGCCGCAGGGCGACGAGTGAGCCGCAGCGCGGCCTGACGCGCCCCGCCAGGACTCGCGCCAGGCCGGCCGGCGGCGCCCGCGCCGTCCGACGACACGGAATTCACTTCCGTGTCGGCCCCCCAAACGCTAGGGCCACGCCACCAGAGGGTCGGGCGACCGCGGCCTCGTCGTGACGGCGGGGGCGAGGAAAGTCCGGGCTCCACGGAACGACGGTGCCGGGTAACACCCGGCGGCTCGGCGCAAGTCGGGTCAGGGACAGTGCCACAGAAAACAGACCGCCCGCGCCTCGGCCGGGTAAGGGCGAAACGGTGCGGCAAGAGCGCACCGCGCTCCTGGCAACAGGGGCGGCACGGCAAACCCCACCGGGAGCAAGACCGAATAGGGATAGCATATGGGCCTCGTTCCGGCTCGCTATCCGGGTTGGTCGCTTGAGGCGGCGCGCAAGCGCCGTCCTAGAGGAATGGTCGCCCAGTCCCGGACTTGATCCGGGATGGACAGAACCCGGCTTACAGACCCTCTGGCACTTCTATCCTGGTTGCCGGTGAACTGTCCGCGACATTGCGCCAACCGCAGCTTCGCATTACATCGTCATGCAGCAGGAGGACGGCATGGCAACGAACGCATTGGTGCAGACCCGTATCGACGGAGCGGTGAAAGACGAAGCCGCCGCCGTACTCAAGGGGATGGGCCTTACGGTTTCGGACGCGGTGCGCCTGATGCTCATGCGGGTCGCCCGGGAGAAAGCGCTGCCCTTCGACGTCCGCACCCCCAACCCCGCAACGCGTGAGGCGATCGGCGAACTGGAAGCGGGCAAAGGCACCAGCTTCGACGGCATCGACGCGTTGATGGCGGACCTGCGTGCGGACGATTGAGCGGTCGTCCAAGTTCAAGCGCGACTACAAGCGGGAGATGAAGGGGCGGCATCGGGCAACCCTCGATGCGGATCTCATGGTCACCCTGATCGCCCTGGCGTCCGACGCGCCGCTCGACCCAAGGTGCCAGGATCACGGCCTCAGCGGCGACTGGGCCGGCTATCGCGATTGCCACGTGAAGCCCGACCTCGTGCTGATCTATGCCAAGCCCCGCGATCTCACACTCCGACTTGCCCGGTTAGGCTCACACAGCGAAGTATTCGGGTGAACGACTGCCCGTGCCGCGACTGAAGGGGTCTCAACACGATGGTCTCTCGCAAACGGTAGAGGCTGTTGAAAAACGGCTGCTTGCGACGGTGTCGAGGGCGTGATTCACTCCTGCAAGGCGGTAGGGGGATCACGGACATGATGGGTCGGCAGGTGGCACAGGGCGCGCTGTTCTACGGTTTTCGGCTCGATGAGCATG